>NZ_PDZG01000028.1 GCF_002735645.1 Iodobacter sp. BJB302
ATTACATCCATTACTATAACCACGACCGAATCAAACTGAAGTTAAAAGGGCTGAGTCCTGTGCAATACAGAACCCAGCCCTTGAGCGCCTAGCTTTTATACTGTCCAACTAATTGGGGTCAGTTCAGACAGGGGCTTTTTGCATCTTCATTGAGAGTTTTATAAATCCAGCGCCGCGGTCAGATCGCCCGGAGGCTGCGCGCCGCGAGCCTTAAAGGCGGCGTTACGCAATTGAATGCCTTCTAGTTCGGGCAAATCATGCACTTTACTGATAAAGCGGATGATGGAAGTGGTGTCATAGAGGGTGTGATCCACCGTACCTTTTTTGGCGAAAGGCGAAACAATAATGGCGGGGATGCGGGAGCCTGGCCCCCAGCGATCGCCTTTAGGCGGGGCAACGTGATCCCACCAGCCGCCGTTTTCATCATGGGTAATGATCACCACCATGTTTTTCCACTGCGGCCCGCTCATTAAGTGTTGCAGCACATTGGCCGTGTGCTGATCGCCCGATTGCACATCGGAATAGCCCGCATGCATATTTAAATTGCCCTGTGGCTTATAAAAAGCCACTTGCGGCAGCGTGCCTGCCACGGCTGCGGCGATAAAGCGGTTGGAAATCGGGCTGTCGCCCATGCCCGCATCTAATAAATGCGTTTCGCGTGCTTGGGTGCCCGGTGCAAATTGTTTGAAATAATTGAAGGGCTGATGGTGATATTGAAAATTAGGTGCATCTGCGCCGCCTTTACCATCCAGCGTTGCCTGCCATGCGCCGCCATACCAAGCCCAGCTTACTTTTTTAGCTGAAAGTAAGTCGCCGATGGTGTTGTAATCTTGCGGTGGCAGTGTGCCTGGGTCTGCCGGATCGGCCAGAAGCGGATCGCCGCCAGGGGCAGGGGGCACGTAGCTGGGCTGATAAGGCGGGGCCATGGTATTTACGGCGTAGCCATCGGGGGTAATGGCGCCGCTATTGATAAATTTGGGCTTGCCATCCATGGCCGATGCGGGGGATTTGGGGCTGATCGCCAGTTGAAAGCCCTGTGGCCCATCGCTTAATACGGCAATTTTTTCTTTGGCGGGGCTCTGTGCTGCATTGAAGTATTCCGGGGTGCGGCCAGAAATCAAAAACTGATGGTTCAGGTAGGAGCCACCAAATGCCGCCATAAAGAAGTGATCGCATAGCGTGTATTGACGGGCGATTTGCCAAAGATTCAGGTTTTTGGCTCCTTCGCTGTAATGCCCCATGACCAGTGCCCCAGAATCGCCCCATGCGACAAACTGATCATTCTTGCCACCGTTGATTTGCATCTGGTTGTGATAAAACAAATGGCACAGATCGCGGGTAATCACCGATTCCGGCAGCAGTGCCCCGGCCTCGTCTTTGAGTGCAAATGGGGCATTAGGCAGGCCGCTGATTTGTTGCTCATCTATAAAATAACGCTTGCCCGCCACCATCTGCCCGCGTTGCACCAGCCCACCCCAAATTTTAGGCAGGGTCGTTAATGGCTTGCCATCCCTGTCCAGCTGGGGCGCGTATTGTGCGCTGGCTAAAGGTGCGGCCACGCCTGGGAAATTACCGTAAAGATTATTAAAACTGCGGTTTTCTAAGTAAATCACGACGATATTTTTTACTTTATCTTTTAAATGCTGCTTGCCTGCCAGACTGGTTTTTTGAGCGGTGGGCGATTTGGCATCGCTCATCGCAGGCAGGGTATATGCAGCACCTATTGCGGCCAGCCCGCCTAGTAAGCGGCGGCGGCCTGGATCGCTTGGTGCAGATGATTTTGGTTTCTTGCTCATGATGTTGTCCTGAAAAAGGCCGTGTGCGGTTGTTGTGCCTTTATTTCATCATAAGAAGCGGTGGGGCTTAAAGAGATAAGTTCATAAAATTGTAATTTTACTGAAATACAAATGAAATATTGCCTTAGTGATCAATAAACTGGTAAGGCTGAAATTTTTGTTTCAGGTATTCGCCGTGGCTGATGAGTTTATCGGCGTCTTCGCTGTATAGATCGGCGGCGATTTCTGTCAGCTCATTGTGCAGCAGCACCAATTGCTCGGTGAGCAGCGTTTGGGCGGTTTTGCCATCGCGCAGGGTGTGCATTTTGGCAAAGCTGGCGGGCAGCGCCAGATAATTACCTATGGTGGCGGGCAAATCACGGCTTACGGTATTGGCTAGTTCAATGCGGGCGGTGGCAGGAAAAGCAGGGTTGGCAAAGCGCGGTGCCAGTTCATGAATCAGTGCTTGAATCTGGCCAAGGCGGTCGCGTGGCCCGGCGGGCAGGCGTGGGCCAAAATCGGCACAGATGGCGTCGATGGCCTGATCAACCGGCATTTGCGGCAGTTGTTCTAAAATAGGCGGGCGGCTTGGGGGCAGAATCAGCCAGCCAAACAGATAGGCACCGATTGTGAGCGGCAGCCACCACGCGTGGATAATCCCGCCAAAAAACAGCGCCAGCACCAACAGTGCGCAGACGCTGCCAGCGATATTGCGATTGCTGTAAATAAATAGCATCAGGCGGGTCGGCATTACTGGTAGCCCCGGATATCTTTAAACGCGGCTTGCAGGCCGGCTTTGTTGGCGTCAAAAACACGGCCGCCACTGGCTTGGGTCAGCACTTCCAGCTCCTCACTTTTTGCCTCGCCAAAGAGGATGGCAAAAATACGAATATGCTTTTGCCGGGGCTGCAGCGTGCCAAACCATTGTTTGAATTCTTCCAGCGTCATGCCGTCATTATTGATGCCATCGGTCATTAGTAATAAGGAATAAACGCGGTCCGGGTCTTTGCTCTGGCGTAGCAGTGCAGCCTCATACGCGGCTTTAGCAGCGGTATAAATGGCGGTGCCACCGGTGGTTTGCAGCTGGCTGGCGTAATCACTAAAGGCTTGCAGCAGCTTGGCATTGCTGGTTTTATCGCTGCTTAATGACCAAAGCTGCTGGTCTTCTACATGATCTGAAAAGCGCAGCAGTGCAATGCGTTCTCTGTCGCGCAGCCTGGCATAACGGCCAGACAGGCTGCTATCGCCGCCAGCCAAGCCCGTCAGCGATTGGCGCAGTTGCTCAATCCGCGGGCCTTGCATCGATCCGCTGACATCCACCACAAAGGTTGAATCGGCAGGGCGGCGCAGCGTGTTGAGGTAGGCATCCAGCAGGCCGTCTACCACTTCTAGCTTGGCGGGAAAGGCCAGCTCAAAATAATCTTGGCTGGCGATAATGGGTTTGACGGATGCATTCACCGGCAGGCGATAGCTGGCTTTATTCATGGCCTGCTGAAATTCTGCGCCTTTCAGGTAGGCCACGAGTTTGTCGTAAGCGGCGCGCTGTGATTCTTTAAGCAGCATAAAAGGATAATCAGCAGTGATGACGCCATCCTTAGGGTAGATCAGCGTCAGCGGCTCTTTTAAGCGGCTATTCATGCCATGCAATACCGATGCGTAATTGACGATGCCATCCAGATTAGCCGCTTCTTTTTCATACACTTCGGCCAGCCAGCCCGATGATCCGGCGGTAAGGGATTGCGCCTTAGCAAAGGCGGTGAGGGTTTTAAAATCGATGTCTTTTAGCTCCAGCGCGTCGCCCTTACCCGCTACGGCCGAGGCTAGGCCCAAGATCGCGGCAAAGCCGGTGTTTGAGCTGGCGGGGCTGCTCATCGCAAAATGCAGCTTGCCAGCACCTGCTGCATCGGCAATATCACGCCAGCTTGGCGCGTGGTTGGCATCGGCCCAGCCAAGCGCTTTGGCTTTGTTGGTTTTGAGCCCCAGTACGACCGGCGAAATCATAGTGCGCTCGCTGGCCTTAATTCTGGCTTTGGCGGCTGGAGTGAGCAGCGCATATTTATTGCTGGCCAGCCAGGCAAAATCGTACTCCGCCCCCGATTGGATTTGCTCTACGGCATCTAAAGTACCCGCGTATTTCAACTTAAGCTTGATGCCGGTTGCTGCCGTAATTTGCGGCAAAAGCGGCTCGATATCCTTAAGCTCAGAGCCCGCCAACACGGTGAGTGCGTCGTCGTTGAGAAGGGCTGCCATTTGCGGTGTTTTTTCGCAAGCAGTCAGTAAAAATAGCGTGGCAAGCAGCAGGGCAAACGTTTTGCGCATAGTGGGGCTCATTAGCTGGCGATCAAATGGGTTAAAGCTTTACCGGCCCATCGCTGGTGCTGCTGCTTAGCGATTGGCGCACGCTTTCACCCTGTGCCCGGTCTACATAGGTTTGGGCGCGCTCGATTTGCTGGCGGATTAACTCATTATTTTTGCCCATTACGCCGATGGCTTCAGAGCGAAATTTATCCATTGCATCCATTGCGGCAAAGGATTGATCAAACATCGATTGAATCCGCTCAATGCCAATCAGCGGCGAGCTGGCAAATTCACCGGTTTTTTGCACATGGGTATTGAGTGCCTTGCCACTTTGTTCGATCAAATCGCCAATGGTGCCGGACACGCCTTGCAGCATATTCATCACTTCAATTTGATTGCCGGTCGCGCGGGCCACGGTGGTGGCAACGGCCAGTGCCGACATCCCGGTGGTGGCCACGCGGCTGCAGCCATTGGCCATTTCACGGCCGGTCTTTTTTAAGACTTCCATCGCCATATAGCCGTTGACGGTAACGGCCATCTGCGTTTGCATATCGCTGACATTTTGCCTTGCATAAAACAGCACTTCTTGTTCCAGCGCACGGGCGCGCTCGGCATCGCTGGTTTTAAGCCTTTCCACTTCACCGGCCAGGCGCTGGTCCAGCTCGCGGGCAAAGTGAATTGCGGCCCCTAGTTTTTGCATCGCATCCCACAGCTTTTGCTTGATGGTTTCAATCTCGGCGGCGTCTTTCAGCATATCGTCGCGGGCGGCGTGCACCTGCTGTAATGCCGTATTGAGCTGCGTGCCTGCGGATTGAAACTTGCGAAAATATGCTTTGAGCTTGTTACCAAAGGGGATCAGGCCGAGGATTTTATTTTCGGATAATAAATCGCCCTGCTTACCTGGGTTTAGTTCATCCAGCTGGCCGCGTAATGCACCGATGGCTTTAAAGGCCGCGCTATCTTCAACACCCGCCAGATTGCGATCCATAAACCGGCCCGTCATCAGGCCCGCTGCCTGCGAGATTTCTTCTCTGCCCAGATGAAACGCGGCATCCAGCTTTTGTTTAAAGCTATCGCTGCTAACATCTTCAGCCACCAGCGCACTGACAAAGCGGCTAACTTGTTCTTCAACTTTGTTTTTAAGCTCGCTACTGAGCGGTGCCATTTCTGGCGCACGCTCTGCAGGCACCGCAATCACGGCTTCCGGTGGGGTGAGCACGAGGGCTTCTGGGGGCTGCAGGGTATCGCTCATGGTGTGCTCCAGTTGGATGTGTGGGCTTGGGATTACTTCAGCTGGCCAGGCTGAAATTACTTCAGCTGCTGAGCAATGCCTTCAATCATGCGCTCCAGCATTTCAAAGCTGGGCGGGTCGATCACGTCAACAAGGGTGGTGGGTGCTGCGAGCTTTTTCTGCTTTAGAAACTCAGAAAAATGCGCAATTGCGCTGCCCCGATAGCCATACTCGGCAGCGAGCTTTTGCAGCTCAGGATCGTGCTCCAGCGCCTCACCCACCCGATTGCCCGCTTCGGTAAACGGCACCAATACATGCTTGGTAAAAGCGGTGGGTTGTGGATAGAGCAGCAGCATGTCTGGGTTAGGCTGGGGGAGCTTGGATTGGAATTCTAAAAACTGCGATTCATACACCATCACCAGCGGCGCTTTGCCAATGCCCATGCTGGTGTAATCATCAAATGGCCCGGCGGAGCTGGATTCTTGAAACCCTTGCTTAAGAAATAGTGGGCTGACTAAGGGCAATATTTTTTGCACTTCTGCATCGGATTGCACCACATTATTATCATTGAGTAAGTAACTTGCCAGCGCTAGATACATGGCCCCAGAGTTAGACTTACGCACGTCGGTGCTAGAAATTAAAATCGAGCGGCCGCTATCGTAAGCGGTGTTGTTTTTTAGCTCACGCCAGCGTTTACCTGCGCTAATAAACTCCAGTAAGCGCTTCATATCAATAATGTAGTAAGCCCCATCTCGGCGCTGTACTAGGCCGTTGCTTTCCAGCATGGGAATCAGTTTTTGCCATGAGGCTACGGCCATGGGGGTAAAAAAAGGCGTGTAGAGTTTTTGCGCCTTCATCACTTGCTTTAGCCGCAATGCCGCAGGGCTGCCTGCGGGGTGGCCAAAATCAAAGCTTATTAAATCTGGATGCACGGCCATCTCGCGCGAGCCGGCTTTTTGCACTTCTACTTGCAAACCCAAGCGGGCAAAGGCTTGGATGACTCGTGGGTCGCGGTAAAACGGCTCTTTTTCAGAGCCAATTAAGCCACGAGCCAGGGTTAGCTTGCCAGCCTGCGCCGCTGCGCCATCTGTTTTTTGCTTATCGTGAGCAGAAAAAAATAGCCCGATTAAAACGGCTATTCCCAGAATGCCAGCCAACAGGGGGCCAATAATCTTGCGCAAAACTGCTCCTTTAGCAAATTGATGTGCTGTGCATGACTTAAGCCTGACAGGCCGTCAGCGGCTGTTGGCGTGTGGTTCGCTGCCGTAAATTAAAGCTCAATCCGTATTTACTTTCAGTAATTGTAGGTATATAGCGTGAGTATGTTTAAGAATATGCGTGCAGTGTGTTACAAGTAAATGACAGGCTGGTGATGAATTTGGGCGGATAAGGCTTAAGGGGGAGACAAGCAGACGTAAAAATCCACACCGCAGCAGGGCGCCTTCCCTTAAATGGCAGGTCTTGATAAAACATCAAACGCCAAAGCGTTTAAACCAATCCAGCATCATTTTCCAGCCATCCTGAGCTGCGGCAGGGTGGTAGCTGGGGCGGTAATCTGCGTTAAAGCCATGGCTGGCATTGTCGTAAACAACGATATTAAAAGGCTGGGCTTGCGGGCGCAGCGCTTTACGCATTTGCTCTACCGATTCAAGCGAAATGCCTTGGTCTTTGCCCGCGTATAAGCCTAAAACCGGGGCCTTTATTTTTTGTGCAATATCGATGGGGTGCTGCGGATTACTGCTGCTGGTTTGCCCTGTCAGCCGCCCATACCAGGCCACGCTGGCTTTCACTTTGGAGCTATGCGCAGCATACAGCCAGGTAATACGGCCTCCCCAGCAAAAGCCTGTGACGGCAAGGCGTTGTGGATCTCCGCCATGCGTGGCCGCCCATGCTGCTGTGCGGTCTAAATCAGCCAATACCTGCTCATCCGGCACTTTGCTGACTAATTCTTTGACCAGTAATTGCGTATCCGTAAACTGGCGCGGGTCGCCCTGGCGGTAATACAGCTCAGGTGCAATGGCTAAATAACCCAGCTTGGCAAAACGCCTGCAAAGATCCTGAATATGCTCGTGCACGCCAAAGATTTCCTGGATCACGATCACGGTGGGCAGTACCTGAGTGCCTTGCTCTGGCTGTGCGCGATAGGCTGGCATCTCCCCTATATTCACCGGCCCTGCCAGTAAACCCTGGCTGGCTGTCTGAATAGTGGATGCTGCAACCGGCCTGACGGCAAGGGCAAAGCCCGTGGCTAAGCTGGATTTAAGGAAAGCACGGCGTGCGGCTTCAGGCATGGCTTCTTCCAACATAAGCAATCAGTTTCTAAAATGAAGAGCGGCACATTTAATGGGGCATCGTTGATGTATCCGCTAGCGTTTGGCCAGCGGCAGGTGGCCTGTTGCAGGTTTGGCAAATAAGAAGCCTTGAAAATAGCGCACGCCAAAATCCCTGAGCGTTTTTAATTCGGCGGGGGTTTCTATGCCCTCGGCAATAATATCAATGCCTAATCGTGTTGCGGTCAGTAATACCCCGGCCACAATCGCTTGCTTGGCATGGTTGCTATCAATATCACGGGTTAATTCCATATCTAATTTAATGACATGGGGCTGAAAGGTGGCCAGCAAATTTAAGCCTGAGTAACCCGAGCCAAAATCATCAATTGCCGTGGTGAAACCTTGTTTGCGGTATTCGGCAAAAATATTTTTAAGGTGCTGGGTATCGCTGACCTGCTCGCCTTCAGTAACTTCAAACATCAGCCTGCTGGCAGGAAACTTAAATTGATCGCTGGCTTCCAGCGTGGCTCTGATGCATGTTTCAGGGCGGTAAACAGCATTGGGCAGAAAATTAATACTTAATTTGCAGTCTGGTATTTCAACTAAGCCGCAGGCCACAGCCAGCTCGATGGCTTTAACCCTGCATGCCTGATCAAAGCGATAGCGGTTTTCTGCGTTTACCTGCTCAAGGATAAATTGTGCCCCCTAGCCATCGATTCCTCTGACTAAGGCTTCGTAGGCGTAAGGCGCTCCACTTTCTATATCAATAATCGGCTGAAAAGCCATGGTGAATTCAAAGCCCAAATTTTTGGCGTCTCTGCAATCTTTGCAACTGGATGGGCTGAAGGGGGTGGAGAATTGCGTGTTCATCTTGCTCTCCTCTGAGTGAATCATCCTGAACAGACTAAGGGTTTGCCGGTTTACCGCTTATGCCTCGAATTGATCTTTTTTAGCCTTTCTGCCTGACTTTGTTTTTTGTAAGGTTACATACTGTTTTTATAGATAGTTTAGTTATGATGTATTCGGTTTGCATGGGAGGATTACTATATTTGCCCTTATAGGCTTTTTAACCGTGCCGTTTAGTTTTGATATTCCCGCAATAAAGCTTTCACTTTGGGGGCAAGCGGTGAGTCTTTGGGCAGGCGCTGATTCAGTTTATTTAAGTCGGCAGCAATAGTGTCGCATCTGAGTTTATCCATTTCCTGGCTTACTTCTTTATCCCGCTCTGACTGATCACCCCCAAATTCGCCTGAAAAATGCAGGCAATCTTCGGCGCGGCGGATGATTTTTTTTGTTTTCTTGCCGGAGGCGGGCGATGCAGCAGGCGTGCTCTGGCTGCTGATATGGGGTTTAGTAAAAGGGGCTGGGCTCTTATTGCAGGAGATCAGCGTGAGCGCCATCAGCAAAATAAATGAAATTCGCATTGTTTTTAATTTTCAGTAAGTCGTGGTGCCTGAGCAGAACGATTAAGCTTCAATAAAAGTTGTGCCAGACCGTGGCTTGTATTCAGGATGCTCAGGCGTACATTGGCCTTAGGGTAGCCCGTAAGTGATTATGGTGAATGCTGTCAGCCTCAGACAGCATTTAGTGTAGAAGAGTTGTGGAGTTAAGGCAAAGAGAGGAAGGCTTGTTTGGGTTACGCCTGCTACAGTCGCAAAAAACCACACCGCGGCTGACGGTGTGGCTGGGTGGGGGTGATTTACTTGTGCTTTTTCTTGCTGGTGCTGCTGTGTTTCGCTTTAGGCGCAGCTTTGCCTGATTTAGCAGCCGTATTTTTACTTGCCTTGCTGACCTTAGATACCGTTTTGCTGGTCTTTTTATAAGTGGTCGCTTTGCTGGTATTGCTGTGGCTGCCTGTACTTTCCCTGGCTGTTTTAGGGGCTTCGCAAACCTGGTGTTTTTTGCCTTTGCGCTTAATGGTTTTACATACCGGTTTGCTGCTGGCTGCAGCGCTTACTTTGGACGAGCCGGTGTTTTTAGGGACGCTAGCTAACAATGCCGCCATATTAACCGGCGTGCCGCCAGTGCCATCATAGCGGCGGGCGCCGGTAAAGCGTGAGCTCCAGTAGCTTTGATTCAGATTGGTGATTTCAACGCTTTTACCCGCTCGTGGTGAGTGGATAAAACGGTTGTCGCCCATATAAATGCCCACATGCGAAAACGTGCGGCCCAGGGTGTTAAAAAACACGAGATCGCCAGGTTTCAGCTCTTCCTTATCAATGCTTGAGCCGGATTGCGCCATGCCAAGGGCATTGTGGGGCAGGGCGATATTCATTGAGTTTTGAAACACATAGCGCACAAAGCCACTGCAATCGAGGCCCGCTTCGGGCGTGGCGCCTCCCCATTTGTATTTCACGCCAATTAAGCTCATGGCTTGTAAAAGCATGTCTTGCGCAGGGGCGTAATCGGGTTTTACATCAGATTTAGCTTTGCGGGAGCGGGGGGTGTTAGGGGTGGTCGTTGCTGGAGCAGCTTGCTCAACGGCGGGATCGACCTCGATGGTGGGCAGTTCATCGGCATAAGCCGGAAGTGCACAAATGCCCACGAATAATGTGCTGATTAATCTAATCCATTTCATGTGGGGATGATGGCTCTGATTGTGCAGGGGCTAGCCTGCTTTGGGTTGTCGGGGAGTTCGCTATTTAAGCTCAATGGATCAGGTGCCGCATGGGGCATTAAAAAGGGTAAATACCCTGCCTGATTGCAGATTGCAGCATTAAATTTTAATGAACTGTAAGCAGTTGCCAATATTAACATGTTCATTCAGGCAGGAAAATTGGAATACTTGTGTGCGAATTTAGCCCGGCCCTGTTTTGATGGGCAATGCAGATTAACCTGGCTGTCATTGTTCTTCTGTTTGTATTTAATTTGCTTATATTATTTGCAAGTTAAGCCCACTTGAATGCGCATTTATGATAGAAATACTCCGCTGTTTCTCTCCTTGGCCCCCGGCTGTTTTTTATGATTTTTACGGATAAATAAATGCTGAAAGAAACCTTTACCGTGATGCGCGATTTGCCACGGGTGCGTGAAATTGTGGCTGTTCTGGTGCGGCATGGTTTGGGCAATCTGGTGCAAAGACTGGGCTTATCCAAAGGCCTTGAGCGCGCCAGCGATTTACTGCATTTGCCGGGCAATCACGAGGCAGAGCTGCTTGAATCCCCTGTGCGGGTGCGCCGTGCGCTTGAAGAGCTTGGGCCTGCTTTTGTCAAGCTGGGCCAGGTGCTGGCCACCCGGGTGGATATGTTTCCGCCGGAATGGATTGCTGAATTTGAAAAATTGCAAAGCAATGTACCGCCGGTTGATTTTGCGCTGATTCTGCCTGAATTAACCACTTTGCTGGGGCAGGATCCGGCCGGTATATTTCTGGAGCTTGATCCGCATCCCGTAGGCGCAGCTTCTATTGCGCAAGTGCACAAGGCAAAATTATTTGATGGCACCGAGGTGGTATTAAAGATTCGCCGCCCCGGCATTATTCCTAAAATTGAAGCAGATTTACGCATATTGCGGCATATCGCCTCATTAATGGAATTTGAATTTCCTGAATCGCGCCGCTATCAGCCGGTTAAAATTGCCGAAGAGTTTTCTAAATCACTGCGCCGTGAATTAAATTTTTCAACCGAGGCCAGAAACTCCGAACGCTTTGCACAAAATTTTAAAACCCATTTGGATATTGTCATTCCTAAAGTGTATTGGGAATGGACATCAGAAAGCCTGAATGTGCAGAGTTATATCGGTGGCGTGGCCGGTAATGATTTATCCGGCGTGGATGCTGCCGGGCTGGATCGCTGCATTCTGGCATCCCGCGGGGCCGATGCGGTGCTTAAAATGGTACTGATTGATGGCTATTTTCATGCCGATCCGCATCCGGGCAATGTAAAGTATTTGCCGGATAATCAAATTGCCTTTTTAGATTTTGGCATGGTCGGGCGTCTTCCCCATCCGCGCCGGGATCAGATTGTTGATTTGCTGGCGGCATTAGCGCAGCGTGATGAGCATGGCATTTTGAATGTGCTGCTGGAGTGGACAGGCGATACGGTTGTGGATGAAGAAAAACTCATCGCTGATATTGCCGGTTTTATGTTTGATTATGAAAACCTGGCTTTAAAAGATATTCGTTTTGGTAATTTATTAAATGATGTGGTGCAAATGATGCGAGAGCATCAGATTACCCTGCCTTCAGATTTAACTCTTTTATTTAAAGCCCTGATTACCCTTGAAGGGTTGGGCAGGCAGCTTGATCCGAATTTTCAAATGGTTACTCACTTAACGCCGTTTGTAAAAGAAGTGATTCTGGCGCGCTACAGCCCGCGATCATTAATGAAACGCAGTAAAGAGGGCGTATTTGAAGCCGTGCAATTATTAAGCGGCCTGCCCCGGGATATTGGTAAGCTGATTAAGCAGGCAAGGCGGGGTAATTTACGTATTGATCTGGATTTAAAGCGGCTGGATCAGTTTGGCCAGCAAATTACCCGCAGCGCCAATCGCCTGACGATGGGAATTGTGACGGGAGCTTTGATTATTGGCTCGTCTATTGTTATGACTGTGCAGGCGGGGCCTACGATCTTTGGATTACCTTTATTGGGTTTTATCGGCTTTGTGCTGGCCGTATTAAATACAATCTGGCTGGTGCTATCGATTTGGATATCGGGTAAGGAAGAGATTTAATGATTCTGGAATAAGCGCTGTTTCTTTGGTGAAATGCCGCGTGCTCTGTGATTTCTGTGTTTATCCAGCCATAAAAAAATCGCCCCGTGAGGCGATTTTTTTATGGGCAGCAAGGCAGATTACTTGCCGAAATACTTGGCATAAATCTTTTGGTAAGAGCCATCAGCTTTTACATCAGCCAGGCCTTTATTCAGCTTGGCCAGCAGGGCTGCATTGCCTTTTTTAACCGCGATGCCGTAAAACTCTTTATCAAAGCTGGTGTCGTCAATTAGCTTGAAGCCAGAGTTAGGATTGTTGATCAGGTAGTTTTTAACCACGCTGTTGTCACCAATCACTGCGTCTACACCGCCGGATTTTAATTCTTGCAAGGCCAGCACAATGGATTCGTAGCGGCGGATATTGGTATTGCCTTTACCAAAATGCTTTTGCGCCACGATATCGCCTGTGGTGCCGTTTTGTACGGCCATTTTCTTGGTTTTCAGGTCAGCTAATTTTGCAATCGGGCTTTTGGCAGAAACCACGATCAGTTGCTTGGCTTCAAAGTAAGGCGCAGTGAAATCCATTGATTTCTGGCGTTCAGGGGTAATGGTCACAGCTGCAATCACGATATCGCGCTCGCCATTATTCAGCCCCGCAAATAAGCCTTCCCATGGGGTGTTGATCACTTTGATCTGCATGCCGGCTTTGCTGGCCACGGCCTGAATCAGATCGGCATCGAACCCTTCTACTTCTTGCTTTTTATTCAGGGTTTCAAATGGGGCAAGCGTCGCGTCGGAGCCAACGGTTAATACACGTTCGGCGGCAAAAGCGGGCATAGCCATTACACTGCTGGCGATTAAAGCTGCAACTAACTGACGTAAGTTTTTCATTAAATCTTCCTTGTGTACGAGGGATAACAGGATACTTTGCTGACAAATGGCGTCAATGCGGACTAGTAATAATTGCATTGTGAATTTTACCAATTACTGCCTTTACCCCATTGCCACGAGATGCAGAGAGAAAACGGGTTAATCCCAGCGCAATCAGCCAGGCTTCACAGTCAAAATCGCTGATTTCCTGACGCGTTTTGCCCTGATAGGCCGCCATGAGTAAGACAAGTAAGCCTTTTACAATGCGGGATTCACTGTCTGCTGCCAATTGGATATATTCACCTTGCCAGCTGATTTTGAGCCATGCGGTGCTCTCGCAACCCACAATGCGGTTTTCATCATTTAATTCTGTGGCGGGCAGCGGGGCTAAATCACGGGCCAGCTGCACCAGCAGGCGGTTTTTTCCTTCCCAGCCATGTGCGCTGGCCAGCTTACTTTCTATTTCTGTTTTATTCATGGCTGTCCTGTTTTAAGCCAGTAAGGCCAGTGTTTCGCTTAAGCCTGTCAGCAGTGCGGTCACATCGTCTGCGGTGTTGTAGGCGGCAAAAGAGGCGCGCAGGGTTCCCTGCAGCCCAAGGCTGCTGAGTAAGGGCTGGGCACAGTGATTGCCCACGCGTACTGCAATCTCTCTGGCATCCAGAAACTGGGCAACATCATAGGGATGGGCTTCGCTGAAAGCGACTGAAACAACCGGGCCTTTGTGTGCGGCTGTGCCGATCACGCGCAGGCCGTCAATCTGCCCAAGCCCTTGCTCCAGCTGCTGGCGCAAGGCATCTTCATGCCGGGCGATCGCCGGGCGGTCCTGGGCTTGCAGCCAGTCCAGCGCGGCGGCAAAGCCAACGGTCTGGGCGATGGCGGGGGTACCTGCTTCAAAACGGGCGGGGGCTGGGGCGTAGCTGGTGGTTTCAAAAGAAACGCGCTCTATCATTTCGCCCCCTCCCTGCCATGGTGGCATGGCGGCCAGAATTTCGGCTCTGGCCCAGAGCGCGCCTATGCCGGTGGGGCCATACACTTTATGGCTGGAAAACACATAAAAATCGGCATCAAGCGCTTGTACGTCGATGGTTTTGTGCGCCACGGCCTGAGCGCCGTCGATTAATACTCTGGCGCCAAAGCGGTGTGCTGCGGCAATTAAATCTGCGACGGGCAGCAAGCTGCCGATGGCGTTGGAAATATGAGTAAGGCCAACCAGCCTGGTTTTATCTGAAAGCAGTGCATGAAAGTGTTCAGTATCCAGGCTGCCATCACTGAGTAAACGCACGGGTCTGATGATGGCACCACAGCGTGCGGCCAGCATCTGCCAGGGCACAATATTGGCGTGGTGCTCCAGCGTGGTGAGGATAATTTCATCGCCAGCGCGCAAATTGGCCGCACCCCAGCTTTGCGCCACTAAATTGATGGCTTCGGTTGTGCCGCGGGTAAAGACGATTTCATCACTGGAAGCGGCATTAATAAAACGGGCCACGCTGGCCCGTGCGCCTTCAAATGCATCGGTGGCGGCTACGGCGAGGCGGTGCGAGCCACGGTGTACATTGGCATTGGCTGTTTCGTAAAAATGACGCTCAGCATCCAGCGCCGCCAGAGGTTTTTGCGTGGTGGCGGCGTTGTCGAGGTAAATTAAGCCGGGAGCGCGCATCAGTAAAGGAAACTGGGCGCGAAGGGCGTGGGCATCAAACATAGTGGCTCAACAATCTGTACAGGCCGCGATTGTAGCGCGACTAGGGTTTTTTCTCATGGGAAAGAATGCTGGGGCTTGCTTGTAAATGCGGTTGGCATGGTTTTGTGTTTGCACGGAGTGCCAGAGAAATGAAAGACGTGCTGCACGATCTGCGTTTTTTATGCAATGAAGTTGTGAGCGGGCGGGCGCATGGTTTAAGCTTTGTACTTCGACGGCCCAATTATTTTTTATGACAAATCCAACTTCAGTAAGGCCTTACAAGCAGGCAGTGTCTGCGCTGATTGTGATTCACACGCCTGATTTGCAGGTGCTGCTTATGGAGCGGACTGATTTTAATGAGGCATGGCAGTCGGTTACAGGCAGCCGCGAGGGCGATGAATCGCTTGAGCAAACTGCGCGCCGTGAAGTCTTTGAAGAAACCGGCATCGATACGGCTTTATACAAATTACGCAATTGGCAGCAAAGTCACGATTTCGAGATTTTTGAAATCTGGCGCCATCGCTATGCCCCGGGTACCACGCACAATACCGAGCATGTGTTTAGCTTGGAAGTGCCTGCTGCGATGGCAGTGACGCTGGCCGAAGGCGAACATCGCCGCTTTAAATGGGTGAATTGGTCGCAAGCCGCCGAAATGGTGTTTTCGCCATCGAATGCCGATGCCATCCGCAGCCTGCCGGAGCGCTGCTCGCATTAAGTTTGTCTCTTCCTTAAGGCACACAGAGAAAACCTAAAGCACTTAAGGGTTTCTTTGTGTGCTCTGTGTTTTTTAATAAACTAGGACTTATTGCTCAGCCATTTTTTGAGCAGGATGTTCAGCTGCAGTGGAATGATGGGCTTGGCAAGATGATCGTTCATACCGACTTCGGTGCAGGTTTTTTTATGCGATTCCAGCGCGTCTGCGGTGAGTGCAACAACAGGGGTTAAATCGCCTCTTGAGCGCATTTGCCGCGTGGCTTCCAGACCGTCCATGATGGGCATTTGTAAATCCATAAACACCAGATCATAGTGATGGCTGCTGAGTTTGCTCAGTGCCTCTTCTCCATTATTTGCTTCATCACAACTGATTTTTAACAGCGATAACAGCTCCCGTGCCACCAGCCGGTTAATGGCCACATCATCTACCACCAGAATATGTTTGCCTTCAAAGCTTAAGGCTTTTTCTGGCGTTTCCGGGGCTTGTGCTTCTGGGGCTTCAGCGGCAATAGCCAGATCCAAGCTGAAGCTGAACTGGCTGCCAACGCCAGGCTGGCTGCTTACCGTGATGTCCCCGCCCATTAAGTTGGCTAATTTTTTGCTGATTGATAAACCCAGCCCCGTGCCGCCAAATTGCCGGGTTGTTGAGTTGTCGGCCTGAATAAAGGGCTGAAAAAGACGGCTGATCTGTTCCGCAGTCATCCCGATTCCCTGATCGCTGATGGTAAACAGCAGCCGTGTTTCACTCAGGCTGCTCAGCTCCAGCTGTACGCGTCCTTGCTGGGTGAATTTAATGGCATTGCCCAGTAAATTAATCAGGATTTGGGTTAAGCGTAAGGCGTCGCCCTTGCGCCATTCTGCAAATTGATCGGGTAAAACAAGTTGTAAAGTCAGGCCTTTTTCTTCAGCCCTGAAGCGCAGCAGAGATACAACCTGCGTCACAATATTGCGGCAGGAAAAAATCTCATTTTCTAAATTAAGGCGCTCTGCCTCGATTTTTGAAAAATCCAGAATATCGTCAATGAGCGCAATTAAGGTATTGGTGGATTGCGTCAGCTTATTCAGGTAATCGCCTTGTTTTTCATTCAAGTCCGTATGCTTCATCAGATGGGCAATGCCATGAATCGCATTGAGCGGCGTGCGGATTTCATGGCTCATATTGGCGAGGAAAGCGCTTTTGGCCTTAGTGGCTGCTTCGGCCGCTTCTTTGGCGTGATTCAGCTCGGTGATATCCATCATGGTGGCTTCAATATGGCTGGGCTCGCCTTCGGTGTTGTACAGGAGGCGGCTGGTTGTCAGCACATCCAGAACATGGCCGTTGCTATTGCGAATCTTAATGGCGTAGCGGCTGACTCTTTCGTGCTTCAGTATCATTTCTTGTAATTGTTTTTGTTCCTGTGGGTTTTCAAAAAAGCAAAGCGCACTTTGGCCAAGCAGGGCTTCTGTGCTGCCAACGCCTAGGATATCCAGCATGGCTGAGTTAATGGCGAGAATTTTGCCGCTGGCCAGCTCGGTTTTCATATACCCCGTCAGCATGCTTTCAACAATGGCACGAAAGCGTGATTCGCTCTCTCTGAGTGCTTTTTCAATACGGTTTCTTTCTGCTAATTCATTTTCTAAGTGCTGGTTAACGGCGCTGAGTTCTTGGGTGCGAATTTCAACACGGCTTTCCAGCTCATCATACAAGCGCGCGTTTTCCATCGAAATAGCGGCTTGCGTTGACAGGGCATGAATGACTTCCTGCCTCGCCAATGTGAAAGTCCCTGCCGCAAGTGGGTTTTCAAGGTAGTAAACGCCAAGCAGCACGCCCTGCTTGATAATTGGCCCGCACAAAACAGATTTAACGCGGGTGTTGTGCACATAGGAATCACGCTGAAAGCGCTCGTCTAGGCCTGCATCATCCAGTGCGACGGTTTCTAAGGTGCGCCAGACATACTGCAGGATAGAGGCCGCAACCGGCAGGCTGTGGCTGTTTCTGGGTCGTACGGTGATGGTGTTGTTTTCAATAATCCCAACCGTTTTCAGCCGGGGCTGGCCGTCTTCTGCCAGAATCAGCGCGCCCATTGTGGCACCGGCGCTTTCGATCATTAGCTCGGTTAAGCGCACCAGCAGCGGGTCGAGTGCCAGCTCGCTGGCAATGGCCTGCGATGCTTTCAGCACAACGGCAGAAGAGAGCGCCCGGCCATGAAATACGTCTTCTTCGGGCGGGATAAATTGCCAGACTGCGCTGTACTCGTGGCTTAAAGCTTTGGCCAGCCCCAGCGCGCCCCAGTGCTGCAGGCTGGAAATTGCGTTTTTAAGGTGGTGGGTGGCATAAATGGGGTAGCCGTGCTCAACCCATAATTTACAGGCGTGTATTTCCGCCAGCGCCATATCCTGCGTAAACCCTTGGCTGCGTGCTGCAGTTACTGATTGATGACAATAGGCAAGGGCGACTTCGTGCTGGTCATTGAGCTGCGCAATCTGAGCATTGAGCAAAAGCAGTTTGTGCGAGAAATTTGCAGGGCAATCATGGCTCCATGCCGCCAGTTGCTCGCGGCAGGATTCTATTTCTTCCCGCTCTTTTTTAGACGGTGAGCGATTGGCAAGCCCCATCGCTAGGCACCAGAGCGCGTCAAAATTGGCAATAAAGCCCATGATGTAACGGCTGAGCATCAGCCCTTGGCGGGCATGCTGAATCACTTCTTCGTAACGCCCGGCAAACAGCATGCGCTGGGCGCGGTAGATATGATAAAAGCACAGCGAAGAGCGGCTGTCTCTTTGCTCGCATTCCTGTACAAAAATGGCTTCGTTGGGTGTGTTGCCATCCCATGTATCGGCAGTGAAAGCCAGTACAGAAAAATGTAAGGCATTGAGGGTGTCGATTGCCCACTGGTTTTTGCTGGCGATCGAAGATTGCAATGTTTGCCCGATACGCTCGCTTAATTTAGACAAAGGCAAGCCGCTGATATAGCGATGCAGCACATCGGCGCAGTAGAGATAACCGGTGAACTGCTGATCCCCCGTCATCAGGCCTGCATTAATGCTGTCCTGAATCAGTGGTAGCGAATCATGCAATGGCTTTACCCAGGGTAAGCAGCCTACCGCATAGGGCCAGCCTGTTTTACATTTAAGCGCCTGTGCATCCAGCGGGTTAATCAGCTGATAGCCCAGGCTGGCAAACTCAAAGCCGCGCTGATGCTGGCCAAACAAGCTGCCCAGTAATACACCAAACGTGCCATAGCCTTTGCAAATCTCTATCGAGTTGCCGTGTTCCAGTGCGGTAAGCACCATGCGGGAAATAATAAAGGGGTAGTAGCGAGGATGGCCAAAAGAGGTGGATGTATCCAGATTAAGCAGCGTTTTTTGGATAAGCTGTTGGGTCGGGTCACTCAGTACCGGCAATTGCAGCAGATCGGCCGGGCTGCGGTTTGTCATTTTTTCTTCGATTTTGGCGAGGATTTCCTGAAAGGCCGCTTCGGGGTCATTGGGCCAGACTAAGCCCAGTAATTCCAGCGCTTCTTTACCCGCTTCAATAGCGCCCTGGTAATCGGCGCTGAGTGTTTTGCCGATGATTAACAGGTTCTGAAACTCTGCTTTTTCTCTGGCCGTATGAAGCTGCGGCACGGTGTTCAGAATAATGGCTTCTGAGCCCGCTAAATCCCCAGAAAGAAATGTCGCTTGTGCCTGTGTGTAGTGCATGCGCAGCCGCAGCGGGTAGTCGCAGTCTGCATGCTCGTATTCATTCAGCAGGCGCTGTGCATTATCGGCAAACTGCCTGGCGCTGGCGTAGGCGGCAGAGGTAATGGCTTTGGTGGCCGTTTGTAAAAATAAATCGGCTAAATAGCGGTTTTGCTCCGCATCGCCAGCTTGTAAAAAGAGATCTAATCCTGCGCTGAATTGCTGGGCAATAATAAACAGCTGTTCCTGAAACTGTGTGCCAACACGGTTGCTGGCTAGGTGGCGGGCAATGCGTAAATGGGTTTCCTGCTGCTCTGTATCGCTGAGTAATGAATAGGCGGCTTGTTGCACTCTGTCGTGCATAAAACGGATTTGCCTTGGCTTGCCCGCATCGGTCGGGATTTCTGTCATCAGCTCGGCCTGGCGTAATACATGCAGGCTTTCATTGGCTTTGGCCTGAGTCAGCCCGGTAATGGCGGCCAGATCACTGAGGCTGCATAAATTACCAAAGCAGGCGGCCGCGCTGGCCAGTGCCTGCACATGGGGAGGCAGCCGGTGCAGCTGCTCAATCACAAGATCGACTACGTTTTCGGCCACATTGTGGGTGGCAAGGCGGCTGATATCCCATACCCACATCCGTGTTTCTCTGTCCCAGGAGATAAACGCTTCATCAACCAGGGTACGCAGCAGCTTACCCATAAAAAAAGGATTGCCGCCGGTTTTTTTATGGATCAGGTTGGCAAGAGAGAAAGTGGGCTCGGTGGTGTGCAGGATATCAATTAAAAAATCGTTCACCTGTGCGGGCGTGAGCGGAGCCAGCTCAAGCAGGGTGCTGCGTACATTTTGTGTTTGCCACTCGGCCTGCGCCAGCAGCAGAGGGTGGCCGGAAACCACATCGGTATTGCGATAAGCGCCGATCAGCAGCAGGTGTTTATTGTGGATATTGGTGAGCAGCTGGCCCATTAAATCCAGGCTGGCCGGGTCGGCCCATTGTAAATCGTCTAAAAACAACACCAGTGGCGACTGGCGGTGGCATATCCCCTGAATAAAATCTATCAGCGTTTTGTTGTAGCGGTGGCGCAGCTCTGCCGGGCCCAGCTCGGCAACAGGCGGCTGTGGCCCGATCAGCCACTGCAGGGCAGGAATGGCATCAATTAAAATTTGTGCGTTACTGCCTACAGCGGCAAGAACACGTTTTTTCCAGTGATCGGTATTGGGCTCGGCCAGCCACTGGCGGATCAGCTTGTCAAACGCGCTTGATAGTGCAGCGTAGGGGATGCTGCGCTGATACTGATCGAATTTTCCTTCAATAAAAAAGCCGCCCGACATGATGATGTCGGGCCTGAGTGATTGCACCAGCGAGCTTTTGCCAATGCCAGAGTAGCCGGAAATAAGCACCACTTCAGCGGCCTGGCTCTGGCTGCGGGCGAAGGCATCAAGCAGGCCCAGCCTTTGGTAATCCCGGCCATAAAGCGTGTTGGATGAATGAAGTACGCCGGGCTCATCGTCTTCGCCTAGTGGAAACGCCACGGTCAGCCCGTTAGACAGCCGGTCTGTACAGCGTTGTAAATCATGCGCAAGGCCCGCAGCGGTGTGGTAGCGCTTTTCGGGGATTTTTTCCAACAGCTTCATAATAATGGCGGAGAGCGCCAGTGGCGTGTCAGAGATTTCATGGGGTGGCGTGGGTATTTTGGCCAGATGTGCGTGGATTAAAGACAGCGTGTCATTGCTGTTAAACGGCAGTTGCCCCGTAAACATCCGGTAGCAAATCACACCCAGCGTGTATAAATCGCTGCGTGGATTCACATCTGAGCGCAGACGGCCGGTTTGCTCCGGGGAAAAATACGCGGCACGGTGTTTTTGCGGGTCTGTTTCACCGCCATCGGCCATGCCCACAAAGCGAATGCTGTGATCCGGGGCGATGATAATGTGATCTGGCCATAGTCTGCCATGCGGTTTGCCGCTGGCGTGCAAAACGGCCAGCGCCTGAGCAATGGCGGTGGTGCGCTGAAGTTTTCTGGCTAAGGTGATGGCCTGCTGGAGGGTGGTGCTGGCGCTGTGCCCTGATTCGCTGATCAGGTCTTCTAAGGTGCGGCCAGGGCAATCGCTTAAAACCAGCACCATGGATGCGCCATGCTTGAATAAATCAAGTACCTGCGGCGTATGTTTGGTCTGGAGCTGATCGAGTATTTCCCGTTCACTGTTTAAGGTGATGCTGGCCCTGGGGAGTGATGCAATACGCAGGATGCAGGCCGTGCCGTCAGCGCGGACGGCGCGAACCATGCTTCCTGTCACATCTTGATACAGTGTGTTTTTCAGACTGTAGCCGGGAATGTCCACACTTACTCCAAGGGTCTGGCTGGAGGCGTTTGTTCTGTTTAAGGTGAAAAACCACCTTCGCTTAGTCAGCAATCAAAAGGCCTGCAAAAAAAGGTACAGGCAGTGGTATCGCTCCTTAGGCGGGGCTGCTCTGAGCAGCGCTTAGCCGTCAATGATCTTTAAAGTTCAAGCGTCATTGCCATGTCAGCAGGTGTGGATTTTACTCATAATCAGCCATCTGCCGTAATTTTGAGTACCAATTCACGTAATACTTTATTGGCATCTTCATTGGCCACCTGGCAGGTGCCGGCGTTTTCATGCCCGCCGCCGCCGTATTCCAGCATCAGCTCACCAATATTGGTTTGTGAGCTGCGGTTAATAATGGATTTGCCAGTGGCATAAACTGTATTTTGCTGATGCAGGCCCCACAGCATATGAATTGAAATATTGCATTGCGGGTAAAGCGCATAAATCATAAACCGATTGGTGGCGTAAATTGTTTCTTCATTGCGTAAATCAAGCACCACTAAATTATCGTAAATACGGCTGCAATTGATGAGTTGTTCTTTGGCTTGCGGTGCGTGCTCAAAATAGACTTCAATTCGTTCCTGTACATCGGGCAGGGCCAGAATATCTTCGATGCCATGGCTGCTGCAGTATTTAATTAAATCCATCATCAGCTGATAGTTGGATATTCTGAAATTCTTAAAGCGCCCCAGTCCGGTGCGCGCATCCATCAGGTAATTAAGCAGCACCCAATCTCTGGGGCTCAGGATTTCTTCGCGGGTGAATTCGGCTGAATCTGCTTTATCCACCGCAATCATCATATCGTCGCTGATTTTAGGAAAAGCCGCTTTGCCGCCGTAATAGTCGTAAACCACCCGGGCAGCAGAGGGCGCCTTGGGGTCAATAATATGATTGCTTTTTTCCCCGGCATTACGAATGGTTTCGGAAAAATGGTGATCAAAGGATAAATACGCACCCGCCACATAGGGCAGATTGGTGGTGATATCTGTGTTTGTAATGGCGATTTTGCCGTCCTGCATATCTTTAGGATGAACAAATAAAATATCGTCGATCATATCCAGCTCAGTTAATAGCACCGCGCAGACTAAACCATCGAAATCACTGCGGGTAACGAGGCGGTATTTGGGTTCTGACATGGCGCTATTTCCTTACGTGGATTAAGACTGTGGGGGTTTAATCACAGACATTGCAGTGGCCACCATGCCCGCCACATCGCTGGCGTTGGCGGGCAGCAGCATGGTATTGCCTTCTTTTGCAATATTGGCAAAGGCAGCGACATATTGCTCGGCTACTTTTAAGTTCACCGCTTCCAGGCCGCCCGGTTGCTTAATGGTTTGAGCCACCATATGAATCGCTTCGGCCGTGGCGCGCGCAACAAGGCGTAAGGCCTCGGCTTCACCTTCGGCTTTATTGATTGCGGCTTGTTTTTCGCCTTCGGACGCATTAATGGCGGCTTGCCGCTCACCTTCAGAGCGCTGGATGGATGCCTCGCGCTGGCCGGTGGCTAAGTTGATTTGTTCTTGCTTTACCCCTTCAGATTGCGCAATCCGACCGCGCTTTTCGCGCTCGGCGGTAATTTGCTGCTGCATGGAGTGCAAGATTTCTTTGGGTGGCGTTAAGTCTTTGATCTCGTAGCGTAAAACTTTAACGCCCCAGCTGCGTGCGGCCTCATCCAGCGCATTGACTACGGCCGCATTGATGTCGTCACGCTCTTCAAATGTTTTGTCCAGCTCCAGCTTGCCGATTACCGAGCGCAGCGTGGTTTGTGCCAGCTGCATAATGGCCATCACGTAATCTGAAGTGCCGTAGGAAGCCAGCTTGGGGTCGGTAACCTGATAATACAAAAGGCCATCCACTTGCAGTTGGGTATTGTCCCGTGTAATGCAAATCTGGGAGGGCACATCCAGCGGGATTTCTTTCAGGGAAAGGTTGTAAGCCACCCTGTCGATAAAAGGCACGATAAAGCTTAAACCCGGTTGTAATACGGAATGAAATTTACCAAGGCGTTCAATAATAAGGGCGTGCTGTTGAGGCACAACCTTAAATGTTTTTGCGATGAAAATGACTGCAATAATTAAAAAGAAAAAGGGAAATCCGAATTCCATCAGGAGTGCCTTAGTGGTAAGTGGTTAAGAATAAGTGAGCTGCCCTGTGTGGCAATAATCGTGTAATTATTTAAGCCTGTGTCTGCCTCTGCGGCCAGCTCGGCATCCCATAATGTGCCGCGGTAACGCACCCGCGCGCGCCGCTCGCCTTGCCATTCCACAATCTCGACCAGCTGGCCGATATCACTGCTGATTTGCTCCGGGCTGGCGTTGTGTGTGCTGTGCCATTGCCTGAGCGCGGCCACGGCCACAAGACCAATCAGGGCCGCACTGCTGGCCTGCACCGCAAAGCCAAAACCCAGCCATGCGGCTAAGGCCGCGCTGATTAGCCCTGTGGCTACTGCCAGTAAGTAAAAGGTGCCTGTCAGCATTTCTAATCCGGCAAGAATCGCTGCCATGATGAGCCAGAGCGTTGTTGAACTCATTACGTTGTATCTTTTGATATGAATATCTGCTTTGGTATAGCTGAAATACCCAGGCTCTGGCAAGCGGTAAGGAAGACTTCCATCAGCTTGTTGATGGAAAACAGACAGTATGTAAGTTTTAGGATGTGGATATTTTAGTTTCTTCTGTAAGACCTGTGTAGGCAGGTGTGATTTCCAGGAGGGGCTTTGTTAGGAGTGACTCCGCCTGCGAAAGTTCGGCAGCAATCGTGATTAAAGTGATTTGGGTAAAGAAGGGGAATGAGGGGTGAGGCCGCATGAGCCTCACCCTGGGGTCTGTTGACGTTTCATTCACGGTTGCGTTTGGCCCAGTTTTTGGGCTGAACAAGGAGAAAATTGCGACATGGTACGAGTACCATGAGCGATTTTTAACGCAGTTCCGCCCCAAAGATGGGCTAAACCCGAAGGGCTGAGCCGGAAAATGGCCATTCACTGCGTTATGCTCCTCGACAATAAGCAGTTATTGCCTTCGGCGCATGCCTTGTGCCTGGCCGTTTTCTGGCTCAGCGCAATTGTGAATGAAACGTCAACAGACCCTGGCCTTTATGGATTGAGATGACTTAAAGGCAGGTGTGTGGTGTTTTTAAATTCTTTTAATACAAAGCTTGATTTGATATCGGCAATGCCCGGGTGCTGGAGTAGTTGCCCCATGACAAATTTAGAAAAGTGGGTCATGTCTTCAAAATACACCTGCAGCAGATAATCCATTTCCCCGGTCATGGCATAGCAGTTCACCACTTCCGGCCATTCCTGGATGGCGGTCACGAATTCCTGCAGATGACTATGCCCGCGTTTTTCTAAAGAAACACGGATAAATGCCTGCAATCCCAGCCCGATTAAAAGCGGATCCAAAAGTGCAACATATTTGCGAATAACACCACTATCTTCGAGTTGTTTGAGCCTGCGCAAGCATGGTGAAGGAGACAAAGCGATGATTTCTGCCAGCTCTACATTGCTTAAACGGCCATGCAACTGAAGCTCATTCAGAATTTTAATATCAGTCCTATCTAGTTCCATGGTGTTTTCTCCCCTTGTTTTATGTTTAATTAGTGATAAATTGCATAAATATTTATTTTGTTGGCATTTTAGAAGCAAAATTGCTCGACACTTTTTGTAAAATGAAAAGCTAGTGTAGAACAGTTACTGTGAAAAATACCATTTAGGAGAAGTCTTGTGTATACCGATGAAGCAGCAACCCTCAGATCTGATATGCAAATGTCTGTGCCAGACGTAGTACTTGATATTCGTTCTTATCCAGTGCCGCAATACACCGATGTTGAGCATCAGACTTGGGCCACGCTGATCGCCAATCAAAAAGCGGTATTGCCGGGCCGTCTTTGCCACGCTTTTCTGGATGGTATCGAACAAGTTGGCTTTCCCTGTGATCGTATTCCAAGTCTGGTGGAAATCAGCGACAAGATTGAAGCCCTCTCTGGCTGGAAGCTGACTCGTGTATCCGGCATTGTGCCGGATGAAGATTTTTTTAAGTTATTAGCTCAGCGCATTTTTCCTTCTACCGATTTTATTCGTAAGCCGGATGAAATTGGCTATACCCCTGCACCGGATATGTTCCATGATTTATTGGGGCACGCGCCGCTGCTGACTCATCCCCGTTTTGCTGCATTTTTTGAAGCCTTTGGCCGTGCGGGAGTGCGTGCTTTTGAGCTGGATCACCCCGCTAAAATGTGGTTGCCGCGTCTTTACTGGTACACCGTAGAGTTTGGCCTGATCGAAGAAGCAGACGGGCTGCGTATTTTTGGTGCGGGTATTGCGTCCTCTCCCAAAGAAGTGATGTTCAGTTTGTCTGATCAAACCCGTAAACATGAATTTGATATCGAAAAAGTGGCAGAAACGGCATATGACATCTGGCATATGCAGGAAGATTTGTTTGTGATTAAAAGCTTTGATGCATTGGAAGACGATTTTTCAAAATGGACCGCTAAGCACGGTCTAAATTAACCCGATATGGCAATGCCGTGGTGATATTTTTATAAATTGAATCACGGCATTTTTGTGTATGGGTTTCACCTACTGGAGAGATAGATGAAAATGGAAAAACCAAGCATTAACCCACTTGAAACCAATGGTTTTGAGTTTGTGGAATACACAGGCAATACTCAGGAAGCATTAGATAACCTGAAGGCCTTGTTTATTTCACTGGGTTTTGTGGAAATCGCACGACACAGAAGCAAAAATGCCAGCCTTTTCCGTCAGGGTGAAATTAATTTCATTGTTAATGGCGAGCCTACACAACCAGCCAGCCAGTTTGCTGCCATTCACGGCCCATCCGCTTGTGCTATGGCTTGGCGCGTGGCCGATGCCGATCGCGCTTATAAATACGCCATTGAACACGGCGCTAAACCCTATAACCGCCCGATTGGTTTTATGGAATTAAACATTCCTGCTGTGGAAGGGATTGGCGGTTCGGCTCTTTATTTTGTTGATCGCTATGGTAAAGACCAGAATATCTATGATGTTGATTTCGTGCCGCTTGAAGGCGTGGATCAGCACCCGGCGGGCGTCGGTTTATACGAAGTGGATCACCTTACCCATAATGTGATGCGCGGCAATATGGATGTTTGGTCGGGCTTTTATGAAAACATCGCTAATTTCCGTGAAATTCGTTATTTCGATATCGAAGGCAAACTGACTGGCCTGGTTTCCCGCGCCATGACCAGCCCTTGCGGCAAGATTCGTATTCCAATTAATGAATCATCGGATGATAAAAGCCAGATTGAAGAATTCCTGCGCCAATACCAAGGGGAGGGCATTCAGCATATTGCGCTTGCCACCCATGATATTTTTGCCACAGTAGAATCATTAAAAGCCAGCGGCACACGTTTCCTTGATACCCCGGACAGCTACTACGACCGCACCGATGCGCGCCTGCCTGGCCATGGTGAAGATTTAGAGCGCCTGCGTAAAAACCGTATTCTGATTGACGGCGCACCAACCGAAGGCGGCGGTATCCTGCTGCAAATCTTTACCGAAACCGTGATCGGGCCAATTTTCTTTGAAATTATTCAGCGTAAAGGCAATGAAGGTTTTGGCGAAGGCAACTTTAAAGCCCTGTTTGAATCGATCGAAGACGATCAGGTTCGCCGTGGTGTATTAAGCGCAGAATAAGCTTTATATTCTTTGCGCCCATAAAACCCGTCATATGCGATTGCTTGTGGCGGGTTTTTTATTTTAAGCTGACTTTGTGCTTTCATTTGTCGATAATAAGGTGATGCAGGATGGGGACATTGCAGATATTGGCTTATAAGGAGAAACCATGGGAAGCCCACAGGTTTGCAGCGGTGCCTCTTTGCAGTGCAGCTTTGGTGCGGCACCTGGCACTTTAAATGTCTTGCCGCTAAACCGCTGCATGGCCGGTGGCATGCCTGCTGCCAATATTATGGATTACATTCCCATTGTGAATGTTGCGCCGTTTGGCACATGCATGAGCCCAGCTAATCCTATGGTGGCAGCGGCAACAGCGGCCGCGCTGGGGGTGCTTACCCCTATGCCGTGTATTCCAATGACTGCCGCACCGTGGATACCTGGCGGCGCGCCTACGGTGCTGATTGGCAGCATGCCTGCGCTTAACTCGGGCGGCATGCTGATGTGTAACTGGGGCGGGGTGATTAAGATTGTGATGCCTGGGCAGATGCAGGATTTAATCGCCTAGTATGCACAGCCATGCCACAATAGCGGGCTTATGAAACTGCAGTTTATCCATGTCTACAAGCAACCCATTCAGCCTGCTTAATCTCAACCCAGACGAGCAACGCGTATGTGCGCTGCTGCAAAAGCAGCGTCAGTGCACCAGTGTTGAGCTGATCAGCAAGGCCAAAGTCACCAATCCCAGTGCGGTGATTGATGGCATTAATCAGCAACTGACTGCCGCAAAAAGCCAGTGGCTGATTCAATGCAGCGCAACGCGCAGCACAGGCCGCCAGCAGGCAGCGCCTGTGGGCTATTACCGGCTGCTTAAAAAGCTGTTTTAGCCGGGCCTCTGTTTAAATAAAAGAGGCTTATGTTTTTAGCCACGTTTTTATTTTAGAGATGGGCTTGCCATCTTCTCCAAGTAATTTGCCATCGCTTGCAAACTGCTGAACTTCTTCATCGCTTAGCCCATTTTTAAAATGCTGGCGCTCGGCTATCTGCCCATTGGGGTGATAACGCAGCTGTTCGCCATGTTGCAGCCCCGCCTGATAATGCTCCAGCTGGGCCACTTTGCCGTTATTAAAATAATTCTTAGCCACACCCTGTAATTGCCCATGCTGGTAGACGCATTCTCGCTGCAATGCGCCTTGCGGCGAGAAGAATTTGGCCGGGCCGTGTAAGAGGCCCGCTTGATAATGAAGCTGTGCAGATGGCTTGCCATTGGGGTGCATCATCAGCATCGGCCCGTGCAGATCGCCATTTTTGTATTGCATACTGGCGAGGGGTTTTTTGGCATCCAGCACCTTAAAAGGCCCGTCCAGCGCGCCTTCATTTATCGTGCCGCTCAGCTTGCTGCTGCCGCGTTCCAGTTCAAAAGGCTGACTCATGATGGCCTCGGTTTGAGTGAAGTGAAATGTTAAAAGCGGCGGGGTGTTTCCCATGTGCGCTAACAATTTGATTTTGCATCAACAAACAACGAAAAAACGCAATAAGCACGGTCTTGGCATAGGGCTTAAAAGACCCCTTGAAGCGCGCCTAAGCGAGGAACAAGCGGAGCGGGGGATCGCTTGGGAGCGAGGCACGAGCCAATCCCGCCTGCCGCCGACTGTCCGCAGCTGAGGGGCTTTCGTGCTGGCCGGGGCGGCATTCTTTGCGTACCAGGATTTCTGGCCGTTCAAGAAAGTGAGTTCCCCGCTGGGATGCCGCACCAAAATTAACGAGCCGAAGGCACTAAAAAGATCTTTTTGACTTAGGTTGTTGCGTATGGGGTTGCACAGTAAGCATCAATTAATCATCAATTAATCTTCACCAGCCCGCCCTTAATCGTCAGCATGCCGCCGCCGTCCACCGTTTGCTCTGCACCGCCTTTGTTCATCAGGCTGACGCCGCCGTCGTTGGTCAGGGTGGTGCCGGCTTTGTTATCCAGCGATGTGCCTGCCTGATTGGTTAGTGCTGTGCCCGCTTTATTGGTCAGGCTGGTTCCTGCCTGATTAGTGAGGGCCGCGTCGCTTTTGGCGGTGTAAGCGCCGCTGCTTTCTATGCTGATGGTGCCGCTGACTTTAATGCTGAGATTGCCATCTACGGTGATGGTGTAATTGCCGGTGACTTTTTGCGTGAGATCGCCGCCCACTTCCCTCGCTTCGTCGCCGCCTGCTTTTAGGCTGCGTTTGCCTTTGATATCGGTGGTTTCGTCGCCCTTACTCACGGTGAGCGTACGGTTGCCTTTGCTTATGGTGGTGCTGTCGTTGCCTTCCTCTACGGTGCGGGTTCGGTCGTTTTTTACCGTGCGGGTTTCATCGTGGCCGATGGTGTGGGTGGCGTCGTTAAGAATATTGGTTTTAAGGTCTTTTTGCGCTTGCAAAAACACTTCTTCGGCGTCTTTTTTATCTTCAAAACGCAGCTCATTAAAGCCGCCGCCGCCCTTGGATGAATTGGTTTTGATGCCCGATTGCGTCTGATTGGCGGGCAGGGCGTAGGGCAGGCTGTTGTCGCCGTTGTAAACACAGCCGGTCACCAGTGGCTTATCCGGATCGCCATCAATAAAGGTCACCACCACTTCCTGGCCGATGCGCGGAATAAACTGCGCGCCAAAGGCTTTGCCGCTCCACGCCTGCATCACCCGCACCCAGCAGGAGCTGGTTTCGTCTTTTTTGCCGTCCTGATCCCATGGGAATTGAATCTTGATGCGGCCATATTCATCGGTCCAGATTTCTTCCCCTGATTTGCCCACCACCAGCGCAGTTTGTGTATGCATGCGTGGCTTTGGGGTGAGCCTTGGCGGATGGTAGGGCGTGGCTTTGGGGATGGCGCTGAAGCGGTTGCGGTAATGTTGGTGGCTGGCGTCGTGCGTAACGGCGGTGACCACCCATTCAATATTGGCGGCGGCATTATCATGGCCGCTCAGGGTAAAAGTGTGGCCGGGGATCAGCCAGCGGCAATCGCTCTCGCCAATAAAGCGCGTCTCCTGGCTGCGTAAACCCGCCACGCGGATTTTACCCAGTGCATCGCCCCTTGCCTTGGCGGTATAGCCGCCTGGATGCTCGTACACCGAGCGCGTGCCATCCACCGCCTTGGTTTGCGAGTAGAGCGAAGTGCTGGCGGTGGTAAATTCGTAATCGCTGGTGTTGTAAGCGGTGGAAACCGCCTGCTGGCAGAGCTCGCCACTGCGAATGCCGTGCAGCTCACGGCTGCCCATATCCTGCCCCAGCCAGGCAATGGTGCTGGCATTGGGGCAGGCGGGGAAGGCATCGTTGCTGTCGGCCAGCACCAGCGTGTGCTTGCCGTCTGCATGGGTGAAAAACCAGAAAATCCCTTCGTCTTCCATCAGGCGGGAAACAAAAGCAAAATCGCTCTCGCCGTATTGCACGCAGTATTCGCGCGGATCATAAGTGGCATCGAGTTTCAGCGAATAATCGCTAAAGCCATGCACAGCAAACACTGCTTTTACTATATCCGGCACGCTTTTGGCCTGAAACACACGGTTATTACTCGCCAGCGTTAGCCACCACAGCCAGGGGCGCAGCGTCAGGCTGTATTTATCTACTGTCGCATCGCCCGGTAGCTGGCGAATCTCCGCACACAATAAATCCAGCGGCCGTGTCTTCGTATCGTGTCTTAGGGTGATGGTGAGGTGAGTGGCAATCGCCGCATCCATGGTGAGCGTGGTGCCGCTGTAGCCACTTAAAGTTATTGCCCCTAGCTGATTCAAACCCTCATCCCCCAACAAGCCATCGGGGTAAAGATCCGCCAGGGCCGAGGCGGAAAGGGAGATTGAGGTGGCTGTGTCGGTGGGGCGGGTCATGGGTAAAGCCTCATCAAGGGAGGTGTGATTTTTTTTGTGTTTTTTAACCGTTTTTTATTTGTTGTATATTTTTTATCGAAATATATCACTGCCATCTTTTATGATAAGAGGCCCAAATATATCGCTGTCGTCATCTACCCCTGTTCGTTTTGTTGTTTTTATTTTTTTATTGTGTGTGGTTGCGGCGCAGGAGTAATTTAATAGAGCTTCTCCAATAGAGTCAGGAACTATATCTGATAGTTCTGGATTTTTAAATAAATAGGAATTTACTACCTCTCCTCCATTTTTACCCATATATGCGATTGACTGTGTAATAACAGATTTTCTTAAAGAGCAATCCCAGATATATAGTTCTTTAGTAGATTGGTAGGTCTTTAATGTATTTGCGTTCTCATTGAAAATTTTTGTTGAATAGTATTCATTATGAGGGGAAGAAAACTGACCGTAAACCCACCCTTTTACTGAGTGACCATTTTTTCTTAGTGAGCTTTTGTCAACCGAAAATGTACTTTTATCTTCTGATTGAGTTACTTCAATCCAATTTGATGAATAGGATTGAGTTGATAAAATGGTGAGGTAAAAAACGATAATTATCTTGTTCATTTTCTTACCATTTTTGTGGTGGGAGCGATAAATTATTGGGTATAGAATCCATTAAAAAATTTCATGCCTTTCGACAGAGTGGGGCGAGTCGTTTCAATCAATAGATGATAATGATTGTCCATCAGGCAATAGGCATGGCAATACCAATCATGCCGTGCAACGGTGTCGGCAAGCAGCGCAAGAAACTCAATCCTATCTTCATCCGTTAAATAAATAGCGGCACGCGCATTACCACGCGCTGTAACGTGATACAGCGCCCCAGCAAACTCCACCCGCAAAGGCCGCGACATACCGTTCTCCTTGCCTATCTAACTTAATAATAAGAATAGATGCGGGAGGGGGAATGTCAAATGTGAGACCTGACCCCAGAGCCCCTGGGTGAAGGCCGATTCCCGAGTGTTGATCTGTATGGACGCTATGGGCTATATAAAATACCGACAAAAGCGGGCTGGAAAACAGCGCATGCCTCGGCGTGAAAAGCATCGGAAAGCCGTGTGCGAGAAAATCGCATGCACGGTTTGATGAGGGAGGGTAGGTGAAAACCTGCTCTCTACTCTACCCAGAGCCCCCTTTGACCCCAGAGCCCCCCTGAGCGCGGAGCTAGGCTATCTTTTTCCCCTGTGATAGATAACCGGGGCCAGAGCAAGATGATTTTGCATTACTCTGACCCCGATTATGATCAAGAATGTCAAATGTAAGGTCTGACCCCGACTTTCCAGAGCTCCTTTGGGTTCAAAGACTTAGGGCGCTTCATACGCGTTGCTTGCAATAAACGGGATTTGGAGTCGGAAAATATCAAAATTCGGACGAAGAACTGAGAAGTTGTCATGTAATTGGGGATTATTATGAATTGGAGCTGCATTAGGCCCGAGCAGCTGCAGATCGCCAGTCTCAAGCGAGATGGCAAACGCTCCAGAGGTGTGTGTTGGGTCAGATTCAGTTGTGATGATCGGAAAGCCGAAGTTGGAGCTCATTCTTTGGAGTGCTACTTTTAATAGGTGGGATAGACAATGGGAGCTATCGTCGGGTGCGCTGCCGAGTACAATGTATGCTTTGGTCACCGGGCTACTCGCATAAGAGAGAAAGTGCAAGATTATTGCGGGAGTCACGCTAAGTGCAAAGTGCTGTGGGGTGTTTGCCCCATCCGAATCAAAATGAGCGACAGCGGCACATTGTGATTCGGACTGATAAAGAGCTAGACCAATGCAGGGTGCCATTCCCCAAGTGCCGATATCTGTTTTCCCATGCCCTGCTCTGGCAAAACCACAATATTTTTGCGGCACGGTGAGGCATGTATTCTCCGCAAGAGTATTCGTATTCTTTGGTCCATTTTGTTTACTATTTTTTAGGAAGTCTTTAAAGCCGCTCGTCTTTTTCATATGCTTTGCCTTTTAAATAAAATGGTCTTGTTTGTTAATTAAACAAATAAAAGCAAATAAAATGGGTCAGGTATTGCATTTGACATTTACCCCCCCCTTGCTATAAAAAGATTTAAATCTCTACTCTCACTCCAAAACCCATTCCGCCAATTTCCCCACCACTTCCCCCATCAACACATTATCCACATCCCGCGCGCCCGCTCCCCGGCACCTGGCTAATACCGCCGCCACAATCCCACTTTCAAATTCAAAGGTTTTACCCGTCGCATCCGTATAGCGTTTTTTTAATTTGGCTAATTTGGCTTTTACTATTTCGCTGAGAATCGCGTCATCTAATGCGCGGTAGGGCACGACGGTCATTCTGGCTAAAAAAGCGGGGCGGAAGGATTGCAGCAGGGTGTGGCGCAGATCGTCGGCGAATTGGGTGGTGGCGAAAGTTTGTGGGGGGGTGTCGATAATCAGCTCGGCACCTACATTGCTGGTGGCGAGGATGACGGTGTTTTTAAAATCGACCACTAAGCCGCTGCCGTCTTCCATCATGCCTTTATCAAATACGTTGTAAAACGCTTCCAGCACGTCGGGATGGGCTTTTTCTATTTCGTCCAGCAAGACCACGCAGTAAGGTTTGCGCCGCACCGCTTCGGTGAGCACGCCGCCGCTGCCGTAGCCCACATAGCCGGGCGGTGCGCCTTTGAGCTGGCTGACGGTGTGCGCTTCTTGGTATTCAGACAAATTAATGGTCACCAGATTGCGCTCGCCGCCGTAGAGCGCGTCGGCCAGTGCATAGGCGGTTTCGGTTTTGCCCACACCGGTGGGGCCGGGCAGCAGAAATACACCGACCGGTTTGTTGGGTTCGGTAAGGCCCGCACGATAAGCCTGAATGCGGCTGGCGATGGTATCCAGCGCGCTTTGCTGGCCGACAATCCTTTGCCCCATACGCTTGGCAAGGGTGCGGATGGCGTAAGCTTCGTCGGCCAGCATTTTGCCAACCGGAATCCCTGTCCAGCCCGCAATCACGGCGGCGACGGTGCGCGAATCCACATGGGCGGGCACCATGGTGTCGTCCTGGCGTATGGTGTCCAGCCCGCTTTCAAGGCGCTTGATGGTGGCGGGCAGGTCGGTAAATAACTCTTCTTCATCACTGCTGCGCGGCTGTTGCTTGGCGAGTTTGATTAGGGCGGCGTGGGCGCTGAGCAGCTCTGCCACGGCGGCTTTTTCTTCCTGCCAGCGGTTTTCCAATTCCTGAATCTGCGCTTTAAGCTGGCCATGCTCTGCTTGTAAATCGGCGATGCGCGCTTGATGCGGCGCGCCGGTGAGTTGCTCGCGCTCCAGCCGGTTGAGTTCGTCGCTAATGGCGTTTTGCCGGTGGCGGGCGCTTTCCAGCTGCGGTGGCACATCGTGCTGGGCCAGCGCCACACGGGCGCAGGCGGTGTCGAGCACGCTGATGGCTTTGTCGGGCAACTGGCGGCCGGTGATATAGCGGTGCGATAGTTTAACGGCATCGCAAATGGCGGCGTCCAGCACATACACGCCGTGGTGCTGCTCCAGCTCGGCCGCCACGCCGCGCAGCATTTCGATGGCGGTGGCCTCGTCCGGCTCTTCAACTTGCACCAGTTGAAAGCGCCTTGCCAGCGCAGGGTCTTTTTCAAAGTATTTTTTGTATTCCAGCCATGTGGTGGCGGCGATGGTGCGCAGCTCGCCACGGGCCAGCGCGGGTTTCAGCAGATTGGCTGCGTCATTTTGCCCTTCGGCGGCGCCCGCGCCCACCAGCGTATGGGCTTCATCAATAAATAAAATAATCGGGATTTCCGAGTTTTTAACTGCTTCGATCACGCTTTTTAAGCGCTGCTCAAACTCGCCTTTCAGGCTGGCCCCGGCTTGCAGCAGGCCTAAATCTAATACACGCAGCGCCACGTTTTTAAGTGCGGGCGGCACTTCCCCTGCGGCAATTCTGAGCGCCAGGCCTTCTACCACGGCGGTTTTGCCCACGCCTGGTGCGCCCACCAAAATGGGGTTGTTTTGCCTGCGCCGCAGCAGGATATCAATCGCCTGACGGATTTCACCATCGCGCCCCACAATCGGGTCGATCTTGCCCGCGCGGGCATCGGCGCAAAGATCCTGCGTGTACTGGCTGAGCACGCTGTTTTCTGGCGCGTTGTGGGTGTTGTTTGCAGCGGCGGGCTGCTGCCCGGCTTCTTTGACGGGGGCAGGTGGCGCTTCGCAGGAGGTGGCGCTCCAGTTGCTCAGCTCGCTCTTCAGGGTATCGCGGTTAATGCTGAGTAAGGATGAAACGCCATTAAGCAGCAGGCTGCGCAGCTCTTCGTTCTCTAAAATACCCAGCAGCAGCATGCCGGAGCGCACCCGCTGGTTGTGGCTGACAGTGGCATAGACCACGGCGCTTTCTAATAGCTTAACGGTGTGCGTGGCGAAGGCCGGGGTGCGGGTATTGCCGCGTTTAAAGCGCTCTAAGGCGGTATTGATTTCGGTGCTGAGTGCATCGCGGCTGATGCCGCAACGCGGCAGGATGGCGGCCAGATCGCCCGCTTCGATGTCGATCAGCTCCAGCAGCAGGTGTTCTATCTCGATATAAAAATGCGTTTGCACAAGGCAACGCTGGGCGGCGCGCTCCAATGCTTCGCGGCAGGGCGTGTTCAGCAGGGCAATCAGGGCGCTCAGATCCAGGCTCATAGTGTGGCTGCCGTTTTAGGGGCAATTTGGCATTGCCGGGGGATATTGTTTGCGCCGCCCAGCCACGAGGTCTGGCCGAGTAAAAAGGGCGTGGCGGTTTTGGATAAGGGGGTGGAATGAGGGCCGTCGCTGGCTGTTTTGGCATCGGGGGATAGCTTTAATACCAGCCTGCAACGCATCTCTGGCCCAAAATAAAACGCTGCCAGTGCCATTAGCTTGCCATAGAGCGTGCCGGTGGGCAGATAGGCCAGATATTTGTCTAAAGACAGCGGGCCAAGGGTGAGCGTAATGCCTGCATGCTCGTCCCAAATCCGCTTACCGGCCACGGCGTTTTGCCCCAGCGTATTGTTTTTTTGCCCCAGCAGGCTGAGGTGCGATGCGGGCAGATCGCTCCATGCCCCATCAAATTGCCTGATCGTCAGCGTATCGCCCCAGTAGCTGGCGACCAGCGCTTTAAAGCCTTCTACCGAGCGGCGGCGATTAGCAAGAATGGGCGCGCGGGCCAGTAAGGCCTGATCGCTGATATCCTGTCGATCGTGTAAGGGCTTGGGCAGGATGCCGGCCAGTGCGCGCAGCAGCGGCTGCACGGCGCTGCGATCCGGCGCGGTAAAAGGTGCTGCGATATGATGCTTGCCCTGCACCCGATACAGCTGGCCGAGGATGCGCTGATGAAATAAATCTAAAAACGCCGCCGGTGCATGATCTTTTTGTAAGCGCCGCCCTTGCAGCCATTCCTGATACACATAAGGCAGCGGGCCATCGGGGCCGCCCAGGCCAAAGTGGCAGGCTTGCAATTCCAGCTGGCTGGCGTGCGAGCGCCGCTTTACCGGCTTGCTTCTGAGGCTGAGTTTGAAAGTTTTAGTGCTGGCCCTGAAGTAAAGGCGAGGGCTTGTTTTGCTGAGCGACGCCAGTGCGCTGGGGTAAAACAGCGGGTAGAGCGGCCCGCTTAAACGCACCGTTTCCTGACGGGGGTCCAGCCCCGTGCCCAGCGGCGTTTTGCGCGGATAGCATTTCTCCAGCAGCGCCAGAGCCTGAGCAAACTCAAAGCGATAGGGCGCGGCGAAAAGCTCGTTTATGAGGGTGTTAGCGGGCATGTTGGTTTCTACTTTGCATGCTACATAACTCAGTTGTTAGTGCCTTCGGCACGTTGATTTAGGTGCGGCATCCCCGCGGGGACTCACTTTCTTGAACGGCCAAGAAAGTAAGCAAAGAAGGCCGCCCCGACCAGCACGAAATCCCCTCGCTGTGGGCAATCGAGGCGGCGTCAATTCAACTCGCTTCGCTCAAACACGAATTGACGACTACCCCGCCCCGCTTGTTCCTCGCTTCGGCGTGCTTCAAGGGGGAGGGTAAAAGCCCTGTGCTGAGAGCGTGGTTTTTGCGTTTTTTCTTTGATTGCGTTGTGTACATTCAAACTCAAACAAGGTTTGCTTCAAACTCCTTGTTTTTCTCCGTGAAACTCCGTGTTCTCTGGGGCCGAAGTGGTTCAAGATTTGGTTTTTCATCTTTCTATAAACTCACAGAATGAGTGGGTCGCCCACCAGTGGTTGCCATGTTTTTATTTCCCGGTCTTTTTCTACTAATACGGTGCGGATAAAGCGGTTTACGCTGGCGTATTGGGCGAAAAATTGGGCGAGTACGCCGGAGAATAAGACTTTGCTGCTGCCTGCAAACTGGCTGGCGTCCAGCTCCAGCCTGACTTCTAATCCGTTGCGCCAGCCGCGCCATGCTTCTTTGCCGACCCGGTCTACCGTGCGCTGGGTGTGGATGCTGCGGATGCCGGCGATTTGTTGCCGGGTGGCGGCGCTGTGGCTGTAGAGGTTTAATATTTCGCGCAGCGCGGCAAGGGCTTGCGGGCCTTCGATAAGTGACAAATGGTTTAAGGAAAGCTGTGAAACCAAACGCCATTGCGCTGCGCTACTGTGGGGCAGCTGCGGTGTGGGCGAGGCCATGAGGCGCACTTTGGCAACAGGGCCGGGCTGCTCAAAAGCCAGCGCCGTGCCTGCTGCTAATGATTCGGCGAGGAAGCGATTGGTGCAAAGCAGCTCGGCGCTCAGCGTGGGGGCGGGCGGGTCGGTGGCTAGAAAATGGGCATTCACCCAAGTGAGCAGCATATCGCTGCCGCGCCGCTGACCTATGCCGTCTACTCGTCTGGCGTGCCAGAAGCAGCCATTGGCATCACCATGGTTCAGGCCAAAATAGCGCGGCACAATTTGCGCGCCATAGGCTTTGCTCGCACGCACCTGGCCGATGGCATAGATCTCGGTGGCGTGTTCCCGGTGGCTGTCGGCCACGATGCGGTATTCACGCGTTTTGCCGCTGGGGCGTAAAGGCTCAGAGGTGCGGGGGAAGAGATTAATCACCGGCACGCAGCCCAAGGCCAGGTCACTCGCTTGCAGGCTAAGGCGGCTGGCGGGGGCGGTGTTAAAGGCGATGATGATTTCTAAATCTTGCTCTGCGGCGGCAGGTACGCTGATCGGTAGCTCAAAAAAAGCAAACTTGGCCGGGCAGCTAAAGTATTCGAGCAGCATGCGGTGGCTGGCGAGTGCGCCGCTTTCGCTGGGCAAAAGCGCTTCATCATCAGTAAAACCGCAGGCCTCGGGTAAGCCTTTGATGGGGGTAATTTTGTTTTTAAGTAAACTAAACATGGCGATGCTGTGTGCGCCGAGTAAATCGTAAAGCACTGCAGCAGTCAGTGGAGATCCGGCCAAATGCACTTTTAGCGTGCTGAGTGTGAGCGCTGGCCAGCCTTCCGCCGCATTGCAATGAATACGGATCTTCAGCGCCGATTGCGCCCTGGCAAGGCCGGTGAGTTTTTGCGCTTCTTCGGCATTCAGCAAGATAGCCTCGTCAATTTGCAAAGGCCAGACGGTAAGCGGGGCGGTGGTTCTGAAGTAAATACTGTCGGTTTCCTGCTCGCTTCGCTGGTGGTTTACAAACAGCGACGTGCCGCGTTTGATTTCAAGCCCGCTATTGGCATTGCCTTTGCTGGCATCGGCCTGAAAGCAGGCGATGGCGGTGGAAGGCATAGGGCGGATGGCGTAGGGGTAAAGCTCTTCCAGTAATGCACTGCTCAGCTGCGAAAAATCATCATCTAGCTGGCGTTGCAAGCGCGCATTTAAAAAAGCGAATCCTTCAAGCAGGCGCTCGATATGCGGATCCGGGCATTCGTATTCGGAAAGCTCCAAGCGATGAGCGATCTTAGGAAACCGCTCAGCAAAATCCGCCCCGGCGTGGCGCAACCAGGTCAGCTCACGCTGGTAGTAATCAAGCAAAACATCGTCTATCGAGTCGCTCATTTAAACCTCAATGCTTTGAATGTTTTCAAAGCAGATATTTGTAGTTAATTCGTCTTACGTTGCAGGGGGCTTAAATCATCCCCTTGAAGCACGCCGAAGCGAGGAACAAGCGGGCGGGGTTTCGGCGAGGACTGTTTGAGCGAAGCGAGTCCCGCAGCCGCCGCTCGATTGTCCGCAGATGAGGGGCCTTCGTGCTGATGGGGTCGCCTTCTTTGCTTACTTTCTTGGCGAAGCAAGAAAGTGAGTCCCCGCGGGGATCCCGCACCAAAATCAACGTGCCGAAGGCACTGAAAAGATGTTTGATTCGCAACACCAGTAGTCTCTTTGGAAGCGTGTTTCTTGGGCTCATTGCCGAAGCTCTATGACGGTATCTGCACCTTTTTTTAATTTTGGGCGGGTTAGCTCATAGTCATTTGGGCTAAGACACATGAACTGGATTTCTGCTTTTGGAAAATTTCCTAGTAAGTAAGGGGGCTGTGCTTCAGTTGTGTTTATAACCTGTAGCTTCTTATTTTCACTTGCACAATATTGATTGGCCTCACGAAATGCTTCAGCTTTTAATACGCCGGAACCAGAAAATCCCGTTGCGGCTTGGCGGGAAACCATAAAGGTATCTTGCCCAATGGGCACCACTCCTGAATTTGATGCACAGCTGCAGAGAAAAAAGATTGTGCAGTAAAAAAATTTCATGGTTTGTACCTAGCAAATAATGCTTACGATATAACTTAAGCATTGTGTTGATGGCGTATTGCGCTTCGCTTCGAATACGCCCTACGCATCAACTTCCTCAACACTCATCCCATCCTCAGTTTGCTTAATACACAGCACTGCCCGCTCATTTTGTGTGCCACGTAATTCGGCGCAGATGCTCAGGGCGGCGCTTCGGCCATCGGTACTGAGTATCTCTATCTGTATGTTTTTTAGCCGCGGTTCAAACACGCTGATGGCTTGTTTGATATCGCGGATAAACTGGCGGCGGTCTGCATCAAAGCCCGTTTTAAAGCCGCTCCAGTCGGCAATGCCGTAGTCGATAATGCTGTGCCCGGCCAGGCGGGGCAAGCTTTCGCGACGGGTATTGAGTATCCGGGAAAGCTCATGGCACACCGATGCGATCACCGCAGCTTTGCCATACTGGCGGTGCGGGGTGATTTCTGCGCTTTGCGGCGCGTCGTCTTGCAGGCGCTCAAATAAGGGCACTCTGAATTTTTCGCTTTGCATTGCTAAGGCCAAAGATATGGACGGTTTTAAGCGCGAATGCAGTGTACCGCACGCTTAAAACCGTCTTGATAAAATGTCTGGCGTCAGCCCTTAATGAGCTTGTTCGCGGTGAGATCCCATGTGCTGGCAGCGGTGCCTTCTTTGTCGCCGCTGTCTTTTTGTGTGGTGAGCTCCCACTTGATCTTGGTGAAATTCAAAGAAAGCGTTTCAACTGGCTTACCACCGGAGCCGCCGCTGACGCTGACATTGGAAATCAGCGCATTGGTCAGTGTGTAAACAATAAAGGCCACAATTTTTCCGCTGTCATCTGAGGCATTACGGCCAATGGTGATTTTAACTTCGGGGATGTCTTTACCGGCGCAGCAGTATTGATTGAGCAGCGGGGTGGAGGCATCGACAAATTTGGTGGCGGTAAACTCGCCGATATGCGGTTTACCTGAGGTGCGTTCAGAGTTGCTGACGTCATTGGTGACTTGCATGGCTACATTGTGGCTGTACGACATCACTTCAATTTTGTCGACATAGCCCTCGAGCATACATTCGCCCTTAATGTCGGCTCCCAAATCAAGAATAATTGCATCCATCGTTTAAGCTCCCTCTTTTGGTTTCGCTTGCGCTGTGGGCACTGTGCCCAATCTGTTTCGTTTCATTTGGCCGCGGTAGGCCGCCGGGTTTTTGATGATGATTGTTTAAGTGCCTTCGGCATGGTTGTTTAGGTGCGGTAGCCACCGCAGGGGCGTTCTTTTCTTGCGTGGCCAAGAAAAGAACCAAAAGAAGGCCACCCCGGCGTCTGCGCCCCGCTGCGCGGGGTTCCCTCTCTGCGGACAATCGGCATGGCGTCGATTCAACTCGCTTCGCTCAAACACGAATCGACGACTTCTCCATACCGCTTGTTCCTCGATCGGCTGGTCTAAGGGGTTTAAGCCCCGCTCCAGCTATGCACTGTTAATGGACCCTTGCAAGACGCTGCTTATCTCTCCTCATTAAGCCGCAGGCGGTGGCAGCTCTGCTACCAGGCGGATCGATGCGGTGAGTTCTTCCAGCTGAAAGTGCGGGCGCAAAAAGACGGTGGCGCGGTAGGAGCCGGGTTTGCCTGCGACTTCGGTGACGTCTACGCGGGCTTCCCGCAGCGGGTATTGCGCTTTGATTTCTTGCGGTGCGTTGTCGTTGATCAGCACGTAATCGGCGATCCAGTTGTTCAGATAGCTTTGAACATTGTCACGCGTCATAAAGCTGCCGATTTTGTCCCGCATGATCACTTTGATGTAGTGAGCAAAGCGGGACGCGGCCAGCACATAGGGCAGCATGCCGGAAATGCTGGCATTGGCGTTGGCCTGCGGGGTGTTGTAGGTCTTGGGTTTATTGGTGGTTTGCCCGCCAAAAAATACCGCCAGATCGGTGTTCTTTTTGTGGCAAAGCGCAATAAAGCCCAGATCGTTCAGCTCTTTTTCGCGCCGGTCTGTGATCGGCACTTCGGTAGGGCATTTCAGCGTTTTATCACCCGATGCCGTGGCAAAAGTATGCGATGGCAGGCCAGCTACTGCGCCGCCGCCTTCTACACCGCGAATCGCGGCACACCAGCCATACAGCGAAAAGGCGTTGGTAATGCGTTGTGCCAGCGCCCATGAGGCATTGCCCCAGAGGTATTTTTTGGCATTGGTGCCGTCTACGTCTTCCACATAATTCATGCCTTCAGTGGGCAGTGTGTCGGGGCCGTAGGGCAGGCGCAGCAGGAAGTGCGGCAGCACAAGCGATACATAGCGTGAATCTTCGCTGGCCCGGAAGCTTTGCCATTTGATCAGCTCGCTGCTTTCAAATAATTTAGCCAGATCACGCGGCAGGCCCAGATCGGCAAAGCTGCTCATATCAAATAGCTTGGGGTCGGCAGCGGCAATAAAAGGCGCGTGCGCGGCAGCGGCTACATTGGATAGTTTTTCTAAAAGCGCAATATCCTGCGGATGACGGCCAAATTTATAGTCGCCTACCAGTACGCTGAAGGGGTGGCCGCCAAAGGTGCCGTATTCTTCTTCGTAAATCTGTTTAAACAGGGCACTTTGATCAAATTCCACCGCTTTTTCTAAATCGGTTTGCAAGTCTTTGCGCGATACATTCATCAGGCGCAGCTTAAGACGTGTGCCGGTTTCGGTGTTCATCACAAGGTAGTGCAGGCCGCGCCAGGAGGCTTCCAGCTTCTGTACTTCTTCGTGATGCATGATCTGATTGAGCTGGGTGCTGATCAGCTCGTCGATGTCTTTGATACGCTGGTTAATCATGGCCACCGTATCTTTATCGATTTTCATCACGCCATCGAGTACCTGCGTGGCAAATTCGCCCAGTAAATCGGTGGCATGGCTTTTCTGGCTTTCATCCAGCGCCATCCGGCCATCCTGAATGATTTTATCGAGTAAACCTAAAGTGGCAGTTGCGCCGCCTGCCGCTGCTGCTGGCTGTGTTTCTGGCATGGTGATTCTCCGTCAATTAAGCGGCTGCTGGGGCAGGCTCTGGGGTGGCAGGCAGGGCAGATTGAATTTCTTTCAGCCCCTCGGTATTGGCAACCACGTCTTGCAATAATTTATCCAGATCATCATTGCCATCGAGCTTGCCTAATAAATCACGCAGGCGCTGGCGGGCTTCATACAGTTTTTTCAGCGGCGCTACTTTATTCACGATGCTGATCGGGTCGAAGTGATTGAAGTCGGTTGATTTAGCCGCTGTGTTTTTATCGTCCAGGCTTTTAGGCTCATAAAAATTCAGCTCGATATTGAGCTTGCTGCCATCCCCGGCGATGGTGTTATCCACCTGAATGGCCAGCCTTGGGCTGATGGATTCGAGTACCTCAATAAAGTTATCTCTGTCGATATTGATAAAGCGCCGCTCGCTCAGCTTGGGCAGCGCCTCTTTGGGGTGACCGGAGAGGTCTGACAGAATGCCGACCACCAGCGGAAGTTCTTTTTTCTCAATTGCGTTACCAATTTCAACGTCGTAAGTAATCTGTACGCGTGGAGGGCGAACGCGATCCAGTTTGTGTTGGGTGCTTTCTGACATGATGACCTCATGGTTGGCGCTTTGACTTATACACTTTGAAGGCGGCTTACCCGCATTGCCCGTGAGGCGTGCTTAAGCCAGATGCGCTGCTCAATGTATGGGTTGGTCTGTTGAATCTAGAAGACGAAACTTGTAATTGCAAATATTTAGTTGGAAGTTTTACGAAAGTTATTTCTATAATAAACATTCGTGAATAATTATTTTAAGTAAGTTAATTAGAGGTGTTTGTGCGGGGTTTACTGACACTCTTTCGTATAGTGCTTGGGCTGCTTCTTTGCCTTTGCCTGCCGGCTTGCTCTGTGTTTTCTATGTTTAAGCCCACGATCAAATTGAGCAGCGTGTCATTTTCTGTGGCATCGCTGGCTAACGACGACACGCCTATCCCGATTGATCTGGTAGTGGTGGATGACGAAGAGCTGCTTAAAAAATTACTCGCCCTGCCAGCCTCGCAATGGTTTGAGCAGCGCGCACAATTACAGCGTGATTTTCCGCTGGCACTGTATGTGTGGAGTAAAGAGCTGGTGCCTGGCCAAAGGCTGGATGTCACCGACGCGCCGGTAAAAGGCCAGCGCGGATCGGTGGTGCTGGTGTACGCAGGCTACAGCTCCCCCGGCATGCACCGGCTGAGACTGGATCAGCAGAAAAATGTGATTTTGTATTTAGACAGCCAGGATGTGCGCTGGGTGAGTGGGGAGTGAGGTGTTTGAATATGTTATGCACAAAAGAACCCAAACCTTGAACCACGGAGGCCACAGAGAACACGGAGTTTCACGGAGAAAAACAGAATTTGAATTACGGTATTTCAAATAGGTTTTAAATATTTTCAAACCCGTCAATCCAGATTGTTATCGCAGCTCATAGCGCACGGGGCTTAAATCTCCCCTTGAAACACGCCGGAGTGAGGAACAAGCGGGGCGGGGTTTCGGCCAGAGGCAGCGAGGCACGAGCGAGTCTCGCCCGCCGCCGACTCGATTGTCCGCAACGCAGGAGCTTTCGTGTTTTGCTGTTGTGGCTTGGCTTCGTTTCTTGGCCACACAAGAAAGGAAGGTCCAGCGGGACGCCCGCACCTAAATCAACGTGCCGAAGGCACTAAAAGGGGTTGTTTTTGAATTGAGTATGAAGACTTTCTAGCCAGAAAAAAACAAATCACCATTCAGGGGATAACGTGGGGCAAATTCCGGAAGCCATTTGCTGGTCTGAGGGCATGCAGCTTTTGCCACAGCATTTTCAACAGCAGTCTTTGCGGGCCGAAATACTGGCGGCTCAGCTTGTTGCCGCGGCGCAGCCTTATTACTGGGGCGTGCTGAATGTGGAGATCGACGAAGCGGCTTTAATCAGCGGCACTTTACGCGTGCTGGCGCTGGAAGCCATCCTGCCGGACGGGCTGTGGCTCTGTATCCGGCCCGGTGTACATCCGCCGCTGGAGCTCAATTTTCAAGACCTTGTCACCGCATCACCTCAACATCAGCTCACGCTTTATCTGGTGGTGCCACCGCTTTATCGTGCGGGCGAACTGGATGCCAGCGGGCGGCGCTATGTGTCACAAGATGGCAAGGATATCCCCGATTTAGTCAGCAAAGAGTCCCCGGCCGTGCTGACTTTCTGGCGGCCCGATCTGGCGATTTTAGACGAGCAGCATCGCGCCGATGGTGTTTGCCTGCCGCTGCTCAGGGTAGAAGAAGGCGCGGGTGGCTTTGCCCGCAAGGAGTATTTTGCACCCCAGCCCAGGGTCTTGCCCGAATCCCTGCTGGGTAAACGCATTGCCGCGCTGTGTACCGAGATTCGCGGTAAGTGTGCTTTTTTAGCCGGCAGGCTCAGGCAGGCTCTGCAGGATAATAACGAGGGCGACAGTGCCAGAATAGACCGGCAGCTGGCCGCGCTCTGGGCCAGATTACCTGAGCTGCAAAGCGCCTTAGATAGTCGTGTGGCGCATCCGCTTTCCCTCTATCTGATCTTAAATGGCGTGGCCGGATCGGTCTGTGCGCTGAATCCGCAGGCGGGCGTACCGGCTTTTCGGGCTTTTCATTACGAAGAATTACTGGCCTGTTTTGATGATGTGATTGGTTTCATTATGAAATCGGTGACGCGCATTAAAGCGGGCTATCGCCGCAGCGAATTTACCTTAGAAAAAGATGGCTTTGTGATCCGGCCTCCAGCGGTTTTACGCCAGGGCGGGCAGTGGGTGATTGGCGTGCAAATGCCCGGTGGCGCAGGCGACGATGCGGCAAGGTTATGGCTGGACAGGGCAGTAATTGCATCCTTGTCGCAGCTGGAAACCTTACAAAGGCAAAGAATGCGCGGCGTGCTTTATCGCCCGCTCGACAGGCAGGAGCAGGTGAGCTACAGCGTGGGGGACGATACCCGCTTGTTCAGCCTGTATGAATTTGGCGAGTGGTTTAATCCTGACGAGCCGCTTTGCATTGCCGTGCCAGCGCAAAATGCGGCAGCTGAGCCTTTAAGTATTGTCTTGTTTGTCCCTGAAGCCAGCGACGATATTCCGGTGCTGAATGAGGCGGATCATGACTGATTTTGCACGCCAGCAGGCCGCTTTACCTTTGAAGCAGGCTTTTTGCCAGGTTTGGGAAGAATGGTTGCTCTTGTCCCCCGGCTTATTGAGCAGTGCCGAGCCCGTGGACAAACTCTTGCTGCGTGTGGCGGAGGAAACCAGCGTTTTAGCGCGGCGGGTTTATCGCATGGTGATGACGCAGGCGGGGGCGGCCAACAAAATGCATGCTCAGGCGGTGCAATATGCTTTTGTTGCCCTGATCGATGAAGTGCTGTTGTTTACCGAATGGAGCGGCCAGGCCGCCTGGCAAACCACGCCTTTAGAGTTTCGTCTCTTTAATACCCGCACTTCGGGTGAAACCCTGCCCGATGAAATAGAACATTTAATTGAGCGCCAGGATTCAAGCGAGCGTGATCTGGCTGCGGTGTATCTGATGACGCTGGTGCTGGGGTTTCGCGGGCGCCTGCGGCGGGAGCCCGCGCTGTTTGAGGCTTGGTGTACTTCGCTGTTTGCTCAGATTTACCAGAGAGAGCCCGATGTGGCGCTGCTGGGCAAGGTTTTAAGCGGCCATAGTGTGACGCCGCCTTTGCAGCTGATAGAGCGAAAAATGCTGCCCGATGGCTATCGCCTGGCGCTGATGCTGGCTTTTTTATTGCTGCTGATGTTTGGGGTAAGCCATTTATTCTGGCGGGATATTTATTCGCAAATCGATGTAACTCATCCGCCGCTCAGCGAGGCCAAGCCGTGAAGCTGACTGATATTGATGCTTTTTTTTCGCTAGCGTGGGGCCACCTCTTCAGGCGGGATATTTGTGTACAGACCGATCCGGCGCGTCCACCGCTGTATGAGGCCAAGCCGTGAAGCTGACCGATATTGTTGCCCTTTCTCCGCAGGCGAGAAGCCACCTGTTCAGGCTGTTCATGTGTGCTGAGGCTGATCCGGCATGTCCATTGCGGTATGAGGCCACACTGTGAAGCTGCTGATTATTTTGCTGATTATTGCGGCCATCTTGCTGCTGTGGTGGCTGTGGCGGAATAAGGCCGATCGCCTTGGGCGCGGTTTTATTGATGCCGTGCGGCAGATGGAAAAAGAGGCGGGTATTGAGGGGCGCTATCAGGTGCCGTGGCTGCTGTTGCTGGGGGATGATCAGGCCAGCAGCGAGCAGCTGTGCCGTGCATGGCAGCTGAAAAGTGCTGAGAAATCAGCTTGGTTCGGGCGCTTTTATTCCAGTAGCGATGCGGTGGTTTTATTGCCGCCGCACGATATTTATCAGCAGGCCGATGGTGCGCTGGCGGCTTTATCTGCATGGCGGCGTTTACTGGGCGCCCTGCTGAGGGTACGCGGGCAAAGGCCACTGGATGCGGTGATCTGGGCCGTATCGGCCAAACAATTGATGAGTAAAGACACCCCGCTGGATGTGACGCTCTGTAAGCAATTTCAGGATGCACAGCAAAAGCTGGGGCAAACACTGCCCGTGTACTGGCTGATTACCGGCTTGCAGGATGTGGCGGGGATGAGCGAGCTGATCGAGTCTTTGCCTGATGAGGCGCAAGACAGCATTTTGGGCTGGTCTTCCGTATTACCCCTGACCGCGGCCTATCAGCGCGAGCATTTAGATGCTGCGCTGACGCAAATGCAAAGGCAGCTGAGAGATTGTATCTGCGAGATCGCCACCTTAAATGGTGGCGTAAGCGATGCGCTCTACTTGTTGCCAAGGCAATTTGACGCGCTGCGTACCGCTTTACATGCACTGGCCGACGCTGCTTTTCAGAGCAATGCCATGGGCGATGCCCCTGTTTTGCGCGGGCTGTATTGCGCGGCAAGCTATGCGGTTCAGCAGGAAGATGCAGATGTTTTTGCGCCTGAGCCCGCAGTGCCGGATATCCCCGTATTCAGCTCCGGCCTGCTGCGGCAGCGGATGGCTGCGGAGCGCGGTTTGGCGCAGCCCATTGTGCGGATTATGTCGCTGCGTCAGCGCTGGCACCGTTTTGCCAGGCTGGCCACTCTGGCTTTTTGCCTGCTGTGGTTTTTGGCGATGGCTTGGGTATGGCAGGCAGAGCGGCAGGATGCCATGGCCTTGAGCCGGGCTTTAAGCTCAATGAGTAGTGGATCGGCGCAAACCGAATCGGATCCAGACAGCCAGTCTGCGGTGGCTTTATGGCGGGTGCTCTTTGCCGCGCCGCGACTTGATTATGAAAGTATTGTTTTTCCAGGCTCCTTGTTTTCAAACTTTGACCATGCGCTGGCTGAAAAAATGGCCAGCTTATTGCAGACAGAATGGTTTTTTGCTGCGCAGCGGCGTATCCATGCGGATTTACAGGCTTTACAGGCAGAGGGCGCAGATAGCGATAAAAAAATGGGCGACGATACCGCCAGCCCGGAAACATGGCCCCGCTATGTGGCGGCGCAGCATTTAGTCCAGCAGGCCAGGCTGGTGGAGCAAAATGTAATTTCGTATAACCGCGCCCTGCGTGGCGGGCCTGATGCGCTCAGCCAGCTGAGTGAGCTGTCTAACCGCTTGTGGGATGGCGATTTTCGCCCTGAACGCCTGCCGCTGCGCCATAAAACAGAAGTCATTCTTGCCCATTACGCCCCGTGGATGGGTAAGCCGGTACAGCTGCAAGCAGCGGCGAAAGATACAAAGCAAAATTTTGAGGCCTTAATGCAGCATTGGCTGAATCGCCTGTATGCAGATGCCACTTTTATTGAAACCGCCGACAGTGTGCAAACCCAGCTCACCGAGCTGCAAAGTGCCCAGCACAATAGCTACGCTGATTTAAGCAAGTTAAATCAGCAAATTACCCTGCTTAAGCAACTGATTGCCGCCACAAACAGTGCATGGAGCAGCGCATCCGGGCAGGATTTGGTGCCGGGCTATTCGGCGATGCTGAATCATGCCAAGACCAGCGCTTTTATTGGTAAAGACGCTGTTTCTGCCATTGAAGAGCACGCGGCTAAGCTGAGAAAAGCGTTTAAAGAGCGCTGGTCGAATCGTGATTCCTCGCTGACTTCGCGTGGGGAAGTGGGCTTAAAAGAAGATGTGCTGCAATTGCAATCGGCCATCAGTTATTTGTTGCAGCAAAATTTTGTGATGGAGGGGCGTACGGCGGGGCATTTACAAGTGAGTGGTGGCCTGCGGGAAATGAGCGAGGTAAGGCTGGCTGCGGCTTTACAGATTTATCAGGAGCGCCAGCATTACCAGACTCAAAACCTGAGCAAAGTGCCTGATGCTTATCGTGCCGGCCTTGGCGGTTTGGCCAGCAGCAGTGCGGCTCATGCCATGTGGCATACCATGGGCGGGCGGGGGGCAGATGATCAGGGGCAAAGAAATGTGGCGGACAGCATGGAAGGGCTGATCCGGATCGCCCCTGAAGTCAATGCGGCACTGCTGGATTTGGGCCGTGCTGATTTATCGGCTGAATTGATTAAAGAAATGAACGAGCGTGCGCTGACTTCTTTGCGCCAGTCAGATGGCATGCTGGCGGAGTTAGCGCTTTACCAGCCTAAGCAAGCCACTTTTTCATGGTGGGATGGCAAGAAAAATGCCAGTTTCAAAGGTTTTAAAGCAAATAACCCACTGGAATTACAACAGTATCTCAACCGGCAGCTGGAGCAGCTGGCTACCGTCGCCATTAATCAGGGCGTCGTGCTGGACTGGCTGGCGGCGCATCCCAAGGGCTTGCCGGTAAAAGATATGCAGACTCTTTTACGCTGGAAAGGGCTGGCGGCTGATCTGAAAAAAATGAAAGAAAAAGCGCCAGACAGCGGCCCGGCTTTACTGGCGCAGCTGATCAGCAAAGATTTAAATGAAATGGATGCCAGCACCTGCTACGGCGTGCTGCGCCAAGTGGAGCTGCCCGCAGGCCCTGGTTACTTTTTTGAGCGGGCGCAAAAGCTGGTCAATATGGCTAATGAGCGTTGCATGGGGCTAAGGGCACAAAACAGCGCCTATGCCTGGCAGCAGTTATCAGGGTTTTTTAATCAATATCTGGCGGGGCGTTTCCCCTTTGCCGCCAATGGCAATGCGCCGGATGCAGATGCTGAGCGGGTTGGCACGCTGCTGCGTTTAATTGATCTGTATCTGCCTGCCGCCCAGGCCGGGCTTGAAGATAATGAATCGCCCAACCGGGACGCGGCCCGTTTGTTTTTACTTGGGCTGCAGCACAGCCGCGATTTGCTGGGCCCTATTTTATTACGGGGCAGCGCTGAGCAGCCTCAGCCACTGGGCTTGGATATTGATGTGCAGTGGCGCAGTGATAAAGATAAAGAGCAGGGCGCCGATCAGGTGATCGAATGGGGCCTCACTGTAGGTACGCAGCGCATGCGTTTCCCGCTGGGGGAAAGGGCCAAACAGCGCTGGCTGCTTGGCCAGCCTATTGTGTTTTCATTGCGCTGGGCGGCCGATTCCCCGCAATTGCCTATCGAAGAAAACACGCAGCCATCCTTAGTCGTACTTAATCAAAGTGCCGAATGGCGCTATACCGGCGCATGGTCTTTACTGCATTTTCTGCGCCATCATCAGGCCCCTTCCGGCATGGTTTTTCAGGATGAGTTCAGCTATCCCGCAATGCTTTTCAGCCTGCCGCTGGGTGGCCCGGCTAAGCCACGGGCACAAATGTTTGCACGTTTTGGTATCAGCGCAGTGGGGGCCAAGTCATTGCTGCCAACGCAGCTGATTCAGGCCTTGCCCCTTAAAGCACCGGCTTCGCCTTTCAGACAAATTACCCTGCCGGATTCAGATAAATCATTGGTGGCACCATGAGTGTAGAAATCAAACCTGGCGGTTTGCAGGGGAGTCTGGAATCGCTGCTCCAGCCTATTTCGCAGGATGCGCCCTGTGGTATGTCGATTCGCTATGAAGCTGAATACGATTTACTGCGCGAAGCCAAAAGGGAAGACGATACCAGCCTGCCAACCGGGATCTGGCAGGCAGAAGTAAAGCGGGGCGACTGGGCCACGGTTGAAAAACTGGGCAGGCAGATTTTGCAAAGCCGTAGCAAAGACCTGACCGTGGCTGTCTGGCTGGGCGAAGCCTGGATACACCGGCGGGCTATTGAGGGCCTGAGTGCTGCACTGAGTTTATTGCTGGGCCTGTGTCAGCGCTACTGGGATACGGTGCATCCATTGCCCCAAGATGGCGATATGAGCTATCGCACTGGCCCGCTGGCATGGGGTGTGCATGCTTACAGCACCCTGCTCTTATCGCGCATGCCGCTGCCTGTGCTGGATCAGCGTAGCGATCTAGACAGCTTTACGCTGGCCGACTGGCGCACATGGCAAAAACATCTGGGCCTCGATCAGGGAAAAAACACCAGCAAAACAGCCGTGCCCCTTGTAGAAACGGCTAAAAAGCTGGAGCAAAAAATCAACGATACCATTCGTGCCGCCGATGTGAACCTGCTGCGCAGCGCACACGGCTTTGTGCTGCACGGGCTGACGCAAATCACCGGGCTGGTGCAGGAATGCGATCAAAAAATGGGCCACGACGCGCCTACTTTTCAGCCCTTGTTTTTGCTGATGCAAGAGCATGAAATGATTTTAAAAGAGTGGCTGACCATGCACCCACAACCTTTGCCCGCAACGCCTGATCTGGTTTTACCCGCGCCCGCCGCCGAAAGAAAACCCGACCCACTGCCCTTTTTGCAACCCAACAGCCGTGAAGAAGCCTACCGGCAATTGCAGCTGATCGCCGATTACCTCGCCCGCACCGAGCCCCACAGCCCCGTGCCCTATCTGATTTACCGCAGCGTGGAATGGGGCAATAAACCCCTCAGAGATTTACTGGCCGAGCTGATTTCCAGCGATGCAGAAGCCAGACGGCTCTGGTCATTGCTGGGGGTGCTGCCTTGAGGGGGGAGGTGTATTTGCTTACTTGTTCTGTATGAAAAACGGTCAAAAAGAGCTTTTTTTTGTAATTTTAAAATGGAGATGGAAGCGAACTGCTATGATGCTTCATTAATTTTCCTTGAGAAAATAGCCTATGCGCACTGATCAGCTACTTGCTTCATTTGCCAACGCTTTTTCTCAAAACCAGCGGCTTATTTCTCTGCAACTTGGCGATGGCGCAGCATGGGGTGAGCAGCTTTTACCTCAGCGGGTGGATGGCAGCGAAGGGATTAACCAGGCTTACCGTTATCAGATTGACTGCTTATCGCCTGATGGCGCTTTAGAGCTTAAATCCTTACTTGGTTTACCTATTGTTTTATCGGTGGCTGATGCCAATGGCGATGCGGTTGAGCGCTGTGGCGTTATCTCGCAGGCGCAATTGCTGGGCTCAGATGGGGGATTTGCCAAATACGCGCTGACGGCAGAACCGCCGTTTGCCTTACTCCGCTACCGCCGCACTTCACGCGTATTTCAGGATTTATCCGTACCCGATATCGTTAAACAAGTTTTAGCCGAGCACCAGGCTAAAAACCCCGTTTTTGCCGCCGTGCAAACGCTGGATTTTAAACTCTCCGGCACACACGGCCCGCGCTCTTACTGCTTACAATACCGTGAATCCGATTTCGATTTTCTGACGCGATTATTAGCCGAGGAAGGCTTGGCGTGGCGATTCGAACATCTGCCAGGCGACAATCCGCAGGTGCAGCTGGTCATCTTTGACGATGCCTTTGCGCTACCCGAAGCCCAGGAAATGCAGGTGCGCTTTCACCGCGCCGATGCCACAGAAGAATCTGACGCGCTTACCGAGTGGAACAGCCAGCGCCAGGTGGGCAGCAGCAGCGTGTCACTCGCGAGCTTTGATTACAAAGCCACCAGCACCAGCCAAAGCTTTGATGAAAGCCGTATTGACCAGGGCGATGGCGGGCAGCAGCTGCAAGCCAGTTTTGAAGATTACGACCCGCAAGCCCTCTATTACGCCGCGAAGCAAGTCCTCTTGGGGGACGCCAGTGATGCAGAAGGCCTAAGCCACTACGCCCAATTGCGTCAGCAGGCTGCAGACGCGCAAAAGAAATCCTTTACCGGCTCCGGCACTTTGCGTGCCCTGCAGGCCGGGCAGTGGTTCCGGCTGGAAGACCACCCCGCCCACGAATGGGACTCCGCCGAGCAACGCGAATTTGCCGTTACCGGGCTGACATTTACCGCCAATAATAATTTGCCCGTGGATTTAACTCAGCAACTGGGCTTGGTCGCGCCCAGCCTTTTGGCTGCCGATGCCGCCAAACCCTATGAAGCCCGCTTTACCGCCCAAAGACGCGGCCAGCCGATTACGCCTGATTTTGCCCATATCGAACACAGCAAGCCCAAAAGCCGTGGCGTACAAACCGCCACCGTGGTCGGCCCTGCCGGTGCTGAAGTCCACACCGACGAGCAGGGGCGGATCAAGGTGCAGTTCCACTGGCAGCGCGCTGCCGAGCACCCGGAGTTTGGCGCAAACCTGGATGATAAATCCTCCTGCTGGATCCGCGTGGCCTACCCATCGGCAGGCGCAAGCTGGGGCCACCAGTTTATCCCGCGCATCGGCCAGGAAGTTTTAGTCGACTTTATCGAAGGCGATATCGACCGCCCCATCATCACTGGCGTGGTTTATAACGGCAGCCACTCTGTGCCCGCGTTCAGCGGCGCAGGCGCTTTACCCGCCAACAAAACCCTGTCTGGCATCAAAACCAAAGAGCATGAAGGCGGCCAATACGGCGAGCTGCTGTTTGACGATACAAAAGGTGAAGTCCGTACCAAATTATCCAGCGAGCACGGCAAAACCCAGCTCAATCTTGGCTATTTAATTCACCCAAGAACAGATGGAAAAGGTGAGCCACGCGGCGAAGGCTTTGAGCTGCGCACGGATAATCAGGGTGCCATCCGCGCTAATGGCTTACTCATCAGCACCGAAGCCAAAAGCGGCGCATCCGGCAAACAGCTCGACCACAGCCCAGCCCAAAGCCAGCTGGAATCCGCGCTGGCACTCGCCCAAAGCTTGGGTGAAACCGCCACCAACCAGCTCGCCGACACCATAGAAACTGGGGATGCCGATAAAACAGTCAAGCCCGACAACAGCGCAGGCGAAAAAGCCACCACCGGCCATCTGCACCACCATGTGCACGCCAGCAAAAGCCTGGAAGCTGGGTCAAACACGGATAAAGACGGCAAAAGCAAATCCAAAGATCAGGCCGGCCAACAAAAAATCATCCTGCTGCACGGCGAGGACGGTGTAGCCATCACCAGCCCGCAAAGCCAGACCATTGCCGCAGGCACCAACCTCGATCTGGTTGCGCAGCGCGATACAAACCAAACCTCCGGCCGCCGCTGGATCCACAACGTCGGATCACACATCAGCCTGTTTGTGGCCGGGGTAAAAGACAAAGTTGCACTTAAGCTCATTGTTGCCAAGGGCAAAATCCAGATGCAAGCACAAAGCGACGATATTGAAATCACAGGCGATAAAGATTTAAAAGTCACCGCCTGCAAAGAAAGCATCACCGTGGTGGCTAAAGATGAAATTCTGGTCACCGCTGGGGGCGGCTATATCCGGCTAAAAGGTGGCAATATCGAAATCCACTGCCCGGGAACGGTGACGGTGAAAGGCGCGAATCATGATGTGAGCGGGCCAGCGCAAATGATGCCGCCATTGCCGCAGTTTCCAAATTCGGTTTGTAAATCCTGCATGCTAAAAGCAAAAGATGCGGGTAGCCCATTTGCGAGCAGGTTATGAAAAATATTGATTCTTATCCCGCAGAGATTAAAACCAATATCTTGGCTTGGCTTTCATCTTTTGAGCCAGAGACATTTAATATCTATGCATTAATTGATCATAGTTTTGATCCAAGGTTAATAAAAAATCTGAAAAACAAAATCCGATGGGTTTCTTTGTATCAAGATGAAGGGGCAGATGTAGATATATCGCCTATCTTGTGTCATCTTGAGGATAAGGCTCATATTGAAAATCATCTGGATCTTTTATTACATGCAACAAACGGCCAGCCGATGCTCAGCTTTTGGCTGAGTGCTTTAGAGCCTGAGGTGGTGTATAGCCATTTTGCAAGTTATACCGATGTAACTATTTTGCCGGAAAAACTCAGCTATATGCTGCGCTATGCAGATACGCGTATCTTGCCTAATTTGCTGGATGCGATGCAGGATGAGCAGAGGGCGCTTTTTTTGGGCGCTTTTTATTCAGGCATTTATTTTAATCGTGCTGCGAAAATGGTTCAATTAAAGGGGGGTGGCCAATTAAATCCCAATGATTCTCCTCTTTGCATTACAGAGCAGCAATTTACCCAGATGCTTGATGTTTCTCAGCTTGATCAAATCATTCAGCAATTAAGAAAATTGGGGCTAACTGCTGAATTGATCATGAGCGAATCTCAGATATATACGCTGGTAAAACAATTTTGCAGTGAAGCCCATGCGGCGGGGATTACTGATTTTGCCGAGCTGCGGGCTTATTGTATTGAGCACTTTATTGAGATCACTACAGCTTAAGAGGCCTTTATTTACAAACCGTCTTTAAATAAGAGCAAAACAATGAAATTAATTAAAGTAAAAGCTCATATCGGCTACTGGATAATTCTTCTTGCGCTGAGTGCTTGCCGCCCCGCAGAGTCTGAAGCGGTGGGAAAGCGTGTTGATGCGGATAGTGTGACGGTGTCGGTGGATGCGGTGAATTATATGCACGATTACTCGGTGCAATTTGTGCTGCGTGACGCTAAGCAGCAGGCGGTTGGCGGTTCGATTGTTGATATTTTGCAGGGGCCGGGGGGTAAAAACTGTCCTGATTATGTCTCTTGCTCAATCTCCTTGCTCAAACCACTTAAAAGGCCTAAGGTGAACGAACGTTCTTTTGTGGAGTGGTCGTCATGGCAATCAACCCAATCCAGATGCAAAAGGGGCTGTCGC
>NZ_PDZG01000029.1 GCF_002735645.1 Iodobacter sp. BJB302
CGTTTTGATACCCGCTTCGCCAGTTAAATATTGCTGAACGACAGAGAGCTTGAATTGCGTTGAGTACTTGGACATAAAAACACCCCAAAAATATGGACGGGTGTCCAACTTTTGGGGTGCAGTTCACATTGTTTGGGCTTTTTTGTGTTTAATGATAAGCGTATGCATGTGTTTTGCTGCCCGATAATGGAGCCACAATGATTATTAAATTGTCTGCTTTGCTTTTTTGCCTGAGTGTTTCTTCTTCTTTTGCAGATGAGACTCTGCTTAGTTTAAGGGCAGAAATTGGCAGTGCCCGGTGCGTGAAAGATACGCAGTGCCGCACCGTGGCCGTGGGGGCAAAGTCTTGCGGTGGCCCTGAGCTGTATCTGCCATGGTCTGTTGCAGAAGGGCAAGGGGAAAAAATAGCTTTGCTTGCCAGGCAATATAGTCAGCAAAGGGTGTCAGAGATTAAAAAAAGCGGTGAGTTATCTGTATGTCAGTTTGTGGCAGACCCAGGCGCAGTATGCAGGCAAAAGCAGTGTGTTTTACAGAGTGCGGGTGTGATGAACTAGGGTCTGTTTGATTTTTAGGCATAAAAAACGGCGAACCAAACTGGCTCGCCGTTTTGCATTAAAGATCACATGCTGCTTAATTAAATACCAGCACTGACCGCGCGCGAAGTTGAAGTAGCGCTTGGGACAGGATCATTGGTTTCAACAAGTAGTGATGTATTGCTTTGTGCTGCCCCGTCAATCAGGTAAGACACATTAGCAAGGTAGCGTTTACCTGTTGGCAGATCTTTCCAGCTAAAGCCTACAGAAGCGGTACCGCCTACATAGATTTTACCTGGAGCGAGCGCTTTAAACGAGCCACCTGTATCACCAGCGTTCACAATCCAGCTGGATAATGTGTAATCTGTGGTGCCGCCTTTGACTGCATAACCCACAACGCACGCTTTGTAATTGCCTGCAGGCAGGTTAAAGAGCTGAACACTTTCGTTAGAACCATCAGTTCCGCTGCTGCCCACTTTTACACCCGCAGCGTTCATCACCAGTAAATCGAGGTCATCTTCGCCACCGTGTGTGGTATCAGCGTTGTAAAGTGCAAAGCGTGTTGCCAGATTACCGGCAGGTACACTAAATGAATGAACGATCACGCCTGCAGTACTTGTTCCTGCTGTGCATTCACGTACACCATCTTTTGCTGCGGAATCCGTTGCAACAGTTGCTTTGTTCAGCGTCGCTTCTTTCAAGCCCCCCTTCACTAATGTGAGTTTTCCATCGCTGCCAGTTGCAATCGTTACCACTTTATTGCCTGTGGACTCTTCGCTGTTTAATTGCAAAGGCGCGGCAAGCAGGCTGGCTCTGGCTGTTAAGGGTGAGCGCACGGTATGAGTGCCATCAGACCAGACGAGCGAGCCGTATTGGTAAACACTCTTTGGTGCGGTGGTACGGCTTAAAGTAACGGCGAATGACTTACTTTCGCCCGGATTTAAGCTCAGAGTGGATGGTGATACAACGGTATCAAAGCCACTGATTGACGCTTGAGCCGTATACGTTGCTACGCGGTCACTGACATTCGTTACTGTGCGGTTGAATGTAAATCTGCCCAGCACGTTCGCTGCAGTCAGCGATGGCACGTTTAAGTTATAAGGCTGAATGCTGCCGATTAAGCTGCATTTGCTTGGGCTCAGCTGATTTTGTCCGCACAGATAGCGGTCGTAATCCAGCGGGCTTACATCGTAAACCAGGCCCGGGTCTGCCGCCGTATTCGGGTTAACATGGCCTGCGCCCTGTGCCCATGGCAGTAAACCGTTTTGTAAGCCCGGCTGACCGTCGTTCAGTGTTGAATAAGCACTGGTCATGAGGGCTGATTTAATCGCCGCTGGCGACCATGTGGGGTGCAGCTGATGCAGCAGCGCACCAAGCCCTGCCACATGCGGGCTGGACATCGATGTGCCTTGCATGGATTGCCATTCAGCAGGGGCCGCTGCACCATTTGCAACCTGGTTACGCTGAGCTTCAGTCAGCTCAGGCCGTGAAGCGGCCAGAATATCCACGCCAGGCGCGGTTAAATCTGGTTTGAGTACGTTGGCATCTGCACGGTTTGGCCCGCGTGATGAAAAATCAGCCATCACAGGGGCATTGCCGGCCGAGGTCGTTACCGATGCGCTGAATAAAGCCTGAGCAGTATTACCCGCTGCTGCTGCGTAAGCTTTTGCAGCCACGCCATCTGCAGCACTGATATGGACCGTTGGAATCACATGCGAGAACGCGGTAATCGTTGCCGCACCGCCAGCAACATTGGTCAGCAGCATGCCTGCACCGCCTGCTTCTTTTACTGCTGCACTTTTATTGAGCAAAGCAGATGAGCCGCGATCGCACAGCACAATTTTTCCGGCTACTTTGGCCGTATCAAGTTTTGCATCTGCTGGCACGCCATCTGCATCGCCATAGCAACGATCCAGCGCCGTTTTGCTGGCTGGTGAAAGGCTTTCATAGTTTGAAATACCCGCATTTTTGGCCACAATCAGATTGCCTGAGAGCGGAGCAGGGTTCACTGACCCACCCTTAATGGAACGGCTGCCAAGGGTGACTGTGCTTTCCTGTACCCGGTCATGAGTGGATGCTGCAACAGTGGTCAGCCATGGGCCAATATGCGCCACCATATTCGCCGGGCCACTGTTACCTGCTGATGCAGCAACAAAAACCCCAGCATTGGTTGCTGCCAGAAAGGCAAGGTCAACCGGATCATTGAGCTGCTCACCGCCGCTGATGGAGTAATTCAGCACATTTACCCCATCGCTAACTGCTGCTTCAATGGCTTTGATGCTGTCACCGCCGTAGCAATTGTTTTTGCCTGCAGCAACAACAGGGTCATTGGATGTCCAGCATACTTTGTAAGTTGCAAGGCGGGCTCTGGGCGCAATGCCTGAGATATAACCAATGGACGCGCCACCAATAGCCGCTGCTACTTTGCCATTGCCACCGGCCGTAGATGCAGTATGTGAGCCATGGCTATCGCTGTCGCGCGGGGAGTTGTAGTCGCTCCAGTGCGGTACTTTTGCCCCGCTGGCAACCAGCGTATCGTACTGAGCCCTGAATTTTTTGGCACCAATCAGCTTGTTATTACAATTTGCATTGGAAAACCCTTCGCCATTTTCGCAAGAGCCTTTCCATGCTGCAGGAGGCGCACCATAGACTTGAGTGCCGGCTGCATCATGTGTTGCTTCGCCATTTGCATTAACGCGATCAGCAAAAGAAGGATCTTCAGGCCATACACCTGTATCAATCACACCAATAACAATGTTTTCACCGGCGCTGGCCGCCCCATTTAATTGTGACCAAAGGCCAACACCTGGTTTATCCAGCCCTAAAAATTTAGGTGTGTAATTGGTTTGGATGGTCCGTGGCACATCCAGTGTAATGGCAACAACATCAGTGTTATTTTTGAGTTTTCGTACTTCAGCATCCGTCAGCATGGCTGAGAAGCCATTAAATACAACCTGGTAGTTATGCACGACAGGTGCATTGCCAATGCTGGCAATCACGTTATTTTGCTTGCGTTCGATATAGTTGATGTAAGCCTGAACATCATAAGCATTGACATCCAGTAACTGACCACTAACTGGTTTTGTTGCTTTTAAGCCACTGATTGCACCGGTATAAGAAGCGGCTGGCTGATCAGCCAGCTGAATAATATATGGCAGGCGGGCCTCATCTGCAGATGCAAAGCCGGCAGCACCAGCAGTCAGTAATGCGGTAATGGCCAGATTAATAATGCTGCGTTTCATCATGATGCAATCCCTGCAGAGTTGTTTTGAGCTTTGCTTTTACGACGCATCATCATGGTGATGCTTGCCAGACCCAATGCCATCAGCAGCCATTCAGCAGGCTCCGGTACGGCGGCAACATTTATATTGTCGATAGCAAATTGCGCCTGGTTATTGCCAAACGCAACGCATGCACCTGCCTCAGTTGTCAGGCACGCAGCAAAACTGATTTCTGTAAAAACACGGTTATTTGTTGTGTATTGGAAATCGCTGAAAGACCATTGCCCGTTCGAGTTTTGCCCCGGCAAAGTAAAGCGATCAATAAAGCTTTCGCCACCGATGCCCTTGCCCAGAACAATTAAATTAGCCACGCTGAAAGGGATATTTGCCAGAAGAGGGGATGTAAAGCTGCTTGAAAAGCTGCTTAGTGTGAAGCCAGTATCGTTGGAGATACGCAAGCCACCATCGTTTAAGCCAAGGTAGTAAGGCGTATCGTTGCCGCCCGGGCAATCAATAATGGCGCAAGTGTCGGCGGAGGCAATTGCGCCCGCCATGCCTTCGCCCAGCACAGATAATTTAAAAGAGGGATCTGCCTGTACATTGTCTCCCCCTTCATAAATCTCGCCTTTCAATGAGTCAAAGTTAATAATCGAAGCCTGTGCAGCAGGCATGGAAAAACCAATGGCTGCCGTCAGCAGTGCCATCTTGAGTGATTGCTTCATATAACTCCCTGTGTCTTGGATTTGAATGAACAACGGGTGTGCTCAAGGCTCAGGCATAAAGTGCCTTTACTGAATGAATCTGACTCTTTTGCCTGATTATTTTTTATGTGACTTATTAGTTGACGAACTGATTGCCTTTCATATTTATGAAGTTGGCGTGTGAATAATAACAAAATATGCCAGGCCGTCTATAATTCACTGTCATAAATCATTTATTTGTATCTGTTATGTAGCAGTATTGAGAAAACAGCATTTTTTGATGATTTTTCTTTCGTTTCTTAAATGGATATCGAGGGTTGGCAAATGCTGATTTGTTGCGGCTGAAGACCTTGTTTTCCTGATGGATTTAAATAAATGACTTTTAATTCAAATGGTTAGTTTTTTTTATTGGGTTTTTTAGTTTTAGGGGTGGAGTTTTTTTTATTTCTGGCTTGTGTCGGAGGAAAATCTCCTTTAGAATGCTGTCTCTCTGATCTTGTTGTTCAGTATCAAGTCAGTTAAAGCGCTAGGGTTGTAGCTCAGTTGGTTAGAGCGTTTGGTCGACATCCAAGAGGTCGTGAGTTCGAATCTCACCAACCCTACCAAAAAAATTATCGGTTATGATAAGCAAGAAAAATCATAACCGTACTTCACGGAGTTAAGCCCCATGAACCAAGTAAGCACCACCACCGAGTAACTCTGGCGGCGTGTGCGCGGGGCTTGATTTATAAAAAGTGCGGCGTAAGCCGCACTTTTTTTTCGTTCATTTTTTACAGCATCTGTTACTGTTTGTTTTCTTTTTGAAAGCCTTCTAACCTTATCTAAAACGCGCAGCACAGGATAAAACATGCCTATCGTGACCCTGCCAGACGGCTCTGAACGACAATTCGACGCCCCGCTTACCGTGGGCGATGTAGCAGCCAGTATCGGTGCGGGCCTTGCTCGTGCCGCATTGGCGGGTAAGGTTGATGGGCAGTTGGTCGATACCAGCTATCTCATTGATCGTGATATTCAATTGGCGATTATTACCGAAAAGGATGCGGAAGGCTTAGAGGTTATCCGTCACTCTGCTGCTCACTTAATGGCTTATGCAGTTAAAACCCTATTTCCTGATGCACAAGCGACGATTGGCCCTGTGATCGAAAACGGTTTTTACTACGATTTTGCTTACAAACGCCCGTTTACGCCAGAGGACTTGGTCGCCATTGAAAAGAAAATGGTCGAGTTGGCGAAGAAAGATATCCCTGTTGAGCGTTATGAGCTGTCGCGGAATGAGGCCGTTGCTTACTTTAAATCGATTGGTGAGGCCTATAAGGCCGAAATCATCGAGTCAATTCCTGCTGATCAAGTTTTAAGCTTATATCGTGAAGGGGACTTTACCGACCTTTGTCGCGGCCCTCATGTGCCATCTACAGGCAAGTTGAAAGTATTTAAACTCATGAAGGTTGCCGGTGCTTACTGGCGCGGCGATAGCAAAAATGAAATGCTAACCCGTATTTACGGCACCGCTTGGGCAAAGAAAGATGAGCTTGAGCAGTACTTACATATGCTTGAAGAATCCGAAAAGCGCGATCACCGTAAAATTGGCAAGCAGCTTGATTTATTCCACATGCAGGAAGAAGCGCCGGGTATGGTGTTCTGGCACCCTAAGGGCTGGGCACTGTGGCAATCCATCGAGCAATATATGCGCAAAAAGCTTGATCAGCATGGCTATCAGGAAATTCGCACGCCAATGGTTATGGATCGCAGTCTGTGGGAAAAATCGGGTCACTGGGAAAACTACCATGACGGGATGTTTACCACTGAATCAGAAAAGCGTGATTATGCCGTGAAGCCTATGAATTGCCCAGGGCATATCCAGGTCTTTAATCAGGGCTTGCGCTCCTATCGCGATTTACCACTGCGCTTCTCTGAGTTTGGCTCTTGCCACCGCAACGAGCCATCAGGCTCCTTGCACGGCATTATGCGCGTACGTGGCTTTGTACAAGATGATGCGCATATTTTCTGTACGGAAGATCAGGTTCAGGCTGAAGCTGCGGCATTTATTGATTTGCTGCAAGAAGTCTATGCAGATTTCGGCTTTAATGAAATTTTGGTTAAGCTCTCCACTCGTCCGGAAAAACGTGTTGGAACAGAAGAAAGCTGGGATCATGCCGAGGCTTCACTTGCCGCTGCGCTAAATTCCAAGGGCCTTGCCTTTGAGTATCAGCCAGGCGAAGGCGCATTTTATGGCCCGAAAATTGAATTTTCTTTAAAAGATTGCCTCGGTCGTGTGTGGCAATGTGGTACTTTGCAGATTGATCCGAATTTGCCGGAGCGTTTAGGCGCTGAGTATGTCGGTGAAGATAATGCAAAACATCGTCCTTTAATGCTGCATCGCGCGGTATTGGGCTCGATGGAGCGTTTTATTGGTATCCTGATCGAAAATCACGCGGGTGCATTCCCTGTCTGGCTTGCACCAACGCAGCTTGTGGTCTTGAATATTTCAGATGCACAGCGTGAATATGCCGTAGAAGTGTGTGAAAAACTCAAGTCCTTAGGCTTTAGGGCTCAGGCGGACTTGAGAAATGAGAAGATTACCTATAAAATCCGCGAGCATAGTCTGCAGCGTCTTCCTTATCAGCTCATTGTGGGCGATAAAGAGAAAGAGGCAGGCCTAGTGGCCGTGCGGAGCCGCACTGGTGAAGACTTGGGGCAGTTAACGATTGAGGCGCTTGTTGAGCGTCTGAAATCGGAAATGCCTAAAGTTTAATCGCGGGCTGTAGCGCGGTTTTGATTTTGAATGACTTGGAGAATCACAATAGCTTCTCAGGATAAAGAACCACGGATTAACGGTGAAATCACCGCCCGTGAGTTACGTTTGCAGGGTGTGGATGGCGAGCAGCTTGGTATCGTCAGCCTTTCCGAGGCTTTGGCTCTGGCCGAAGAGGCCAATGTTGATCTGGTGGAAATCGCACCAACAGCTCAGCCGCCTGTTTGCCGCATTATGGATTACGGCAAATTTAAGTATCAGGACGCGAAAAAGAAACACGCCGCCAAGCAGAACCAGAAGCAGGTCCAGGTCAAGGAAATCAAGTTCCGCCCGGGTACGGACGAGAACGATTACCAGATCAAACTGCGTAATCTGACCCGCTTCCTCGCCGATGGCGATAAAGCAAAGATTACTTTGCGTTTCCGTGGCCGCGAAATGGCTCACCAAGAAATCGGTATGGCTCAGCTGAAACGTGTTGAAGCTGATCTTGGCGATTTGGTTGTGGTTGAGCAATATCCGCGTCTGGAAGGGCGTCAAATGGTGATGATGCTGGCTCCTAAGAAGAAAGCCGCTTAATTTCCCTTTGTAAAACGACCGGGCTAGCGGCTGCGCCTGGTAAGGCTGGTTGTTTGTTTAAAACCAGCCAGCAGCCGTAATAAAAGCGTGGTGGCAGGTATTAAGTGCAGAGCGGGCAACCGCTATGGCGCCTGTCGCCCTATCTAACTCAGTAGTAGGAGTTCATCATGCCTAAGATGAAGACCAAGAGCAGCGCTAAAAAGCGCTTCAAGGTTCTCGGTGGTGGTGGCGTTAAGCGTAGTCACGCTTTCAAGCGTCACATCTTGACCAAGAAAACCACTAAGACTAAGCGCCAGCTGCGCGGTACAAGTATGGTCGATGCGTCGAACATGCCTTCTGTCCGTGCAATGTTGCCCTACGCATAACTAAAGGAAAAGACTCATGCCTCGCGTTAAACGTGGTGTTACAGCTCGTGCCCGTCATAAAAAGATCCTCGCTCTGGCCAAAGGCTACCGTGGTCGTCGTAAAAATGTCTATCGTGTAGCCAAACAGGCTGTCATGAAGGCAGGTCAATACGCTTACCGTGACCGTCGTCAGAAGAAGCGTCAGTTCCGTCGCCTATGGATTGCGCGTATCAACGCTGCTTCCCGTGAGTGCGGTCTGGCCTACAGCCGTTTCATGAACGGTCTGAAGAAAGCTGGTATTGAAGTTGACCGTAAGGTTCTCGCTGATATGGCTATCTTTGACAAACCAGCTTTTGCTCAGTTTGTTGAAGTTGCTAAGGCGAAACTAGCCGCCTAATCGGCTGGTCGACAAGAGGGGGAGGCTTCTGGCCTCCCTTTTTTATTCCCTTGGTTTATCCAAGGGGGTGCTTTGCTGATTTTCTTTATTGGTATGTCAGCTAAAGCAAAACAATTTGCCTGAGATTGCCGCAAGATCATGGTTGATAACGTACAAGCGATTCTGGAAAAAGGCCTGGCTGCATTAAATGCAACCAATGACCCGAACGAACTTGAAAATGCCAAGGCGCAATTTATTGGCAAGCAGGGCGAGATTTCTGCGCTCTTAAAACAGTTAGCCACCTTGCCGCCCGAAGAAAAAAAATCTTTTGGTGCAATTGTTAATCAGGCTAAGCAAGCTTTTGAAGCATCACTCAATGCCCGTCGTGAAGCCATTGCTAATGAAAAATTAGCAAAGCAGCTGGCGGCTGAAGCGCTGGATATCACTCTGCCAGGCCGTGGCCTTGCTGCAGGTGGTTTGCATCCGGTGACTAAGGTGCGTGAGCGCATCGAAGCATTGTTTCACTCTATGGGTTTCGCAGTGGCCGATGGCCCCGAAATCGAAACAGATTTTTACAATTTTGAAGCCTTGAATCTGCCGCCAGATCATCCTGCCCGCGGTATGCAAGATACCTTTTATGTAGAAGGTGGCGAAGTGTTGCGTACGCATACTTCACCGATTCAAGCGCGTTACATGGAAAGCCACGAGCCGCCGATTAAAATTATCGCGCCGGGCCGGGTTTACCGTGTTGATTCTGATGCCACACATTCGCCAATGTTCCATCAGATGGAAGGCTTGTGGGTGGATCAGGATGTCTCCTTTGCCGATTTAAAAAGCGTGATTGTCAGCTTTCTGCGTCAGTTCTTTGAACGTGATGATCTGGAAGTGCGCTTTCGCCCCTCTTTCTTCCCCTTTACCGAGCCTTCGGCTGAGATCGATGTAAAGTGGTCTAAGGGCTGGATGGAAGTGGGCGGTTGCGGCATGGTGCACCCCAATGTGCTGAAGAATGTAGGCATCGATAGCGAAAAATTCACCGGCTTTGCCTTTGGTATTGGCTTGGATCGTTTCGCGATGCTGTATTACGGCGTAAACGATTTACGCCTCTTCTTCGAGAACGATATTTCCTTCCTCGAACAGTTCAAGTAATTAGTTGAAAAGTGGCTCAGCTAAAGCAGTTCTTTAAAGAGAGCTGTTCTGGCTGGCTTTCTACAGCGGATGTTGTACCGTCCGCGCATCTGTAGGTGCGAGTGATGAAATTTTCTGAACAATGGTTGCGTAGCTGGGTAAACCCGGCACTAAATTCTGAGCAGCTGGCCCATTTATTAACAATGGCCGGTTTGGAAGTAGAAGAAAATGACCCTGCTGCCCCTGAGTTTACTCAAGTGTTTGTGGCAGAGGTGTTGTCTGTTACCAAGCATGAAAACGCCGACAAACTGAATGTTTGCAGCGTAAATGTAGGTGAGGCTGAGCCATTGCAAATCGTGTGCGGCGCACCGAATGTGGCCCCGGGCATTAAAGTGCCTTGCGCCCGCGTGGGTGCCGCTTTGCCTGGCGATTTTAATATCAAAAAAGCCAAGGTTCGTGGCGTTGAATCCTTCGGTATGCTTTGTTCCGGCGATGAATTAGGCATGCCAAGCGATGTTGACGGCCTGATGATTTTGCCAAGCGACGCGCCTGTTGGCATGCCGATTCGCGAATACTTGCAGCTTGATGATCGCTTACTGACTTTAAAGCTCACTCCAAACCGCACTGATTGCCTGTCGATTAAAGGCATTGCGCGTGAAGTGGCTGCTTTAACGGATGCCGTGCTTCATCCGGTTGAAATTAAAGCAGTCGTTCCAGCATGTGACGATGTGATTGCCGTATCACTCAATGCGGGAGCAGCGTGCCCTCGTTACGCAGGGCGTGTAATTAAAAATGTAAATCAAGCAGCTGTGACTCCAGATTGGATGAAGCAACGCTTAGAGCGTTCAGGTTTACGTACTGTCTCGGCGATTGTTGACGTAACAAACTACGTCTTGCTGGAGCTTGGTCAGCCAATGCACGCCTTTGACGCTGATAAGCTGCAAGGTGGTATTCAGGCACGCTTTGCTCAGCAGGGCGAAAAAATTACGCTGCTGAATGAAAAAGAGTTGATGCTAGACGCCGATATGCTGGTGATTGCCGATGCTGCTCAGCCCTTAGCGCTGGCAGGTATTATGGGTGGTTTAGCATCGTCTGTAGTGGCTGGCACACAAAATATCTTTTTAGAGTCCGCCTTCTTTGCGCCAGGCACGATCGCAGGCCGCTCTCGTCGCGTGGGTTTCAGCTCAGACAGCTCGCATCGTTTTGAACGCGGTATCGACTTTGCCAATGTGGTGAATGCACTTGAGCGCGCTACACAGCTGATTCTGGATATCTGCGGCGGTGAAGCTGGCCCGGTTACAGAAGCAAAGGCTGAGCTGCCAGCTCGCCCGGCTGTGGCCTTGCGTGTATCGCGCGTGGCTAAAGTTTTGGGCATTCAGCTATCCGCAGATGAAATCCTTGCCTTGCTGGCTCGTCTGGCTCTGCCAACATCGCTTGCTGGCGATGTGATTACTGTAACGCCTCCTTCTTTCCGGTTTGATATCGAAATCGAAGAAGATCTGATCGAAGAAATTGCCCGCCTGTTTGGCTACGACAATATTCCTGTTGCACCTTCAGCATCGCGTCAGATGATGCTGCCGCAGCTTGGGGACCGTCGTGAAAAGGCCGCACTGAAATCAATTATGGTGGCTCGCGACTATTTCGAAGCCATCAGCTACGCCTTTGTTGAAGAAAAGTGGGAAGCCGATTTTGCGGGCAATACCAGCCCGGTGAAATTGCTTAACCCTATCGCCAGCCAGATGAGCGTGATGCGTTCCAGCCTGTTTGGTGGCCTAATCTCTGCGCTTCAAGGCAATCAAAAGCGTAAGCAAGAACGCGTGCGCCTGTTTGAGCTTGCCCGTGTATTTAATGGCACTACTGCCGATGCTCAGCCAGAGAAAATCGCTGGCTTAGCTTGGGGTCACCGCAGCGCCGAGCAATGGGGCATAGCCAAGCAATATGTTGATTTTTATGATGTAAAAGCTGATGTAGAAGCACTGCTTGCTCCGCGTAAAGCAGACTTCCGCCGAAGCGAACATCCAGCCCTGCATCCTGGCCGCGCTGCCGAAGTATTACTAAATGGTGTCGTGGTTGGAGTGATTGGCGAGCTGCATCCTAAATGGGTGCAATCGTACGATTTAGGCACAGCGCCCATCTTGTTTGAGTTGGATGTGGAAGCGCTTGTAAGTGTTGAAACGCTTACAGCTAAGCCAGTATCCAAGCTACAAGTTGTTCGCCGTGACCTTGCCTTACTGGCAGATGAAAGCTTGTCTGTGGCAACACTGCAAGCCGCATTCGCCAAGCTGAAAAACCCGCTCCTTATAGCATCAGAAGTGTTTGATGTCTACCGTGGAAAAGGTGTTCCAGAAGGTAAAAAAAGCCTTGCTTTCAAGATGTTAATGCAAGATACTCACAAAACTCTTACTGATGAGGAAGTCGACGCTGTAGTCGCGGATATGATCCGTGCTGCCGAAGCAAGCGGTGCGACGCTGAGAGTCTAATGCTAATGCAGTATACCCCCACTACAATGATGACGCTTACTAAAGCTGACTTAGCCGATATGTTGTTCGACAAGGTTGGTTTAAATAAGCGTGAAGCCAAAGACATGGTCGAAGCCTTCTTTGAGGAAATCCGCACGTCCCTTTCTGAGGGCGATTCGGTAAAACTCTCCGGTTTTGGCAATTTTCAGCTCAGAGACAAGCCACAACGTCCTGGGCGTAATCCTAAAACAGGCGAAGAAATCCCAATCTCCGCCCGGCGCGTGGTTACTTTCCACGCCAGTCAAAAGCTGAAGGGAATGGTCGAAAGTCACTATGCAAAGCACCAGCCTCGTCATACCGACCAGTGATCTGCCTTCAATCCCCGTGAAACGCTACTTCACCATTGGTGAGGTCAGTGAGCTTTGTGGTGTAAAGCCGCATGTGCTGCGTTACTGGGAGCAGGAATTCACGCAATTAAAGCCGGTAAAGCGGCGCGGAAACCGACGCTACTATCAGCACCATGAAGTGCTGCTGGTGCGCAGGATCCGCTCTTTACTTTACGAGCAAGGCTTTACTATCAGCGGCGCCCGTAACCAGTTGTCAGCACTTCGAGGAGATGCTGATGGCGTGGAAGAGGGCGCAACAGTGACAGAACTGCGTCATGAATTAGAAGCACTACTTGCTTGGTTGGATGACTAGTCAGGCAAGCGGACGTAAGGTATAATACGCCCTGAGTTCGGAATGTGGCGCAGCCCGGTAGCGCACTTGCATGGGGTGCAAGGGGTCGGAGGTTCGAATCCTCTCATTCCGACCAACTTAAGTACTTGATTAAAGGCCACTTTCTAAGTGGCCTTTTTTCTTTTTGTGCTTCTGATTAAGGTAAGTGCGGGAGTTTTGCGGGACAGGTCTTCTGTCACTTTGTTTGCGGCATCTATTAACTGGCTCAGTTCAGCGGCGGAGTAGTGTGTCGTGACGTTGCCATTAGTATGGCCAAGCAACACCTGCCGGTCTTCATGGCTTACACCCGCAGCCCTTAAGCGTCGGCCAAAGGTGTGCTTTAAATCGTGCACTCTTACATTGGCCAGCCCTTCACAAAATGGCTGCTTTGTTTCTTCTGCCATTCGTTCAGCCGCTCTGTTCCTTGCTTTGCGCCAGGCGTGATCATTCATTCTGGCAAGGCACCGGCCTTCATATGGGAATACCCATTCCTCATCAATTCCGCGCTGGTTGTTTATGACCTGTTTCGCTGCGGCATTTAAAATAATTACGCGGTCATCTCCATTTTTAACACCGCGTGCGCCATCTCTTCCGCCAAAATTCCAAGGCACTACAAATACGCTGGTATTTAATTCCGGGATTTTTACTTCCCATTCCCAGCGCAATTTGCAGACCTCTTGTTCCCGTACTCCAACATTTACCTTAAACATTGCCATTCTCTTTAAATGCTCTGGCAGCTCCATCATTAAATATCGCTGTTCATCAAAATTAAGAGGGTAGGGCTCGCGGGCGGTTTCTTTTTCATTTAGCTTGGCAATCATTGGCGGTGAATCAAGCCACGTCATCCCGTGCTCATCGCGCCAACTGCGAGAGGCCAGATTTAATACCCGGATCACTTTCTCTAAGGCCATATTGATGGTGCGATGGCTAACCCCCTGTAATAGACGGGCCTCAATAAATGCGGCTAATGTACCGTCGTGTAATTTATTTAATGGGCAATTACCAATAAATGGATCCAGCTGAGAAAAAATCAGGGCAGTTAATTTAATAGAAGGCTGCTCCAAATTATCCCGCAAGTATTTCGTTGCGGCTTCCCGCCAGATCCGCTCTGGCCGTATGCCATAGACCGTGGCATTACGGATTGCCTCCAGCCGGTGGATTAAGTAGCTTTCTGCTTCTTCCCTGTCGCCAGTGCCAGTGCTTTCGCAAAGTCGTCCGTACCCCTTAATTTGTTTGTCGATGTGCCAGGCACCTGCCCGGAGCGTAAGACCGGTGATATTCTTTCTTGCCATGTTGATACCTCTTTATGTTGTCTTTCTACGGGGCCGGTTTTGGGAATATTGGCTGCTGGTACTCGGCAGCCATTGATACGCTGAAAGCCGACGTCTTGTTTGTATTGCGTTACCCACTCATCCAGGTCGAGCCGGTCAAATGCGACGCCTTGAATGCCGATAGGAACGGCCACAACATTAGGCTCGACTGTCTTAGTAAATTCGTTTTTATTCATGCCCAGATAGGCAGGGGCATCGCTTTTACGAATAAGTCTTGGGAGGATTTGCATCTCTGTGTCCTTTTATCGGCCTGCGATGCGCCGGGCTTTTTGTTTGGTGGCGTTATGCCCTTGCCAGTCTTTCGCGCACTCCTCGCAGCAGAACACCGCATCATTGGCGGCGACCGCGCTGCACCAGCGGCATTCCCCGCTGGGCTGAGGGGTTGTATCTTTGCTTAGCTTTGCATTGACGTAGTGGGCTGCGATGGCGTTGCAGCGCATTAGCTCGGATACGTCGCTGGCTTGGTCTATCTTGTCGCTCATGGTTCAGATTCCTGTTTAGATCGATGAATGATTCAGCTGCATACGTCGGGCTGGATGCGGCAGGCGTAGCAGTGCCTTGGTCGTGCTTTAAATTTGATTTTTTGCGTCCAGATAAGCCTGAGCACCGTACTTCTGAGCGTTGATTCTTGCCCGTTCACTCAGATCCGGCGGGGCTTTCTCTTTTCTTATGCCTTTATCATTAAGTGCCTGATCCAAAGTGCAGGAAACAGTTAATGCCACATGACCTAGGGTCGAAGGCTTCGCCCTCTCCCTACGCTTGCGCTTCGCTTCAGCGGCAAAAGCCACCCCTAAAAACACGGCTTCTTGTTTCTGCTTTTGGGCGCGCTTCATTTCGGCCACTTCGTGCGGGCTGTATTCAATATGCGATGCGCCCTTAAATGGGCCTTTTTGCGCCTGGCAAGTTTTACCCAGCCGGGCTTTGCCTTTGGCACCCCATTGCACCTTCCAGCCTTCCTTATGGGTGAGCACCTGGCCGCGCTGGCTCTTAACACCGCAAATCACCGCAACCACTTCGCCATAGCCGTTGATTTGTTCACGTTTCACCAGCTCCAGCGGGTCGTTTTCCATGGCGACCATATAGGCTCTGAAGTCGCCCTTGTCGGCGGCATCCCATGCGCTGCCTAAAATACGGGTAGGGCAAACGATCTGGCCATCCAGATGTAAGTCACGTAAAGCAGTGAGCGGGGCCAGTACATCGGCGCGGCCTGATCTCATGGCCTTCATGGCTTCGGTAATACAGGGCTGCAGATTGCCGTCGATTAATCCCCTGGCGGCTTCCGCAATGGCCGGCTCTTTATCCAGCGCAATCAGCTGCTCTAATAATGTTTCGGCGTCTTTGCGCACGCGGCGGGATTCGCGGTAAGGCGTCACCGGCGCGGTGCCAAACATCTGAAACTGACGACGGCCTAAAATACGTGCCCAAACCGTGGCGCGCTGTGCGCCGCTGATGGCGCTCATGCCCGCTTCGGTATCGCCGTCTACTTTGTAGCCGTCGATATTTTTAGCGATATAGGCGATGGCATAGGCCACGGCGGCGTAAACCATATCCTGGCCTTTGCGGGGCTTGATGGCGTCGATCTTCACGCGGACTTTTTGGGCGTTTTTTTCATTAGGTTCAGCTTGCAGATATTTATCGCGGATGATCTTCAGGGCTTCGCTGGCGTGCTGCGGTTTCACAAAAAAGATTAAGTGCCAGTGCGGGGTGCCGTCTTTGTGTGGCTCTAAGGTGCGCAGCCCCATAAAATCAATTTCGGCTTTGCTAAATTGGGTACGGCATTGCGCCCAGCATTGGGTCAAATAGCTGGCGGTTTGTTGCTGGCTGTAGCCATTCCATTTTTTATTGAGGATTAGCTTTAAGTGCGGCTTTTCACCAACGCTGGTGCAGCGGTGGTAGCAACCTGGCGCCGTCAGCGTGATGGCGTAAGCGCGGTAGCCCATTTCTTGCGCCCGTTCGGCCATGCCCTTCATGCGGACAATTAACTCGGTGCGCTTGTTCTTGCCGTTGGCCATGCTGCCTGCCAGTACATCGGCCATATCGACCACTTCACCATCGGGCGAAATCGCCACCGCTTCGGCCATGGCCACCGCGCTTTGCTGGGCGCGGATCACCATCCGTTCTAAATTCCACGGACTGACATAAGCCTGATCTTTACCCATGCCAATACCATAGGAATAAGCGCGGGCTTCGGCGGCGCGGATGGCGAGCGTACGCAAGCGCTTGCTCCACCATTTATCTGACTTGATCCGGGCGGCCAGCTCCAGCACATAACGGCGCTGGGACGGTTTCATTTTTTTGTAATCAAGATGCTTTACGCCGTGCTCGGGTAACACAATCCAGCCGCGAGCCACCACCATTTCCAGCAGCTCCAGCGGCGCTTCAATGTTTGAGCAACGGACGGCAAATTCTTTGGCCTTGGCGCGGCACTCGCTATCCGTGGCGGTTTCCAGCCATGCTTGTAAATTGAATTTGGGATTCATTGCGCGGTCGCCCTGGCATACCAAGCGTTTTGCAGCGTGGTTTCGCCTTCTGCGATGACGCTACCCAGCAAGCCGCGTATCTGTTTCAGCTTGGCGGATTCACGGGGCAGATCAAATTGATTCAGGCGGGCCATGCGGGCATGGATGGCCGCGTCGGCTTTTTGTGCCCAGGCCAATAAATCGGCCAGCTCTTGGTTTTCTGCCTGGTTTAATACCGGCAAAGGTTTGCGCTGTGGTTTCAGTGTGGCGAGGACTTCTTCGCCGTCATCCGCATAGATAAAAGCAGGGCGCTCTTGTTTTACTTCTGGCAAAGGCATGGCCGGAGCGTTTCTGACCATGGCTAAAACCCGGCTTCGCGCATCCACATTGATCTTTGTTGCCACACAGCGCTTAGGCTCTGAAGTGTTGGCAGGCAGATCAATCCTTGCTTGTAACTGCTTTGCGAGAGCGGCCATGTTTTATCCAGACGTGACAAAGCCCCTGCGGCTGTTAAACAGGCGCGGGAAGGCTTAGATAAAAGGGGGATTACTTCGGGTTAAAGCGCGAGGGAGAGTTGCTGTTCTTTAAATTTTGGATCGTTAGCAGGGGGAAAGTCAGTCCATTTAAAGACTTCATGATCTTCGCTGTACTTGGCGACCCTGGCCTCTGTGATTTGGAAACCTACTTTTAGCCTGGCGCCACAACACCGGCAGCCAATTTGGGCGGTAGTGGCTGTGGGCGTAATCCGGACGCTGGTTCGCGTATGCGTTTTAGAATTGCAGTAAGGGCAATGAATCTCTACGGCCATGATGATTACTCCAGAGCGAACAAAAATTACAAAAGCAAAAGGCAGAGCCACAAACGACTACCATTCGTCGGGTAAAACGCTTATATTTCTCTACGAAACTTAACAACGCATTAAGCGGCAGCTGCTTGTTCTGTCTCGGTAAGTGCAATGTCTTCTATGTCTTTAAGCTCTTCTTCAGGGATTTCAATTCCGCGAAAAGCCAAGCCTTCTAAGATCAGCAACCGGCACATTGAAGCAACAGACCTTGATTCTTGTTTTGCGATTGAACCCACAACGGGGTGCTCAATGGTTGTTAATCGTAAATTGATACCCCGGCGGCTGAGCAGGCCGCGCGGCGCTCTGGGCATTGTCTGATCACCTGCCTCGTTTTCTATCATTGTTTAAGTTACCATTAAGGTTATTTAGAGTGTCACTAAGCGACTTATCAGAATTTATGAATTCATTATCAGTTGAAATCAACCGAATGTCAAACGATGAAGATCGAATTCACTCGATAAGTGATCGATTTAAAGAAGAGAGAAAGCGTCTTGGCTTATCTCAAGAAAAGGCATCGAAGGCGCTTGGTGCCTCGATTAGCTCTCTTTATATGTATGAAAAAGGGAAGGTAAGCCCTCCTGCTTCGGTACTTTTTTTGCTTGCATTATTAGGTGCAGATATTCAGTACATAGTTACGGGTGAGCGCAGCTCTGTGAACTTGCCCGACACAGAACAAAAATTAATTTCTGCTTTTCGTGCTGCACCTGAGCCGGTGCAAGCTGGCATCCTGGCCATGCTTCAAGTCGTTCCTGTCGCCGATGCGCCAACCTCAGAGAAGTCGCCAGATGTAAATCCTAAGTTCACAGGTAAGGTAGGCCAGGTCATTGAAGGCAATGTGAAGGTAAAAGGTAAGCAAACCTTTAAATTCTGAATATAAAGTGATGAATAAATAGCCACCGCTTAATCGTAAGCGCTGCCGTTGAAGCGATCAAACCCGCAATTTTGCGGGTTTTTTTATGGTTTAAATAAATTGAAAGATCAATCATTCTTGGGTGAAGTGGGTATGGTGGCATTTAAAAACATAAAGATTGAACACAAGCATTTTCACTATGCTGCTTCTCCCCGATTACTCTTAGCCGCCTGCATATTGTTGTCTTTTGCGCTGGGTGTGGTGACGGGCAGGGACTATTTGCCTGTACGGTATTCTTCAGAGGATAAGCCCGCCATGACAGAGCAAAAGGATGGCCCTCTGGTCCTGACAATCAATGCGAGTTCAGCTGTATAAATAGCAGGTAAACAAAAGCCCCTCGATAAAAAGGGGCTTGGTTCGTTTGGCCGAGGTGCGAAAGCTCAGCATAGAACACTGTGCGGCAGCTTCCGACCCAATGCGGCCACTGATTCATCAACAATGTGAGTGGCGGGTTTCCTCAGTAAAGCTGGCGCTCTGTAATGAATCTGAACGGCAACAGCTCAGCCTTAGCGGAGTCTCATTACCTGCCGAGTCCTATTCAAGCCATGCGACAATACCCTTCAGCTGCACCTCGCCTTTACGGATGGCTTCATTCAATTCTGACGTATAGCAAACTAGGGTACTTCACTCGGAATTGGCAAAACGCCATCACCATTCATCAGTTTGACACCTACACAGTTGTCGTTATGTACCCATACTCCTTTGCCGACATAGTAGGTATGATAATCTTCAACTTCAAGGTTATAGACCCGCAGCTTAAGATAAGGATCATCCGAATAACGAATCGCATAATCGCCCGGAATCTGGTTCCCAATTGGATTATAGCTATTGAAGTCCATCAATGAGCCGCGCTCGAAATTATCCTGCAGCTCAGGTGCCCAACCCACCCCAGGCTGATGGGTACGATAAACTGGCGAGTTGTACATAACGCGCGCCAGCGTACCATCCGTCAACTGCACCAAATGCCAGCCGCGCTCTAAATCTGCAGCCTGCACCCAACCAATTGGCATATGTGTCACAACTTCTACGTCATTACCATCGTCACGCTCTTCCCAGCTCACTGTTTCCTTAACCACCCAGAATGGATGGTTACCAGTAGCAAACAACACATACTCAGATTGAGTATCATCACCAAGACGATAGTAAATTTTATGTAAAGTTTTGTCATCATGAACCAATGTCTTCACAACACGTTTGTATTGCTGCGCACCTCCCGTTTCCGGTTGCGAAAGTACTAGATCACCAATTTGAATCTGCTCAATCGGTTTTGGTCCTTGGTCAGTCCAAACTCGGGTACCGGCAGGGAAGCACCCTCTTACTTGTGATGGGAGTTTGATGTCTTCGGCTAACCCGAACGTTTTGAAGATTTCGGAGGGAATGTTTTTTTTCATCGGGTTAAGTCCATCGACAACGGTTTAAATATCCAAGGCATTCAAAAAATTTAATTACGATAGAGAGCGTCCGTAATGGTGATTTTTACCGACGCTCAACTTAGCCTAAATCAGCAATCCTAAACGCCCGCTTCTGGCCGATAGCGGCCTGCCGCTCAGTCTAACCCAGTCGTTTCAACCGAGCATTAACTCTCGTTTGATGATGGCGATATTGGTAAGCGGGCTGGCGACGTTCGATGAGTTCGGGTGGATAAATTGAGTAAGATTCCGCAATATTTCGCGTGCTTCAGCAGGATATGTGTATCTAACAAATACTTCACTCGTCAGCCCCATTGAATAAAAGCTCAATTTCTTTTGCAGCCATCGTGTCGAAGTCATCCGGCACCAAAAACGGCCCCGACATAAACCCTAGCCTTTGCATGGTTGGCGGTGCATCAAGGGGTATGACTTTTACCAGTGGTTTTCCGGCTTTTGCAATAATAAAGCCCCCAGTCATTTGGGCTTGATCGACCAGCTCGGATAAGTTGGTTTTCGCTTCGTGCATATTAATTGTTAACACAAGCACCTCTTACTTTTAAACTAAGTTATGTTGGTCTAGTTTAATAGCCGGCGAAGTACAAGCGAACCAAAATAAAAAAGCCCCTTGATAAAAAGGGGCTTAGTTAGTTTGGCCGATGATCTGCGGTCTAGCCAATATGTATGGTTACTGGCTTATCTGCACGGCCAAGCAAAGAAATCAGCGTATCAATCGTAAACTTATTAGTTTTTTTATTAACTACATCCGAAACGCGTGGCCGCGAAATATGGAGTATTGCAGCCGCTTCAGCTTGCTTAAGCTGTTTGCTTTCGATCCATGATCCTAGCTCTGCAATAAGCTGCTCTTTGAGCATTAAGGTAGTATTAATTTGTTTTTGTGATTCGGCGTGATAGCGCTGTGCTTCTTCCGGCGCAAAGCCAAGCTCAGCAAACAAGTTGCCACCAGCCGGGGTGATATGCTGGATTGTGGTGTCAATATTATTCATGGCTCTGTTTTCCTTGATTGAACGATGGCCCGATAACGTGCTTCGGCAATGTCCTTATCTTTTTTTGCAGTAGCTTCAGTTTTCTTTTGGAAGCAATGCAATACATAAATGGCCTCTTCAAACTTGGCCACATACATTACGCGAAAGATACCGGCTGCATCTTTAATCCGAACCTCTTTTGTTCCCCGGCCAACATCATCAAAAGGCTTCCAATCATCTGGATCTAAACCGGCCTGAACTTTTGAAAGTTGGTAGCCTGCTTCTTTGCGTGGGCTTTCTGGAAAGCGGATAAGGTCATCAAATGATGATCCCACCCACCTTATTTCTTTATCATCTCGCATGTATAAAATTCTATACATTATTATTGGTTTGCGCCAGCGTAAAACTTCGCATTAAAAAATGAAACACCAAACGGCGGCCAGATGGTCGCCGTTTTTGTTTACCCGTCCACCTCACTAGCCTTCACTTCCAGCTCCAAAGCCGTGGTGTAGCCGCTGTCGGTCAGGCTGTGCGTGGCGCGGCTGATGATCCAGTCTTGCTGATCAATGATCGGCTTAAAGCCTGACACGCTGGCGGGCAGCTCGGGGAAGAGTTCGGGGCGGCCATAGGCGAGGGTGATTGAGAACTGAGCCACGCCGCGCTGCAGTTTTTCCCATTCTGCTTTTGCGGCTCGCTCTGCATTGGTTTTGCTGGCGTAAACGTGGCGCAGAGTTTTGACGTTATCGTCTGCGCCCTGGATGACTTCACCTTGCCCGGGGCCTGCTTTTTTTCTGGGTTTGCGTTTTACGGTGGTGGTTTCTTTCTTGGCCGTTTTGGTGTTTTGCCATGCCGCTTTCACGCCGCTATATGCACCCCGGTCTGCAATGCCAAAGCGGTGGCTATCGCCAGACTGGCGCGTAATCAGCACTTTACCTAGGGGCTGGCCACTGGCCGTGGTGGCCTGGCCCGCTTTCATAAACAGCAGGCTGCTGTCTTTGACCGTGGCAATGGCGTCAAACATTTTAGCGATGCGGCTTAAAAAGCTGGCGTCGCTTTCGCTGGTCTGGTCGATATGACGGATGGCTTGCCCGGCTAAGTCTGGCCCAATCTTGTGCCGGATCTTGTTTTGCCTGGCGATGGTTTCCACAATCGCGCCCACGGTGGTTTGATGCCATGAGCGTTCTTTCTTGACTGACAAGCCCGCGCGTAAATCGGCACTGCGGGCGCGGATGGTGAGCTGATCCGGTGCGCCGCTGTGCTCGACTTCATCGACGGTATATTGGCCCTTATCGACTAAGCCACTATCCGCCCAGCCCAGCGACACACTGACCACGGCCCCGCGTGGCGGAATCTCCAGCAGGCCGTCGCTATCGTCCAGCGTGATATCCAGCTGGTCCGCTTCAAAGCCGCGATTGTCTGTGAGGCTAACCGATACCAGCCTGTCGTTCACCAGCTTAGAAATATCCTTGCTGCCAACTAAGATTTTAACGCGCGGGGATTGATGGCCTTCATTCATTGCAACAGGCCCATGATTTTTTCGAGGGGGTTGGAGGTGATCCGCTTCAGGTTTAAGTTAAATTCAATCTTGCGGGCAGAGCCGTTCTTGTAAAACAGGCTGCGGGTGGTTTTGATGGATTCAATCACGTACTCGCCATAAATCCAGCCTGTGCCTTCAATTAAAAAATACGCTTCCCCCGTATCGGCCATTTCTTCCAGCGCCAGCAAAGACACCTCGCCCGCGTTCAGTTCTTCATACAAGACGCCGCTCAGTGCGATGGTTTCCGCATCCGGCCCCAGAAACTGATTGGCCGGGCCGATACCGATCCGCGTCTGGCTGGCGTGCCGCCATGATTTTGACTGTTCTAAAGTTTGGTAAGGCGAGCTGGCCAGCTCAAATACAAACATGCCTAAGACCATCATCATCAGTCGCTGTCTCCTAAGCGTGAACGGCTGCGCACCTGTTTCTGGCGGTCGGCCCTGGCGATTTCTTGCGCGACCAGTTGCGCCAGTGCTTGTTCGTTCATACCTGGCGCCGCATTAATCGTGATCTGGATCGATGGCGCTTGGCCGTAGCTGGTTCGGGCGGCCATGGGCGGGCGCTGATCCAGTTGGATGTCGGCCATGGCCCCTAAACTGGTGCCGCCAATGATCAGGCCACCGGCAGCGGTCGCCATTTTGCGGGCCATGTTCCTGATGGTATCGAGCGGCGTTTGCTGGCTGTCGCTTAAGCCTTTGTCCAAACCCGCCACGGTATGCCGCCCAATCTGGGCAAACACGCGGGAGGGCGAGTGAATATCGAGCGCCTTTTGTACCGGCTCGGGCAGCATTTTGGCCAGCTCGTAGAACTTGCCTTTTAACCAGTCCCACTTACCGGCAATGCCTTGCCATAGGCCATCGACCATCATCTGGCCATAGCCGGTAAAGGTGGCGGGGAGTTCCAAACCAAACCAGCTAAAGACCTTGGCAAAGGCGCTGTAAAACAAACCCAGTGGCGACCAATTGAGGATTAATGCGCCGATACCCGAAATGCCACCATGAAACGCGGCCTTGATCTGCTCCCACAGACCGCCAAAGAATGCCTTAACCGGCTCCCAATATTTGTAAATCAACAGGGCAGCAAGGGCGATGCCCGTGACTAATAAGCCAATAGGATTCATCAGCAGGGCGCGGCCCATAAACAGCGCGGCATTCCCAGCCAGGCTTAAAGCACCGGTCAACAGGCCATAACTCCATGTGGCGGCTTTGGCTAACACTGAGCCAATACCCATTTGAATATTCATCGTGGTCAGGGCAAATTGAATCATGGCAAACGGGCCTAACAGTGCCGCTGCGGCCAGGGCTAAGCCGCCCAGAATCGCCACAATCGCAGCAGCGGATACGCTGACTTTAACCAGGGTGGCGGCCAGCTCAGGGTTGGCCTTCATCCACTCGCCTGTTTTGCGGATCACGCCGGTGATGTTTTGCAGCAGCTCGCGCAGGGGGCTGTTGCTGCCTTCAAACATTTCAATGCCCATATCTTCCCATGCCGATTGCAGGGTCTTGATATCACCCGCCGCGTTGTCGCTCATGGTCGCCGCGTTTTTACTGGCTTCACCAGCGGATTGTCTGAGGGTGGCAATCAGTTCTTGCAGCTTGCCGCTACCGGCTTGTGCGGTCAGCACTTGCAAGGCGCTGAAGGCTTCCTCCCCGGCTATATGCTTAAAGTATCCGGCCCGCTGGGCGTTGCCCATGTTTTTGGTTTTGGCTTCCAGCTCGGCCAGAATGGTCGGCAGGTCGCGCAGATTGCCCTTAGCATCTTTGGCCTGCAGTCCCAGCTCTTTCATGGCGTCTGCGGCCATTTTGGGCGGGGCGGACAGCCTGGACATAATGGCGCGTAAAGCCGTACCGCCCATACTGGCCTGAATCCCCGCGTCGCCCAGCTTGCCGGTCATGGCGGCGGCGGTTTCCAGATCCACGCCCAGGCCGGCAGCCACCGGCGCAGCGTATTTCATGGTTTCGGCCAGCATGCTTAAATCCACATTTGAGCGGGTGAACGTGCCGACCAGTACATCGCCCGCACGGCCCATCTGATCCGCGTTCAGCTTAAAGCCGGTCAGAATATTAGAGGCCATATCGGCAGCGGCGGGCAGTTCTACCCGCCCGGCCCTGGCTAAATCGAGCACACCCGGCATGGCCTTTTGAATCGCAGTCGGATCAAAGCCCGCCATGGCTAAAAAGCCTTGCCCCTGGGCGGCTTCATTGGCGGTAAAGCTGGTGGCCGCGCCTAATTCCCGCGCCTGTTTGCGTAAGGCGGCCAGTTGCGGGCCGTTTTTATCCAGCCGGGTGAGCGCCTGTACGCTGGACATTTCCGCATCAAAATCTAAGCCCGGCCCCATCACCCGCCTAGCTGCATACAGCGCACCGCCGCCTGCAACCGCCATACCGGCACCGGCTCCCGCCAGATTGTTTCTGGCGTTCATGCTTCGGTCGTAAGTTGCCCGGGCGGCGTGCTGGCGCTGCATCTGTCGGCCTAAGCGTTCCAGTTGCTGTTGTTCTCTTTGCAGTGCGGCGGTTGTGCTGGCGGCGTTTTGCCTGAGCTCGTGCTGATGTTGGGACAGATTGCGCGTAGAAATACCCGCCGCATTTAAGGACGTGCGCAGGCTTTGTTGCCGGTTGACCAGCTGGGTGTGGCGGGCGGCCAGTTCCGCCGCTTCTTTTTTAGCGCGGTTAAATTCCGCGCTCATTTGTCGGGTCGGATGGGCCGTGGCGGCGAGACTTCTGCCCAGCGCCGTGGCGCGTTCCTGGGCTGCTTTCATTTGCAACGAGGTCTGGGCGGTATCGCGGGTCAGCTTTTTAAACGAATCAATCTGGCCCTGGGTTTTATCCAGTGCTTTCATTTTGTTTTTAAGTTCGCTGACTTGCCTTGATACGGCCCGGCTTTGATTCAGTACCCCTCTGAACGGCGCGGTAAATTGATCAATTGCTTTGAGCACCACTTCTAATCGTAAATTTCGCGCCGCGCTCATTAGTGCTCCTGGGCCAATCGTGCTAAGGCAATGTTTTTGTATTCCTCGCTTAACTCACAGCCCAGCCAGTCGTAGCCTTCCAATTCCGCCGCCAGCAGGGTGGAGCCTGATCCGGCGAAAGGGTCCAGAATTAAACCGCCAGGCTGGCAGATCTTGATCAGATCGCGCATTAAGTCGGTAGGTTTGCCGGTGATATGGAACTTGTCTTTTTGTTTGACCACTTCCTTATACACACCACGCAATACGCCCACATCGCGGGCCAGCGGCATATCACCTTTACTGCCCCAGACCACATACTCGGCTTGATTGCGGTATCGGCCCATCACTGGCCGCACGCCTTCGCCCTTATCCCAGACCGCAATGCCGCGCCAGGTAAAGCCCGCTACCTGCAAGGCATCGGTGGTCAGTGGCAATTGTCGCCAGTCGGAGAATAAGCAAATGGGCGCACCGTCTTTCATGACGCGCAGGCATTCAGACAACCACAGCGTCATCCAGCGCAGGTGGGCGCGCTGGTCGCGGTGATCGCCGGTAAATTCAGGGTATTTGCGGACGGTGTCGTTGTTTTGGTATTTCTCGGTTGTGCTGCGGTTTTTAGCGCCGATATGTAAGCCGCCCGAGGCATAAGGCGGATCAGTGATCAGCGCATCGACCCGGGCGGCGGGGAGGGATTCTAAGAAGGGCAGGCAGTCGCCTTGGTGGAGGAAATTTTTCATGTATTGTTTTCTGGGTGGTATCGTTTGCGCGCTTCTTCGCGCCATTCCATCAGATCCGATATTGTCATGTCGTCCATGGCCGCCGGGGGCCAGTGAAACACCATGGCGATATCGGCCATGGCTGAATTTACGCTTGCGGGTAGTCCGCTTTGGCGTCCTTCTGCAATAAAAAACCGGCGGTAATCCCAGCCAATTGCAGCAGGTCGGCAGGGTCCAGATTGCGGACATCCTGCTCGGTGAGCGCAGGGTCTGAAATACGCGGCAACACCTTGGTGATGGCTTCCACATCCATCTGCAGCAAGTCGCCCAGCTTCACGCCGCGCAATGCGCCGCTTTTGGGTTTGATGAGCGTAATACGGCTGATAGATTGCTCGCCGCGTGTGATGGGGGTATCGAGTTCGACGGTGTTGGGGTTTTTTTCTTGAACATTCATTTTTGTTTAAATCCTTTTAATTACAGGCCAATGGCGCTGCGCATTTTTGCAAGGCGGTCGGTGCCGTCGATGATTTCAATCATGTTGACCGTGTCGATTTCCACCAGTGTTTTGCCGTTCAGGGTCAGCTTGTAATAGCTGAGGGAGCTGGCGACTTTGAACTCGGTGTCGTCGCCCGGCTTGGCGCTGCCCATATCGATTTCTTTATGCCGCCCGCGCACAATCACCTCGACCGCATCGACTTCTTCCGAGTCTTCCCGCTGATAGCCACCGGCAAAGCGCAGCAGCACCGCGTCGTGTGTGGGTGCGCCAAAGCGGGCGAGGATTTCGCGCATAAAGCCGCCATAAGTCGCCGACATTTCGAGCTTTTCCAATCCAAGGTCGATATCGACCGTGCCGCTCATGCCGCCGCCCCGGTACTCTTCCATCTTGCGGCTGAGTTTGGGCAGGGTCACTTCCGTTACCTGTCCTGCAAAGTTGATCCCATCCATAAACACATTGAGGGCTTTTAACTTACCTGGTAAAGCCATATTGATTCCCCTTTGTTAGCCCACGCTGGCGCTAAAATTCATCAGGTATTGATCGGTGATGCGCTGGCGCAGCTCTAAGTCTTCCAGAGGAGGGACGGGGGTGTAGTCGTAATCGATGGTGAGCTTGCCCGCCTTCAGATCCTCTTTCCCGTTGGCCTCCACATCCAGCCAGGCGTTAAAGCCCAGCAAGTAACCCGCTGCCACCCAGGCGCGGCCCTTCGCATTAATCCCTTCCAGAATGTCTTTGGCTAAGGATGGCGTCATGGGCTGATCGATGGCCCACAGATGCGCCTCGCCCATGGTGTCGGCAATCACCTGGGCGCTGCGGGTGTAGTTCTCAAACATAAACAGCGGATCAGCAGACAGGGTACGGTTGCCCCAGAACACAAAGCCTTTGGCGCGAACAAGGGTGGTGATGTCTTTGCTATTCAGGAGGCCCGCGTCGGTGTCCGGGTCTTGCAGATCCCAGAACACGTCCTGGCTTAAGCCGGTGACACCATTAATCACCACATTGGAAAGCGTCTTATGCCAGCCGATGTCCTTATCCAGTTTGGCGCGTAAGCCGATGGCGTAGGCGACGGCTAAGTCGAGGCCTTCATCATCAAGGCCCGACCAGTTGGGATTCTTAAAGTCTGGCCAGATCATCATTAATTCGCGCTGGCCGAAATTGGCGCGGTATTCCAGGGCTTCTGCCACGCTATTGCAGCCACGGGCGCTGATATAGGCAAAGCCGCGCAGCTTCTGGCAAATGCTTGCCAGCTCGTTAGCCACCAGCAAAGTGTCGTAGCCCGGCACGCCTAAAATGCGCGGTTTGACATGCACGATGCTGTTGGCCGCGAGCAAAGCTTTAAGGCCGGTAAAGCGGCCCGTTTCATCGGTGCCGCCGATGATGTTCTGCTCGGTTTCTTTTTCGTCTTTGCCTTGTTCGACGCGCACCATGACGACAATCGGGCTGGTTTGTTTGGCGATGGCACGTAATGTGCGCAGCATGGTGCCTTTGGTGCCTGCTTTGCCAATGGCTTTTTGTACGTTGGTAATCAGCACCGGCTGATTGATGGGGAAGAACTTTGCATCTGCATCGGGGGCGGTGCAGACCAGGCCGATGACGGCAGTACTGATGGTTTGAATGGTGCGCGTGCCCTCGTTAATCTCGATAACGCGCGTGCCATGGTGGAATTGATCGCCCATGATTTCCTCGGTTTGAATTGACCGGGCCATCATGAGCGTTTACGGCTGGATTGGCTTTCACCGGGGAGTGTGAAGCCTTGAACGACACTGCTTAGGCGGGTGTTTCACTTAAAACCTGCGCTAATAAGCTTTCAAGCCGTTCTACCTTTTCATTTAAGGCGAGCAATTGATCGTCAGCGATGACTGGCGGCGGGTCTAAAACCAGCGGGATGGGCTGAGCTTCGGTGATCCATTTTTTGCCATTCCAGACCGCCCCTTCAAAATACGGCAGCAGGGTGAAGCCTTCAGGTATCGGGCCTAATGTATCCAGCAAACGCGCCGCGCCGTCGCTGGTTTGGTAAGCGATCATTTTCCGGTAGTCTTCAATCAGCGCCCAGCGCTGATCTGCCTGATTCCGAATGATGGCCTTGTTTTGAGCGGGCCGAACTTTAGGCGCATCCAGCACCGCACCGGCAGGCAAGCCGCAATCTTTAGACACCCACATTTCAGCCTTGCCGATATATTCGAGCGTGCGGGTGTCGTGGCAAAAGCAAGGCACGACGCCGTCATGGCTGGCAAAGCCGTGCTGATCGAAAGAAACGGGCGGCAAGGGTTTTGTTTCTGGCCGCTGTTCCGGGCGGGTGTTGTCTGGTTTTGTGGTGTTCTTCAGCATTGGATTATCCCCACCGTACGATGTAATTAAATGCGACGTTATCCGGGTGCGTTCTGCCCTGCGGGCCATCGACCGTGGCTCGTGGTTGGGTTCTCACATAGTTAACGCCGGGCTGCCCGCCGCCGCCCGAGTAGGACAGCCAGCCGCCATCATCAAAGGGGACGGTGTGCTGATGCTCGCCTACATTGGCGGCCTGATAGCTCAATACGGTTCGCCCCGGATCAATACCGCGCCCCGCGTCCCAGCCTGAGATATACATGCCGCGCAGGTCGGGCAGGGTGGCACCATAGAGGCTGGCTAAAATCGGTGCTTCGTTTGGATTAATGCCCTGGCCCTGTAAAAAGATCCAGCCAGCGGGCGGGGTATTGCTGGGCCATGGGACGGGGACGCCGGTTGGTACGCCGAAAGAGCCATCGGCCATGCCTTCCGCGTATCTTGCTGCATCTACTCGAACGCCAAAGGTATCTGAACCATTTGATCCCATCAGTACGGGATAACCTGGCGACCAGCCCACACGCGCATCAATATTGCCAACGCCTGCGCCTACGGGAGAACGGCCTGCACTCGCATCAAAGATCACATGGCCGTTACCGAACTGATTCCAGCGCAGCAGCGTGGATACACCATTAAAATCCCAGTCAATTACACTAATCGCCTGCTGTGCATCTAGGACTTTATGGTATCGGGAATAAAATCCTCCATCCTGCCTAAATTCCCAAGTCGTAACGGCTCCTGCATCACTTGAAATACAGATACACGCAGCAGGAAATTGATTACCTGAATAACGAAGCGATCCAAATGAAACCAGCCCCGCCCAGCCTGCATCTCCGACGGTGTACTGTTTTACTATGGGCGCATATTGGCTGCCTGCAACCATTCCTGCATCAACAAATAAGGGGGCAGATGATGTCAGTTGACTATCAAATGACCCCGTGCCGACTTGAGAATTGGCCCTGAACGCGGTCAGACGCCCCCCAGCAATAAAATCACGCATACGCTCAAAAGTGTTGTACTGAGGATGAGGGTCTTCAGCTGATTGATGTGAGCGCATTACATCGTTGACTACCTCGTTTGTTTGCTCCTTCAGATAGTAGTGTTCACTGTGCGGGTTCGCCTCTTTAACGTGCGCTTGAATCAGCCCCTTGGTTTCCCCTTCGGTGGTGTATTGCGGGTGCGGGTCTTCGGCTGATTGGTGTGAGCGCATGACATTATTAACGACTTCGTTTGTTTGATTCTTTAGGTAGTAGTGTTCGGCGTGCGGGTTTTCGTCTGTGACATGCGCAGTGTCTGCTTCGTCCGCATGATGGATCGCTTCATCGCGGCCACGGTTGGCTTCGCGCTGTGCGGTGGTGGTGAGGTCTTGCCTTAAATCGGCATTGCTTTTATCGGTGATTTTTTTGTTGTAGTAATCTTTTGAATGCGGGTCGTCATCGGCAATATGCTGCTTCATGGTTTCTTCGACCAGCTCAATGCTGGCAATCCCAATATCCTGGCTGACGCTGATCGTCACGGCGGCGGTGTTGCTGACGACAAACACCATTCTTAGGGTTTGCACCTTGCCCGAGCCTTCTTCTAACTGCGGCTTGTAGCTGGCAGGGCAATTGGCGACGGCGATCAGGCCGCCTTTGTCGTCATAGATCCCCATTTCCCGAATCCACCAGCCGCCGATATTTTCTTTAATAATGAGTTCGGCAATCACGGTGTTTTTGCCCGCTTCAGATTTAAGCGAGTTTAAAGGGCTGCGGTAATTCTCTTTGACCAGTTGGGTTTGGTTTTCATCGGGGGTGGTGTCGTTGCCGCCGCCATCGCCTACGGCCATGGTTTCAAGATGGATGGTTTTGTTTTGCGCGGTGGCTTCGGCAATTTGCGCCGCGCCGTATTGGGTGAGGATGGCAAAGTATTTTTGGCTCATAGGGTGTCGATTGCCTTGGGATAGATGTTGATGACTTCGCCCTGGTATTGGCCGACGCCGGTATAGATCAGGCCGCGCGGCTCGACGCTGATATTCATTTCGATCAGATGGCGCGAGAGCGGCTTGGCTTCGTCGATTAAATAATTCAGCTCGATCTGGGTTTCTTCGGTAATGCCCTGGTCTATGGTTTTGACTTCCAGCCTGAAGGTGCCGCGCGGGCCGGTGGGGTTTTCTTCCCACCATTCGGTGATCTCTAAGCGATAGCCCAGCGGCTCGACAATGCGCTTAAGTGCGCCAATCGTGCCCTTGTGCTGATGCACAAAGAACGATTGGCGGATCACTTCCCGCTGCACCGGCTCGCTCCAGTGCTCGTCCCATCGGTCCACTGAGAATGCCCAGGCTAAATAGGGCAAAGCAGCCTTGGGGCAGGTGTCGGCATTCCAAAGCGCCGCCAGCAGAATCGGCAGTTCTTGCCCGGCCTGGCAGCTCTCGGCGATGGCGCGTTCCAGCTTGCTTGATCCGGTCGGCAGCAAGGATTTAGTCATCGATGCCGCCGACGCTGATTTCCACGGCGGTGCAGTGCGCGGCCTGTGTTTCATCAAGCACCACATCTTTAGCCGGCGACACGAGTTCGACCCGCTGCACGCCTTCCACATGCAGCGCGGCAAAGATGGCCGATTGCCGGATATCGCGCCCCATGCGGCGCTGGGTGCTGATGTATTTTTTAAGCTGGGCGTGGGCGGCTTCTAAAATCGGGCCTTTTTCTGGGCCTTGGTAAAGATATAAAACCGCCGTCACGGCGTAATTGATGATCTGGGCCGACTGCACGGTAAGCCGGTCGCCCACGGGGCGCACGTCTTCACCCGATAGCAGCAGCCTGACTTTGCTGAGCAAATCAGCAGGGGCGCTGCCGTCGCCATCGTTTGCCAGTACGCTGACCACCACTTCGCAGGGCTGGGGACTGATGGCGCTGGCGTCGGCCACGCGGGCGTCCGCCGAAAGCGCGTGAAAGATATACGCCGACCTTGGCCCCGCCACGCTTAAGCCCTCAAAAGCTCGCTGGCCGCGTGCGCGGAGTGAATCATCGGATTCTAAAACCGCATCGGTGGGCGGTACCGCGTTTGGATTAGCGGGCGTAATCACAAAACGCTTCACATTAAAATTAGCCACCAGATGATCTAAATCACTTCCCTGGCTAAACGCCAACATGCAGGCCGCGCCGCGCTCGTTAATCCTTTGCCGCTGGATCAATTCGCGGTAAGCGTTTTCTTGTAACAGCTTGGTGAGCGGTTCAGATTCCAGACTCAGTACGGCGGCCGCATCGGGATAGAGCGCAATCAGCGCCGCTTTGCGCTCTTTAAAAATCGTTTCAAAATCCAGCGCCTCGATCAGATTGGGCGGGGGCAGGCGGGAGAGGTCTACTTCCTGGCTTTTCATGGTTTAGGCTCGCAGAGGAATAGAAAGCGCCACCGGCTGCTGGCCGCGCGGGCCATCAATGCGCTCGGCTTCCAGCGTGACGCTGAGTGCGCCGTGTTGTTCGCCCAGCGTTAAATTGACGCGCTGGGCGCGGATACGCGGCTCCCACTTTTTAAGCGCAGTGGCGGTGGCGGCCATCACCCGTAAGCGGGTGGCCCCGTTTAAAGGCTGATCGATTAGCGCGGGGATTTCAGAGCCATAGTCGCGGCGCATCAGGCGGCTGCCCAGCGGTGTGGTCAGCACATCGGCCACGGATTGCTGGATATGGGCCAGATCATCAATCGCATGGCCGTTGTGCTTGTTCAGGCCCGCCATTATGTTGGCCCGCCGGTGCTGCTACCGCCTGCCTGCACGCCGCTGTGGGTGTGGTCATGCAAGACCACGCCATTACTGGTGATCGCACCGCCGCTTTGGGTGATTGGGCCAGTAATCGTGGTTGCACCGCCCCCTTCACCGCCGGTACCGCTCATGCCTGCGGCGTAACTGAATGCGCCCAGCACATCGGCTTTACCTTTAAAGGTGCTGTCGCCCTTAATGACCAGATCACCGACCACGGTCAGATTTCCGGTGGTGGTGGTTTCAGGGCAATCGACGGTGACATGATTCGAGGCTTGAATCAGCGCGGTTTGAATGCCGGTGGCGCTCAGTGCGCCGCTGGCGTGGTTGTAGCTGACCAGCGCCCCGTCTGGAAAGGCCACGCAAGTGACGGCGGCGGCTGAGCTGGGCGAGGTAATCGCATCCGAAAACAGCCCGGGCAACACTACGCCCGCACCTACTTCGCCCGATTGGCTAAACAAAACGACTTGCTCGCCAATGCTGGGCGGACTCCAGATCCGCACCTTGCCCGCCCGGGCAGTGAGCCATGGCAGCCAGTCGGTCAGCAGCCCGCCGGTTTGCACACGGCAGAGGGCGTGGGTGTGATCCACTTCGGCCACAGTGCCGATGCGGATCAGGCTTTCTAAAATGCGGGAATGTTCGGCTGTTTGATTCATGCCGCCATAGTGCCGCGCCGGTGCGCGATGTTCACGCACGGGCGGGTGTGAGGCGGGTTTTTACAATGATTGGCAGGCGTAGCGAAGCAAAGATAGGTTTTATATTTTGATAAACATCTGTAACAGAATTAAAACTTACGTGTTGATTGTTTTTAAATTACAATCCGCGAGAACATAAACGGACTCAATAAAAATGAAAAGAATGGTTCTTGTTGCTGCTTTGTTTACTGGTTTCATTTCCATGGCAAATGCAGGGTTAGATGAAGGCTTAGTGGCTGCAAAGGCTGGTAACTTCTCGCTTGCCTTCAAAGAATTTGAGCCGCTTGCTGAGCAAGGTAATGCAATAGCGCAATACAACCTCGGCCAGATGTATCTTGCTGGTCAAGGTGTGGTTAAAGATACTGCCAAAGCTGTCAGCTGGTATCGTAAATCCGCTGAGCAAGGCTATGCCTATGCACAATTTGCACTCGGCACGATGTATGAAACGAGCCGTGGTGTGCCACAGAGTGATTCCCAAGCTGTAATTTGGTATCGCAAGGCGGCTGAGCAAGGAGAAGTCAACTCGCAATTCCTACTTAGCTTGATGTACACCGAGGGTAAAGGCGTACCTCAGGACGATGCCCAAGCCGCAAACTGGTGTCGTAAAGCTGCTGAGCAAGGCGATGCAGTAGCTCAATATGATCTTGGCCTGAGGTATGGCAATGGTGAAGGCGTACCGCAGGATTATATTCAGTCAGAGAGTTGGTATCGTAAGTCCGCTGAGCAAGGCCATGCCAAAGCGCAATACAATCTTGGCTGGATGTATGCTAATGCTCAAGGCATACCCCGAGATGATGTACAAGCTGTAAGCTGGTATCGCAAAGCTGCAGAACAAGGTAATGTCGACGCGCAATACAACCTTGGCAGGATGTATGAAATCAGCAAGGGCGAGCTACAGAATTTTGATCTGGCTGTAAGTTGGTATCGCAAGGCCGCCGAGCAAGACGATGCTCACGCGCAAAACAGACTGGGCCGTATGTATGAAAATGGTACAGGAGTGCGCCAAGACAATGCCCAAGCGGTAAGCTGGTATCGCAAGGCTGCTGAACAAAGCGATGTCGACGCGCAATTCAACCTCGGCCGGATGTATGAAAATGGTACAGGAGTGCGCCAAGACAATGCCCAAGCGGTAAGCTGGTATCGCAAGGCTGCTGAACAAAACGATGTCGACGCGCAATTCAACCTCGGCCGGATGTATGCTAATGGTAAAGGTGTGCCCCAAGACGATGCCCAAGCTGCAATCTGGTATAGCAAGGCCGCTAAGCAAGGCAAAGTCAAAGCGCAATTCTATCTCGGCCGGATGTATGCTAATGGAAAGGGTGTGCCGCAGGACGATGTTCAAGCGGTGAATTGGTATCGCAAAGCTGCAGAGCAAGGAGATGCTACAGCTCAATACGACCTTGGTGTCATGTATGAAAAGGGGCTTGGGGTAGCCAAAGACATTGCTCAAGCAGTGAGTTGGATTCGTCAGGCTGCTGAGCAAGGCTTGGCTATTGCACAATATAGTCTTGGTGTGTTGTATGACAACTACGACAGCGTTTTACATGACAAAGCACAAATCGTAAGTTGGTATCGTAAAGCCGCAGAGCAAGGTCATGATAAGGCTCAATTTAACCTTGGCTTAATATACGAAAAAGGTGAAGGTGTGGTGCAGGATGATGCCCTGGCCGTAAGTTGGTATAACAAGGCCGCTGCTCAAGGCGATGTTCAGGCGCAAACTAATCTTGGTGGGATGTACGAGAGAGGCCAAGGCGTGGAGCAGAACAATATCCAAGCAGTTAGCTGGTATCTTAAGGCTGCGGTTCAAGGTAGCGCTTCGGCACAAGCTAATCTCGGCGGAATGTATGCAAAGGGACAAGGCGTACCGCAGGATGATACACAAGCGCTAAGCTGGTTTTTCAAAGCGGCTGAGCAAGGCAATTCCGCCGGACAAAATAACCTCGGCGTGATGTACGCCAGAGGTAAAGGCGTACCTCAGAACTGGGTTGTTGCTTATGCGTTATTCAGCCTTTCTGTACTAGGTGAAGTAAGCCATGGGGCAAAGTACAGGGAGATTTCTTTAAAGAAGATCACGCCTAAGCAAATTGAAGCCGGTCAGCAGCTAAGCATTGAAATTGCCAAACCGAATAATTTAAGTAAGGCAATTGCGGCCTATCTGGAAACGGCCAAATAATTCTTCAAACAAAAAACCGCTCTGGCTTGAGCGGTTTTTTTTCGTTAGCTGTTTGGCGGTGTGCCTAGCTGATTAGTTGATTTAGTATCATCTTGGTGATCAGTTCATCATCGCTTTGGCTAAACCCCAGCAAGACGCGGGCGGCGTATCTGTGCCTGATGCCGTGCCTGGCGTTGACCGTATCAAGCAAGCCAAACTGGTGAACGCTGGCCAGGCGGTTGGCGCTGGGGCTGAAATATACGGCGGCCCCGTTGGCGGTGCTTTGGGTTTTAAGGTGGCGGGCGGTGCGCAGCTTGGTAAACATTTTGCGCTTAATCCGTCCGCCTTTTTTACGCATCTGAGGTAAGCGCGGGGCGTAGGGCGTGCCGTCCGGGTTTTGATTGGCGGCGATGTGGGCTTGCTGGCGTTTGCGCAGTTCGGCAGCGAGGCGCTTATTCATGCCGCGTAATGCTTTGGCGTCTAGATTGCCAAGCAAGCCCGAAGCCCAGCCTTCCAGCGCTTTAAGGTTGTCGCTCATTTAACTGGCCACGGCTGATCGCGCAGGAATGAAGCCCAGTCTTTGCCCGCGTATTCATCCGGCGGTGGCTCGCCGTAATGGGTAATGACGGGCTTGCCATCTACCTCTCGCACCACCACGCGCTCGGTTAAGTTGATCTTGATCGAAAGGTCGAGGGTGTCGTGGTTCAGGATATCCGCTTCAAAGCTGATGCCGTTTTGGCGTTTATCGACATTACTAAACAGCTCGGGCTGATTGCTGCTGACCCAAGCCAGTACCGGCACCATGATGGTGTCGGGGTGGTCGGCGTAATCCTGAATGATGGCGTTCAGCGTGTATTGATATTCAAAAGAAAGCGACTTGCCCGCTGTAGCAATCAGCTTGCCTTCATCAATAAAGACGGCGAGCTTATCGGGGTTGTGGGCAAGGTGGCGCACCGTTTTAGAGAGGTATTCGCGCAGGTCGGCGGGCTTAATCATGCTTCATTTTCGCTTGGCAGCTTTGGATCATATCGACCTGCGCCGCGCAGCTGTGCCATGCGGCTTCCAGATCATCAATCGCCAGACTCAGTTCGCCGTTGGTCCTGGCCTGGCTCGCTGGCAGGCGGCAGGCTGTCACGCTGGGACAGCCAATCCCGATAAGCTGCACCGCTGGTGATTTCGGGGCGCTGGCGCAGGCGGATAACATCAGCAGGCAGGCGAGTATCAGCCCAATCCCTGACTTCTTTGCTTTCATGTTTAAGTTGCTCCATCGCGCGTTTGTTTTTAAGGAGGGCGGTGTTGACGCTTTCAAGGCTGCTGCGTAAATCGGCTTGGGCGCTGTCGTTGTCGCTGCTGACTTGGTAAAGCTGCTCAAGCAAGGCCGCTTGCCGGGCCTTGTCTTGTTCGCTGGCGCTTAGCTCAATTTGCAGTAGCTCGGCTTTGTGCTGCTGGCCCTGGTGCAAATTGATGGCAATCAGTAGCGCGGATAGGCAGCACAAAGCGATAAGGGCAAGGGCGGTGAGTCGGTTCATTTAATCCCCGCGTAATAGGTTTTATCCCCGGCAAACTTGGTCAGCACTTGCCGCCGGTTGGCACCTTTACGAAAGCCGATATGCACCCATGCGCCCGGCAGCGTGGGGGACTCTAAAATCAATTGATCGAACTCGATATCAGAGGCGGCCAATACCCTGGCAATCGTTCTGGCCGTACCAAACTTCGGGCAGTGAATATCTACGGCGCGGGCGGTGGCGTGATCGCTGCTGGCGCTGCCTCCTACCGCCTTGTTTAATGCAGGAGCACGCCAGCCGCTAGTGATAACGACCGGATGATTGTCGAGTAGCCGCCGCACTTTTTCTAATTGCTCGCAGGTGTGGGTCGCGTTGTCTCGCAGCGCGTCGGGCAGGCTGTTGTCGATCCTGAGCCGGTCGGCGGTGGCGCTGGCGGTAAATTCGCGCAGGCTGAAGTGTGGGGAGAGCTGGGGCGAGGTGTTCAATGTGATGCTCCTTGTTGAATAATTTCTGGATGGGCCATGCCAAAGCCGCCCATAAATCGCTGACGTTGCCGCGCTTAAAGCAGAAATAAACACCACTAAACAACAGCAAAAAGGTGTGTATTGGGCTGGTTGGCATGATCCCCATCAGCAGGCGGATGGCAGTCAGGCCGTAATAAACGGTTAAGCCATAAGCAAAAATAGAAATGCCTAAGCTATGGGCTTTGCTGTTTCGATTAAACAAAGCAATACACAGCGCGGCTAAAGCGCAGGCCAGCACGCTGATAAGTAAATAGAGGTTCATTTCTTGCCCCCGATATTGAGCAAGTCCTCGGGGTGTTCGGCCCGCACAATCAGCCATTGCAGCAGCTTCATACTGATCGCACCCGCGATCAGTGCGCCGATGCCTTCACTGACCACAATCGAAGCGGGCAGGGGGATGGCGATCAGATCCGCCACCAGTTTGGCGGCCACGCAACCGGCCACAAAGGACGTCAGAAAGAAAACAATCTTCTGTAAAACGCTGAGCTTTTGCGCGGTCATGATAAACACCACCGCCCCTGCAAAGCTGCCCATCAGTACGTCGGCCTGGATGCCTGAGAACAGCCCCGCAATGGTGAGTAAAAACACGGTAAAAGAGGCGGCGGTGCCGGTAATGGGTTCGGTCATTGGTTTAGTCCCATAGTTGGATGATGGTTTTTTTAGATTCGGGCGGGCGGATATCGGGCAGTTCGATCACGGTACCCATTGTGAGCACCGGCCCCATATCGGCCAGCCGGTGATTGGCAGCCAGCACCGCCTCGGTCATGCCAGCGGTTTTGCCATAAACCCGAAAGCAGATCTCGTCCAGCGTATCGCCCTGGCGGGCCATCACCTGCATCAGAGCAACTCGACCGAAGCGCGGGCGCTGCCGATCAGATCCCGAATCGCCCAGCGTGCGTCGCGGTTTAAATCCTCGATGGGGTCGCTGAGCTGGCCGGTCTTGTTGTGGCCGTCGCCGGTACTGTCAAAATCGCGGTAGCGTTCGGTCAGGCTGGCTTTGGCTAAGCAATACACCGCGCGGATGTAATGCCCGACTAAGATGTGCTGGCCGTCGATGGTGTCGCTGTCCACCTCGATCAGGTCGCTAAACCCCTGCCCGATTTGCGTCGCTTTGTACTTGCGCAGATCTTGATTGGCGCTGGCCATCGCGGCAATCAGCGCCATCTTTAAGCGCGGCGGGGTGACGGTGCCATCCAGGCGCAGGCTGAGCTGTGCGTCGGCCATATCAATATCCGGCCAGAAGCCGCTGTTCTTGATAATGGGTTCTAAGATGTCATCGTTTTTTTGTGCTGCAATAAATCCCATGTTTTGCCCTTCTTCTCTTTCAAAGAAGAGGTGGAGGGGGATTTGAAAAACCTTAAAAGGTTTCGCCTCCCCCTGCCTCTCGCTGCGGGGTTCGCCCGGTCGGCTACTTTTCAGCGGCCTTGTTCTTCATTTCCCGCTCCAGCCGTTCCAGATCCTTAATCACGCCGCACTTGGGGTGCAGGGCTAAGGCTTGCCGGAAATAACTGGCGGCAGCGGGTTTGTCTTGCTCGGATAAGCCGTAAGCAATGGCCTTAAACAGCTTGGCCTTCACCTGGTCGGGCATATCTTCGGCTTGGGTGATTTCGGCAATCTCTTGCAGCCCGGCTACATCGATGATTTCGCCCAATGCCCGGCCATTCATGGCGGTATCGGCCATTTCTTCCACCACCAGGCAGGCTAAGGTGCGCTGGTACTGATCCGGCAGAATCAATTGATGCCTGATCGCATAGCGCACAATCGGCAGGGCGGCGCTGAAGTTGCCGGTGTCGATCATCCACACCATGACCGTCATCAGCACTTCATCCTGCCCGCCGCCCTGGGCGGATAAAGCGCCGCTGATCCATGGCGCGTAATCGGGCAGCATTTCGCGCTTGGCGTCGATCTTGCGGCTAAGGGACTGGATCTGTTTCAGCCGTCGCTTGTCGCCCGCGAGTTTGGAAAGCATCAGTTCATAGCCGCTGGCATTGGCCAGCGGGTGGTGAGCCGATACTTGCGCGGCAGTCATTCGCAACAAGTGGGCTTTGGCCGGGCTGATTACGCACCGCCTTTAGGTGGATCGATGGGCGCGGCTTCGGTGCGCTCAGTCGGCAGCAGCTCGATGTTTTCAATCAGGCAACCGGCTTCGTACACTTCCACTACGTAAGCATCATTCGAGCTTTCGTAATTGGCGATCTGGTTGTAATCCGGCTCTTCCCGCACATGACGGCGACGTCCGCCGATTTGCCAGTACAGCGACAAATTGGAAAGCGTCGTAATCATCATTGCGCCCTTAGGAAAGAAAGGCACGGTCACAGCAGGGAGGCCACCTACCCGTTTTTGGCTGATCAGCATATCCATCGCCATTTCTTCGGTCGGGGCGTGGTCTTTGTTGATCTTAGGGAAGTATTTATCGACCAGTAATTCGCTGGAGGTGATCACCACCAGCTGCGGGTTCTCGCGGAACTGCGGGTGGATCAGCGTATTGATGGCATCAAAAACGAGAGCGTCTAAGTTCAGGTAGTCGCCGTTCTCTGTTTTCCAGATGGTGCCGTCTTCAGCTTTTACCGTGGTTGCCCCGACGGTGATCTTGCCCGATGCGGGCTGGCCTTCGGCCATGACATTGGTCGGCGCATGGTCGCGGTACTGTTGCAGCCAGCCGATGTTCACGTCCTGCAAAAGCGGGAATTTTTCGCGGTCGGTTTCTTCGGCGACAGATACGCCATTCAGGCCGATCATGATTCGATCCAGCGACTGCTGATTCACAATCAGGTTGCGCAGCTTGGCCTGGAAGTCGGGGAACTTGGCCCACATATCCAGCTTGGGGTAGTTAATGCCGGTATCAAAGTTGGTTTGTACACAGCGGTAACGGCCAGAACTTAAATCGGATACATCGCGTGGTTTACGCGGTCCCTTTTTTGTATTGGTTCGGCCTGCAATGGTGCCGGTGAGCCCCAGCCCCAGCTTCTCGCCTTCCTGCTCGGTGACGCCAGGCATATTAATTTTGCTGAGGAATAAGCTGGAAAGCTGGACGCGGTTTTCAAGTTTTTGCTGTACCGATGGATCGACGGAGAAGGTCTTGCTGATATCGCCTACATGATTCAGGTTGGCAATTTGTTTTTCAAACTTTTCATAAACGAGTCGCGTGTCATTACGCATAAATTCGATTTCCTTTTATTTGTTTTTTTAATTAGCAATCTGTGAGTAATTCAACCGCACCGCCGGTAGCGCGATCCCGTCCGCCAGATAAATGGCTGGGCTCGTTTTCAATCTTTGATTTGAATTCGCGCAATTCGGCCATTTCGTTTTTTAATTCATCGATGCGGCAGGTCATGGTGCGAAAGCCATCATTGTTTTCTGCGGTTTGCTCGGCGATGGCTTCTAATGCCTGCTGGATATCTGCAAATTGCAGGTTTTCTTTTTCTGCTTTTTTAGAAAAGATCTTCTTTACAGATTCCAGCATCGACACGGTGTGCGTTCCTTCTTCTTCGAGCGCAAACTCGATGGCATTGGTAAATAGGCAGTTTTTATTGGTTTTGCGGGCCATCAGCGGGCTGGCACCACCGGCAGAGGCAGAAAACTGCAACATCGATGTACCCAGGCTGGCAGGGTTATCGGTGACGGCTAAGCCGGTTAAGTAGGCTTCGCCCGTATCTGCAAAGTCGGGGTCACACTCGATGGAGGTGTAAACCTTCTGGCGGTTCTGATTCATCGCCACCAGTTCGGGGGTAGGGTCAATCGTGGCAAACAGGGCCATCTTGCCGTCGATTTCTTTGGCTTCCAGCGCCACCACATCGCCATAGGATTTAAAAGCGCTGTCCGGGTAAATGCCCCGGATATGCTCCATATTCACCCGCGCCCCGAAAGTAGCCGGGTTGTAGTTCTTTGCCATCTGGCTGAGCCATGCGCGGGTAATGGTGCGGCCATCGGTGGTTGCGCCTTCGGTAGCGACCCGAAACGATTTAAATTTTTTGTCCATAGACCCTTCTGCGGTTTGATTGAATAGCGGGGTTAATTCCTGAAGGCACCCACTATCGCCACAAAAGAAAGGGTCATCAATTTGCTTTCGGTGTGAATCGCCAAGCCACAAAAGCCAACAAAATACAGCCGTCTTTGATTGCCTTAGCCTTTGGCTATGGAAAATACACACAGCAAAGACCCGCGTATTGAGGCGCGCCACCTGTATTGGGCAGGCTGGCGTATTTCAAGGATTGCGGAATCATTAGGCGAAAAACCCGCCACGGTGCACAGCTGGAAACGGCGTGATGAGTGGGACAAAAAGAAGCTGATTGAGCGCGTCGAAGAGTCGCTGGAATCGCGCTATATCCTGCTTTTGAATAAGGACAAAAAAGAAGGCATCGACTTTAAAGAAATTGATTTGCTGTCGCGGCAAATGGAACGAATCGCCCGGATTAATAAATACAGCGGTGGCGGTAATGAAGCCGACCTGAATCCGAACATCGCCAGCCGCAACAAGGCAGAGCGCAAGAATGCCACGAAGAACGATTTCAACGATGAGCACGTCGATTTAATCAAAGACGCCTTTATGGATTCCTTGTTTGCCTATCAGCACGGCTGGTTTGAGGCAGGCAAAAAACACAGCTTCCGCAATGTCTTAAAGTCCCGCCAGATTGGCGCAACCTGGTACTTCGCCCGGGAGGCTTTATTCGATGCAATGACCACGGGCCGCAATCAGATCTTTTTAAGTGCCAGCAAAGCGCAGGCGCATGTGTTCAAGCAATACATCATCGCCTTTGCCAAAGACGCCGCCGATTTAGAGTTAAAAGGCGATCCCATCGTCTTGCCCAATGGCGCAACGCTGCACTTCCTGGGCACCAACGCCCGCACCGCGCAGAGCTACACCGGCAATCTGTACGTCGATGAGTATTTCTGGATTCCGCGTTTTCAGGAACTTCAGAAGGTCGCCTCGGGTATGGCCCTGCATTCGCACTGGCGGCAAACCTATTTCTCGACCCCTTCCAGCCTGAACCATGACGCTTACCCGTTCTGGTCGGGTGAAGCCTTCAATAAAGGCCGTGCCAAAGCCGACCGCATCCTGCTCGATGTCAAACCGGCCAGCCTCGCCAAAGGCCGCCTCTGCGAGGACGATCAGTGGCGGCAAGTGGTGACCATCGAAAACGCAATCGAAGGCGGTTGCAATCTGTTTGATCTGGACAAGATCAAAAAACGATACAACCCAAACGATTATCAAAACTTGCTGATGTGTGAGTTTATCGATGATAGCGCCAGCATCTTTCCCTTATCTGAATTGCAAAAGTGCATGGTTGATAGCTGGGAGAAGTGGGAAGACTTCAAAGCCATCGCCCCGCGCCCCTTTGGCCACCGGCCTGTGTGGCTTGGCTACGACCCGGCTTTATCCGGGGACAGCGCGGGCCTGATCGTGCTGGCCCCGCCGCTGGTGCCGGATGGCAAGTTCCGCGTACTGGAAAAACGGCAGTGGAAAGGCATGGACTTTGCCGCGCAGGCCGAAGGCATTAAGCAGATCTGCAGCCAATACAACGTGGCCTATATCGGGATTGATACCACCGGCATTGGGCAGGGCGTTTATCAACTGGTTAAACAGTTTTACCCGGCGGCGAGAGCCATCAATTACAGCGTGGAGATGAAAGGGCGCTTAGTCATGAAGGCGCAGGACGTGATCCGCAAAGGGCGGCTGGAGTTTGACGCGGGCTGGACGGATCTTGCGGCCGCATTTATGGCGATTCAAAAAACCATGACCGCCAGCGGGCGGCAAGTCACTTACTCGGCCAGCCGTTCCGAAGAGCTTAGCCACGCCGATCTCGCATGGGCATGTATGCATGCCTTACTTAATGAGCCGCTGGAAGGCTCGACTTCCACTAATTCCAGCTTTATGGCGATCTACTAAATGAAAAAACAATCACGCTACCAAGCAAAAACAACTTTAAAACCAGAAGTAAAAGCACCTGATCACTCGGTGGCCTTCACCTTTGGCGAGCCTTCTGCCGTGCTCGACCGCCGCGAGCTGCTGGATTTCTTAGAGTGCGTCAACAATGGCAAATGGTACGAGCCGCCGCTATCGTTTGATGGCCTGGCTAAGACTTACCGCGCCACCGTTCACCATTCCAGCCCGCTGCAAGTAAAGCGCAATATCCTGCTCAAAACCTTTATTCCGCACCCGCTGTTCAGCCGGTCGGAGTTCTCCAAGTTTGCGCTGGATTACCTGATTTTTGGCAATGCCTACTTAGAAAAGATCACCAGCCGCACCGGCAAGGTGCTGGGCCTGAAACATGCGCTGGCTAAATATATGCGGGTGGGCGTAAAAGAAGAGCAATACTTTCAGATCCTTGATTACACCAAGGAGCACCAATTCCAGCAGGGGGCCATCTTCCACCTTTTAGAGCCCGATATTAACCAGGAGATTTACGGCCTGCCTGAATACCTGTCGGCGCTGAATTCAACCTGGCTGAATGAATCGGCCACGCTGTTTCGCCGCCGCTACTTTGCCAACGGCAGCCACGCCGGTTTTATCCTGTACATGACCGACGCTGCGCAAAACGAAAGCTATGTCGACGATTTGCGTGAAGCACTCAAGGGAAGTAAAGGCCCGGGCAATTTTAAAAATCTGATGGTGTACGCGCCAGGCGGCAAGAAAGACGGTATGCAGATCCTGCCTATCTCGGAAGTGGCAGCAAAGGACGACTTCTGGAACATCAAAAACGTAACCCGGGATGACCAGCTGAGCGCCCACCGTGTACCGGCACAACTGATGGGCATCATCCCCAACAACACCGGCGGCCTGGGCGATGTAGAAAAGGCGGCCACCGTGTTTGCCTATAACGAGATTGAACCCTTGCAGGAGCGGATGAAGGAATTAAATGATTGGCTGGGGGTGGAGGTGATCCGGTTCAAACCTTATGTGCTGTTGTAAACAAATCCAAGTAAACAGCAAGCCCGCAAGCGCGGGCTTTTTTACGCCTGCATTTTGAGAAGAATCTGCAGTCAGCCCCCAGCGCGCGCCCTCGTGACCCCGCCACGCCTGCCCACTTAACCCACTATTTTTTATGCACCTGCATGATAAAGGCTCAAGCCCCGCCAAATATGGCACTAACCGGTAAAAAGTGCCCCTATAAAAGCTTGCATAATTTGCATATTGCGTGCCTATTTTTGCAGAGTCCGCAATACCTACTATTAGAGACTATCAAGGGGGCGTGATTCTACTTTTACCTAGTATTATTTTGAGGGAGGATTACCGAACAAATGAGATTCTATTCGTATTTCTTTACTCACTGTTGTTGTCTCATCGTTGATTGCAATTCCTAAAGTATCCCCTGACGCAATGTTACATACAGACTCACCTTTATGGAATTTATTGGTACTCTCCAATACTACATAAAGATTTTGCCCCGTAAGCTTGGCTGCAGTCACTCGCATATGATGGCCAGGAAGCAGAAGGACTTCAGCCTGTTTAAGTTGTGCATAACCAGCAATGTTTTTACCTGTTGTAACATTATCAATGGAATAAATTACCGTACCTTTCCCGCCACGAAATGTCTTAGCAAAGGAAGGGCTTGAAGATGTAGATATGAAACCTTTATCTGTTACAAGTTGGCCTGGGGTGAGTTTTTCTGCTAGGGAAGAAAGATTATCTACCACTAGTGCTCGATAAACTGTACCAGTGAATGGGCTTAGCTTACTCAGACCACTAATGGTGTTTTCTCCATGGTCCTTAAGAAATGAAGTCAATTGTTCACCGTTTCTTAGGGCCGCATTAATATATTGAAAACCAACACTTGTATACCATTGAATGCTTTCTATTTCGTTTTTGTTCAGGTCAGCCTTGTCCTTTATTGCATCACCATCAACTTTCGCTTTGTCCAGCTCGTCGTTTATCTGTCCATGGATTATTGGTTTCTGCAGTTCATTCAACAATTCAGGTGCTCTTGGGCTATCAGCGAGCAGCTTAGAGCCATCAGACATTTGTTGAATGTTAAAATCTATTTTTTGCGTTGTAGCCACTCCTTCTCTGATCTTGCACAATTGCAGAGCAGCTTGCACTTCGTCATATTGATAAGCATCATTAGACGCTGGTTTGGATTCACTAATATGTTTAGAGCAGGAGTCTCGAAGATTCTTCATTGCACCATTACGGCTAGAATTCGGATGTTTATCTATATATTCCCCTGCTTCCTGATAAAGTTTCAATTCAGCCTCAAGTTTATTAGAGTCTGAAAGTCCTTTGATTGCTACGAGATGTGAAACTATATTTGTATAGCTGTTACCTTTTTTTTTACAAAAAGAAGATGCATCTTTAGTGAAATTTTCAATGGAATAATCTGATGTATTTTTAACATTTGCAAGGTTGGAGGAAAAACTATCATTATTGCGCGTTGCGCTATTAATTCTTGAAATAGTTGTCAGAATAAATCTGAGTGGGTTGATCTTATTTGGCACAGTAACCTCATATATTAATTAAGTATTTTGTCAAAAGGACTATTTATTGATCAGTGGTTGATAAATGTCACAATAACCAAATTAAAAATACATTTTAATTTAAATTAAATCGCATTTATCCGTCATGGCGCTATCAAAAAACGATTGTGCTAGTGTGGTTTTTTACATCATTGGTCCTCAAACCCTAGTGCCAACATGGTGCAGTGGTCACGTATTTTCATACACCACAAACGCAATTGGCATCACCCATTAACCCTCTCCGTTAATAGGGACGCAAAAATACCTGCGAGAAATAATGGGGTCAGGCCTTACATTTTGCGCAGGATAAAGTTTATATTAATTTTCAAAGCAGATTAAATAGATTGCTTTATGTCAAATGTAAGACCTCGTATCTTGACCAAGACGCTTCAGTCAGCTGTACTCATCACACTGAGCAGTCCGTGCAGGATGATGCTGTCAAGACTTTAGGCTAACCAAGCCTGTGGGTCAGATAAGTGCTCCTGCCCGTTTTTCGTTCACAAAGTCCGAACGGTAACTTAGGCCCTCGTCCAGTTTTATCGAGACAGTGAGCCTGCATACGAGGAAGGTCAAGAGCGATGAATGAAGCTGTCTGCTCCGTAGGTGTTGATGTTTCCAAGCGTAAGCTAGATCTCGCCTTATTGTTAAATAACAAACTCAAAACCAAAGTCGTTGAAAATAGCCAAAACGGTTACTCACAATTGCACCAATGGTTGTTAGATCGGGGTGCCGTAATGGAATCCACTCATATTTGCCTGGAAGCCACCGGGCCTTATTCCGAAAGTGTTGCTTTAGCTTTGGTTGAACTCGGCTGGACCGTCAGTGTGGTCAATCCAGCCCGGGTCAAAGGTTTTGCTCAAAGCGAACTCAGTCGCAACAAAACTGACACACTGGATGCAGCTTTACTGGCTCGCTTCTGCGCCGCTATGCACCCAGCGCCATGGACACCCCCGCCTGCCGAGTATCGAGAGTTGCGGGCCTGGGTGGATCGCTTGCAAGCCCTTAAAGGCATCCAACAACAAGAGACAAATCGCCAGGAAGCCTATGACGCCAGCGGCCAAAGCGCCTTGGTTGCTTCGGTTCAAGTCCATCTGGATTGGTTACAGCAACAAATCAGCCAGCTAGAACACGAGATTGATGATCACATCAATAGCCATCCTAGGCTAAAACACGATGCGACCTTGATGCTGAGCATTCCCGGCATTGGCGATACTACGGTCGCCAAAGTGCTGGCATATATTGGGGATGTTCGACGCTTTGATTCGGCCAAAGCCTTAGCTGCCTTTATTGGGGTGACTCCACGGCAAAAACAATCGGGGAGTTCCGTGCGCGGTAGAACGATGATCAGCAGAACAGGTCACTCGGCATTGCGCCATAATCCGACGTTAAAAGCCTTTGGGGAACGGTTAAAAAGCAACGGCATGGCCCCCAAAGCAGTCGTTGGGGCTGCCATGCGCAAACTAGTGCATTTGATTTATGGAATTGTGAAGTCTGGCGTACCGTTTGATGCCCATTTCGGGGCTAAAAACCTTGACTTGCAAGACGGTATCTGACCCCAATTTTTTTCTAGCTCATGAACAATATTCAACCACTTTTCAGAAAGGTACTTCATACTTTCCGCTGAGGTATTTAACCTCTTTTCATCTATGATAAATATTTCCTTTATGTGCTTTTCTGACTTTGCATATTTGCCAATATTTATTTGTTGATTATCCCAGCTCTCAATCCATCCATGAACACAGACATCCCGGATTTGACTTACATCAAGTGTTGCCTAGGCCAGTCCCAATTGACTGCTGGGTTGGGCATTTTCATGAGATACGTACCATCTCTGCAATACGCCAAACGATGAAAAAAATTGCACCAGCCACAAACAAGCGAAACTGCCAAATACCATAGAACTGAGCTTTTTTGCCGTTTTGTTTTAACGCACTTTTTACCCCTGGAATGGCTGCCGATTCGAGCTCCTGAGGTGATGGCTGCTCCGGATGAGAACCTTGGCGCAATTGAAGTAAGCTATAATTTGCCATTATTGACGTTTGCACCCAAGTTATATTTTTACAACCAAAGTGGAAGCTAATGCCCCAACAAACGGCCGCTAAAGCAACAGGTAGTAACCACCATGACAGAGGAAGTCCTTCGGTTTTTTGTACAGCAAAACCAATTGCAGTTCCCGCAGCAGCAAGTAAAAAATACGTGTATTTTTCTTGCCCAGTTTGATGAGCTTTGTGGAGATTAGTGATTGCATCGTCAAGTGACATAGGTATGTGTCCAACGTAAAGGTGAGGGGCGCGGAGCAAGTGGGGCGAAAATGGGCGAAGCCTGCCCCGCTTGCGGAGCGTCCCTCTCGACCGCTGGGTTGGGCAGCAAATGTTTATTTGAGCGTGCCATATGTAATGTTAGGCCTGAAATCTGCTCCGGTAGCTGTTGCCTCCAACGCGCCAACCTCGATTAGGGTGAAGCAGTTTCGTTTTTTGTTTAAGTAGAACGTCTCAGTGCTTCCTGTAAGGTGTGCAATGAAGATGAGAACAATAGTTTCATCGTCTTCGAAAACTTTGGTGGTTTCTTCACCGTTGCCGCTGGGAAAGGTAACGAATGGGCGTTGGGCTTGAAGATTTGCAAATGTAAATTGTTGGCCGGGCTTGCGCTTGTCGGCTTTTGATACGACACCAATATATCCGTCGTGCGGTGATGCCTGCGCGTACGCGACCCCTGGGCCAAAGCTGGCAAATAGAAAAAACAAAAATGGCATAACCAACTGGCGAATGTGCATTTTCAGACTCCTCTTTTTGCTGCCCAACAAGATATAGACACCCTAAAATGGCAGAAAAACCACGACCTTGGGTATATAAAAACGCTTCGCCCCTTTGGAATGCTTTACACGGCGCAGCCTGAAGTGTCTTATATCAGGATGCTACACCCGATAAGGCAGATATTTGCACCATGCAACTACAAAGCAAGTTTCGTGACAGGCTAAGCATAGTAAAAAATAAGGGCTTTGCTTGTTCATCTGTTATGAAGGCTATCTTTCAGCTATTTCGTTTGATTACTTCTTCTGCGGGATTTTTGCGGGGCAGGGTGATCATCTGTTGCGATTTGTGATGATGCCCTTCAATGTGACTTAACTCTAAGTATTTGATTGTATTGGCAGGATTTAAACCCCTCACGCATGGGGTGCAAGACTGGATATGTACACTGGTATTTCGTAGTTTCCTTGCTTACTTTGATGTTGGTAATCTTGTGAAGTGTTCACTTTCAGTTACCCACCCTGACCCAGACTCACAGTTTAACTTGGTGTACGCGTCTACTTTTCCGTAGGCTGTTTCCCCTGCTTCGCATTTTTCACCTTTTTTTATGGTAAATGCTGCTTTACCTTGTGCCGCGTTCACGTTTGCGTATGCAAAAACGTTCTTGTTTGCTTGCCATATTTCTTTAGGTGCTTTTTCACATCCAAATAGAACAAGGCATAAGCTAGTAAGTATTAAGTTTTTCATTTTTTAGGGTATGTTTCTTTTTTAGTTAATCTTTTAGAGTGGCTAAGACCTACCATTAAATCTACTGGCGAGACTATGGGTAGGCCATATCTAGGGTCATAGGCTGGAATTCCAGCAAACTCTAGTATTTCAGCAATATTAGATGAGCAGCTGTTGCTATCTAATTTATATGGCTTGTTTTCCGTAGCTCTTTTCTTTATCTCTTTTAGAATATTTTCTTTTTCAGTTTTCGATATTGCTAATGAGTACCCCCATGTGTCACGGTGCATTTTTACTTGCTGTCGGAATAAATAGTTTTCAAGTGTATCAATATCCCATCCATCATGTGCCCGACCGTATACCGTTCCATCTATTGCCATGGATGTATGCCCAAACTGTGATCCACTGGATATTAAACGTGAATCACTAATTAATATTTCTATACGTTCGCGCGATACAAATATTTTTTTAATTTCTTTGTTTTCTGTATCTGTAGTTGTTCTATTGGTGACAAGAAACATCTCTTTGCCTGATGGAGATTGTATGCTTTGATTTGGCATCTATTAACCCTCCAAATAAATTTTTATATTTTCAGCTTTAGTTATGGAATCAAGAAGATGTGTATTTCCTTCTTCGTCTGTTTCTCCATGCTCAATTTGACCACTCTCTCGTACAATTGCATAAAGGTGATTAGCAATTGGCTTTTTTGTTTCGCTATCTAATAATTGAAATTTATCATTAAATAGGCTGTCAATTATTTTAGATGTAGCCGCTAGAGCCGCTGCCGCTGCAATCGCTTTTCCTGCTTTGCTAGATGCTCCTGATGAGGCCGCACCGCTTCCTTCATACGAGCGCCCGATCTCTGGCATGGATGAGATTAAAACCGCTCCACATGAAGTTTTATGCCCTTCTAATGCAACGGATTTACCGCCAACACTCCACGAGGGGTCGCCTTCAATAATTGGGCAAACGCCGTGGCCCGGGATAGGGCAGCTAACTTTATCCCCAAGAAGAGCAACAGGCTTGCCAAACATATTGCTCGTTGATGCCGCACTTATTACAACTCCGCCGTGGCTGGTTTGGTCGCCTAAGCGTATTACTCTTTTCATGCCTGTTACCTATAAGAGACCAAGATTAGTACACTAATCTTAATCTTTGCTTACTATGGTCACAATAAGAGCTAGGGTGCATTGGCTAGGTAAGTTGATGTAATTAATGCACAGATGGCTTGCATTGCTTGTGCGAGGTTTTTCTATTGAACTGGATTTTTTGTAAGGAATGTTGCTATTAATGTTGCTATTGTTTGGCCTAAAAGGGCCTTTTTAGGCATAAAAAAAGCCACTTAGATTTCTCTAAGTGGCTGATTTCATTGCTTTATACTGGTGGAGCCGGCGGGAGTCGAACCCGCGTCCGGAAGCACTCTATAGTGAGTTCTACATACTTAGTCATGTCATTTGGTTTTAATTCCCGACCACGCCGACCGACAGGCTTGGAGAGAACGAGTTACCTTAGATTTAACCCCTGCCCAAGTAACCCGGACTGAAGCGATCCCATCTTAATGACTCTGCATATCGTTTTTAGGCGACCTACCCGATGGGCCCTGTAGTGCAGAGTCAAGCGCGATTAAGCTACTTGAAGGTATTGTTTGTCGTTTGCGACTATATCAATTCAGTGTTTTACGGGAATCTGAGACCCCGGTATGCCCTCATCCACTTCGCAACCCCCGTCGAAACCATGGCGGCCCCAATGAAGATCTCTGATTATACGCGTAAGCCAGCGCTTGCACAATGATAGCCCTTGGTTAGTGCTGGCTTCTGGAGAAGCTTTCTGGTGCTGATGGCTGGATTTATGAAGGATAACAATGGCTTATGCAGGGTTGATGGGGCGGCAGCGTTTGCGTTGCGTGGTCGAAGATTTGTATTGATGCTGTGTAAATCCCCCTCGGTCCCTCTTTTGCAAAGGGGGAGGCAAGGTCAAAATCATGCAGAAATTGACTTTGCCTTGCATATTGCTTGTTTTATGGCGAGCCGGGCCTGCTTGCCAGAGCAGGCTTTAGCCTGGCAGATGTTGCAGCAGGTCCAGCGGGTGAGCAATGCGGTGGTCTGCGCCCCATTCGTGTGGTTTGTCTTGGCCGCTGATATAGCCGTAGTCGGCCAGCACGGTGCGCATACCTACCTTGCGGCCCGCTTCAATATCCCGCTCGGCGTCTCCTACGTAGATGCAGTGGGCGGGGTCAACGCCAAGCCGGGCGGCGGCAAAGTACATCGGTTTGGCGTCTGGCTTGGCCACACCTACGGTATCCCCTGAAACCACTACGCCGGGGCGGCTTGGGAAGGGTAGTTGGGCGATCAGCGGGTCTGTATAGCGGGCAGGCTTATTGGTAACGATGCCCCATTGCAGGCCGCGGGCTGCAATTTTTTCGATCAGGGCATGAATGCCTTCAAACAGGGCTGTTTCTTCACAGAGGCTGGCTTCGTACAGCGCCAGAAAACGCTCACGCAGCGCAGCAAACTGCTCGTCTTGCGGGATAACACCAAAGCCCAGCTCGATCAGGCCGCGTGCGCCGTGGGATGCCAGCGGGCGGATGGCGGAGTAAGGCTGCGGCTTGCGGCCTTCTTCGGCAAGCAGGCGGTTGAGCGCTGCACCTAAATCAGGTGCGGTATCTGCCAGCGTGCCGTCAAAATCGAACAGGACTGCGGTAATCATGGTGTTTTCCTTGTGAGGTTAAATGGATGGTTTGTCTTGATTTAAGGGGCTTTCCTTGTGGCAATCAGGTAGTTCACGGCTGCATCGTCATCCAGCTTATAGATTTTGGTGAGCGGGTTATAGCTTAGGCCGCTGAGCGATACGGTTTCGATTTCTGCATTGCGGGTCATGCGGGCCAGCTCAGATGGCTTGATAAATTTGGCGTAGTCATGCGTGCCGCGTGGCAGCATGCCCAGCACGTATTCAGCGCCCACCACGGCCAGCAGATAGCTTTTGGCATTGCGGTTGAGGGTAGAAAAGAACACCCAGCCACCCGGTTTTACGAGGCGTGCGCAGGCGGCGACCACGCTGGCCGGGCTTGGTACGTGTTCCAGCATTTCCATGCAGGTAACGATGTCATAGCTTTCAGGCTCATCGGTGGCCAGCTGCTCCACCGGCACACAGCGGTAATCGATTTCAAGCTTGGATTCAAATAAATGCAGTTTGGCAACTTTTAGCGATTTTTCTGCCAGATCAATACCGGTAACCTGTGCGCCTTGGCGTGCCAAGCCTTCGGCCAGAATGCCGCCGCCGCAGCCTACATCGAGGATTTTTTTGCCAGCCAGCTCAACGTGCTTTTGCATAAAATCGATGCGCAGCGGGTTGATCTCGTGCAGGGGTTTGAATTCGCTTTCGGTATCCCACCATTTATGGGCAAGGGCAGAGAATTTGGCGATCTCGGAAGGGTCGACATTAATAGGTGCTTCAGTCATTCGGTTTCCTTAGTCTTAGAGCTAATGCGTTGTTGCCAGCGGCGGGCGCGGTTAAGCGTTTCGCGGGCATGAAGGCTGAAATGCTGCCCTTCCTGATAAACACAGCGGCCAGCAATCCATACATGGCTGACTTGTGAGCGATCAGCGGCATATACAATTTGTGACAGCGGATCGTATAAGGGCTGAGTGTGGGCGGCAGATAAATCAATGGCTATCAGATCCGCCTGTTTTCCTGCTTTAATACTGCCTATTTTATCATCGAGGCGCATGGCTTTGGCACCGTTTATGGTAGCCATTTCTAAGGCTTGCCACGCAGGGATGGCATGTGCATCGTTTGCTTCGGCTTTTGCAAGCAGGGCTGCAAGGCGCATTTCGGCAAACAGATCGATCTTATTATTGCTGGCCGCGCCATCTGTGCCAATGCCGACATTGATGCCTGCCTGCTGCATGGCATGTACACGGGCAATGCCAGAGGCCAGCTTTAAATTGCTTGCCGGATTATGAGCAATACTGACGCTATATTTGGCCAGCAGGGCGATTTCCGGATCGCTGGTATGCACCATATGTGCTGCCACTAAGTTTGATCCTAAAAAGCCCAGCGCGGCGAGCCGCTCCAGCGGGCGAACACCGTATTGTTTCAGGCTGTTTTTGATTTCATCCTGCGTTTCATGGATATGGCAGTGCAAGCCCAGATCAAATTCATCGGCAAGGGTAATTACTTTACTGAAGGTTTGGTCACTTACCGTATAGGGGGCGTGCGGAGCAAGGGTAAAGTGGACTAAAGGCTCGCCGCTGAATTCAGAGCGCGAGTTAAGCGCTTTTTTAATATACCCATCCGCATCAGAGGCGTAGGGCGTGGGGAATTCTAAAATAGAGCAGCCTATGCCCATTCGGAATCCGCTGGAAACCGCCGCCCGTGCCACGGCACTGTGCTCAAAGTACATATCATTGCTGCACGTTGTGCCGCCGGCAATCATTTCCATAATGGCGAGCGTTGTGCCATCACAAACAAAATCATCGCTGACATGTGCTGTTTCTGCTGGCCAGATATGCTCATTCAGCCAGGTCATCAGGGCTAAATCGTCGGCATAGCCGCGTAATAAGCTCATGGCAGAATGGCTGTGCGTATTAATAAAGCCGGGGAGGAGGGCGTGTTCAGGCAGCTGGATTTCCTGGGCTGCCGGGTAGTGGCTGCGCGCTGCAGTGAGCGGCATGATACGAATAATTGTGTCACGATCAACGATGACGGCATGATTCATTAATACCTGAGCCCGGGGCTCAATTGGAATCAGCCAGCGGGGTGCAATAATCTGCATGGAATCGTCCCGAATTAAGCGATAAAAATAGCAGGGTCTGTTTTTATTTAATGGGCATAAATGGAAAGATTAAAATTGTTTTGTGCTTTGATTGTAAAGGCAGAATTGATCTGATTATGATTTTTTAATGCCAGAGGAATGATTTGATTCTGGTCTTGATTTTAAGCAGTATTGAATGCAGGAATAGAAAAACAAAAAGCCGGCCTTGTGAACTGCACCCCAAAAGTTGGACACCCGTCCATATTTTTGGGGTGTTTTTATGTCCAAGTACTCAACGCAATTCAAGCTCTCTGTCGTTCAGCAATATTTAACTGGCGAAGCAGGTATCAAAAC
>NZ_PDZG01000002.1 GCF_002735645.1 Iodobacter sp. BJB302
CCGTCCAGCAGTAAGCAATGACAACCCATATTCTGAATCACTATTTAAAACGCTGAAATACCGCCCGATGCAATTACCTAAGCCCTTCGACGACCTGCTGGCGGCGCGCCAATGGGCGACTCAAGTGGTGCATTGGTATAACAATGAGCACCGCCACAGCAGCATCCAATATGTGACGCCAACCGAGCGCCACGCAGGTCAAGATCAGGCCCTTTTACAGCAAAGAATCGCCGTCTACGAAGCCGCCCGGGCCGCGCATCCCCTGCGCTGGACAAAGGGCACGCGAAACTGGGAAAGAGTGAATATCGTCCACCTCAATCCAGAAAAATCACCGGAAGCGGAGACGGGTGCTGTAAGGAAAAAAGCAGAGCAAAGAACGGCATAAATATTAAACGATTAAGGCGACAACTGGTTTGACAATTACCGATTCAAGACATCGACACCCCGATCAACCTCCTTGCCAGTGTACAGTCAGATCATTTGTCCGAGTATTCACAGGATCGCTTCAATGAGACTCTAACGAGAGAACAAGTCTCTATCGACCTAGTGAAAAAACACTCGCACTTCCGTATCGAGCAGCTTGGGGAGTTGCAAAACATGATCGAGATAATGGACGACACTGAATTCGCCACTCTGGTGTTTCACTGGCTCCCTGCGACCAACTTTCTCAAGACCTTTGCAAAAATCATTGTCAAGCTTGTACCCCGAGTGTTTAGTAGCAACGGAGTATCGGTTAATCCCACTGATGTCATGATCGCAAAGCTGGCCGGTTACCTCAACGCTTCAAGTTATTCGGACTACCTGAAAAGCCAGATCTCTCATGCGCGGCAGCGGATAATAGAAGGAGAGAACCTTACTCTTTCTAAAGCTATCAATAATGATTTGAAGATAATTACCAATGCGTTCGGCTTTACCCTTCCTAAGCTTCTCGGACTGATAGAGGATGTCGTTAAACAGCACGCGGTAAAACGGGGGATCCGAAGTAAAATCGATTACGCGCACGTAAGAATGGTTTTTGAGGGGCATCACCTGCCAACAGGGATCAATGCTTTAGAGGAAATTGGAATTCCCATTCAGACTCTTCATCGTCTGACAAAGCGGATGGAGTTTCCCGAGCAGGCTGACGTTGATGCCCTCGGTCAATATCTTCGGGATACTCAGGGCTCTTGGTGCCAGTTCTTGGGGAGTGTGGATCAAGCTTTCATCAGACGTGCGCTTGGAGTAGCGTGACATCAGTTTTGAGCTACCGTACTTCAATTAATGAGCGCCTGCTCAGCGCTCCAAGTCCGGGCAGGAGCTTTCCCAGTCGCCAGCTTGCAAGCAACAAGTAGATGCTTTAACTGCAATCAATACGTGAACGAGCATTTCGCCCCTTGCCTGTAGCTGTCTGCTTAGGCCAAACAGCTATGGCCCGCCATCAAAAAAAAGTAGGCCGCAACCAGATGGTTTTGCGGCCTTGCTTTTTTCAAGCTTTGGCATCAGCACCTCGGCTTTAGAGTGCAGCCAAAACCTCTATGTAGATGGTCGAAATCAGTAAGCCACTACTGGATCACTGATTTCGTACATCGATAAAGAGCGTATGGCTGCCTGCTAAGGCCGATGTGCAGAAGCTCAGAGCAGCCCTCTGAGCGGCAGCTTTACGATCGCAACCGGGCGTTCCATGACCACAGCTAGGTGGCGAAAACAGTCGCTAAACAATTATCTCTATCGAGCGTAAACAGCCGCGCGGCCAAAGCGAACACAGCCCAAATCTAGTTTTAAATGACTATTGCACTTGAGGTAGTCTAGTTATCAGCGAAATGGACTCAGAGCCAGATGAAGCAGCAATAAAAACATATCGGGGTGAAAGCCATTTATCGCCTATCCCCTCGCCCTCCCATTACCACCACCGCCAGAATATCCCGGTGCAAATCTACAGCTCGCAGCTGGGTATAGCGTTTTAGGTTTTTCCAGCTTTTATGGCCAGACACCAGGGCCACTTCCTGTATTTGATAGCCTTGCTCAAACAGCCTGCTGATGCCTTCATGACGCAGATCGTGGAAGTGCAGGTCTTGAATACCAGCCTTGCTGACAATGCCGCGAAAGGCCACGCCAACTGATTCGGATTTATAGGGAAAGATAAATTCGCTGGTACGAGGCTGCGCCTGGATGATGCTTAGAGACGTACCCAGCAGCGGCACGGTTTGGTCATTGCCGATTTTTTTCTTTGGGTCTTTTCTGTCCCGGATCAAAATGGTGCGGTTTTTCTCGTCTAAATCACTCCATTGCAAGCGGGTGATTTCACTGCGGCGCATGGTGGTTTCAATGGCAAAGCGCACCAGATCCGCGATAGGGATTTGCCTGAAATGTTCGGTGGCTTTTGCTCCTGCCAAAATCAAGCCTAATTCTGAATCCTGTAATCGCCGCTCGCGCTCAACAGAGCCACTAATCATGCCCTTTTCTTTTAAGTATTCATTGGCCAATGAATACTGAGCAATATCTACATCTAATTTGGCAAATAATTTGGCTTCTTTTAATACACAACCCAAATAAATAATATCTTGCTGAATAGATTGCGGCTTTACGCCAAATGATCGGCGATGGCGAACATAATCAATAATTTTATCGGCGGTTAATTCCAAGATAGCCACGTCAGCCATTGGGGAGCGGGCCAGCACACATTCAGCACGCTGCGCTTAGACGCCCAGAGGTGTTTGTCTTTCTCAAAAAACTCTATATATTTATCGATCAGATCTTTAAGGGTTAAGCCTTTTAATTTGCGCTGAGCAATGGCCTCTTGCTCACGCATTTTCTCGGTCAGCAGTGCTGCCCACTCCTCCGCTAGGCGTGAATGCCTACCCCTGCGGCAAGAAAGCTTCTGGACTCATTTAACAGCAGCTTGCCGTCCCGCTTAAGCCTCACCTGCGCCTGATAAGAAACAGAACCATCTTTGTTTTGTAAACGGATAATTGAGGCCATAAGTGTGAAAGTGCTATCTCTGTTTTTTGACGCCTCAAGATAGCACTCAGCTAACATAACCCCGCTTTAAGTGCCTTTTTACCGTAACAACGCCGGATGAGTGCTAATTATGGCCACCGTAAAATCCAGGCAAAAAAAGGCGCTGAGATCACTCAACGCCTTATTTCAAGCCATTCTTACCAGATACGGATGCGTTCTTTAGCGGGCTTATACATGCCGTCGCCTTCTTTTACCTTAAAGGCTTTATAAAATGCATCGCTATTAACCGCTGCGCCATTGGCGCGGAATTGGCCGGGGCTGTGGGGGTCGGTTAGCAGCATTTGCAAGGTCATGGGCTCGCGCATTTTGCTGGCCCATACCTGGCTCCAGCCTAAAAAGAAGCGCTGCTCACCGGTATGCCCATCTATTTTTTCGGCGGGCTTGCCCCCTAAAGATAATTGATAGGCTTTATATGCCACAGCCAAACCGGATAAATCCGCAATATTCTCACCAAGAGTAAGTTTTCCATTAACGTGCTTGCCCGGAATGGCTTCATAAGCGTCGTATTGAGCGACTAATTTGCTGGTCAGTGCGGTAAATTCCTTTTTATCCTGCTTTCCCCACCAGTTTTTTAAATTACCGTCGCCATCATACTGGCTGCCCTGGTCATCAAAACCATGGGATATTTCATGCCCAATAACGCCGCCAATTGCACCATAATTCACGGCATCGTCTGCCGCAGGATCAAAGAATGGCGCTTGCAATATAGCTGCAGGGAAAACAATTTCATTCATGCTGGGGTTGTAATAGGCATTAACGGTTTGCGGTGTCATTCCCCATTTTTTGCGATCAATGGGTTTTCCTAATTGATTTAGCTCACGCGCGCTGGAGAACAACTGAGCGCGTTGCAAATTACCTAATAAATCATCTGCCTTAATCTCTAAGCTGCTGTAATCAATCCATTGCTCCGGATAGCCAATTTTCACGGTAAATTTAGCTAGTTTTTGCTGTGCTTTTACCTTTGTTGTGGCGCTCATCCAGCTTAAATCTTTAATTGAGCTGCGATAAGATGCTAATAGATTATTTACCATCACATCCATTTTAGCTTTTGCTTCGGGCGTAAAATACTTTGCAACATATAATTCGCCCACCGCCTCACCCAAGCTGCCATTTGTGGCTGCAATTGCTCTTTTCCAGCGTGGCTTTTGCTCTGGCACGCCAGACAAGGACTTACCGTGAAAATCGAAAGATAAATCCGTATATGCTTTAGGCAGCGCATTAGCGTATTGGTCTAAAACTTTAAATTTAAGCCATACTTTTACCGTGGCTAATGGTGTTTTAGCCAGGGTTTCACTCATTGATTTGATATAGCTTGGCTGGGAAACAATAACAGACCCCACTTTACCTGCTATACCCATCGCCTGCCAATATTCATCCCACGCAAAATCAGGTGCTAGTTTTTTTAATTCGGCCAGTGATTTTTTATTATAGGTTTTTTGCGGATCGCGATTATCTACTTTAGTCCATTGTGCTTTAGCCAGCTCGGTTTCTAATGCCAGTAAGGATGCAACATCAACCTCTGTTTCACCTGATAGTTTTAATAAACTTTCAAAATAAGTGCTTAAGGCTTTACGTGCAGCAATGAATTTTTCATCCGATTTTAAATAATAATCCCGGTCAGGCAGGCTTAAACCCGATTGATGCACATTCACGATATAGGCCGTTGAATTCTTTTCATCCTGCCCCACATAAATCCCCAGAGGGGCATAGAGCCCAGCCTTGCTCAACAGGGCTAATTGCTCTGCCAGTGCCTTGCTATTTTTGATCGCAGCAATATCTGTAAAAGTGGATTGCAAAGGCGCTAAACCGCGCTGCTCGATTAAGCTTTCATTCATATAGCTTTGATATAAATCGCCCACTTTTTTTGCGGCCGGGCCTGGTGCCGCATTTTGTGCCGCCATTTCTACCATTTCACGCACCTGGCCTTCTGCGCGATCACGCAAAATTAAAAATGCGCCATGCGAGGACTTATCGCTGGGTATTTCAGTGTTTTTTAACCATGTACCATTGACTGCCTGATATAAATCATCCTGCACCCGGACACTTTGATCAAAACGCTCAGAATCAAGCCCGGAGCGGGATGCGGCTTGTACACCCATTGCCAAAGAAGCTGTAATCAACGTCAACACAAGCTTTTGTTTCATTCAAACCTCATCAATAAGCAGCAGGCCGCTTAGTCAATTAAACAATCATTAAGATCAATGAATACCATTCTGTGGCATATAATGCCTCAATACTGTCCGAATCTGAAAGGAAATAAAAAATGAATGGTAAAATACATCTGATTTAAATAAATGAAGTGCTAAAGTTTTTACGGATCAGGTCGATACTTGGCATAATGACAGTACAGAAAGTCACACTGGCCAGTGACGAAGGATGACATACCATGAAAATCGATCAAAACAAGCCTCTGAATACGACGCCCAGCCGCAGCAGCGAGCGTACAACGAGCACACCTGCCGCAAGTACGGAGCGCGCTAAAACAGACAGCGTAACGATTAACCCACTGGCAGCTAAGCTGAATCAAATCGAGCAGAACTCAAAGCCTGCCTTTGATACTGAGCGTGTTGAATCACTCAAAAAAGCCATCAGCGAAGGGCGGTTCACCGTACGTACCGAAGCCATAGCTGGCAAAATCATTCAAAGCGCTCAAGAACTATTAGGCAAGTGATATGACCACCGACTCGCCTTTAAACAGCCTGCTGAACCAGGCCATCAGCAGCATGCAGACCTTATTAGACTTACTTCAAAAAGAGCAAAGTCATTTAATTGCCAATGAGCTGGACCCCCTCTTGGTGCTCACCACAGAGAAACAGGCTGCAGCAATCGATGCTGAGCAAGCCGGGCAGGCGCTCAGCCAGTTTTTTAATGCTCAGGGTATTGATCCGCAGCATGATGCCACTACATGGATCACAGAGCAGCCCCCTCATACACTCAGCCAGTGGCAGACTCTTTTAGAGATCACCCGCCAGGCTGCCGCATTTAACAGCAGCAATGGCAAGTTAATTGAAACCCGCCAGCAGCTGATCAATGGCTTTATGCAGCAAATTTTAGACGCCAGCCACAGCCGTCCGCTTTATGCTCCGGATGGCAAGCTTACATCGCTTCCGCAAGGCCAAAGGCGCGATTTAGCTTAAGGGTTGAGGGCCATCAGGCTGCGCCCGCCTTCAAACCGTTGTGCAAAATACGGGGTGGATAGCGATTCAACCCTTATTTTTCCTTTAGATGACGGCGCATGAATAAAGCGCCCGTCTCCCAAGTAAATGCCCATATGTGAAAACGATCTGCCCAGTGTATTAAAAAACACGAGGTCCCCTGCCTGCAGCTGATCGCTTGCAACAGGCCGGGCCAGGCTGGCAATTTGTGCCGCATTATGCGGCAGCACCGCACCTACGGCATTTTTGTACACAAAGCTCACCATGCCACTGCAATCTAGGCCCGCTTCCGGATTATTGCCCCCAAACTGATAGCTGACATCCAGCAGGCCCAGCGCATACATGACGATCTCGCGCCCCGCCCCTGCTGCCTGAATATTACTCAAGGATTTAGATGCCGGGTAAGCCACTTTGGTGCGGGTGGGCGTGGAGCTGCACGCGCTTAACACCAAAATACTCAGCAAAATAATCTTTCTCAATCTGAATCCTTTAACAAACTCAGCCATCCACTGGATTTTCAGGTGTAGGCAAAATCAATTGATAAAAAGCTAAATCCAGCCAGCGGCCAAATTTAAATCCTGATTGTTTAATCGTGCCTGCATGGCTAAAGCCAAGCTGCAGGTGCAGCGCAATGCTCGCGGTGTTTTCAGCATCGATTCCACCAATTAAGGTGTGATAACCCTGCTCCTGCGCTTTTTCAATAATAAGCAGTAATAGTTTTTTACCCAAACCCTGGCCACGATAATCAGGGTGGATATAAATAGAATGCTCAATGGCATATTTATAGGCCGGGCGCACTCTGAATGCACCATAGCTGGCAAAGCCCAATAAAACACCCGCATCATTTTCAAAACCCAGCACAGGCAATTGTCTGGCTTCTTTATCAGCAAACCAATCCACCATACTGGCTAATGGCCTTGGGGTGTAATCATAAAGCGCCGTAGAGTTTTCAATCGCTTCATTGAATATATAGAGAATTTGCTCAGCGTGCCGTGCATAAGTACAAGAAACAATCCGCATTATTTACTCTTAGCTTGTTTAATTTAATCAAAAAAAAACACCTCAGGAGCAATCCTTCGGTGTTTTTTTGCAAAAAAGCCCTCTGCAATAGAGGGCAGCAATCTGTTAAGAATGCGAACGCTTGTAATCCACATCGCAATCGGTCAGTACAATCACACGAGGATGTGTCTGCAAGAAAGAAGCTGGCACCTGGGTAGTAATTGGGCCATTTAAAGTGCGGTCAAGGATTTCAGCTTTTTCTGCGCCTTTAACCACCAGCAGAATTGATTTTGCGTGCAAAATAGAACCCATGCCCATTGTTAATGCATGCGTTGGCACTTCATCAATGCTGTTAAAAAAGCGTTTATTGGCTTCGCGTGTTTCAGGCTTTAAAGTCACTTTATGTGTAAAGCGCGACAAGGCTTCATCAGGCTCATTAAAGCCAATATGGCCATTATGCCCGATACCCAAAATTTGCATATCAACAAGGCCTTTCTGATAAATCAGCTCATCATAACGACGGCCTTCTTCATCCAGATCTTCGGCATTGCCATTGGGCACATAGGTATTTTCGGTGCGGATGTCGATATGATTAAACAGGTGGCTATTCATAAAGCTGCGATACGATTCCGGATGAGTAACGGGCAAACCAGCGTATTCATCCAGATTGAATGTTGTTACTTCTTTAAAGCTCACCAGCCCCTGCTGATACGTCTTTACTATTTCCTGGTAAATGCCAACAGGGGTGCTACCTGTTGCCATACCGAGGATTGCATTAGGCTTGGTGCGGACAATAGATAGTAATAAATCAGCACCTACGCGATTCAGTTCATTTTGATCTTTGAATTTATGTAAAATCATGATTGTGTGAATTCCGAAATAAGTAAAACAACCTAGATACTATACGTCAACTGAATAAGATTTGTTGATGCAAACCACATACCGCACAAAAAATCAGGAAAATAACCAGGGTTGTCCGATTTTTCGCTGCGCTTCAAAAGCTTTAATCTCTTCTGCGTGATGCAAAGTTAAACCAATTTCATCTAAACCATTTTGCAGGCAATGCTTGCGATGGCCGGTAATATCAAAACCAAACACCTGGCCTGAAGGCGTTGTGACGGTTTGAGCCAGCAAATCCACATTCAGGCCATAACCTTCAGAGGCCACACTTTCTGTAAACAGCTGTTCAACAATCGCGCTATCCAAAACAATCGGCAGCAGGCCATTTTTGTAGCAGTTATTAAAGAAGATATCGGCAAAGCTGGGTGCAATTACCACACGAAAGCCGTAATCTTCAATCGCCCACGGTGCATGTTCGCGGCTGGAGCCGCAGCCAAAGTTGTCTCTGGCCAGTAAGACTTCCGCGCCCTGATATCGCGGGTAGTTCAGCACAAAATCAGGATTAGGCTTGCGCTGGCTGTTATCCATACCCGGCTCGCCATGATCCAGATAACGCCATTCATCAAACAGATTCGGGCCAAAACCAGAGCGCTTAATCGACTTTAAAAACTGTTTGGGGATAATGGCATCGGTATCCACATTGGCGCGATCCAGCGGGCACACCAAACCATTTAATTGAGTGAATGCTTTCATTTACTGGCCGCCTTTTCGATGGCTTCGCCACCTTTTTTGATATCTTTGCCCATGCCTGACACCGTATTACAGGCCGTAAGCCCCAGCATCAGAACCATCAACGTCAGCGTTGCAATTTTTTTCATCCCTGATCTCCTTAGGCGAACTGGCGCACATCAACAAAGTGGCCTGCAATCGCCGCAGCCGCAGCCATTTCCGGGCTTAATAAATGCGTGCGGCCGCCCTGGCCCTGACGGCCTTCAAAATTCCGGTTACTGGTTGAAGCACAGCGCTCGCCCGGCTCTAAGCGATCCGCATTCATCGCAAGACACATAGAGCAGCCCGGCTCACGCCATTCAAAACCTGCCGCGATAAAGATTTTATCCAGGCCTTCGGCCTCTGCCTGCGCTTTTACAAGACCAGAGCCCGGCACCACCAGAACCAGCTTCACATTAGCGGCCTTGGTTTTGCCCCTGGCAATGCCTGCTGCGGCACGTAAATCTTCGATACGGGAGTTAGTACAGGAGCCGATAAATACTTTATCAATCTGAATATCAGTCAGCGGCGTATTGGCGGTCAGGCCCATATACTGCAGCGCGCGCTCATAGCTGCCACGCTTGACCAGATCCGGCTCTGCGGCAGGATCCGGCACGGCCCCAGAGATGCCCAAAACTTGTTCTGGCGATGTGCCCCATGTAAGCTGCGGCTCGATTTCTGCGGCATCCAGCGTAACCAGTGCATCAAATACCGCACCTTCATCAGAGACCAGTGTTTTCCAGTGCGCGACCGCAGCATCCCATTGCGCTGCATTAGGTGAGAAAGGCCTGCCTTTGAGGTAATCAATGGTTTTTTCATCAACGGCCACCATGCCTGCACGAGCGCCCGCCTCAATCGCCATATTACACAGCGTCATCCGCCCTTCGATGGAAAGCGAGCGGATCGCCTCGCCGCCAAATTCAATCGCGTAGCCCGTGCCGCCTGCCGTGCCTACTTTGCCAATAATGGCCAGTGCCACGTCTTTTGCCGTTACACCCCGGCCCAACACGCCATCCACGCGAATCAGCATGGCTTTCGATTTTTTGGCAACCAGCGTTTGCGTGGCCATCACATGCTCAACTTCAGAGGTGCCAATGCCATGCGCAAGCGCAGCAAATGCACCATGTGTGGAAGTGTGGCTGTCACCACAGACCACCGTCATTCCTGGCAAGGTTGCGCCATTTTCCGGGCCAACCACATGCACAATGCCTTGCTTCTGATCTTTAAAGGGATAATAAGCCAGCGCGCCAAATTCTTTAATATTGGCATCCAGTGTTTCTACCTGCAGCCGTGAGATCGGGTCTTGAATACCCTTATCCCAATGATCAGTTGGCGTATTATGATCGGCAGTCGAAACAATCGAAGACTTGCGCCATAGCGTTCTGCCCGCTAACTTCAAGCCTTCAAAGGCTTGCGGGCTGGTGACTTCATGCACCAGGTGACGATCAATATAAATAAGGCAAGTGCCATCGTCTTCAGTACGAATAACGTGGGAATGCCAAAGTTTGTCATAAAGTGTCTGAGCCATGGCGATAGTCTGGAAAAGTCAGGGTCTTCGAAACTAGCATAGAAGGCCTTTTGCCACAACCGTGTAAGCAAGACTTATGCCGATGTAGTTTAAATAAAAGAATTACACACCACTTCAAATACCACAGGAAAGGAAACCTCTATGCACAGACCACTTCTCGCCCTGATGCTGCTTGTTGCCAGCGGCTGGGTTCAGGCCGCATCTTGCCAGAGCGTAGCAGAAGGATTAAACCGTCAGCTGCACCCCGGCACCAATACCAGTGAGCTGACAGAAATACTCAGCAGTCTGAATCAGCAAGGCCGCCTGCCCGCCAAATTTGTCACTAAACGCGAAGCACAGGCCGCAGGCTGGCGCCCTGGCAGCAGTCTCTGGCAAAGCCTGCCCGGCAAATCCATTGGTGGCGATCGTTTTGGCAACCGTGAAAACCGCCTGCCGCGCGGCCAGTACCAAGAAGCAGATTTAGACTACCAGGGCGGAAAACGCGGTGCAAAACGCATTGTATTCAGCAAAAATGGCCCGCGCTTTATTACAGTCGATCATTATCAAACCTTTACTGAGGTGGCAGCATGTCAATAAACCAACGCGTTGTACTCCAGCATATTTACAAGCTCAATGATGCTTACCAGCAACTGGCCGAACAACTGGATTTTTCCAGCGATTTTATTAATAACCTGGATGCACTTTACGATGAGCTGAGTGGCAACCTAGAAGGCCCTATCCAGATCACATGGGAAAACACCAAGGAAGCGCAAGCCGCGCTGGGCGAGGAAGACTACGCGGCCTTACTTGCAGTATTCAACGATGCGATCGCAGACCGGGATGATTTAAGCCTTATCCTGAAGCCATAGGCACTGCTGACGCTTGATTTATTGCACGGCGCAAAAAACCGTGCCGGTGATAGCTGGCATGGCTGCACGGCGAATGCTCATCGCACTCGCAGCGCCTTGCGTGATTTAACTTGTTCAGCCCGAAAACTTGCAGCCAGTGCAGCCGTAAATAAAACCTGGTGCATTGCAGCAAAACAAACTTGGATCATTGCCCGCTCTTTCCTATACTCAGGCTCTGGCAAAACAAACTTAAAAGCGCTGCCAGAGCCATGATCTGTTTTCTGCTGCAGAACCCGGGGAGGTCTTATGGATTTTGAATATCAAAATTATCCAAAAAAAATAAATATAGGCTGTGGTTATGATTTAAAAACCGGTTATCTGAATATTGATTTAAATGAATATCACCAGCCTGATTTAGTCGCCGACTGTACCCAGCTCAAATGCCTGCCTTCTGCCTATTACGAATATATTCTGGCCAACGATATACTCGAACACATCCCCAGATTAAAAACCAGCACCACATTAAGGGAGTGGAACCGCCTGCTCGCCCATGGCGGCATGCTTGAATTGCAAATTCCTAATGTAATTGGCTTGTTAAATCTTTTAAAAAAACCAGAAAACCAGACACTGGCCAAACATGAAGAGCTTTTGCGCTGCCTGTTTGGCACGCAATGCTATAACGGTGATTTCCATTTTATCGGTTTTACCGAAATAACCATTAAAAACGTCTTGTATGAAGCTGGCTTCACCATCAAAAGCCTGAATTCCGTTGATGACTGGCTGTTTAATGTAAAAGCCGTCAAAACAGGCGAGCCCCTGTACGATGGCCTGATTGATATTCAGGAAGATGATGATTTTTTATTTGCCGCCTTTATGCACTTACTCAAACGCAAACCAGACAGTGGCGGGTTTGATCATTACAAAGCGCAATTAAGCAAAGGCATGGAAAGAGAAGCGATTGTAGAAAACATCAAGGGCAGTCAGGAATATATTCAGTTAAATAAAACAACTCAGACTCAGATATAAAACAAAAAAGCGCCGCCCAAGGGCGGCGCTTTACATCTTAATCAAAAGAGAATGTGTAATAAGCATCCCCTGTGGTTTCATCCGTACCAATACGTGAAACCAAAGACCAGCCTTTAGTCAGCTGCCAGGTAAACTTCACCGCATCGCGTAAGCCATTCACGCTTTTTTCCAGTGATACCCGTACATTCTTACTTAACTGCTTACCCACCGAAACCACCTGGGTAGAGCTGCCATCCTTTTCCCTCTGGCTGCTGAAACCCACATCATCGAGGCCAACCTTACCCAAAAGCCCTTCGCTAAAGCTTGAATTATCTCCGGAAGTCAGCAACGCATTGGCCACCTGCAGCATCAGAGCACTGTCTGATTTTTCCATGCTGTCTGAGCCATGGCCAAACAAGAGCCAGCTGAGTTTTTCACTATCCGGAACACTGGGTTCGGAGTAGAGCATCACCCGTGGCCGCAAGGCGGTGCCGTTCACCTGCACACCCGCCTCAACCTGCTGGCCCCTGCGCATGGCCAGCACATCCAGCCCGGGGTTATCAATGGGGCCCTGGAACGCCAGCACGCCGCGCTCAATATCCAGCTTTTGCCCGTATGCGCTATAAGTGCTGCGGGCATTGCCTTCATTTTCTGCCACCTGCACCACGCCATGCGCAGTAGGCGGCTGATTGGCTTGTGCGCGCAAACGCAGCAGACCAGCCAGCCTTGCATCTAATCCATACCCCCGGAAGCGGAAGTTTTTTCCAAGATCAATATCCATCTGCAAGGTAAGCTTTGGCCCCGCATCAACCGGTGCTTTACTGCGGCCTTTGATCACCACATCATCCGACAGCTTGGGCACATCGTTAGACTGAAAGCGAATATCCCCTTCATCTGCCTTCAGCTGGCCACTGACGCTCAGCGCCTTATCTTTGAGCATGATATTGCCCTGGCCGGACATCACCACCAGCATATCGGCCTTACTGATCAAAGTCAGCTTATTGGCCGTAACCTGGGCCGTGGCGCTGGGGCTTGGGCCTGCCAGATCAAACGAGCCTTTCGCATCCAAAGTACCCTGCCCGCCTTTAAACTGGAATTGCTGCAAATTAATTAGCTGCTTATCCAGCGTTACCCTCACCTTCCCATCCTGCAAAGCCAGCCCTGTTGCGGCATCCCGCACCGATATGCCATCACCGTAGATAAAGCCGGTCCAGTCGTTTTCTTTAGGTAATCCTGCGTGCCGCACTTCAAAACGCCCGCTCCCGGCCAGCGTTAAATCCGGCCCTAGCAGCGGGCCAAACATTGAAAGCTTAGGCACATCCCCCTTGATAAAGACATCAAGCGGTGCGCGCTCTGCCAAGCGCCAATTCACAGCATCCAGCAGCGCAGTACCATTCGCCTGCATCTGACCAAAACGGCCCGAGCTTAAATGACCGTTAAAATTCAGGCCTGATTGTTTCGCCAGTACCTGCAGCCTGAAGTCTTGCAAATCAAACTTTTGCGGTGCGGTGTTTTGCGTTACATACTTTAAATCACCAGATTGCCGGTGGATTTCCAGCTGGCCATCTAAGCTGCCCGCAGATTTAAGCACCCAGCGCCCGCCCAGCATCAGATTGCCACTGACTTCTTTTTGCCCCAGCAGCGTCAGCCATTGCCCAACCGACACCTGCTCCAGCTCACCTGCGGTATCCAGATTGCCATCCTGCCAGTTCAGTTTTTCAATATGCACCCGCGTATCGCCCATCAACAGACGTGCATCGCCAAGCCGCACCAGATTAGCACCGGCCTCCAGCGATAACGGCGCAGCCAGACTCAGGGCCAGTGGCTGATTCACCTGCAGGCCCTGCACACTGCCGCGCCAGACCCACTGATCGCTTAAGCCGCCCTCAAAGCGCGAGCTGACATCAATCAGACGCTCATCCTGCTTACCTTTTAACTGCAGGCTGGCGCTGTGTTTTTCCCGGCTGCCATCCGCTTTAAAGTTAAGCGTCTGAACCTGCACACCAGCCGCTTTTGCATCCGTGATATCGGCAAGAATATGCATTGGCCCTTTTAAATCAGACTGCAGCTGAGCATCCAGCACCGCCTGATTGACCGAGACGCCAAAGGGCGTTTGCAAGCCTGCAACTGCCAGCTGAGTGGCAATTTGCGGGCTGAGCATGGCACCTTTTAACTGCGCATCCCCGCTGATTTTGCCGCTGAACCCCGGGCCAAATTGTTGTAACTGCGGCAGGCTGATTTTCAGCTTCAGCACATCACTGGCAAGGCCAAGTGCCCCCTCTGCATCGATGCGGTTTGCACCCAATGCCAGCCATAAATCTGCATTCGAAACACGGGTTTCTTCTATATTCAGCTGGCCTTTACCACTAAGCACTTCGCCATTAAAACGGCTGTCACTCAGGCTGTAATCCACACTGGCTTTTAAAGCGGGCTGTAAAGCGCCGGCTAGTTTAAATTGTCCTGTCAGCGATCCTTTCGGGCTGGCTACAAATTCAGCAGGATTAAGACCCGTAAATTCACCCGACAATTTAAAGTCATTTTTTGCCACGCCTTTTGCATCAAGCAAACCCAGCTCACCCTGCAAGGCAACGCTGCTGTTAGCCCGGGATAAGCGTGCCTCACGCAAAACAATACGCCGCTCATGCTTGGGGTTTAACCAGCCCATATCCAGATCCAGCGCCGCATTACGCTGCGCATCGGCCAGTTTGGCCAGCACATCGGGCGCCAGCCACGGGCCTTTCAACTCAATCGTGCCACCCAGTGATGCAGGAGGCTGACGCGTAAAAAGCTTGGCCGGGTCAATTTTGGCCAGATCAAGCTTTAATTTCAGCTGACCTTTATCCAGTTGCCCCGCCCCTTTAATTTGTCCTTGCCCCAGCAAATCCAGCGACATGGATTTAAGCGTAACCGTTTCTTTTAAATACCCCAGCTTGCTGCTGATCTGCGTAAACGGCAACCCGCCCTGATCAATCGTTAAAGGCATAGCATTGCGGATTTCCAGCGCGCCACTGGCCGCGTTTTCACCCAATGGAACAACAGACAAAGACACATCAATCAGCGCCTTAGGCAAGCCTTGCATCAGAGCGGCAGGATTAAGCTGCTGCAACTTAATCTGACCTTCACTTAAAAGCTGATAGGTATAAGGGGCAAACAGATCCAGCCGTGCATTGATCATGGCGTTGAGCTGATTGCTTTTGATATCGCCTTTTAATTGCAATTTACGCAGCTCGCCATCAAGCATGATTTGGGATTGCAAGGGCTGATTTTCCACCTTACCCGCAAGTGACAGCTGGCCAGACGTCACAAAAGGCTGTGTCCCAACCAGCGCCAGATGCCCTTTAAAACTGGCATCCAACTGTGGCAGCTTTAACTTAAGCTGATCCAAAGTAATTTGATGGAAACGGCCATTACTGGCTAATTTGAAACGAATATCATCCAGATCGGGCGATCCCTTAATACTCAGCTTTTTAATCTGTGCCTGATCAATATGCAGACCAATTGGCAGAGTAATGCTTTCTGGCGGGGGCGAAGCAGGCTTATCCGGCGGGCTGGGTTTAATGTCTATTTCCAAATGGCCGATACTTAATTCATCCAGCGATAGATCGCGGGCCAGCAGGCTGTACGGGCTCCATGCAAGGCTCACTTTATCCACAGCAAGCCCCATATCTGCGGTCTTCAGCACGAGGCCACGCAGGGCGAAATCAGACCATAAAGAACCCTCAATTGCGCGCAGCTTTGCCACACCGCTCTGGTTGATTTGCTTTACCAGCCAGTCGCGCCCCATTTGTGAATCAAAAAAGGCCAGCGCAATGGTCAGTAAAAAAACAGGGATAACTAATATAAACAGCAGCCAGCCAATAAAGCGGCGCATTTTTGAATAGCGTGCAACGGGCTTGGTAGCCGGAGTTTCTGCGGCAGCAGGCGTTGGATTTGTCTGCATTTAAAAAGTCACTCCCATGGTGAAATGCACACGAAACTGATTTTCTTCCACGCCTCTCGCCACATCTAAACCAATTACCCCCACCGGGCTTACCCAGCGCGCACCCACACCCACACCAGTCGAGCCGCGCCAGTCTTTCCACTGATCCCCGACACCACCGTGATCAACAAACACCGCGCCAAGCCAGTCTTTATAAACAGGGGTCTGAAACTCTATAGAGCTGACCGCCATAACTCTGCCAGGAATGGTCGAGCCCCCAAGCGATAAGCCTAAACTTTGATAATCATAGCCACGCACCGACGATGAGCCACCGGTCCGGAACAACCAATCACTTGGCACATTAAAAAATTCTTTGGTAAAGGTATCACCGGCTTCCAGGCGGGCAACCACTACGCTTTTTTCACCCACAGGCCAAAACTGCACACCACGCCCATACAGGCGAACAAAGCTTTCATCCGACAGCAGGCCCTTAAGTGCGCCCCCGCCTTCCAGAGTAATCACATTACCCGAGCGCGGGTTTCTGAGCCGGTCTACATCACGCCTTACCCACTGATATTTTGCGGTTAAAGACTGAGGATCAGAAACCGTACCGTCATTTAGCTCGCGACGCTCTATTTGATATTCAATCGCAATTAATCGGTCAATATTCTTTTCAGTGCTGCTGCGGGATACCCCGGTCTTCCAGGTGCTGGTATCCAGGCCCTGAATATTTTCATTCACATAGCTGGCATAGACCCGGTGCTCGTACCCTGATGCAAAGCGGGGGAAGGTAATCCCGGCACTTGCTGACTGCTCTTTTTGCTGCAGGCGCACGCCACTATCCAGTACCCAGCCCCTGTCCATCAGATTTAAATAGCGATAATCAAACGAGCCGCGCATACCGGTATTGGTGCTATAGCCCAAACCTGTACTGATTTTGCTCAAAGGCGCTTCTTGCACCGTTACTTTTACGGGCGCAATAAAGGGGGCTTCGGGCGGCAGATCAACATCCACCAAAACCAGAGAAAAATGCGGCAGATTCTGTAAATAGGTTTGTAATTCTAATAAATCATTGCGGCGATATTCTGCGCCCTCACGAAACTGAATATTGTTGCGGATTAATTTTTCAGGATAGCGGGATAAGCCCGTGATGCTTGCCGGCCCATAAAAATAAGCAGGCCCGCTGTCAACATCAACAGTCAGATCAACTGTATTTGCTTCGGGATCAACACTGGCTTCGGCATGAACTAATTTGGCCGCCGGATAACGGCGATTCAGCAATGAGCTTACCGCGCCACGCTTGGCGCTATCCCAATCACTCTGGCGAAAGATGCTTCCCTTGGGCAGGGGCCAGTTTTGCTCCTGGCGCTCTTCCAAACGCTTCATCCGCACTTCGTCGGGGATAATGTCGCCCAGATAATTCACATCCACACTGCGAACCAGGGTTGGCTTTCCGGCATCCACATCCAAAGAAACAATCGCCGGGATGGTCGATTCGTCCATGCTGGCGGTCACCCTGGGCGAAAAATAACCTTCCGTCGCCAGCAGGCCGGCAACGGTATCCGGCGCATTATCGATCAGGCGTGAAAGCTGCTCTTTGGTCATCCTTTTTTCAGTTTTCCAGCGAGCAAGATCCAGGTGTTTTTCTAAGAGCGCCTGCAAATCATCGGGCGCTTCAATATTCAAAACATAGGGAAAATAGACACTTTGCTCTGCATCCGCAGCAGGCAGCTCTTCGGCCAGCGACAGAACAGGAAAAGCCATGAGCAAAACGAAAAATGACCGAACAATCATAGGGATGATTTTAAAAGAGGCAAGGCCGCTACTTTACCGCATGGGAGGCGCAGCGGACAAAAAAGAACCCGGTCTGTATACGCATCCAAAGACGCAGAACACAGAGCCGGGTAACAAGAAAGACCAGATGAAGAGTCAAAACATACTACACACACAACAACTTACTACTTACCACACTTACAAACAGCTAAACCACCAGATCAACGAGTTGCAATAAAACCCTGGGACTTCAACAGCAGGTTTTGAGCAGATTCGATGTTCTTAAAAATAATTTGCAAGGTACGCATTTGCATCTCCTTAAAAGTTTGGGTCAGAGATCTGTTCCCAATCAAGCAATGACGCTACTTTAGCAAAACTACATCTCACTTGCAAGTGTTTTTGTAATAAAACTACCTATATAAGTACAATAATTCACAGATACAACTACATTATTTTAAAAAATATGCAACATATTCAACGATATAAAATGTATTAACAGTAAAAACAAAACACACTCTTATGTAATTTAACTACAAAACATCAAACAAAAGCTCGCGGCGCCCTCCGGCCTCTTACGCGAAGCAGGAAAACCCAAGGTTAGCCGCAAAAATCACGCAAAACACAGGGCCGTTTGCAATAAAAAAGCGGCACAAAGCCGCTTGATAAATAAAAGCAAAGGAAAAGACAGAGACAAAAAAAACCAGCTAAAACCCACACCAAAAAAGCAGCATGCAAAGGCGCCAGATTGCACCCCTGCACTACCCGCTTTACGACCAGACCCTAGTTGTGATCCAGATCACTTCCCTAATAAAGCCGCCTTCAATGAATCGTTCACTGGTGCTTTTCCCAGCCAGATTGAAAGCATAGCCGCAGCAAAATCGTCACCAGCAATGGTTGCATAGACCTTACCGCGCACGGTAACGCGCGTACCCTGGCCCGGCATAAAGTCCAGCACAATCACATCTCCTTTAGCGGCGGTTTTAACCAGCTTAAAGATTTGCTCCAGCTCGGCAATTTTCGGCGCAAGAGCAGCCAGTGTGGCCTCACTCTGATTGGACTTCAAACCATCCACAAAACCTTCATGCATGGCGGCGGCGGAAACTTCACGCAGCATGCGCAGCTCCATACGGCGTGGCACAGGCGAATTCACCACGGCGCTGGCATCCTGGCTTTTTACCGGCAAATAAAGCGCAGCCAAGTACACATCAAAGAATACTTTTTTACGCACGCCCGCACCGTTGAGCGCCAATGACTGACTGGACAACTCGGCGCGATCGGCTAAATTCACCCCAGCCACTTCAAGCGCCATACTGCTCTGTGCTGCAAGCACAAAAGAAGCGCCTATCAGTAATTTTTTCATTTTTTCATTTCCTTGAAAAAAAACCCACGGATTTGAATCCGTGGGCAAAAGCCTTGATCTGCGAATAAAGCCTTACAAGGATTGAATAATCCCTGCAGCGCCCATACCGGTGCCGATACACATGGAGATCATGCCGTATTTGCCGGCCATGCCGTGACGACGCATGCCGTGCACGATGGTTGCCGCACGAATCGCGCCGGTAGCACCCAGCGGGTGGCCTAAAGCAATTGCGCCGCCCAGTGGATTCACCTTGCTCATATCTAGGTTAAGATCACGCGCCACGGCCAGAGCTTGCGCCGCAAAGGCTTCGTTCAGCTCGATCCAACCCAAATCATCGAGCGTCAGGCCAGCTAACTTCAGCGCAGCCGGAATCGCTTCTTTCGGGCCAATCCCCATGATATGTGCCGGAACGCCTTTTACGGCAAAGGTCACATAACGCGCCAAAGGCACGAGGTTAAATTGCTTCAGAATGCGCTCAGAAACCAGGATCACCGCGCCTGCGCCATCAGACATTTGCGAGCTATTACCCGCAGTAACCGAACCTTTAGCCGCGAATACGGTTTTGAGCTTAGCCAGGCCTTCCATGGTAGTGCCAGCGCGTGGGCCTTCGTCGGTATCACAAATCTTGCTGGTGACTTCAACTTCGCCAGTCGCCAGATTAGGCGTGCGGGCAAATACTTCCAGCGGGCTGATTTCGTCTTTGAATTCGCCCGTGGCAATCGCATGCAAGGCACGGCGGTTGGATTCCACCGCAAATGCATCCTGATCTTCACGGGACACATTCCACTGCTCGGCTACTTTTTCAGCCGTCAGGCCCATACCAAAAGCAATGCCGAGGTTTTCGTTTTTAGTGAAAATCTCAGGATTTAGGGAGATTTTATTTCCCATCATCGGCACTTGCGACATGCTTTCTGTACCCGCCGCAATCATCACATCGGCTTCGCCCAAACGAATTTTATCTGCGGCCATGGCAATGGCGTTCACGCCTGAGGAGCAGAAACGATTGATGGTGACGCCACCCACCGTATCCGGCAACCCCGCCAGCAGCACGGCCATACGGGCAATATTCATCCCCTGCTCGGCTTCTGGCATGGCGCAGCCCACAATCACGTCTTCGATCAGCTTAGGATCAAGCTGAGGCACTTGCGCCAGCGCACTTTTTAATACATGGGCCAGCAAATCATCCGGGCGAACATTGCGCAACATACCGCGCGGTGCTTTACCAACCGGGCTGCGCGTCGCAGCAACGATATAAGCTTCTTGAATCTGTCTGCTCATTTTGAGCTCCTAAAGTATTAGATCGCCGCAACCTTCCAAACCTGAAAACCATAAACATTCAACACGGAGAACACGGAGGAAAAGGAGAAAACCCACATATCTGTAACAACTCAAAATATGAAATGGAATTCATCATGATTTTCTCCGTGAAACTCTGTGTCCTCTGTGTTCTCCGTAGTTCAAGATTTGGGTGTTGCAGTTTTAGATGTCAATTAGTTACGCAGCGGCTTGTTGTTTTCCAGCATATACATGATGCGCTCTTGCGTTTTTCCGGTTTTCAGCAGCTTCATAAAGCGCTCACGCTCAAGCTTAAGGATCCATTCTTCATCCACCAGCGTGCCCGCATCTACATCACCACCGGTCATGATTTCGGCGATATGGCCGGCAATCAGGTAGTCGTGCTTAGAGATAAAGCCACCTTCCAGCATATTGATCAGCTGGCCCTTGATCGTGGCAGCGCCTGCGCGGCCCGCTACAGCAAAGGATTTTGGCTTAACCGGTGCTTTGTAGCCTGATTCGCTCATGGCGCGTACTTGCGCTTTAGCCACGTAGAGCAATTCATTCGGGTTAAACACGATAATATCTGAGCTACGCAGATAGCCAATTTGCTGGCCTTCTTCTGCACTCGTACCCACTTTCGCCATGGCGACTGACAGGTAGTAATCTTTCAGCGCGCCAACGATATCGCCTTTTGCTTCTTGCGAGGCGCGCAGTGCAAATTCTTTACACCCGCCACCCGCCGGCAAGAGACCCACACCGACTTCAACCAAGCCAATATAGGTTTCAAGGCAAGCCACAACGCGTGCGCAGTGCATTAAGAATTCACAACCGCCGCCAAAGGCATAGCCCTGAGCCGCGCCAACTACGGGCACCGCAGCATACTTCAGACGCATGCTGGCTTTTTGGAATTCGGCCACCATATTTTCGATCGAAGCGAAGTCACCCGTCATAAAGGCAGGGCCCATGCTGACTAGATCTGCACCCACCGAAAACGGCGCTTCCGGATGCCATACTACTAAGCCAGCAAAGCGTTCTTCCGCAATGGTAATCGCCTGATTTACACCGGCCAGTACATCTGGGCCAATGCAATGCGCTTTGGTTTTAAAGCTTAATACGGCAACGTCTTCACCTGGCTGCACCCACATGCGCACGCCATCATTTTCAAACACAGTTTCACCGTAAACAGGTGCTGCATCCCCCACCACGGTTGGCGGATAAAGCTGACGCTTATAAACCGGCAAGTTAGAGCGTTGTTTCAGCGCATTATCTGCCGCGCTGAACGAGCCTGCTGCGGTATGCACCGCATCACGCGCCGCCACCCAAGCGGGCAGCGAAACATCGCTCATGGCTTGGCCAGCGGCTGAATCCGCAGCAATTGCCGAAGCGATGTCTTTCCAGCCAGCAGCTTGCCACTGCTCAAACGGGCCTTGATTCCAACCGAAACCCCAACGAATCGCAAAATCCACATCTCGAGCGTTATCTGCAATGGTATCAAGGTGATAGCTGATGTAATGCCATACATCGCGCATGCAGGCCCAGAGGAATTGTGCTTCTGGATGAGCGGATTCGCGCAGTGCTTTAAAGCGTGCAGCCGGATCAGTGATTTTGAGCAGCGCCTTAACTTCATCGCTCCCCTTTTGTCCACCGGCAATATATTCGCCTGTAGCAGGATCAAGCATCAAGACATCACGACCTACTTTCTTGAATACGCCAGCCTTGGTTTTTTGGCCCAAAGCGCCGTTTTCAATCAGCTTTTGCATCCAAGCCGGTACGGTAAAGTATTTGTGCCAAGGATCGGACGCCAATTGCTCGGTCATGGTTTTAACCACATGCGCAAAGGTGTCCAAACCAACCACGTCGGCAGTACGGAAAGTGGCTGATTTCGGACGACCAAGACGCGGTCCAGTCAGATCATCAACTACATCAAAACGGATGCCGAGGCGTTCGGCGTGGTAAATCGTCGCCAGCATGGAGAACACACCAATGCGGTTGGCAACAAAGTTAGGCGTGTCTTTAGCGCGTACTACGCCCTTGCCCATACGGGTAGCAAGGAAGCTTTCCAGCGCGTCCATCATTGCCGGATCAGTCCGGGAATCGGCGATCAACTCAACCAGATACATATAGCGTGGTGGATTAAAGAAATGAATCCCGCAGAAACGGCTGCGCAATTGCTCAGGGACACCGCCTGCCAAGGAGTTAATCGACAAGCCCGATGTATTGGAAGCCAGAATAGCGTGTGGGGCTACAAAAGGTGCAATTTTTGCATAAAGATCGAGTTTCCAATCTAGGCGCTCAGCAATGGCCTCGATAATTAAATCGCAATCTTTTAGTTTTTCTAAATCAGAGCCGTAATTAGCAGGCTCAATATGATCCGCGCGCATCCCTGAGGCTAATGGCGACGGTTTCATTTTTTTAAGATTGGCAATTGCTTTAGTTGCAATGCCATTTGCATCACCTTCTTTGGCTGGCAAATCAAATAAAACGGTTTTAATTCCCGCATTGGCAAGATGGGCAGCAATTTGCGCTCCCATAACGCCCGCGCCGAGAACGGCAACCTGACGGATATGCACGGTATTGGCCATGTTTAGCCTCGCTAAAAGGAAAGGAAGAGCGGCGAGAGCCGCCCAGAGTCAAACGAAACCTCCCCCGCAAAGGGGAGGGATAAACAAAATTTAGAAGCGGTAATTCAATTGCGCGCCAAACACATTGGCATGAGCGGAAACATCAGCCTTAGTCAGCACGGCATTACTACTATCCACATTACTCATGGATGAATTACTAAATTTCACATAGGTATAAGCCACATCAACTGACATATTTTTATCAATTGCATAGTTAAACCCGGTAGAGAACCAATAACGATCGCTGTCTGGTAAGTTAGCAATACGATATTCTGCCGCATCAGCCGGAGACTGATCGTAAGCTAGGCCCACACGCAACTTCAAAGGATCATTGTATTGATAGCTCAGACCCAATGAGAAGCGATCAGTATCACGCCATTTTTGTGCGATATCGGCATTAAACCCTGCATCCGTTTTCAAAATTAAATCTTGAAATTTGGAATGCCAGGTATGCGTCCAATCACCCGTCAATGCGAATTGATGATTTAATTTTTTATAGAAATTAATGGCAAATGAATCTGGCGTATCTAAATCAACCGTACCATTTGAATTAAGCAGTTTTCCAGCCACCGAAACGCTCGGCGGGAAAGCAGATGGCACGGTAAACTTAGTATCACCTTGCAGGCTATGGCTTAGGCTAGAACGATAAGCCGCACCGAAGCGCAAACTATCATCTACCTTCCAAGTGACACCCAGATTAAATCCATAAGCCCAATTATCACCCTCGTAATCCATCGATCCATCAAGTGCCGGGCTAGGATTCCCACCTACGGTTAGCTTGCCTAAATCAATCATTTTCTTAAAACGTGCTTTCATATATTGCGCAGTAACCCCTGCGCCTACCGAAAACTGCTCATTGATTTTGTAGGCCACCGAAGGATTTAAAGCCAAAGTCATGAGCTCAAGATCAGTACCGTTGTAACGACCAATCCATTTGTCATCAAAATTAGTTTTATCACCAAATGGCACAAACATAGCCAAACCCAGGAACAACTGGTCGTTCACTTGGTGGGTGATATAAGTTTGTGGAACATAGACAGGAGCCGTTGGCGAACCACCATCGTTACCTGTTACAGGCTTACCACGACTATTTGTGGCATTCAGATTAGAGAAGCTGATGTGTGGATCGACCACCACCAAAGCACCCGAAATATTGGTGCCCCGCAAATTGGTCATCCCTGCCGGATTGTAAAACAGTACAGAAGCGTCCTCTGCCTCGGCAGCGTTTGAATTGGCAACACCCTGCGAGCTGACACTTTGCACACCAAAGTGATAACCGGATGCAAGCGCATTACCCGCAAAAAATAAGCTTGCCACACCTAAAGTACGAATTGCCATACGAATAGTTCCAGACATCGTCTATCTCCTACTGTGGCCAGTGGCCTGTGGTTTAGTCCTATGCAGTCAATCTGCAACAAACCCCAAGTACTCTGTTGGTACTTTCAAAGAAGGTAAGATCGCCTTACTCATACCTTTGCTTTTTGGGCCGTTTTAATTAGGTCTTAAATATAACGCAAGCTTATTTTTATTCAAACGTCTGTTTAGGCGCATTAGGGATTTCATCAAAGGATGAAATCCCCCTGCTTTTTATGACACTGGGCGTGTTTCTGTTGCTATTTTTACACTTTCTTGACCAGCGGCCTTAGCTACAACCGTGTTGTCGCTGACTTTAGGCTGATTCAAAATATCGCGATGAATAGCATTGTCATCAGAAGTGCTTAAGGTTGAATCAAAATCATCCACCATAATCACTTCACGACGTAAGCGGCGGGCCCGCTCTACCGCAGCAAATTCAGCGGCTGAGATCAGCCCTGTGCTCTGCGCTTCTACAAGGCGCTCAGAAGCTGTAATGCTCTTTAAGCTGCCTTTACGCTGTGCATTACGCAATTTGCCTTCCAGTGCTTCAGTATCAATCACTGCTTTTAATGCATGCTCCAGCACGCCTACAGGATCGTTCTCATCTTTAGAGCGATACATATATTGAGTCAGACGATCACGCGCTACCGATGGCTCCATCAGAAGACGGGCAATCTTAGTGCCATCACTGTCTGTCGCTGCTTTTAAGCTCAGGCCAAGCGGGAACACCAGGGCACGCATCAGGAACGCCAGCGCACGGCTTGGGTGATTCGCCATAAAGCCATCCATCGCCACCTGGCAATCGTAAAGCGCCGAATCAACTGCCCATGCCACAAGTGGCAAATCTTCTTTAGGAGCGCCGTCGTCGTTAAACTTTTTCAGTGCAGCTGTCGCAATATAAAGACCTGACAACATATCACCCAAACGCGCCGATAGTTTTTCACGGAACTTCAGGCTGCCGCCCAATGAAGCCATTCCCATATCTGCCAGGAAAGCAAAGGCAGAAGAGAAACGAACCACATTGCGATAACGCTGAGCCATTGCGCCGGATTTTGGCGAACCAACCAATTTAGCGCCGGTCAGACCCATTACAAAAGCACGCACCGCATTGGATACGGCAAAGCCAATATGGCCAATCACCGCTGTATCAAACGCAGGCAAATCTTTATTCATTGCAGCGCGTAATTCAGTCAGAACAAACGGATGGCAACGAATTGCGCCCTGACCAAAGATAATCATGCTGCGGGTTAAGATGTTTGCACCTTCAACCGTAATGGCCACCGGAATCGCGCCATATGCACCTGCCAGATAGTTACGCGGGCCGGTACATACTGCTTTACCACCGTGTACATCCATCGCATCGTTAATCACCTTACGCATACGCTCGGTGTTGTGATACTTCAGAATGCCCGACAAGACCGATGGCTTTTCGCCCATATCCAGCCCTGATAAAGCCAAGCGCTGTGCAGCATCCATTTGGTAAGTCATCCCACCGATACGGCCCAGTGCTTCATCCACACCTTCAAAGCGGCCAATCGATAAACCAAACTGATTACGAATGCGAGAGTAAGCACCGGTGGTGTAAGACGACACCATGCCTGATGCGACCGACATCGCTGGCAGAGAAATACAACGACCTACCGACAAACATTCAACCAGCATGCGCCAGCCTTGGCCCACGTATTCCTTACCGCCAATCACCCAATCCAGCGGAATAAACACGTCCTTACCCCAGTTCGGGCCGTTCTGGAACACAGCCGTACCAGGATAATGGCGGCGACCAATATGTACGCCTTCGTGAGCAGTAGGAATCAGCGCACAAGTGATACCAATATCTTCTTTGTCACTGAGTAAATGCTCAGGATCGTAAAGCTTGAACGCCATACCGAGAACGGTAGCGATAGGGCCTAGCGTGATATAACGCTTTTCCCAAGTCAGGCGCACACCCAAAACATTTTCGTGATGCACACCGGTCCGTGGATCGGTGTAACTACCACGGCAAACGTTACCAAAGTCAGGAATACCACCTGCGTCAGAACCGGCATCTGGGCTGGTTAGCGCAAAGCAAGGAATATCGATCCCTTTAGCCAAGCGTGGCAGGTAGTAATTCTTTTGCTCTTCCGTACCATAGTGCTGCAACAGCTCGCCGGGTCCGAGTGAGTTAGGCACCATGACCGAAACAGCCGCCGAACCAGAGCGCGTAGCAATCTTGGTTACAACGCGAGCGTGCGCGGTATTGCTGAATTCTTTACCGCCATATTTCTTCTTGATGATCATGCCCAAGAAGCCTTGGTCCTTAATAAACTGCCAAGCCTCGGCAGGCAAATCTTTGTGCTGGGTAGAGATTTTCCAATCATCTAACATCGCGCAAAGCTGCTCGGTTGGGCCATCAAGGAAGGCTTGCTCTTCCGGCGTGAGCGTGGCTTGCGGGATGGCATGTAGGCGATCAAAATCAGGCTTACCCGAGAACAAATCGCGATCCCACCATACCGTTCCCGCATCCACCGCTTCTTGCTCGGTTTGCGACATGGCAGGAGTGATCTTGCGGAACACGCCAAAAATTGGGCCGGTTAAAATTGCGCGGCGTATCGGCTTGATATTAATCAGCGCCAGCACCACAGCAACCCCAATCAAAATACCGACAGGCATCGCGGAGGTTTTAACCCCAACTGCCGTTGCTGCTAAAAGCAGCAAGGAGCTAAGCCAAAGGGGAGCACGCCAATAGGCGAGCAGCAAAAACACGCCAAAAATAGGTAATATATGCAGCAATACGTTAGTCATGACCGTCTCCAATTATTGGGAAGCTGGCGCATTCAAGCCAGCACTGATAAAAGGCATTAACATTCGAACCACCAATGCAGGATCGCGGGCATTGACGAGTGAGCTTTCGGTAAATAAACGTAAAACATTATTACCAGCGAATGCATTAAACATAGCACTGGATAAAAAATGGAAACGCCATTGCACTTCTAATTCAGACAAATGTGGTAAAGCTCGCCCTAATGCCGCTAAATATCGCCGAGTTAATTCACCATAGCGTTGCGGCATCGTCGCTTTTAATTCCGGATGTGGCTCAACAAAGGTACGAGCCACTAAGCGAACAAACAATAAACCACCATATTCTGGATTTCTTCCCATTTCTAAAGACGCCATTACAAAGGCTTCTGCAACTTGATCTGCAGTTGGCTTTGCAACGCTTTTTTCTAATTCCTCAAGTTTGCCCAAAAGCAATCGGGCAAATGGTTCAGCGCGGCGTTCAAATACAGCACGAAATAGGCCATCTTTAGAATGGTAGTAGTAATTAACCGCCGCAATATTGACTCGGGCCGATTGCGTAATCATGCGCATGGACGTGGCATCAAAGCCGTGTTCTACAAAAAGAGGCTCAGCTGCATCCAAAATGCGGTTTGCTGTGTCTTGCGCCTTAACCGATTCGACCACGGTACGACTCCTGCTGGGTGTAGTTGATTTAGAACAATTTCAAACGACCGTTTGAAATTATAAGAAGTTAACGTCCGTGTCAAGCCAAGACGTAAAAATAGCGGAAAACCCCTAGGCCTTCCGCTCATCAATGCAACAGATTGCTTGCTTTAGTGCCAATGAAAAAGTTTTCTAGCTAGGCATGCCGACAAAGGCAATATATGTAATACGACGATAAGGCAGAACGACGCTGGGCCGTTTTTGCATCAACACTTAGCTATCTAAAATATCGCCATCGACGTAATACCAACAATTGTTTTCAAAAACAAAGCGGCTTCTTTCATGCAACCTCCACGCTTTACCGGCAACTTTATAACGCGCAATAAACTCAACCTCAGCGTGTGGCGTAGCCGTTTGCGTATCTTTAATTTTTAGCCCTAGCCATCGCACCGGCTCTTCATCGGCAAGCGTTGCTGGACGAGTGGATGCGTGCCACGTCTTTAATATGTAATCGTGCAACTCAAAAACAAACGCGCTATAGCGTGAGCGCATTAATTGCTCGGCCGTCCCTGCGGCGGCGCCTTGATGCAAAGGGCCACAACACTTGCCATAGGCCTGACCACTCTCACAGGGGCAATTTATTTCTTTCACCGTTACAACTCCCATTTAAAACGCTTACAAACGCAACTGGCGCATCATACTAGTTTTCAAATGTCGCCGTAATAATACACAGCCCCGCAACTTACTCTGTGGCGTAAAATAGAGCCCTTTTCTGCAAAGGGCTAGCATATGTATCTCACATCCCAACCTCAGGCGGCCTTGTTTGATATGGACGGACTGATGCTAGACACAGAAAGCATTGGCATTGAATGCTGGGCTGCTGCTGCCGACTCACTGGGTGTGGATATGCCGCGCGCCTTAATTATTGGCATGATCGGCATGTACTCCGGCAAAACAGATGTCTATCTGAAAGAGCACTTAGGCAGCCACGCCCCCATCGCAGAATTACGTGCGGCTTGCAACACCCTGTATACGGAGCGCACTCAAAACCCCATCGCGCATCGCCCTGGCCTTATCGACATACTCGATTGGCTAGAAGCCCACCATATTCCCAAGGCCGTTTGCACCTCTACCCGCCGCAGCGTTGCCGAGCACCACTTGCGTGCCGCTGGGATTTGGTCACGCTTTGCGTTTGCGATTTGCGGCGATGAAGTCACGCACCCCAAGCCCGCCCCCGAAATCTATCAAAAAGCGGCTGCAACTTTTAATCTGCCACCCGAATCTTGCGTCGTGCTAGAGGATTCTGATTTTGGCGTGCAAGCGGCACATCAAGCAGGCTGCAAAATCATTATGATCCCCGACCTGCGCCCACCATCGCGCCACTCTTTAGCGCTAAACATCCCGATTCTAGGATCCTTACTAGAAGCCAGAGATTTACTCACGCAAGCGGTTTAGGTCTTCAGGGTAAAGCGGCGAGCTTCGCCCCATGTGCACCAAGCAATTTGGTTCTTAGTGGCACACAAAGAAAAAAGAGGATGACGACGCTCTCGACACGGGGCTTAAATTTCCCCTTGAAACACGCCGGAGTGAGGAACAAGCGGGGCGGGGTTTCGGCCAGGGAGCGAGGCAGCGAGCTAATCCCGCCCGCCGCCGACTCGATTGTTCGCAGCGTAGGGGCCTTCGTGTTTCGTGGGGTCGCCTTCTTTGCTTACTTTCTTGGCGAAGCAAGAAAGTAAGGCCCACGCGGGGGACTCCCGCACCAAAACCAACGTGCCGCAGGCACTAAAAAGATCTTTTTGTATTTTGCTTAGCGCACCTGGAGTAGAACCCGCCAATTGCGCGGTGTTTCATGCCAAAGTCCGGCGGGGTTCACCCGCCTCACACAAAGATCATCCATAGCACCGGCTTAGCGCCTATCGCTTTAGCCCCCCCTCCTTCCAGCCATCCCCAAGTAAGCCCCTCGTTTTTTGTATTCCCTATATCCCCAGCTATACTTCATTTTCAAGACAGACACTTACTAAAGGCATTTCATCATGCTTTCACAGGGATATTTATGGCACTGGGTGAATCTGATCTGTGCCACGCTAGCCATTGCATGTGCAGGCTTATTCAATCTACCTTGGCTCGCGGCGCTTTATTTACCGCTTGGTATTTTATTGATGCGTTTAGCTTACGCACAAGCCACTAAAACAATTGAAACACCACCCAGCCTGCACGACTCGCCATCATCGTATTCCACACTCCCCCCCCTCCTTACAGCGGTACTACCCATTTGGCGGGGCAATATCGAACTTGCACGTAAACAATCCGAAGTAGCGGGCAATCAACTCGGCATCACCTTGCGTGATATGGCTGTGGACCTGCAAGCCACCATTAGAGATTCACGCGGAGAATCGGGGTCAGATAACAACAAACAACCGCTACTTAGCCATCTGATTGATAGCGTAAAGGAACGCACCACCAGCCTTGCCGACATCTTGGCTCAAACAGGCATACACCGCAGAGAGCTAATCGATCAAGTCACCAGCCTAGCCAGCTTCTCCAACGAGCTAGATTCAATGGCCAAGGGCGTGGCAGAGATTGCCAATCAAACCAATTTACTGGCGCTTAATGCCGCCATTGAAGCCGCCCGCGCAGGTGAGGCAGGCAGAGGCTTTGCCGTTGTAGCCGATGAAGTGCGCAAACTTTCTACACTCTCGGCAGATACAGGCAAGCAAATGTCGGTAAAAGTAGCCGCCATCGACCACGCATTGCGAGACGCGGGCAAAAAAGCCGCCTCCGTAAGCGCCACCGAAACAGAAAAAACAGCCGCCGCATTAGCCTTACTGAATGCCTCGCTCAATGATTTCACCAGCACCACACAACAAATGGCGAAGATCAATGCCAATTTGCAAGCTCATGGCAATAAAGTTGAACAAGAGCTGTTCCAAACCTTAGTTGAATTACAGTTTCAAGATAGGGTTTGTCAGATCATGTCACACGTTGAGCAAGATCTCAGCCGCATGGAAGAGCACTTAAGCGACCTATTGCAAACGCCAAGCGATGACTCAGCCCCCACAGTATCCTCTCAAGATTGGCTCAATCGGCTAAGTAGTAGCTATTCCACCAAAGAACAAGCAGCCCTTCACGGCGGCACAATCAAGCACAGCAGCGCTGCTGCGGGCGATACTGAGTTTTTTTAAGCCCGCCCATAATTTACAAATGAGATAAGCCGCCTAGCACAGCTTGCGCCAGCCTGCCCCTCGTATTCTGACCCCACATTAATATTAATTGACACCAGCAGGAAGCGTGCTATATCTAACTAAAGCAATTACTTACTAACAAACAAACACCACCCAGCCCTTATTACTACAGAACGCAGTAGACAAAGATTTTTCTAACCCAAATTAATCACGGCAACCTACATCATGGCAAAAAAAACGATTCTGATTCTCGATGACTCGGCCAGTATGCGAGCAACCGTTTCAATCGCCCTTGGTGGCGCAGGCTACGACGTTGTCGAGGCAAAAGATGGGGCAGAAGGTTTAACAAAACTAGGTGGGCAGCGATTTAATCTCATCATTTCCGATCTAAACATGCCGGGCATGGATGGCATCACTTTTCTCAAAAAGCTAAAAGAGCAAGCGGCTCTGCGTTATATCCCCGTCATCATGCTCACCACCGAATCTTCTGACGACAAAAAGCAGCAAGGCAAAGAAGCAGGCGCAAAAGCTTGGATTATCAAACCTTTTGATCCTGCCAAATTACTCGATGCGGTATCTAAACTAGTTCAACCCTAAGCGAGAAAATCATGCCGCTGCTGCTGGAGCAAAAAGATGACCATACAGAGGCTCGCCTGCAAGGAGAGCTCACTATTTTTAACATTGAAGAATATCAGGATGAGTTACTCAACTTACTCAACCACAAAGAAATCACGCTTGATCTATCCGAATTGCATGAGCTAGATGGCTGTGGCGCACAAATGCTGGCCATTTTACAAATTGAAGCACAGCGAGCAGGCAAAAGAATCTCCCTCATTGCCAACAATCCGGTCATTGAGCACACCATGCAGTGCCTAGGTATTAGCACCGTGCATCCAAACAAGGGGCACTAAAATGGATCTCAGCAAAGCAAGGTTGATTTTCTTTGAAGAAGCTTACGAGCTTTGTGATGCCTTCGAAACAGCCCTTCTCGACCCAGACACCTATCCCCCCTGCACAGAAACCTACAACTTAATCTTTCGTACCGCTCACACAATCAAAGGATCGGCGGGCATCTTTGGCCTTGAAGCCTTGGTTAAATTTGCCCATGTGGTCGAAAATGTACTGGAGCGGCTGCGCAGCGATCAACTCACCCTCACCGACGAGCTGGTCAATCTTTTATTAGCCAGCAACGATCACCTCAGACGGCTACTCCTTACCAGCGCAGCCAGCGAGCTACAAAGCTTGGTTGATTTACCCGAAGGCATCCCCTTACTAGCAAACCTAGAGCAATATCAAACCACCCAATTAATCGTAGCAGCAGCCCCAGATACCGCCGCAGCTGTAGATACAATTGACGACTACTCCCCCCTCGCCGCCACATCGCTCTGGCACTTATCGCTACGCTTTCATCCAAACACCTTTCGAGATGGCTTTGATCCACTGTCTTTTTTGCGCTATTTGCAAGACATATGCAGCATCAAAAATATCGACATGGTGTGGCGCGACTGGCCCCTTATTAGAACATTCGATCCGACCGAATGTTTTATGGGCTTTGAAATCAGCATGGAATCGGACGCCAGCTACGACAAAATCAGTGGCACCTTTGATTTTGTGATTGATGACAGCCTAATCGGCATTCTGCCGCCTCATTCCTCATTAGCTACTTTTCGCACCCTCGCCCAGCAGCTTTGCGAGCAACGTAATGAAGAGATAGCCGAGCAACTAGAGCGCTGGTGTAGGCACCATATCCTAACGCGAGATGAGGCGATTCAAGTCGAAAACGGGCAATTCACCGCCATAGAATCAAGCCCTAGCCCCAACGATATCGCCAGTTTCGCCGACACGGCAGCCGCCAACGCCAACGCCAGCAAGCCTAAAATAGTTCGCGCCGAAAACCAATCGATCCGCATTGAAACCGCCAAGCTCGACCGGCTGATTAATCGCGTGGGCGAATTAGTGATCGCCTCATCAGGCACCAAGCTGATCGCCCAGCACCGAGGCGACGCCGAGCTGATTGAATCTGTGGCGATTATCAACGCCTTAGTAGAAAGCATACGCGACGACGCGCTCACCTTACGCATGGTGCCAGTCGATGAAATCTTTAGCCGCTTTCCGCGCATGGTGCGAGAGGTTTCCAAGCAGCTCAACAAAAACATTCATCTTGAGATTAAAGGCGCAGAAACCGAAGTGGATAAATCCATGGTCGAAAAGCTGACCGATCCGCTGATGCACATTATTCGCAATGCCGTAGATCATGGTTTGGAATCCGCAGAGCAGCGCCTTGCCGCCAACAAGCCCGAAGTGGGCACGGTTACGCTCAACGCCTATCACGATGCAGGCTCGGTCGTGGTAGAGATCAAAGACGATGGCGCGGGGATCAACCGTGAAAAAGTGCTGGCTAAAGCCATTGAACGCGGGCTAATCAATGAAGATCGGCAGTTGAGCGATCAAGAAACCCTGCAACTTATTTTTCTGCCAGGGTTTTCCACCGCCGATACCGTCAGCGATATTTCTGGGCGCGGCGTGGGCATGGATGTGGTGAAACGCAATATTGAATCTTTGCGAGGCGAAATTGAGATTTACTCCCGCCCCGGCGAAGGCTCCACCTTTCGGCTGCGGCTGCCGCTCACCCTCGCGATTATTGATGGCTTTCATGTTGAGGTGGGCGATTCTGCCCTCGTTATGCCGCTGGATATGATGATCGAATGCGTCGACATGCCACCAGAAACCATGAACCACAATACCCGCCAAGTGAATTTGCGCGGCGATTGGCTGCCGTTTATTTCGCTACGCGAGCTATTTGACTTGCCCATCAAAACGCAGCCGGAATTCATCGTTATTGTTCATTACGGCGAAAACCGTGCGGGCATCGTGGTAGACCGCCTGATCGGCGAATTACAAGCCGTGATTAAGCCTTTAGGGGATATTTTTAAATCGCTACGTGGCATCAGTGGCTCCACCATCTTGGGCAATGGCAAGCCCGCGCTGGTGCTCGATATTCCGCAACTTATACAACACGCTTGGCGACGCGAACGAAGGCTGATTCGTCAACACACCGAAGCCATCGCCAAAGAAAAACAGCACCCTAACGCCTAATTAATCACATTTGGAAATCATCATGAACTGGTTTCATAGTTGGCAAGTACGCAGCAAACTTATTCTTTCCTTTTTGATTGTGTTGCTGATGTTGTTTCTAGTGGCCTTGCTCGGCTACTCATCAACCAGCAAAACCAATGATCTAGTGGGCAATATGCATGCCAATCAGCTCACGCCCATTAAAGACCTCGCCAATGCCAATATGCAGGCCATCTACCATAACCGCGATCTACTTCGCTACATTGCGGAAACCGAACGTCCCACGATGGACGCTACCGAAAAAAAGATGGATCGAGCAGTTTCCTTCTTTTATTTTTACCGAAGCGGGCATTGATATACCACTCAGTAAACGGGCGCTAATTCAATCAAACCTATCCACTCGTCCACGTTAATTGGGGCTCAACAGCATTAAGCAAGGAAAACCACTAACCTCAAACACTACTAGTCAGCATCTGCAAAGAGGAAATCAAAATGAACTGGTTCCACAATATTCGCATCCACGTCAAGCTGGCTATCGGCTATGGCCTTATTTTACTATTCATGGCGGGCATTCTCTGGACAGGCATCAGCAGCCTGACACTGATTAGCGAGCAAACACAAGAGATTGTGGGTGATCGATACCCTAAAGTTGATGTGTCTAATCAAATCATTATCAATACACTCAATAATGGCCGCTCAATTAGAAATATGGTTTTGGTCGAGCCTGATCAGCAAGAAAAACACAAAGCTGATATTGAAAAACGCCGAGCCGAAAACAAAGCTTTGCTTGATCAGTTAGACAAAACCATCAACACCACAAAAGGGAGGGATGGATACAATAAAACAATGACTTTTAGAAATACATTGAACGATAAGTACACTACCTTTTATGGCTTGGCGACGCAAAAAGATCGCAAACCTGCCATTGATTTTTTACTCAAAGAATTGGCTCCTAGCAATACCGCCTACACAGAAGCATTAAATGAATTTGGTGCTATCCAACAAGAAAGGATGCTGGCACTGGGTGAGGAATCAAAAGCCAACGCCGCAAGTACACGTAGTTTGATGCTGCTGTCAGGTGGAATAGCGCTAGCTATTACCATCTTGCTCGCCACCTTAATTACCCGCAGCATTTTGCGGCAACTTGGCGGCGACCCATCCTACGCAATGGAAGTGGTCGCTCGTGTCGCAGATGGCAATTTAGCCGCCCCTATCCGACTGCGAGAAAACGACGACTCCAGCCTTTTGGCCTCGATCAAAGGCATGGCGCATCGCTTATCAGATACGCTCACCGAAGTGGGCTCCATGGCCAGCGCCATCAGCGGCGCATCTGAGCAAGTTTCAGCCACAGCCAATTCATTATCACAGACCTCTTCAGAGCTGGCGGCCAGCGTAGAGCAAACCAGCGCTTCTGTTGAAGAAATGGCATCCACCATCAGCCAGAATGCAGACAATGCGCGGGTCACCGAGGGCATTGCATCTAAATCGGCAGGCAGCGCCACCGAAGGCGGCAAAGCCGTAGGCGATATGGTGCACGCCATGAAAGAAATCGCCTCACGCATCACAGTAATCAATGACATCGCCAATAAAACCGACCTGCTGGCGATTAACGCCGCCATTGAAGCGGCCCGTGCGGGCGAGCATGGCAAAGGCTTTGCAACGGTAGCCGTAGAAGTACGCAAGCTGGCCGAACGCTCGCAGGTGGCAGCCAAAGAAATTGGCGATCTGGCTGGCCGATCCGTCGGCGTGGCCGAGCGGGCGGGCATTTTATTACATGAAATGCTGCCCGGCATTGATCAGACCGCCACGCTGGTGCAGGAGATTTCTGCCGCATCCCGCGAGCAGCGTACGGGTATCGAGCAAATCAACGGCGCTGTTTCCCAGATCAATGGCGGGATGCAATCCTCAGCCGCATCGGCAGAAGAGCTGAGCTCTACCTCAGAAGAGCTCAGCTCAACCGCCATGCAGCTGCAGGCGCTGATGCAGCAATTTAATTTGCGCGGCAGCAGAAATAGCCGTAAACCAACGCTGCACCGCACCACGGCGACCTCACGCAAAGCCCCGCTTCAGGCCCCCGCTCCATTTTACGATGAAGACTTTGAAGATGAAGTCGATGACGATAAATTCAGTAAATTTTAAGGAGCAAGACCATGAAAGAGCGTCTTGATCCATCCGCAGCCAAACTGGATAACAAGTTTCATTGCGTTACTTTTATCCTTGGGGAAGACCTTTTTGGCATACAAATCAACTCTATTCGTGAAATTATCGAATTTGAAGGCATTACCCAGGTACCCATGATGCCCAATTTTGTACGCGGCATTATTAATCTGCGTGGCTCGGTGGTGCCGGTGATTGATTTATCAATCCGCTTTGGCAGGGCGCAAACACAGCTAAAACCTACAACCTGCGTGGCTATTTTATCCCTGCCCGGCATCGAAAGCGGCTACAGCGATGTGGGCATCCTGCTTGATGCAGTGTGTGAGGTACTGGAAATCCCAATGGAAGACATCGACCCATCCCCAAACTTTGGCACCAGCATCAGCGGCGACTTTATTCAGGGCATTGCCACCATCAAAGAGCGCTTTGCCATATTGCTGAATGTACAGCGCGCCTTATCCGTAGCCGAGCTGAGTGCCATGGCCGAATCGGTTGCCCTGCTTCATTTTGCTGATGATGCGGAGATCGGCTAATGCAAAGTGGGGAATCATCCAACCCTTTGCTGGAAACAGGCCCGCTGCTTAGCCATAGCGAGTTCGAGCAGTTCAGGCGTTTTATTTATACCGAAGCAGGTATCGATATGCCCCCCAGCAAAAGGGCGCTGATTCAATCCAGATTATCCAAACGCTTAAGGGAATTAGGGCTGGATAATTTCAGCAGCTATTGGCGGCTGTTGCAGCAAGCCGACGGCATTGATGAGCGGCAAAAAGCCATTAATCTACTGTCTACTAATGAAACCTATTTTTACCGTGAACCAGAGCATTTTTCCTGGCTGCAATTTCATGTATCAGCCCTGGCAAAAACAAAAAGAGAGCCTATTAAAATCTGGTCTGCAGCCTGCTCTACCGGAGAAGAAGCCTACACCATTGCCATTATTCTGGCCGAAACACTGGGCATAAATGGTAATTGGGTGCTTTATGCATCAGACATCAATACCCGCGTTACCGCGCTGGCAAAAAGGGCGATTTATCCCTTAGAACGGGTCAAAAAAACACCTCCCCATTTATGGCAAAAATACTTTCTGCGCGGCCAGGATCAATATGCAGGAAAAATACGGATTGTTCCCGAGCTGATCAAACGCGTGCATTTCTTTAATTTAAATTTATTACAAAGTCAGAGTTTTAATCAGCACGATTTCGATATTATTTTTTTAAGAAATGTTCTTATTTATTTTAATGAAGATACCAAGCAAACAGTGCTGAGTGGCTTATGCAATAAAATTGCCGATGGCGGGCATTTATTAATTAGCCATGCCGAATCGATACGCAATAAAGAATTACCACTGATAATGGAAGTGCCTTCGCGCTATCGATTAAATCTGGACCACGCTAAAAACGGGCAATGACATGGCCATTAATGTGCTGATTGTCGATGATTCCGCCGTAGTCCGGGAGATCCTGACTCAGGTACTGAGCTCTGCCCGCGATATCAATGTAACGGCAGCCGTACCCGACCCCATATTTGCCATGCAGCGAATGAAAATAAAGTGGCCGGATGTGATTGTGCTCGATATTGAAATGCCCCGCATGGACGGGCTGACCTTTTTACGCCAAATCATGGCAGAGCGCCCTACCCCTATTGTGATCTGCTCATCGCTTACCGACAAAGGAGCTAATATCACCCTAGACGCCATGTCGGCGGGGGCGGTTTCTATCGTGACCAAACCCACCCTTAATTTAAAAGCCTTCTTGGAAGGATCGGGCAATGATCTGATCCAGGAAGTACGGGCAGCGGCCATGGCCCGGATGGGCGCAGTCAGATCAAAAGCGGCCAATGGGGCCACTACCCCCTTTACCCCCGGCCCTAAGCTGACCGCCGATGCCATACTGGAAGCCCCTTCCGGCAAGGCGATGTTCCGCACTACCGATAAGCTGATCGCCATTGGCACATCAACCGGCGGCACACAGGCACTCGAATTTATCCTCCCTAAGCTTCCAACGCATTGCCCGGCCGTTGTGGTGGTGCAGCATATGCCTGAAAAATTCACCACTTCTTTTGCCGAACGCTTAAACCGCTTATCCAAAGTAGAAGTACTTGAGGCCAAAACAGGCGACCGGCTGCTGCCCGGCGTGGTTTTAATCGCCCCTGGCGGCAGGCATTTGCTGGTAAAACGCAGCGGCGCGCAGTATATCGCCGAGGTAAAAGACGGCCCGCTGGTCTCACGCCACCGCCCCTCTGTTGATGTGTTGTTCCGCTCTGTGGCCGTCAGTGCCGGCAGCAATGCCCTGGGCGTGATCATGACCGGCATGGGTGATGACGGGGCCAGAGGAATGCGTGAAATGTACGATGCAGGCGCACGCACCCTGGCCCAGGATGAAGAAAGCTGCGTTGTGTTTGGCATGCCCAAAGAAGCGATTGCCCATGGCGGTGTCAGTGAAGTTATTTCGCTTACACACATCACCCAGACACTCGCGTCATTACGAGGATAGAAGTCATCATGTCTCATTTAGAAAAATGGCGCGGGCGTATCGCACTGGTTGTGGATGATTCGCCCAGCCATCGTTTTGTTGCTGTTGAATATCTTAAGGAGATTGGCTTTGCCGGTGTTCATGAGGCCGCAGATGGCAACGAGGCACTCCATATATTACAAACACTGGAGCAGGTCGATTTAATCCTGACCGATCTCAGCATGCCCGGCATGGATGGCATTGAGTTACTGGGCTGCCTTGCCAAAACACCCAAGCAGTATTTTATTTCTGTGATGAGCAGCGTGCCGCGCGATGTGCTCGATACCGTTCAGGGTATTGCAGATGCATCCAGCTTAGAGCTGCTCGCCGTTATACCCAAGCCGCTTACCCTGGAAGCCATTTGCGCCCTGCTGCAAAACTCTGACCCGGATTTACATATTGTGGGCTCGCCCTGGCCTCAGCTTGAATTCAGCGTTGAAGATGTAGCTTGCGCCATGGAGGCCAACGAGCTGCGGCTTTATTTTCAACCCAAAGTCACTATTGTCAATAAAAAACTGGTGGGTTTTGAGGCTCTGGCACGCTGGCTGCATCCGGCGCACGGCGTTTTACCACCCATTGCATTTATTCATCATATCGAGCAAGGCGAATTAGCACTGCGTTTCTTTTATGCCTTATTAAGCTCTGCCTGCGATATGTTAAAAGCCATGCAAACAATATCAGCAGAGATTCATTGCTCGGTTAACCTGCCCGTGCCCCTGCTCGATAGTGCCGGGCTGGTCGATAAAATGCAGGCCATTGTGGAATCAAAAGGAATTGATAGTAAATATATTGTGGTAGAAGTCACCGAAACCACATTAATGTCTAATCTGGCCACATTTCTGGGCGCTTTAGCCAGGATGAGGCTCAAAGGATTTGGCGTGGCTATGGATGATTACGGCACCGGCTATTCTTCAATGAAGCAATTATCCCGCTGCCCGTTTACCGAAATAAAAATTGATAAAGAATTTGTGCACGATGCATTTAACAGCACAAAGAAACTTGCCATTTTAACGTCGGCCATTTCCATGAGCCAGCGGCTGAATCTTAAAACCGTGGCCGAAGGTGTGGAAACAGCAGATGACTGGGATCAACTTTCCGCCTTGGGCTGCGATATTGCTCAGGGCTATTTTATCAGCAGGCCCATACCGGAAGAAAACGTATTAGAGTGGATTGCAAACTGGCAGGCTGAATCGTAATTTATCTGCACCAATTAGCCGCTCATATCAGATAAAAAATTTCACACCAGAGAAAGAATTTAATTAACCGATCTGACAAATTTTCAAACCACCCAAATGCAAAAAGCCAGCTCGAAAGCCAAAACTGGCGCAGCTGACTCACGAAGCCTGATGTTAAGCGCTGGCGGGTTGGCACTGCTCATCACTATGATGCTGGGTGCATTAATTTCCCGCAGTATTTTGCACCCACTTGGCGGTGATCCTGCCTATGCCATGGAAGTGATGGCGCGAGTGGCCGAAGGCAATTTAGCCACCACAATCCGCCAGAAAGACAACGACCGCAGCAGCCTTTTAGCCTCAAATCAAAGGCATGGCCCATCGCTTGTCAGATACGCTCACCGAAGTGGGCTCCATGGCCAGCGCCATCAGCGGCGCATCAGAGCAGGTTTCAGCCAGAATGCAGACAATGCGCGGGTCACCGAGGGCATTGCGCCTAAGTCAGCAGGCGGCGCCACTGAAGGTGGCAAGGCGGTGGACGATATGGTGCATGCCATGAAGGAAATCGCCTCGCGTATTACGGTAATCAATGACATCGCCAATAAAACCGACCTGCTGGCGATTAACGCCGCCATTGAAGCAGCCCGTGCGGGAGAGCACGGAAAAGGCTTTGCAACCGTTGCCGTAGAGGCGCGCAAACTGGCAGAACGCTCGCAGGTTGCCGCAAGGGAAATTGGCGATCTGGCAGGAAAATCTGTAGCCGTAGCCGAGCGGGCCGACTTCTTACTCATGGAAATGTTGCCCGGCATCGGTAAAACAGCCGCTCTGGTACAAGAAATTTCGGCCGCCTCCAGTGAACAACGTAGCGGCATTGAGCAGATCAATAGTGCAGTCATGCAAATCAATGGCGGAATGCAATCTTCAGCCGCATCGGCTGAAGCGCTGAGCGCCATCGCAGAAGAGCTCAGCTCAACCGCCATGCAGCTGCAGACGCCGATGCAGCAATTTAATTTACGCGGGCACAGAAACACCCAGAGGCGCTCCTCTCCCCAAACGGTGCAGGATGATACGTTTGAAGACGATGACGATGAGACAGACGATTACACTTTCTGGCGGCATTAAAACAAGAACCGCATTTAAACAATGATATTTCTGGCCTCCCCGGCCAGAAAAGCATCAATATTATGAATCAGCTGATCTGCTAATTGCTGCATGGTAAATTGCCCTGCCCATGCAATATGCGGGGTGATAATCAGATTAGGCTGGCTGATATCCAATAGCGCATTGCCATTTTTTGGGGGCTCTGTGATTAAAACATCCAGCCCTGCCCCGCCTAACTGGCCCATTTGCAATGCATGCAATAAAGCCGCTTCATCGACCAGGCCACCTCTTGCCGTATTAATCAGCACTGCATCTTTTTTCATCAGCGCCAATTCTGCTGCACCAATTAAATGGCGGGTTTGCTCATTCAAGGGACAATGCAAGCTCAGCACATCGGCACGGGAAAGCGCTTCGTTAAAATCAACATAGCCCTGGCGCACTGTTTCAGCGTGCTTTCTTTCTGCAAAAAGCACGTTCATGCCTAAGGCACGGGCCAGAGCCGCCATCGCCTGCCCCAGCGCGCCTGAGCCGATTAAAGTCAGCGTGCTGCCTGCCAAATCATGGATAGGCGCGGCAAAATGGCAAAAACTTTTGGCCTGTTGCCACAGGCCCGCTTCAACATCCGCCCGGTACGCCAGCAGCTGGCGGCGTAATACCAGCATCAGCATCAGGGCATGCTCCGGCACACCGGCAAGCGCGTAATCACGAATATTACACACGCGGATTCCACGCGCTTTGCAAGCGGCCAGATCAATCTGGTTATAGCCGGTGGCCGCGACAGCAATCAGTTTAAGATTTGGGCAGGCCGCAATGGTTGCTGCTGTAAGCGCTACTTTATTGCTGATCGCAATATCGGCATTAATCAGACGCCCTGCTGCTTCATCCGCGCTTGTATTGGCATATTCCTGCCATTGATGCGGCGCTTTTAAGGGGAGTAAAGTAAGCGGCAAAGAGTCTCTGTCTAAAAACACAATCCGTGGCAGCATATATCACGCTCTCAATTAATTAAAAAGGCAGCAAAATGAATCAAGTCGATCTCTTTCTGGCTCCCGGTTTTGAAGAAATAGAATTAGTAACGGTCGTGGATATTTTACGCCGCGCCGATATAAGCACCCGCCTGATCTCGATTCACAGCGAGCTGGCTGTCACGGGCGCACATCAAATCACTATTCAGGCGGATCTGTCCATGGATAAGGCAGATCACAATGCCCAGATGCTGGTTCTGCCCGGTGGCGGGCCTGGCACGCAAGCGATGCTGGCCTGTACTGAGCTGCATACCCGCCTGCAACAGCACCTTACCCAGGGCAAGCCCCTGGCCGCAATTTGCGCAGCCCCCATGGTGCTGGCCAAAGCGGATTTACTCAAGGGGATCAATGCCACTTGCTACCCTGGCTGCGAAGCGGTGTTAACGGATGCAGGTGCAAATATTGTGATCAGGGATGTGGTACAAGATGGCCTGATCACCACCTCACGCGGCCCAGGCACGGCTGCCGCATTTGCTTTCGAGCTGGTGCGCCAACTTAAAGGAGAGGCTATTTCACAACAGCTGAGTAAAGAAATGCTGTTTGCCTGAGCAATACGCATACAGCAGACACAAAAAAGCCCGCATTTTTTATGCGGGCTTTTACGCTGAATTAAACCAGCTCATACACCGTTTTACCGCGCAATTTAAATAATTGCGCTGCGTGGTAAAGATTTTCTGAATGCCCCACCACCAATAAACCTGAAGATTTCATTTGCGGCGCAAAGCGTTCAAGGATTTTAAGCTGAGTGGGTTTATCAAAATAAATCATTACATTACGGCAGAAAACCACATCAAACGGGCCGCGAATTGTCCATGTGGCCTCCACCAGATTCAGCCGCTTAAATGTAATTAAATCGCGCAGCTCCTGCTTGGCCTGATAGCGGCCATCGGGCAGCTTATCAAAAAAGCGCTTCACCCTTTGCGGGCCCATGCGCTCGACTTCTTCACCCGCATAAATGCCGATGCGGCCGGTTTCCAGCACATTGGTATCTAAATCTGTGGCCGTAATTTTAACCGGCGGCCGCATGCTATCGAAAGCTTCACACGCTGTCATGGCAATGCTGTAAGGCTCTTCACCTGTACTGGAAGCAGATGACCATACCTGCAGTGCACCCGAGCTGCGATGCGCCAGCAAATGCTCAGCCAAAATAGGGAAATGATGCGCCTCACGAAAAAACGAGGTGAGATTGGTGGTCAGTGAATTGGTAAACAATTCAAATTCTTTGCTATTGCCCCGCTCTAAGAGCTGCAAATAATCATTAAATGATTGCAGCCCTAAGGCGCGCAGACGTTTAGCTAAACGCCCGTAAACCATATCTTGTTTAGCAGGAGAAAGAGCAATGCCTGCGTAGTTATAAATTAATTTACGCACCTTTTCGAAGTCTTGCTCCGTAAACTGAAATTCACGAGAAGGCGTTGGCAACATGGGGATCCTTTAATCAAATTCTTATCAACAAACGTGACAAATAAAAAACAGCAGCTTAATAGTGTTATAGCCCCAAATCTGACCAAATAGCATCTACACGCGCTTTTACTTCATCATTCATGGCAATGGTTCTGCCCCATTCACGGCTGGTTTCACCCGGCCATTTATTGGTGGCATCCAAGCCCATTTTACCGCCCAGCCCGCTGATGGGCGAGGCAAAGTCAAGATAATCAATGGGCGTGCTTTCTACCAGGGTGGTATCCCTTACCGGATCCATACGCGTGGTAATGGCCCAGATGACTTCTTTCCAATCCCGAATATCAATATCGTCATCTACCACCACAATAAATTTGGTGTACATAAACTGACGCAAAAATGACCACACACCAAACATCACCCGTTTTGCATGACCCGGATAGGATTTTTTAATAGAAACAATCGCCATCCGGTAGCTGCAGCCCTCGGGCGGCAAATAAAAATCGACGATTTCGCTAAATTGCTTTTGCAAAATAGGCACAAACACTTCATTTAAAGCCACGCCCAGCACCGCAGGCTCATCTGGTGGCTTGCCGGTATAGGTACTGTGGTATATCGGGTTTTTACGCGTAGTAATGCGCTCCAGCGTAAATACCGGGAACCAGTCTTTCTCGTTGTAATAGCCGGTGTGATCCCCATACGGGCCTTCAAGCGCATACAGATACCCCCCCACTTCTTTAAGCGGAATACCTGCTTCGCTCACGCCGCTAAAGCCCGCTTCAGCAGGCTGAATATGCCCTTCAAGGATAATCTCGGCCCGGGCAGGCACTTGCAAATCAGAGCCTAGGCACTTGACCAGTTCTGTTTTGGAACCGCGTAATAAGCCCGCAAACTGGTATTCAGACAAAGTATCAGGAACAGGGGTGACTGCACCCAAAATAGTGGCAGGATCACAACCCAAAACCACAGCAATCGGAAATGGCTGGCCGGGCTTTTGCAGCGCGTGCTCTCTGAAATCCAGAGCACCGCCGCGATGCGCCAGCCAACGCATAATTACCTGATTGCGGCTGATCACCTGCTGGCGGTAAATCCCCAGATTCTGGCGCTTTTTATTTGGGCCACGCGTCACGACCAAGCCCCAAGTAATCAGTGGCGCGGCATCTTCTGGCCAGCAGTGTTGAATCGGAATGCGCGCCAGATCAACCGCCTCGCCTTCCCAAATCACTTCTTGGCAGGGGCCGTTTTTGACTTCTTTGGGCGACATATTCAAGACTTGCTTAAGCAGAGGCAGCTTATCCCATGCATCGCGCAAGCCTTTGGGCGGCTCTGGCTCTTTTAAATAAGCCAGTGTCTTGCCGATTTCGCGCAGCGCGCTAATTTCAGCCGCGCCCATGCCATTGGCCACCCTTGTTGGCGTGCCAAAGAGATTAGCCAGTACGGGCATGCTATGGCCAGGTACATTCTCGAATAAAATCGCCGGGCCTTCTGAACGCAAAGTGCGATCACAAATTTCGGTCATTTCGAGATAGGGCGAAACAGGGATTTTCACCCGTTTTAACTCGCCACGTTTTTCCAGCTGCTCAATAAAATCACGCAAATCTTGGTATTGCATAAACAGAACTCAGGCAAAAACAACCATTACTCGGACAAAGTCATGCTGGCGCGGTAAATGCCACCGGCGGCAATCGTCAATGCATTATCCAGCACGTCTCCACGCTCCACACAAACAAAGCCCGGATAATTACCCTGGCCCACATCGGCCAGTTTTGCTGCGTCTTCCCAAGGGTTCCAGACAATAGCGGAGCGGGTATCACTCACGATATGGGTTTGCCCTGAGCCGTGGCTGATCACTTGTTTTGCAGGTACGTTTAAGTAGACACGATCAGTAAGCGACTGCACCTGCAGATCGCCTTCCTGCACTTTACGCGGATGGCCTTCCAGCAGCGTATTGACAAAGGTACACCCTTCCAGCCCGCTGATTGCAATTTCACTTACATCAGGCACGGCCAGGTAGCTGTGAAAGGCTTGCGAAAAGGGGGCAGGCTGATCGCTTAAGTTTTCTACACTCAGCGCAAGCGTTAACTCACGGCCCACCGTTAATGCCAAGCGAAACACAAACGCATGGGGCCATATGGCCTGTGTTGCCGCTGTATCGTGTAATTCGAGCACAACTTTGATATCACCATTACCCAGGATCTCGGCTTCAGTAACATCCCAATTGGATGTGCGCGCAAAACCATGGGCTGGCTGGCCATCAGGATGGCGGCCAAACCAGGGCATACAGAGGGGAATCCCCCCGCGAATTGCTTTACCTGCGGCAAAAACAGCTTTGGGCGACAGCCAGAGCAGCTCCCGCCCATCCGCTGGAATAAATGACAGTAAATGAGCGCCCTGCAAAGCAAGCGCGGCACGGCCTGCTGCCCCCTGAATTTGCAAAACAGGCAAGCCCGGCTCTTCCCCGCCATAAAGATCTGCGGATGAGCACAGGCTGATTTCCGGGATAGTTGCCAGCAAGGTGGCAAGATTTGCTTGCATAGAGAACTCCTTCAACACGTCATCTTTAAATTACTGGCTTCAGGCCGGGCGACGGGGCACCCAGACCAGTGCATCACCATCAATTACTTTTTCATCTTTTACCCAGCACTCTGTCAGCAAGCGGGCACGCTGTTTATCCGGCAGCACTTCACTGACGGTTACCCGGGCAGTAACGGTGTCACCAATTTTAACCGGCTTCAGGAACTTCAGATTTTGCCCCATATAAATCGCCCCAGGTCCCGGCAGCCGGGTACCAATCACGGTAGAAATCAGGCTGGCACTGAGCATGCCATGCACAATCCGCCCGCCAAAGCGCGTAGCCGATGCGTACTCTTCATCAATATGCATGGGATTATTGTCGCCAGAAATACCGGCAAATAAAACAATATCAGCCTCAGTTAAGGTTTTGCGATATTCAGCAATCTGATCCGCCTGCAAGTCTTCAATGTAATATGCCATTTAATACACCTCATTAACGCGTTAAGTGATTTAATTTTCAGACTCCTGATTTATTGCTTCAATAAATCAGGACACAAACAGACTCACCAACAATATGCACTTGCAGTGCAAACACGGATGAGCCACAGGTCACGATAAGTTTGCTAATTCATGAAAAATTAATACCAAATACAGGCAAATTAATTAAGTACCGGTGTTTTACCCACACCTGTTACACCATGACGCGATGCAGGCGGCGTAATAGGGATACGATTTAAATCAAGCCAGGGAGACAGCCATTTAAAAGTACGCCGGTATGCATCAGAGCTTGCCTCTGCATTAAACGCTATCGACACGCTGGATGCACCCAGTGTCAGCCGCTTTGTTTCATCTGGTTTTAAGCTGATATTATCAAAATCGTGCAAAGCATCAGGATAGGTAATCAAGCGAAACGTTGGCTGATCTGCACGCGCCACTAAGGCCCGGCAAGGCTCGGCCGGCGTCCAGTCATCATCCTCCCCCACCAGCAGGAGCAGCGGCGCTGTTACCTGGTACTTATCCCGGAGTAAGGAAGAGCTGCAAGATGGAAAAAACCCCACAGCAACCCTCACCGATGGTTGTTTTTGCCCCAGCAAAGCCAGCACTGAAGTGGCGCCGTGTGACCAGCCGATCACCCCTATACGATCTCCATCAATCTCTTTACGTGTTTTCAGCCATTCAAGTGCATGCCGGGCATCTTCTGCACGCATTCTGGGGCTGAGTGTGCGTTTACTTAATGGCACACTGCATATTTCTTGTAAATCGCGGGCGCTAAAACTATCCAGCATCAGCACTGCATAGCCCTTTTCCTGCAAAAGAGCCGCCATCCGGTCCGGGCGGGGGTTAATCCCGTTGCTGTGGCTTAAGCCATTGCAGCCGTGCAGCAGAAGCACCGCCGCCGCAGGGCCTGCGTCTGGAAAAGGAGGGGGTAAGTATTTTGCAGATAAAATGATCTCAGCGCCGGGAATCAGGACACGCTCGGCCCAGGCAGGCAAAGCAAGCACACCAAGCAGGTAAAGCCAGTAAATAATTCGCATCGCATCTAATAAATCAAACGTAGAACAAAACGATAAGTCTTAGTTTGCCTGCTGTCCTTCAAGGCAAACACAAAACACCCAGCCATACACTTAAACACATCCTGCCTGCTCAGGCAGAATTTTCATTCCATACAACTTTTGCCAGAAAAAAAAGCGCACTATCTCAGCACTTTCACACGCCAACATTACAGTAAACTTGTCTAATCCAAAGCATGAATGAAGTCAATATTTTCACTGCCTTCCATCAGCCCAGAGTGGCGCGCACTCTAACACACAGCACCGGGCTTGACTAAACTGACTCGCAAATTCCTGTCATTCCCCCCGGTGGCAATACCTTACCCTGATTTATTGCCCTGATCCTGATTTCAAATCAATGCAAGCCTTATTAAGGTGCGAGTATGAGCGATACACTACACACACACTTTAGCCATGGTATCGCCACAATTACCCTCAACCGACCCGAAATTTGTAACGCCTTCGACGATATGCTGATCGCCGAGCTGACCGCCACCCTCACCGCCTTTGGCCAGAACTCTGATCTAAGAGTTGTTGTTCTCACTGCCGAAGGATCCACATTCAGCGCCGGCGCAGATTTAAGCTGGATGCAGCATGCCACCCAATTTGATCAGCACCGCAACTTTGAAGATGCATTAAAGCTGGCCCGGCTGATGCAGACACTGGAGCGCCTGCCCGTACCTACTATTGCACGTATACAAGGGCCGGCATTAGGCGGAGGAGTGGGATTAATTGCCTGTTGTGATTTAGCCGTAGCCAGCAGCAACACTTGGTTCCGGATCAATGAAGTCCGCCTTGGCCTGATCCCTGCGGTTATTGGGCCTTATATCATCAGCAAAATCGGCATCAGTGCTGCCAGACGCTTTATGCTAACAGCAGAACAGTTTGACTGCCACACCGCCCTGCAACTTGGTTTATTGCATGAAGTAAAAGCCGATGAAACAGCAATGGATCATCAGGTGCAAACTTGGATTAACGAGCTGCTACAAAACAGCCCGCATGCGCTTACTGCAGCAAAGCGGCTGATTACTTCTGTTGTCCACCGCCCCATAGACGACGCAATGATCTCTGATACCGCACACCGCATCGCCCATATCAGAACCCATGAGGAAGCCAGAGAGGGAGTAGCCGCCTATTTAGGCAAGCGCCTCCCGTCCTGGCACATTAACCGGGCGGTAAAACTAAATGGCGATGAGGCCCCGCAGAACGGCTAACAAACTCAGACTCGGCAACAGTAAGCAGTTGCAAACGCGGCAAAGGATAGTGAAAAACATCATCCTCACCTGTGAGGATATCCACCTTATCCAGCTCTGTGCTTCCGTCTTCCATATTGAATACGGTCATCATGGCAATATCTCCTCGGGGCTAAAACAGAAATCTAGCGTCTCTGCTTATTCTTAATATCGGCATAGCAGTAAGAAAATTCAATCCATAAAATAAAAAATGGCAAGGCACAGGTCCTTGCCATCTTTTTATGCCCCCATCAAAGCTTACTCAGCCGCCATCGCCTTCAGCTTGTAGTCCACTTTAATTTGAGACTTAAGGGCCTGCAAGTAGCTAGCCACTTCAACCTGGCCATACATTTGCACCATGTTTTCATTAAGCTGGCGGCGCATTGTGGCATCCAGCGCAGGTGCGGGGGTCGATTTCACCACCTTAAACAATGCAAAACCCTGGCCCTTCACTTCAGCCCCTGCATAAGCAGGTAATTGATTAGCCGCAGCACGGAAAATCTCTTTGATCTGTGCTTCAGGAACTGCAGATTGGCCCATACGCGCCATGGCCTGAGCAGCTGGCCACGTTAAGGTATCAGCACCGCCTTTTTTTAGATCGGCTAATTTCTTGGTCCCTTCTTCAATCGCCAGCTTTAGCGCTTTCTCTTGCTTAAGCTTTGCAGTGATGTCCGCGCTGACAACTTCCAGCTTCTGCGACTGCGCCGGTTTAGATTCAATTACCCTGACCGACACCAGCGTACCGGATGCCACTTCAATGGCTTCAGAGTTATGTTTCTTTTTCAGCACATCGTCACTAAAAGCCGCTTCACGCAGCTTCTCGTTATTCAGCAGCTCATCCTTAGCGGCAGCACGTGTAAGCCAGTCACTTTGCTGTACATGCAGTTTAAAGGCCTCTGCTGCAGGCTTCAGGCTGTCTGCCTGCTGATAAACCAGCTCATTAAACCGCTCTGCCTGCTTCTGGAAGCTCTGGCTTACTTTTTCAAGCTTTAATTTTTGCTCAACATCAGGCTGAACTTCTGCAAATGTTTTGCTGCGCACATCATCAAGACGAATAATGTGCAAACCAAAATCGCTGGCCACAATACCGCTGATCTCCCCTTTTTTCAGCTTAAATGCCGCATCATCAAAAGGCTTTACCATTGCACCATGGGCAAAGAAGCCCAAATCACCGCCATTTCCTGCTGAACCTGGGTCTTGCGATTCTTTTTTGGCAATATCAGCAAAGCGTGCCGGATTTGCTTTCAGCTCCAGTAAAATAGCTTCAGCCTTAGCCTGTGCTGCTTTTTTTGCTTCTGGTTTTGCATCTTTCGCCAAAGCAATCAGGATATGGCTGGCTTTACGCTCTTCACCCGTCAGCTGAGCCTGATGCGCCTCAAAATATTTTTTTACTTCATCAGGGCTGATCGAAATGTTTTTAGCCAATTCTTGCTGAGAAAAAACCAGATATTCTAAACGGGCCATTTCAGGCAGTTTAAATTCGGCAGTATGCGCGTCGTAGTATTTTTTTACTTCGGCATCAGACACCGTAATCTGTGGCAAAAAAGCTGCAGGTGAGATTTGCAGCATCGCCACATCCCGTTTTTCGCCCAGCAAAGCGGCCATATAGTCGGCCACGGCAGTGGATTGAATGCCGCTGGAGAAACCTGCAAGCAGATGGCTGCTTGCAATATCGTCACGAACACGTTGCTGAAAATCGAGGGGGGTCATTTGCTGAGCGGCAAGCAGGTCTTTATAGCGCTGAGCGCTGAACTTACCGTTTTCCTGGAAATCAGGAATCGCAGCAATCGCATTACGAATCTGATCATCAGACACATCTAGGTGCAACAGGCCAGCCTGCTCGAGTAAAAGCTGTTTTTTAACCAGCTGTTCAAGCACCATAGGCTTCATCTCATTGGGAACGGCGCGGTTACCAATAGCCTGAGCGAGTTCACGCGGTGTGATCTTGGTCTGGCCCACTTTGGCCAAATACGATCCACCACCTTCCATAGCGCTATAGCCAGTCAGGCCAACACCAACAACAAGACCAAGAGACACAAGGCCAAGTACCACCTGAACGGCGGTTTTGTTCTTTTCAACAAAGGAAAACATGAGACAGGCAACTCCGCGAGTGATTCGCGGCATATAATGCCAGATTGACGCCTGCCTGTCTTCCTCAGGCAGCTAATAGACAAACAAAAAGCCAAACATTTCTGTTTGGCTTTTTGTTTTAATCTTTATTGGCGGAGCGGACGGGACTCGAACCCGCGACCCCCGGCGTGACAGGCCGGTATTCTAACCAACTGAACTACCACTCCACAATGCGACCACTTCTTCGTACAGCGAGTGGTGGGTGATGACGGGGTCGAACCGCCGACATTCTGCGTGTAAGGCAGACGCTCTACCAACTGAGCTAATCACCCATTTCCATTTCACACAAGCAATTTATCATACATGACGCATGCAAATTATCTGTGTAAAAGGCAAAAGCTCAGACAACCGAGCGAATCACCTTAAGGACACATTACCGCACTAAAAAAGACTTAGTCAGCAAAGCAAGACGATTATTGTACTGCATCTTTCAGAGATTTACCAGCCCTAAATTTAGGCTGTTTCGCTGCGGCAATCGCAATAGTCTCACCTGTACGTGGATTACGGCCGCTGCGCTCAGCACGCTCAGACACATAGAAAGAACCAAAGCCGACCAGCGTTACTTCGTCGCCGCCCTTCAGTGCGTTCGTTACGGCTTCTACTGTTGCATCCAGAGCTTTACCTGCATCAGCCTTGGAGAGACCAGCGGATTCTGCGATGGCGTTGATGAGTTCCGATTTATTCACTTACGTCCCCTTACAATTCTGATTGGATTGATACGATTAACTATTGACTACAGCTTTATAGCAAGCCACAAAATCTTGTGTCAACTAATGTTTTGTAAGCTGTCCGGTCACTTCCACCCCAGCTTGCGGCAGAACGGGCTCCACACTCACAACTTCTTCCGGCAAAATCTCCGGCAAACGCTCCAAGGCAAACCCCAACACCTGGTCGATCCACTTAACTGGGTGAATGGTTAGTCCGCGCTTCACATTGTCAGGAATCTCGGCAAGATCCTTAACATTGCCCTCAGGAATTAACACCTGCTTAATGCCACCGCGGTGAGCAGCAAGCAGTTTCTCCTTTAAACCACCAATTGGCAATACTTCGCCACGCAGCGTGATCTCACCGGTCATTGCAACATCGCAGCGAACCGGAATACCCGACAATACCGACACCATTGCAGTTGCAATACCGATCCCTGCAGACGGGCCATCTTTTGGCGTTGCGCCTTCAGGAAAGTGGATGTGCATATCTATTTTTTGATAAAAATCCGGGTCAATTCCCAACGCTTTTGCACGACTGCGAACAACCGATAAAGCCGCCTGGATGGACTCTTGCATCACATCACCGAGCTTACCAGTCTGAATCATTTTGCCCTTGCCTGGGAATTTTACCGCTTCGATCGTGAGCAATTCGCCACCAACTTCGGTCCATGCAAGGCCTGTTACCTGCCCCACTTGGTTGGTTTGCTCGGCCACACCGTAATCAAAACGATGTACACCCAAGTACTTTTCCAAGTTTTTCGGCGTAACAGTAATCTTTCTATCACTAGGCTTCATCAGAAGACTTTTCACCACCTTACGGCAGATACGAGCGATCTCCCTGTCCAGGCTACGCACACCCGCCTCACGCGTGTAGTAACGCACCACATCACGCACAGCCGTGTCTGTGATCACCAGCTCGCCTTCCTGCACCCCATTGGCCTTCACTTGCTTAGGCACCAGATACTTGAGGGCAATATTCACTTTTTCGTCTTCGGTATAGCCCGACAAACGAATAACTTCCATCCGATCCAGCAAAGCAGGCGGAATATTCAAAGAGTTGGCTGTTGCAACAAACATCACATCCGACAAATCAAAATCAACTTCCAGATAATGATCGCTGAATGCGTGGTTTTGTTCCGGATCCAACACTTCCAGCAAGGCAGAAGATGGGTCACCACGGAAATCCGCCCCCATCTTATCGACTTCATCGAGTAAAAATAGCGGATTTTTTACGCCAATTTTAGTCATCGACTGCAAAATTTTACCTGGCATAGAGCCAATATAGGTACGGCGGTGACCACGAATCTCAGATTCATCGCGCACGCCACCCAGGGCCATGCGCACAAACTTGCGGTTTGTTGCGCGGGCAATCGACTCACCCAAAGAAGTTTTACCCACCCCTGGCGGCCCTACAAGGCACAGAATCGGGGCTTTTAGCTTTTCAACACGGCTTTGTACCGCAAGGTACTCAACAATGCGCTCTTTCACCTTTTCAAGGCCATAGTGATCGGTATCGAGCACCAACTCAGCAGCCGGCAATTCCTTGCTGATTTTGGTTTTCTTTTTCCACGGCAAATCGAGCAGCGTATCGATGTAATTACGCACAACGGTCGCCTCAGCAGACATTGGCGACATCATGCGAAGTTTTTTAAGCTCGGATTCAGCCTTATCTCGCGCTTCTTTACTCATCCCTGCGTTCTTGATTTTTTTATCAAGCTCGTCGATATCGGCGTTTTCGTCTAATTCACCCAGCTCTTTCTGAATCGCCTTAACCTGCTCATTCAGATAGTACTCGCGCTGGCTTTTTTCCATCTGGCGCTTTACGCGGCCACGAATACGCTTTTCAACCTGCAAAATATCCAGCTCGGATTCCAGCTGTTTTAATAGCTGTTCCATACGGCGGCGCAGATCAAACATTTCGAGAATAGATTGCTTTTGCTCCAGCTTTAAAGGCAGGTGCGCAGCAATGGTATCGGCAAGGCGGTGAGCATCTTCAATACCGGCAAGGGAGGTCAGAATTTCAGGTGGTATTTTTTTATTAAGCTTCACGAACTGATCAAATTGAGTCAGTAAGGCGCGGCGCATGGCTTCAACTTCATGCCCCTGCTCGCCACTGACATCAACCGGATGAGCAATGGCGCTGTAAAAACCCGCCTCCTCATCAATATCAGTTACCTCAGCGCGCTGCCCGCCTTCCACCAGCACTTTAACAGTGCCATCGGGCAGTTTCAGCATCTGCAAGATGCTGGCAATCGTACCTACAGGATAAATATCGGCCAGGCCTGGCTCATCTTTCTGGGCGTTTTTTTGCGCAACCAGCAGGATATGGCGGCCATCTTCCATCGCGGCTTCAAGCGCACGAATCGACTTTGGGCGACCCACAAATAGCGGGATAACCATATGCGGAAACACCACCACATCTCGTAGCGGCAGCAGCGGCAAATGGACATCGTCAGCAAACGCAACAGTTTGGGACATCAACAAGGGTCCTCAATAATGGATTTATCCCCCAGATCATGGGGGTGCAGGCAAGGAAATACAATGCCCAAGAACTAAAATCTGACCTGAATATTTCAAATATCCATGGAACATATGAAATATTCTGAATTTAAAAACACTTGCACGCATCGCATGCAAGCGTCATCTCACATTAAGCCGCAGCAGGATCTGCGTAAACAATCGTTGGAGCAGTGGCGTTTTTAATCATAGATTCATCCACAACCACGCGCTCAACCCCCTTCAGTGAAGGCAGCTCGTACATGATATCCAGCAGAGATGATTCAACAATCGAGCGCAGACCACGCGCACCAATTTTACGCTCCATGGCCTTGTGCGCAATCGAAGCTAGGGCTTCTTTGCCCACTTCCAGCTCAACCCCTTCCAGCGAGAACAGCTTTTGGTACTGCTTGATCAGCGCATTTTTTGGCTCGGTCAAAATAGAAACCAAGGCAGCCTCATCCAGCTCTTCCAGCGTAGCAGTAACCGGCAAACGTCCCACAAACTCAGGAATCAAACCGAAACGAATTAAATCGTCTGGCTCAACCGTGTGTAACATTTTACCAACACTGGAGTTTTCATCTTTGCTCATGACTTCAGCACCGAAACCAATACCACTCTTCACTGAACGATTACGAATAATCTTGTCGAGGCCTTCAAACGCACCACCACAAATAAACAGAATATTAGTGGTATCAACCTGCGGCATGTCCTGATTAGGGTGCTTACGCCCCCCCTGAGGCGGCACGGAAGCAACCGTACCCTCTACCAGCTTCAGCAGTGCCTGCTGCACACCCTCACCCGATACATCACGGGTAATTGAAGGGTTTTCAGATTTACGGGCAATTTTATCGATCTCATCGATATAAATAATGCCGCGCTGAGCTTTCTCTACATCGTAATCACACTGAGCCAACAGCTTGGCGATGATGTGCTCGACATCTTCACCCACATAGCCCGCTTCGGTCAGTGTTGTGGCATCCGCAATCACAAATGGAACATCGAGGAGCTTAGCCATGGTCTGTGCAAGCAAAGTCTTACCCGAGCCAGTAGGCCCGATTAAGAGGATATTTGACTTGGCTAATTCCACATCATTATCGCTGGACTTATTACTGGTCAGTCGCTTGTAATGATTGTAAACCGCAACCGCTAAAATCTTTTTAGCGCGCTCTTGCCCGATGACATAGGAATCCAGCGTGGTCCGAATTTCCATCGGCGTAGGCACACGCTTACCATCTGTAACTTGCTCAGTTTCGCCAATCACAGCAGCGGCTTCGTCTTTCAGCACATCACGACAAAGCTCAATGCATTCGTTGCAGATAAAAACTTGTGGCCCAGCAATCAGCTTAACCACTTCGTGCTGGCTTTTACCGCAAAAAGAACAATAAAGGAGTTTTTCTGACATCGCCTAACCTACACCCCAAAAAACGGGCCATTGCAGCCTGTCTGATTGAAAACAGTAAACCTGACAGGCCACTAGAATAAAAAACCGCCAGGCACGCTGGCGGCATTGTCACGATCCGACGCAGCCTTATTTAGCGGCTGCCGCGCTGCGAGATTGCAATACATCATCAATCAGACCGTAGTCTTTTGATTCTGCAGCACTCATAAAGTTATCTCTGTCTGTATCACGCTCAACGGCTTCGATACTCTGACCAGTATGTTTCGCCAGCATTTCATTCAGCGAGCGTTTAGTTTTAATTAATTCACGCGCATGAATTTCCACATCAGATGCCTGGCCCGACAAACCGCCAATCAAGGGCTGGTGAATCATAATTCGTGAATTAGGCAAAGCGTAACGCTTACCCTTGGCACCACTGGAAAGCAGGAAAGCCCCCATACTGGCCGCCATCCCCACGCACATTGTCGACACATCCGGCTTAATAAAATTCATGGTGTCGTAAATGGCCAGACCTGCAGTGACCGAGCCACCCGGGGAGTTGATATATAAATGAATATCTTTATCTGGATTTTCGGATTCCAAAAACAACATCTGCGCAATAATCAGATTTGCGCTTTGATCGTTTACCGGGCCGACCAAGAAAATAACACGCTCTTTTAAGAGGCGCGAGTAGATATCATAAGAACGCTCGCCCCGGCCGCTTTGTTCAACGACCATCGGGATATACCCAAGGTTTTGCGGATCAAATTCTTGTCTCGACATCTTTTTCTCTCAGAAATTTATGGTCATTCAAACGATAAGGTGTCACCTATGATGACACCTTATCGTAGCACCTCAGTAACCGAGAATGATCAGCCTTGCTGGCCCATCAGCTCTTCAAAGGACATGCCTTTTTCAGTTACCTGTGCCTTAGCCAGAACGAACTCAACCACATTGTCTTCCAACGCCATTGATTCCGGGCCAGCCAAACGCTCACGATCTTCAAAGTACCATGCTACAACTTCGCTTGGATCTTCGTAATTCTGCGCCAAATCTTCAACAACCGCTTTTACCTGATCCGCTTTCGCTTCAAGGCCGTTACCCTTAACCAGCTCAGCCAATGCTAAACCAAGGTGAACACGGCGCTGTGCTTGCGCTTCAAACATTTCTGGCGAGAACGGAACATACTTTGGGTCGATACCGCGTGCTTTCAAGTCTGCAAGCGCACCTTCAGCCAAACGACCGATTTCCAGCTGAACCAGAGCCTTAGGCAATTCAACCGGCGCAGCAGCAATCAGTGCCGTCATAACGTTTTCTTTAGCGCGGGCTTTCAGGCGGAAGCGCACTTCGCGCTCCAGGTTGCCACGGACTTCAGCGCGCATTTTTTCTACATCGCCATCAACAATACCCAGGCTTTTTGCGAAGTCTGCATCCACTTCCGGCAAGATAGCAGCAGCCACATTTTTAACCGTGATTTCGAATACTGCAGTTTTGCCTGCAACATCGGCACCATGGTAATCAGCAGGGAATTCAACGCTTACCGATTTGGTTTCGTCTTCTTTCATACCGATCACACCGGCTTCAAAGCCTGGCAACATCTGGCCCTTGCCCAGCAGGAAAGCGTGGTTTTCAGCAGAACCACCATCAAACAATACGCCGTCGATTGAGCCTTTGAAATCTACGATCACGCGATCGCCATCCGCTGCTTCGCGCTCTACGCGCTCAAAACGAGTACGCTGGCGACGCAGGATGTCTACTGTTTTTTCTACTTCAGCATCAGACAATTCCAATACTGGTTTTTCAATTTGAGCAGCAGCTAAATCACCGATCACAACTTCCGGATACACTTCAAAAGTAGCCGAGAACTGGAAATCGCCTGTTTCTTCCGCCGCATCTTTTGGCTCGAAACGTGGGTAGCCTGCTACACGCAGCTTTTGCTCTTGTACTGCCTGACCAAAACTCACTTCAACCGTTTCGCCCAATACTTCTTCCTGAATACGGAAGCCGTAGTTTTGTGCAACGATTTTCATCGGCGCTTTACCTGGACGAAAACCTGCAATTTTTGCAGTCTTAGCAACATGCTTCAAACGCGCGTTAACTTGCTCGGTAATTTCTGCGCGTGGCACAGAAATAGACAGGCGACGTTCGAGTTGATTCAGGGTTTCTAGTTGTACTTGCATTTCAAACCATTCCTATGGGGGATCAACGCGCGTACACGCATCTTAATAAATAGGGGATAAAGCCAGCTCATCAGCAGTAATATGCAGATCATCAGTCATGATCTTTGCCTTTCCAGCTCTCCCCGTCTCAGACCAGCCAAAACAGACAGAAAAACCAGATCAGCACGCAGCACTCACCGCGATTTACCAACAAAGTCGGTAAGTTTAGCGCACAACGGCACGCAAATCCAAACAGAATTATTAACCAGCGCCCGTGCGACCAAAAACACAGCAGCCACAAGACTTAGACCGCAAGCTCCGGCCAATAAAAAAACAGATGCTTTGTGCGATTTTCCAACAAGAAAAGTGTTATGCAGCCGGAATTTTAGGCATGAAAAAAGCCGCAAGAGCAATGCTCTTGCGGCTTTTTTTCAGAATATTTGGTGGGGGATAAGAGACTCGAACTCTTACACCTTACGGCGCTGGAACCTAAATCCAGTGCGTCTACCAATTCCGCCAACCCCCCACTTCTCATCGCTACGTTTGCTTGTGCACCGAAGGAAGACCCGCATTCTAGTTGAAGGTTTTTACTTTGCCAAGCCTTATTTTGAAAATATTTCAAAATAATTTAAGCAACCGTCACAACAGACACGAAATTCTTTAATATAACAGTAAGATAATCGCAATCTATACAGCCCATAAAAAGTTTATGTCATACTCCGCACAGCTTTTCACCCTATACACTCTTACTTCACCCCTCCCGTGAACGATCATATACATACACTCCTGCGTATTCTTCCTGCTTGCGATCTTGCTACGACAGAAGTTCGCTGGTTTGCCGGCCAGCAATCCGGCACGGCACAGCTCAGCGCGCTTCCGCCCTCGCAAAGAACCGAGCTTATTGTTCCTGCGGCGCTCTCAAATATTTATCGCGCAGAGCTGCCAAAGCAATCTTTAGCAAGGCGGCAAAAACTTTTGCCCCATCTTTTAGAGGATCGCCTGCTCAGCCCTGCTGCATCACTGCACTTTGGGCTCAACGACCAGAATAATAAAATTATTGCTGCAGACCGAAAATGGCTGACTCAATACCTGAGCTTACTGGCCGGGCATCAGATCATTCCTTCAGCGGTGTGGAGTCTTTATGATTTTCTGCCTGATAGCGAAGGCTGGTGTGTTGCTACTGATCAGCAAACATACCTCGTGCGCACGCCGGAAGGACAATACAGCCAGCTTGATGATGCCCTTATCGTTGAGGCACTGATTGGTGACGCATCAAGGCAAGATCTCCACCTTGCTGATTTAATCCCAAACAGCGTACCGGGTACAAATTTACTGCAAGGTGATTTTGCCCAGCGCAGCCAGTGGCGTTTTGACTGGAAAATCCTGCAAACCCCGGCACTACTATTAAGTGCTATTTTTGCACTGGTTTTAGCGGGGCAAATTGGTGACTGGTGGCAATTACGCAGCAGCAAACTGGCTTTGCAGCGTGAAATGCGCCAGACCTATGCGGCGGCCTTTCCCGGCGAGCCAGTCTTTGACCCCGTATTACAGCTGCAAAGCAAACTGCGTGATCGCGGCGGGCTTCGCAGCGGCAACGGTGACGGGCTGGACCTGCTCCTGCAAGTAGCCGGCATTGCCGGTAATGGCCTGCAACTGACACAGCTCGATTACACCAATGGCCAGCTCAGTTTGGAGTTACCAGATTCTCAGGCGGGCAGCCTGCAGTCTCAGCTTAAAGGGGCAGGATTATCTGCAGAAACCCAGCCTGCAACAACAGGGCGCATGAAAGTTATGATCCGCGCCCAAGCCGTAAAATGAGCAACCTAAGAAAATGAACAAACTGAAAGAATTCTGGCAACAATGCAAACCCCGCGAGCGGCTTTATTTAAGCGGCTGCGGCCTGTTTGCCCTTTTTGCAATCCTCTATGCGGGAGTATGGCAGCCGGTTAACAGCTCCCGGGCACAGCTCAGCAAGCAAGTGCCTCAGATGCAAATGCAACTTGCAGAGCTGCAAAGACAACTCGCGCAGATCAAATCCACCCCCGCAGGCCCAAGCCGCAATGGCGATTTGCGCGCTGCAGTGCAAGCCAGTCTGGACGCCAGAAACACCAGCGCAGACATTCAGGCACTCACAGCAGACAAACTGCAGATTAAAATCGCACAGATTCGCTTTGCCGATGCACTTCCCCTGCTTTCAGCACTTCGCAGCGAAACCGGCTCGCATATCAATCACCTGCAAATCAGCGGAGCAGAACACAATGGCATTGTGCAGCTGAGCGCAGAGGTAGAACGCCAATGAAGCAATATCTTTATCACCGCAGCAAATTCATTATTCCTTTGCTGATTTTATTTTTGATGTTGCAATTTCCAGCCTCATTTATTTTGAAATTTGTCCCCGCCCCCGTGCAGTTAGGCGGCGTAAGCGGCACCATATGGTCCGGCAGGCTGACCCCCCTTGGCATCAGTGGCCAGCAGTTGCTGGATGAAGTGCGCTGGCAGTGGCAACCCCTTAAGCTTTTCAAAGGGCAACTGGTGTGGCAGCTGGATACCCGCTATGGCAGCCAGGCAGGCAAAGCATGGTTAGCCCTTGGCGCGGGCGGCAACCGCCTTGAATCGGTCAGCCTCACCCTGCCTGCCGCACCTTTATTTGCACTCGATAAAAAGCTAGCCCCTTTTCAGCTTGGCGGCCAGCTCACCTTGGAAGCCAGCCGGATAAGCAAGCCACAAACAAGCGAAATCAACTTACACTGGCAAAATGCCAGCTCGCTCGTGACCCCGCAGGCCAATCCCTTTGGCAGCTACCAGATCAAATTACAGCCTGATTTAAACTGGACTATCTCGCCTGAGGGCGGTGCTGCCCTGGCCATTTCAGGACAGGGTAAAGCTGATCCTCAGCGCGGCCCGCAGGGCTCACTCCAGCTCAAAGCGGGCAGTGGCAAAGAAAGCCTCTTTGCCCCCCTATTGGATCGCATGCCGTTAAACGGTGATCAGCGCGAACTAAAACTTGGCTTATAAACGCCCGCCCTATACTCCAGCAGAAAGCCACCGCGAAAAGGAAAAAAGATGAAAAAAATTGAAGCGATTATCAAGCCATTTAAACTGGATGAAGTCCGTGAAGCCCTGTCGGAGCTTGGCATATCCGGCCTCACTGTAACCGAAGTGAAAGGATTTGGCCGCCAGAAAGGCCATACCGAGCTTTACCGGGGAGCAGAATACGTCGTCGATTTTTTACCTAAGGCCAAAATCGAAGTCGTTCTTGAAGATGACAAGGTAGAAACCGCCATTGAAGCCATTATTAAAGCGGCTAACACGGGCAAAATTGGCGACGGAAAAATCTTTGTCACCCCTGTTGAATACGTGGTGCGGATTCGCACAGGCGAGATTAACGAGCAGGCCATTTAAACCATCCGCCACATAGAATACAACGCGAGCTCAAACTGCCCGTGCTGAAGAAATGCAGCACCTGCTAACGGTTTAATCAAAAAAAATGCGGCTTATCAGGCCGCATTTTTTACAAAGACACACGCCACACCTTCCTTTTTACCACTCAGACATGCCGCACAATCTGCACGGCCTGATTCTGCTTATTGCGGGCGATACGTTACTTTAAGGGTGTAATTTGCTGCGGAATAGCCATTCAGCAGCAAATAAACATCGCCATTTGCGCTTAAGTTTAATGCGCAGGTTTCCGAGCTGCTTGGGCCATCAGACTTGCAATCAAACACGGTTGTGCTGGGTGCACTGCCTTTACGCAAGTATAAATCTGCATCACCTGTGCCACTCAGTACAGCAGTAAAATCACCGCCAGCGCCCACTTTAAACGGGCCATAACTTTGCTTTTGTCCCACCGCCAGCTTGCCGGAGAAGTTTTCCACCTTATCCACGGGCCCTGGTCCTACTGGACCATCGCTTCCCAGCTCAACCATAAATGCCAGCGCCATTTTAGAAAACTTCAAAGCATGCTGAGCCTGATTGCCGCTGTTAGCGTAGGTGTCGTTGGCCGTATGGATATAAGGGTTGTCTTGTGTAAATGAGGATTCAAAAGGCATAGAGGCAAAATAGCCCTGCCCACTCCAGGATGCATGATCTGAGCAAGCGTAACCGCATTTATCGTAACCAATCTTTATCGCTGGCAGATAGGTCGTCAGCAAATTAGCCACAAACTGATTTTGCGCGTTATCGGTGTAATCGGTGTAAAGGTAGATGTCCTTATCCGAGCCTTTATAGTTGGTCATATCCAGCTGCATCACCCCAACCACATTGGTGTTCGCCGCTTTAAAACTTTTGGCAATATCCTGTGAGCCGCGCAGGCCGACTTCTTCTGCGGCATAGCCCATCAGCTTCAGTGTCCGGCGTGGCTTATATCCCCCTGCTACCAACACCCGCAGTACCTCAGTCATGCTGGCAATGCCGGATGCATCATCGTCGGCTCCTGGTGCACGTGTACCCTCGCTGGTTCCCTGGCCATTAATTGAATCAAGATGGCCGCCCAGCACCACCACCTCGGACGGATTATCGGAGCCCTGAATCGTCAGAATCACTGATTTTTGCGCCCATGAATGGCTAAACTGCTCAACCGTAATATCACTGCGGCCAGCCGCTATTTGCTGCCAGCGCGTTTTCAGCCAGTTGGATGCATTAACACCATGCGTCGTGGTGTAGTAGCGATTGGTAAAAGCAGATAAATCATTAATGGTTTGCGCGATATTGCTGTCCTGCATTTGTGGCAATAAGGCATTCACGACGCTTTGATTATCCAGCGTATACGAGGGGTGAGCCGCTGCCAACAAGCTGCTGACTGGTGTTAAGGCCTGACGCCCGGCTGCTTCACTGGCATGAAACATAAAGCCGCCGCAGCGATGCAACTCTTCATGCACAGATGCAGATAAACGGGCGAGCTGCTGCTCATCCACCTCAACCAGATGCACCCGCTCAGCCGCCAGCAAACCCACTTGCGGTAAAATAGCGCGGCTCTCTTTTGCAATAGTTTGCGGCGCAAGCTTTTGCAGCTGTAAATAAGCCGCATCACCCAGGGTTATCCAGACTTTTTTAGGTGCAGCATCAGCGGCAGCGCTCAGCAAGACACCGCACAAAAGCAGAGGGATCACTTTTAGTTTCATTTTGACGTTCCTTTGAATTTATTAAATCCAAAAAAAAGCCCTGCTCACATTCGTAGCAGGGCACGCGGCCTAGCACAGCCGCATCAGCTGACTTAATTACTGATAGTTACCCACCAGAGTGACATTGCTAAAGGCGTTGTACGCTTTCAGCAGCAGGTAATAAGTGCCTGCCTTAGGCGCTGCTACTGTGATGGTTTCTGTATTGGTGCCACCATCTGATTTTGCGTCATAAACAGTCGTTGTTGGTGCTGCGCCAAATTTGGCGTAGATATCAGCATCCCCAGTGCCACCCGATGTTTTAAATGTCAGGTTTCTTGCGCCTGCTGGCACCACAATGGTGTAAGTGACTGTGGCATTGCTGGCAAGCGCAAGCCCTGTTACCGGCACGCCCTTAGTCAGCACTTTGACAACAGGGGGTTTAACGATACAACTTACACCCACTGCTTCAAACGCGGATGTCACATCAGCCACGGTATAACCACGGCTTGCTGCAGCTTTTTCCACGCCGCAAGCGCCTTGGTCAAAGGTGCTGTTTGCTGTCCAGTGCAAACGGTTGGCATCAACCATCACTTCAAACGCTTTACGAGTACCCCAACCCGCCTTGCTCGCCAATAAATAGAAGGCTTTGTTGTACACACCACTGCTTAAATGCACATCAAGGCTGTCGTTATACTGGCTGGCATGGCCAATAGAGCGGCCATCCTTGGTTGGATCAGCCATATAACGCAATGCACCGTTGGCCTTGAAAATTTCTGCCCCAACAAGGAAGTCATTCGCGCCCTTCATATAAAACTCAGCCGCTTCCCCTGCCATATCAGAGAAAGCCTCGTTCATCCCGCCCGATTGCTTGGAATAAACCAGACCCGAGTTTTGCTCTGTAAAACCATGGCTGACTTCGTGAGCGGAAACATCCAGGGACACCAGCGGATAGAACGTATTTGCACCATCACCAAAGTGCATCGCGCTTCCGTCCCAGAAGGCATTTTCATAGCTATTGCCATAATGCACTTTCATAGAAAGATTCTGGCTGATCGGACGCAGAGAAAACCAGTCTTTATACAAATTGAACACCACATTACCAAAGTAATGGGCATCATTCAGCGGCGAAAAAGCGCCATTTACGGATTTATAGGTATTGCGCGGGCACGTAAACTGATAAGGCGTGCTGCCTGTTGTGCCGTTTTTCAAATCAACGGTAATCACATTCCCGCTATCCATCTTGCAATCATCGGTGACGACTAAAGGGCCATATTTAGTCCCATACTCATACTGACCCGTTTTGGCATTACCGCCAGGTCCTGTCGCATCTTTATGAGCAATCCCTTCCCAGCGATCCAAAACCACACCCGTATTGGCATCAATAATAAAGTGCGGACGGCTTGGCTTCATTGCACTGCCATTAACAAACGACACCACATAAATCAATTGAGCCACATTATTAGAACCCAGCTTCACATAAAGTTTGGCCTGTTCATTTTCGGTTTTAATGGCTTTCGCCTGTGTTTTAGCAATGCTCAAAATCTGGGTTTGCGAGTACGCTGGCTTAGCGCTTGGCAGGTCATTACTCAGATCACGCAGCAGTGCACCCGACAAAGCTGGCTGAGCCAAGCCCGCTGCACGGTTTTCAACCACGCCTTCGCCCCAGACAGGCACGCCTTGGTGGAATTGCTGATAGCGGGTAACAACCTTGCCATCAGGGTAAGTCTGGCTGCGTGCAGCTTGTAATTCATCAGCCTTAAGGCCAAGTAAGTTATGTACCCCCTCGTCTGCCAAACCACGCGTTGTAAGCCCGGCAGGGGCAACATAATTTTCCAGATCCACTCGTTCAGCGGCCATGGCATTGAAAGCTCCGGCTAATAAAACGACCATCAGCAGAGGACGTGCTACGCGATTTAATGCTTGCTTCATTATTAGCGACCCTTTTTAAGTTTAGCGGGGATATTCCCCAATGAACGCCGGTATCTGCCAGGGATAAATGACAGGCACAGACTAGCTAATCAGCAGTGCTTAACTGCGTAATAGCAATTCGGATTAAGTCAACGCTGGATAAATGCGCCCCATAGAACTATCAATTACAAGCCACTTATATGAACCGCGACTTTGTTATTAAAGACTAGAGAATAGTTTGACCAACATCAAGATTTTTTTTCAATTTGATGTTTTTTTAAAAAACCCTAATTATTTTCGTATAGATGACGCAATAAAATTCCAGGCTTTTAAGGAAAAATCTGCGCTATCAGGGTTTACACACTAGGGAATACACTAATATAAAGCCATTCAAAAAAATTGGTCACCGCCCATTCACCCACGTTTAAAACAGCATGCGATAATTATTTATATATTTTATAAATATCGACTGGAGTCATTAGCAACAAAGTTGCAAATAAACAGCAAAAAAAAAAAAACCACCATTTTTATATATGCCAATAAAAAAAGGCCACTCGAAAGTGGCCTTTTTTATAAACAGATCAACACCGATTACATTAATGATTCATTAATCACGCGTGGCAACTCGCTATCCATATCATGGGCATACTCCCAAACCATGATGCCGCCCAGACGCTTCTGTTTAATATACTGAGCTTTGTATTTTAAACTCTCCTGATCTTCATAAGTCACCATCAAATCACCATCAAACAACCATGGCGCTTTGGCAACCGGATCCCAGTAACGTGTCGCCCCCCTGGCTTTTAAAGCCTTAATATCCTGCCAGGTGATGCCATCGTCGTACGCCGCTTTTTTATAAGCATTAAACAGGCCGTTGTTTGCAGCCGCTACTCCCTGCCATGCACGCCCGTAAAAGGCGCTGCCCATAAGCAGCTTCTCTGGCTTAACCCCTGCATCCAGATACAAATTCATCGCCTGATCGGTGCTCCAGCCACCGCCTTCAGGATCTGCTTTGTTCTGGTACAAATTGGTATGATGGCTGGTTTTTTTACTCCATGATCCGGCAAAGTCATACGCCATTACTTTCATAAAATCGACTGATTTGGCTACACGAGCCACATCAATATTTTGCAAAAACCAAGCTGCTGCCGGTACGGCAACCGACAATTGATATTGCTTTCCTGTTTTTTCGCCGTGCTTATTAAATGCCGCTTTTGTTTCTTCTAAAAGGCGGGGATAGTTTTCTTTATCACTCGGGTCTTTTGCAATCGGCAGCCAATCCGGGCCAACTGGGTATTCCCAATCATAATCAATGCCTGCCAGATTATGCTCATCAATTAACTTAATCACATTTGCAATAAATTTTTCGCGTGATTCTGGTGTTCGGGCTAATTGTGAAAAACCATCCGCGCCCCAGCCTCCAATGGAAACATTCACTTTTAAATGCGGATACTGACTTTGCAATTTAGCAACTTCATCCCACATATTTGCAAATGGGGCAATAGTGGCGGTCTTATCCGAATTAGGCTGAGGCTCCAAATCTTTAATATAAACCTCGGTGCCATTACGAATTAAACCAAAGCTTAAGTTTAAAGTTGTGAGCTGATTTCCCTGAATATCACTGGCCCGCCAGCGGCGCCCCATATCCATATCTTTTGGCGTAGAGCCAATTGGCCAGGTACGGATATAAGCCACAACCTGCTTATTATGTGATTTAACGGTTGGAATAACAGCCTCTGCCAAGGCTGCTGTATTTTTTGAAGGTGTTGAAGCACATGCGCCAAGTAGTGATGCTGCGGCGAAGGCAATTAGTATTTTTTTCATCCCCACATCCCGATCAAGTGTGAGGATTTAGTTTACGACTTTATTTACCGCAATGTAAATATTTCACAAAAAAATGAAATTTATACGACAGTTCTCTTGCGATCTTTTTCAGCCTGCCGCCGCTCGCGGAAAAAAGCCTTTAGTAAGTTTGAAGACTCTTCAGCCATCACCCCATCAAGCAGCTGTGTCTGATGATTTAAACGGCAATCTGCAAAAGGGTTAATCACACTGCCTGCAGCGCCGGTTTTAGGATCTTTTGCCGCATACACAACCCGGCTGATGCGGGAGTGCAAAATAGCTCCGGCGCACATAATGCACGGCTCTAAAGTGACAAACAGCTCGCACTCGGGCAGCCGGTAATTACCCACATGACGTGCCGCCTGGCGGATAGCCATCATCTCAGCATGAGCACTCGGATCATGGCGCAAAATGGGCTGATTACACCCCCTGCCAATTATCTCGCCACGATAGGTAACAATCGCCCCCACGGGCACCTCACCCAGCTCTTTGGCCCGCTCTGCCTCAAACAGGGCCTGCTGCATAAAACCTGAATCATTCATAAACCAACAATCTTATAAAAGCTCTGTAAGCACAGAGATAAAAAGAACACCGGGCACAGGAAGAAAAACAAGAGCGCCCTTATTAGGCATTGCATCAACTGTATGGCGCCCATAAGAAAACACCATAAACCTAAGTAAAATACGCCAGAGTGATGCTCTGGCAGGTTGGGTTAGCATGCTTGCAAAAACATTACACTGCCACACCCAGCATTTCTGCCGCGTGCTGCCGGGTGGTAGAGGTGATTTCCACGCCGCCCAGCATGCGGGCGATTTCTTCGATGCGCTCTTCCACACTCAACATATGGATAGTGCTTAACACACCGGATTTAGACTGGGTTTTGCTGACCTGCAGCTGCTGAAACCCGCAGGCGGCAACTTGCGGCAGATGGGTAATACACAGCACCTGCCGCGCCGCACCCAGGTCCGCCAGCATGCGGCCGACAATTTCGGCCACCCGGCCGCCAATCCCCACGTCTACCTCGTCAAAAATCAGCGTAGGCACGTTAGCCACCTGGCTGGTAATCACCTGCAGGGCGAGACTAATACGGGATAACTCACCACCCGAAGCAACCTTTGCCATGGCTCTTGCCGGAGTGGTGGGATGATTAGCCACCATAAACTCAACCGTTTCCAGGCCAAAACTCGCGGGTGCTTCATGGGGGTGCAGGGCAATTTCAAAGCGGCTGCCCACCAGGGCCAGCAGTTGCAATTCTTTAGTCACCATTTTAGAGAGCTTATCTGCTGCGGCCTTGCGGCTGGCAGAGAGTTGCTTTGCTGCTTTGCGGTAATCTGCTTCCAGCTTTTCTGCGCGGCGGCGCACCGCATCCAGCCCTGCGCTGCCGCCTAATTCGGCAAGGCGCTGCTGCCAGGCGGCCAGTTTTTCCGGCAGCTCAGCGGGCTCTACCCGATATTTACGCGCCATGCGAAAGATGGCATCCAGGCGGCTTTCTACATCGGCAAGGCGCGCCGGATCCAGCTCTAAGTGATCGGCATAGCGGCGCAATGCATACACAGATTCAGTCAGCTGCGCTTCGGCACTGGCTAAAAGCTCCAGTGTTTCTGAGATGCCTGCATCAAAATCAGCGAGATCAGATAAGCGCCCCGCTACCGAGCCCAGCCAAGACTGGCAGTTTTCATCGCCATCGGCCAGCATCAGCAAGCCGCTTTGCACGCCTTCAATCAGGCTGGCCGCATGGTGCAGGCGTTTATGCTCGGCTTGAAGCTCCGGCCATTCTGCTGCGGTAAATTGCAAGGCGGCCACTTCGTCCACCTGCCATTGCAGGCGTTCACGCTCTGCATCAAAGGCTTCAGCGTTATTCTCGGCAATCGCCAGCTCATCAACGACGTTTTTCCAATCTTTAAATAAGCCCGCCACGTCTTTAGCGAGGCCAGTGCATTCTGCATAACCATCAACTAATTCGCGCTGCACTTCAGAGCGCAGCAAGGATTGCGGCGCGTGCTGGCCGTGGATATCCACCAACTGCTCGCCCAGTGATTTAAGCTGCGTCAGCGTGGCGGCAATACCATTAATCCAGGCGCGGGATTTACCGCTGCTGTCGATGCTGCGGCGGATCAGCAGCTCATCCGGCTCGTCCCCCAGCAAGGCTTCTTCTTCCAGCCAGGCCCTTGCATTTTTAGGCGGGGCAAACCGTGCCTGCAAATCGGCTTTTTCGGCACCGTGGCGCACCACAGCGCTTTCTGCCCGCCCTCCCAGGAGCAAACCCAGCGCGTCGATCACGATCGATTTACCCGCTCCCGTTTCACCTGTGAGGGTGGTCAGGCCGGCACGAAAGTCAAGAGACAGCTCTTGTACAATGACAAAGGATTTGAGCGAGATAGAAAGCAGCATGACGCTTTTTTACACCTTGGTTACGGTTGCCACGAAACAAACCTAAATCTTAAAACACGAAGTAAAGAAGAACACGGAGAATCACGGAGAAAAACTTAATTTGAATGGTTTTCTCTGTGTAAACTGCGTCTTCCGTGCTCTCTGTGGTTCAGGATCTGGGTTTTAAATTAAATTGAGAAATGACTTACAAACGCTCACCCCAGCGCAGTTTTTCGCGCAGGGTGTCGTAGTAGTGATAACTATTCGGGTGCAACACCCTTAAGGTATTGCGGTAGCGGCTGATCAGCACCCGGTCTTTTTCTTGTAAATCACAGTGTGACTGATTGTCGTAATACACCCGCGCATCTTGGGCACGGGTCAGTAAAAACTCAACGGCACAGGTGTCATTCACCACAATCGGGCGATTTGATAAGGATTGCGGGCAAATAGGCACCAGTGCAATCGCGGGCAGGCTTGGATGCAAAATCGGCCCGCCGGAGGCAAGGGCGTAAGCCGTAGAGCCTGTTGGCGTTGAAATAATCAGGCCGTCCGAACGCTGGCTGTATACAAAACGACCATCAATAAAGATTTCAAACTCGATCATGGCGCCGGTATTGCCCCGGCTGAACACCACATCATTAAACGCTAAGGCGTTGTCAATTTCATGACCATCACGCACCACAGTGGTTTCAAGCAAAATGCGCTCTTCGGGGATAAATTCGCCATACAACATGGCGATCACCAGCTCGTCCATTTCATCAACCGAGATATCGGTCATAAAACCCAGGCGGCCCTGGTTAATCCCCACCAGAGGAATACGATAGGGGGCCAGCAAACGAGCCACCCCCAGCATGGTGCCATCGCCGCCCAGTACAATGACCAGATCGGCCACTTTGCCGATATTATCCCGGCTAACATCCTGATGTTCAGTAATGCCATGCTCTTCTGCTGTGGCCTGATCGAGCAAAACTTTAACACCTGCTGCCGCTAAAAGTGCAGCCAGGCGGCGAATGGGTTCGTCTAAAGTGGGTGTGCCAGTACGCCCCACAACAGCGATGGTTTTGAACAGTAGACTTTGCATAAGCTCATTAGACCCGATTTTTTAAAAAATAACAGCAGCAGTCAGTTAATTAAAGTGCTTCGCCCGGTGTTTTCACCAGGCAAGTGCTTGCCCGAAAGCGAAACTCCTTGTAAAACGAAGTAAGATTCGAAACATAGCCCACCCTCACCGCCTAATATGCTGAACGATCGTTCTCAAATTCTACTTAAAACCCTCGTCGAGCGCTACATTGCTGAAGGCCAGCCTGTTGGCTCCAAAGCCTTGCAGCATTTTTCCGGGCTGGATATCAGCTCTGCGACGATCAGAAATACCATGGTTGATTTAGAAGCGCTGGGCTTTGTGGCCAGCCCGCACACCTCGGCCGGACGCATACCCACGGTACTGGGCTACCGGCTTTTTGTTGATTCTTTGCTTACAGTGCAAACTTTAGATTCCCCCACCCTGAGCGAATTACAGCTGCCGGTAGACAGCCCGCAACGCAGTGTTGCCGCGGCTTCACAGGTTTTATCGCAGCTGACCCAATTTGCAGGCCTGGTGCAAAGCCCCAGACGCCATGACATTTTGCTGAAACAAATTGAATTTATGCAGCTGTCAGAACGGCGTGTTTTGCTGATTCTGGTGACCAGCGATGGCGATGTACAAAATCGTATTTTACAAACCGAGCGCATCTATTCCGCCAGTGAGCTGACTGAAGCCGCGCATTTTTTAAATGAATATTGCTCAGGTAAAACGCTGGCGGCATTAAGCCATATTGTACAAAAGGAATTAGTCAGCCTGAAAAGCGATATTGTCAGCCTGATGAATGCCGCCGTTGCAGTAGGTGCAGAATTAAGCAAACGCAGTGATTCTGTGGTGATTGCAGGCGAGCACCAGCTGCTGGGTGTTGGCGATTTATCCTTTAATGTGGCCAGAATGCGTCAGTTGTTTGCCCTTTTCGAACAAAAAACCGCTCTGCTGCAACTACTGGACTTAGGCAATCATGCCGATGGTGTAAAAATATATATCGGTGGCGAATCAGGCTTGGCGCCACTGGACGAGTGCTCAGTAATCACAGCGCCTTATCGCGTCAATGGCGAAATTGTTGGCACACTAGGCGTAATTGGCCCCACCCGTATGGATTATGAAAGGGTGATTCCCATCGTGGATATCACCGCCCAGCTCTTATCCTCGGCACTTTCTTTGTGACATTTTTGCCAGTTATTCCTGTTTAATATTCCCGCATCATTGCACTGCCTTTCGTAGATAATGTGGGCCACTTTAAGAAAAGCGAAAACCATGCGTAAATTTTTACCCCTGTTATTAGTCAGCCTGATGGGCATGGCCCACGCCGACGAGGCTTTAGTTGCACGGGAAGATGTGCAGGCTTATATCAAGGCTACCGCAGCAACTTATCAATTCAGCGAAGAAGAACTGGTGCAAACGCTTAGCCGGGCCACGCATAAAAGCAATGTGCTGGATATTTTAGACCGCCCTTCTACCGCACGGCCTTGGTATACCTTCCGCGTTAATTTTGTAAATCCTGCACGCAGCCTGGCGGGCGCAAAATTCTGGCGCGAGCACGCGATTGCCATCAAAGAAATCAGCGAGCGCTACGGGGTAGAGCCAGAGGTTATCGTAGCGATTCTGGGGGCCGAAACAAATTATGGCAAAAACACCGGCAGCTTTCATATTCTGGATGTGCTGAGCACCATTGCCTTTGATTACCCGCGCCGCGCCGAATTTTTTCAAAAAGAACTGACTGAATTTCTCTTACTGGCCCGTGAAGAAAAAGAAGACCCGATGGACTTTACCGGCTCCTACGCGGGTGCCATGGGCTGGCCACAATTTATGCCTTCATCGTTTCGCCAGTATGCCGTCGATTACGATCAGAACGGCCATCGTGATATCTGGAATCACCCCAACGACGCCATCGCCAGCGTGGCTAATTACTTAAAAGCACATGGCTGGGAAAAAGGGCAACAAGCCTATGCCGCAGTCAATATCAACGCCGATATGAGCGATGTTTTTGCCGACAAATTTAATCTGCACTACACCGTGGGCGAGCTGATGCAAAAAGGGGTAGTACCAATCAGCGAAGTGAATACCGAAGATAAAGCCGTGTTATTTGCCCTTGAAACCGAGCCAGGCTTTACCAGCCACTATCTTGGCTTTAATAATTTTTATGTGATTACCCGCTACAACAAAAGCACGCTCTATGCGACAGCGGTATTGCAGCTTTCTGAAAGCATTTTAAAAAGCTACCAGGAAGGCGAAGATTTAAAACCAGCAAAAACGCCTGCCAGGCCCGTTGTTAAGCCGGTCAAAAAACCCGGCGCATGGCGCTAAACAGTAAAAGGGGCACAGTTTAATCACTGCACACCCGTGCGCTATTATCCGCATGGGCACAGGGTGTGCAGCCTTTTCATTTATTGATCAGAACTAAAGCAACACATTAAATTGATCAGCTGAAGGTACTGCTTATATTGATGGCCAATGCCGCAACGCAGCCCTTCAGCAGATAAAGCAGAGCCCCTTCCTGACTCCGGCTCTTTTTTATCCTCAATACGCCCAACCCTGAGGCCACTATGAAAGCAAGCATCATTATCCTGATTGCCATGATTTGGGGAGGGCTGCAATTTGGTACTGGCGGGGCATTGGGCGCCGGGCTGCTGGCTTTTATTGCCTATATTTTTTTAAGCAAAAAAAACCCTGCTCCAGAGCAAGACTCTGAAACCTCTGCCAGCGGGAATCATTCACGCCTCCCGCCTGCCCCCGGCAATACGCAGGTCAACATCGCCCCAATAAGCCTTGAGCAAAGAGTATTGCAGCTGGAGCAATCTCTTGCCGCCCTGCAAGACGAAATGCAGCAGCTTAAAGCACAAAACAGCAGCCAGATCAGCCCGGTTTTTGAAGCCGGCAGCACGCCCGTATCAGCAGCCCCCCCCGCAGAAAGCAGCCTGCCAGCATCCCGGCAGGAAATCACACCAGAAATCAGCACAGCGCCTCTTAGCCTGGAAATAAACGATACTTCAGTGGCCATGCCTTCTGAAACCAGCACCGCTGATATTGCCGCTGCGCTCAACACCCTCAGCCAGCAAACAGCAAGCAACCTAACCATTACCGGGGAATCACAAGATTCAGCAGATCTCTCTTCCACCGAGCCACCGTCAGCAGCCGCTACCCCCAGCCCGCAAGCTGCGCCAAGCCGCCCTGCACCGCCGCCCCCCCTGCAGCCTGCAGAGCCAGACTGGCTCAGCGTGCAATTATCCAAAGCCTTTCAAATGGGCAAAGACTGGCTACTGGGTGGCAATACCGTGGTGCGGGTCGGGATACTGATCCTCTTTTTTGGCCTGGCGTTTTTGCTTAAATTTGCCGCCGACAACAGCATGTTGCCAGTGGAGTTTCGCTTTGCAGGCACCGCCATTGGTGCGATTGTGCTGCTGGTGATTGGCTGGCGATTACGGGACAAGCGCCGCGAATATGCTTTGATTATGCAGGGCGGCGGTGTGGGCGTGCTGTATCTCACCGCTTTTACTGCGCTGAAATTTGCTGTGATTCCGGCCGGATTTGCGCTGGCGTTTTTGGTACTGGTCGGCGTGTTTTCGGCCATTTTAGCCATCAAACAAGACGCCAGATCGCTGGCGGTGATGGGTATTACTGGTGGCTTTTTAGCGCCGATTCTGACTTCCACCGGCCACGGCAGCCATATCGCCCTGTTCAGCTATTTTGCCCTGCTTAATGCAGGTATTTTTGCGATGGCCTGGTATAAAACATGGCGGCCGCTTAATTTGCTGGGCTTTGTGTTTACCTTTGGGATTGCCACCAGCTGGGGCGCACTTAAATATAAGCCTGAGCTGCTCGCCAGTACCGAGCCCTTTTTAATCTTGTTTTTCCTATTTTATGTGGGCATTGCCCTGCTCTACGCCCTGCGCCAGCAAGTGGCACTCAAAAGTTATGTTGATGGCACGCTGATTTTTGGCACGCCGCTGGCAGCGTTTGGCCTGCAAGCCGCTCTGGTCCATGATATTGAATTTGCGCTCGCTGGCAGCGCCGTCGTGCTCTCTGCTTTTTATCTATCGATTGCACAGTTTTTAAGGGCAAAAAAACGCGACGAGCTGCGTTTGCTGTTTGAAGCCTTACTTGCGCTGGGCGTGCTGTTTGCCACACTGGCTATTCCGCTAGCCTTTGATGCCCGCACCACCGCCGCCAGCTGGGCCGTTGAAGCGGCTGCCATTATCTGGGTGAGCCTGCGCCAGCAACGTTTACGCTCGCTCTGCTGCGCCCTAGCTTTGCAAATCATCGCAGGCATCGCCTTCTTTAACCATAGCGGCCCCTTAGCCGACAATGCCTTAGCCATCCTGAACAGCGGCTATATCGGCGGCCTGATGCTGGCGCTATCGGGGTTTTTCAGCGCCTATTTAATGCAAAAAGAAGCGGCTCTGGCGTGGTTTAAGCCTGGAAAAATAATTTCACCCCTTCTCGCTGCATGGGGATTGCTGTGGTGGACGGGCGCAGGCCTGAATGAAATCTGGCAATTTATTATCCACACCGAGCAGTCCTCAGCCATCGCCCTGTTTGCAACTTTCAGTGCGCTGCTTGCCAGCCTTGCTTGCAAAAAATGGCAATGGCCGCTGCTGCGCCTGCCTGCTCTGGTGCTGTTTCCTGTGTTGGCGCTGATCAGCATGCCGGTATTAGCAACGCACCTTCATCCACTGGCGGGCTGGGGCCTGCTGGCCTGGCCGCTTAGCCTGCCTCTGGCGCTTTATTTATTGTGGCGGCATGAAGACTCCGATCAGCAAGCACTGCCCATTCTGCACACCGCCGGTATTTGGCTGACCAGTATTTTAATTGCCGCCGAACTGGCCTGGCTGATTAGCAAGGCCGCACCCGAAGGCGTTTGGCGAACTACCGCATGGCCCATTATCTGCGCCGCCGTGCTTTGGTTGCTGGCGGGCTACGGCAGCAAAATACGCTGGCCGATTGCGCGTTTTCCACAAACTTATTTTATTGCGGGCGCGGCACCGCTGGCGGCAGGTTTGCTGCTGTGGGCGCTGTTTGCGCTGGGCAGCGATGGCAATCCTGATCCGCTGCCGTATTTACCGCTGCTTAACCCGCTCGATATTGCCCTTGGATCAGGCGTGGTGGCGCTCCTGGCCTGGAAGCGCAAATTACTGAGCCTGCAGCTGCTTGATCTATCCAAATGGACTGCCCCTGTTCTGCTGACACTGGGATTTCTATGGCTTAACGCCGAGTTACTCAGAGTATTCCACCATTTTGGCAATGAGGCTTACAGCCTGACGACGCTGATCGATTCGCTCAGGATACAGGCGGTGTTTGCGCTATTTTGGAGCGGCATCTCTGCGCTGGCGATCATTGCACTGAAACGCTTTGCAAGAGAGGAATCTTACGCCTCAGTGGCGACTCGCCATGCACTGCGCGGCTTGCTGCTGGTGCTTTGGGCATGGCTATTGGCGGCTAATTTTAGCGATGGCAGCCTGCTTAATGTCCGCTATCTGCCGCTGCTTAATTTACTAGAGCTGGCGCAACTAGCGGTGCTTGGCGCGCTGTATCTGGCGTGGCGTGATTTCAAATCGGCATCTGCCGATGCCGAACTACCCAACTGGCTGGCTTACGCCGCCCTCGCTACCTTATTTATTTGGTTTAACGGTGCATTGCTGCGCGGCCTGCATCATCTGCTGGCCTTCCCGTTCTCCCTGCTCGAAGCACTGCATTCCAGCAACTTACAACAGATTCTGATGCTGGCCTGGGGTCTGTTTTCACTGGCCGCGCTGCAATTTGCCAAACGGGACAGCATGCTGCGCCTGTTGGCCATTGCCTGCGCGCCGGTGATGCTGGTGATGTGGCTATGGACTTTCTATGCCAACCTCAGCCAAGCCGGCAGCCGCTGGCCGCTGATCAATCCGCTCGATTTAATTCAGATCGGCATCTTTGCCCTGCTAGCGCTCTGGCTCTACCGCGTGGACAAACTGCGCGGCGGGCTGCCGGTGCAATGGCTCAAGATCGGCACAGGTGCCACGCTGTTTGTCTGGCTGAACGGCGTATTGCTGCGCACCTTGCATCATTGGGGCGATGTGCCCTATCAGCTGGGGCCACTATTGCAATCAACGATGGTGCAAGCTTCGCTTTCAATATTCTGGACGGTACTGGCCTTTGGCTTAATGCTCTATGCCACCCGCAAGACCGACCGATCACTCTGGTTTAGCGGCGCAGCACTGCTGGTTATTGTGGTCGGTAAGCTATTTATGCTCGATCTGTCCAGAATCAGCGGCATAGAGCGCATCATCAGCTTTATTGGCGTGGGCGTCTTACTGCTCATCATTGGCTATTTATCGCCGCTGCCGCCCAAGAAGGAAGAGCCATGAGATTAATCTGCATGCTGATCTTATGCATCAGCCCGCTGGCTTTCGCGAAAAAACCCACGCCATCGCCCCTGCCATCGCCGTTGGCAACCGCTGTTTTCAGCCATCTGCAAGCTTTGTTACTCAGTGAATCGTCGCCCTTTTACCGGCTGGATGTACCTGTCACGGTATACCAGTTCAGCCAGCGGGCCGACTTAGGCGATTTGCGGGTCTTTAACGCGGCAGGTGAGCTGGTGCCCTATGCGCTGGAAACAAGTGCAGCAGCGCAGCAAAATCAGCTCAGCCAGACTGCCCTGCGGTTTTTTCCTTACGGCAGCAAGGCCAGCATTGCACAGCGCGATGTCTCTATTGAGATCCGCAGCGACGGGCAGTTGAGCGCGCAGAGTCATACTGTCAGCAAGCAGCAACAGCTCAGCTATCTTGTTGACGCCTCGCAAATCAAAGGGCAGCTTGAGTCGCTGATTCTAAGCTGGCAGGAAGCCAACTATCAGGGCCAGATCAGGCTGGCGGCCAGCGACGATTTGCAGCAATGGCGGGCGCTGGGCAGCACTGAAATCATCCAGCTGGATTATCAGGGGCAAACGCTCAGCCAGCCGAAAGTGGAATTGGGCGGCATCCGCGCCAAATACCTGCGCATCAGCAGCGACACCCCGCTCACGCTTAAAGAAGTGCGCCTGCAATCATCCATGGCGCAATCTGCCCCGGCAAAAAGAGCATGGCTGGCCCCTGTCACCGCACAGCTTAAACAAGCCGGAGAATATCAATTTGATCTGGGCGTGCACGCACCGGTTGATAAGCTGGAGCTGGCCTTGCCGCAGCTCAACACGGTGGTGCAAGCATCGCTGGCCAGCCGCGCCAATCCTGCCGAGCCATGGCAAAGCGGGCAAAGCACCACGCTTTACCGCTTACAAGGCAAAACAAGCGAAGCCCACAGCCCTGCACTATCCATCAGCCCCAACAACCATCGCTACTGGCGTTTAAGCGTAAATCAAAGCAGTGGCGGACTAGGCCAGGGCCTGCCGCAGCTGAAAGCAGGCTGGACTCCCCAGCAAATCGCCTTTGTCGCCCGAGGGCAAGCACCATTTGTATTGGCCTTTGGCAATGCACGGGTCAGCAGCGCGGCACTGAATACGGAAGATTTAATTATCGGCAACGTGGTAGCGTCAGCAACGGCCGGCGCTTTGCTCACTAAAGCCGCCGCTCCGGCAACAGCCGTCGCCAGCGCCCCCTCATCCGCCCGTAGTTACGGACTTTGGGCGGCGCTGGTTTTGGCAGTAGGAGTGTTGGGCGCGATGGCTTGGAAACTGATTCGGCCAGTACAGGAGTAAGCCATGTCTGATCACTTTTCACAGGTTTCAGCACACTATTTCACAAGCAGGCCTCATTACCCCAAAGCTCTTTTTGAGTGGCTGGCAGGATTATGCCCTGAGCGACAACAGGCATGGGATTGTGGTGCGGGAAGTGGTCAGGCAAGCACAGTTGGATTTGCTCCCGGAAAATCCAAAGATACTTACCCGGTGCACCAGTGCAGCAAATAGCCAGCTGCCCCCCGATAGCGTGGATCTTATTTGCATTGCCCAAGCACTGCACTGGTTTGATCTGGATGCTTTTTATTTGGAAGCAAAACGAGTTTTAAAAAAAGAGGGCCTGATTGCCGCCTGGTGCTATGGCACGCCCATCATTGGCGATGAGCACATTAATCAATTATTCCAGGACTTTTATCAAAACGGCGTGGGCGCTTATTGGCCGCCAGAGAGAGAACACGTTGAAAATGGCTATGCCGGCCTGCCTTTTCCATTTGCCCGGCTAAGCAGCCCCAATTTTGAGCTGAGAGAAAAATGGCAGCTTGAGCAATTAATGGGTTATGTACAAAGCTGGTCTGCCACTGCACGTTTTATTCAGCAGGAAGGCTACAACCCCGTTAATACACTCAGGGATGCTTTAGCTGAGCTGTGGCACGCTGAAATCACTGTTATCTGGCCGCTTACCTTATTAGCAGGGCGTGCAGCTTCTTAGCCTTTATTTATTTTACGTATTTTATTAACAATTTATTGAGTTCACCAGAACGTTTCATTTGCTGTATTTCTTTATTTATTAAATCTCTCAGCGCTTCGCCCAGCGGGTCTTTTTTGGTAATAATCATATGAAATTTATTTTCCTCCACGCCCGGCAATACCGCCATACCCAGCTGGGCATCACCTATAAAATCGTAGGACCCAACCTCGCCCATACCCGCAATCGCTTCAATATCTTCGGCAAAAACATCGACCCGGCCAGCATGCAGCATTTTTACTAAAGCAATGTAATCTACCGTTCTGCTTATTTTTTCTTTGTCCACATCCACCAGCGCAGAATAGGCATAGCCGTTAACACCCCCCATTTTGTAATTATTTAAATCAGCTTGCGATTTAATATTCAGCCCTGTGGGGTGTATTTTTTTAGAGTAAAAATAATAATAATGGGTCTGATAAAATGAATCAGAAAAAAGATAAGCCCGTTCACGATCCGGGTTTTTTGTTGCATTTAATATCATCTGATATTGCTTACCCTGCTCCACTTCAAACAGGCAGCGTTTCCATGGCAATAATTCAATTTTATATTTAATTTTATTCTTTGCAAAAACAGCCTGTATTACATCAACAGAAAACCCTTTAACATTCTGAGTTTTAATACCCTCTTCCCGTTTATAGTAGGTATAGGGCGGCCACTCTGCTACATCATCGCAGATATTAATTACGGGCCATTCAGCCGCACAGGCAGAAGCAGAAAGAAATAATAAAAGCAGGCGATAAAAGAACATAAGGCCTCCACTGAAATTTATGCCAGTGTAGACCATATGTAAATTGAGATAATCATCTCAGACAAGCGTGCCCCCCCCAAAAAACCACAGCAAGGTCCGGGAGGGGGGGGTAAATCTTTATTTATTCATTTCACGCTGACGGCGGCTTTCAGCAAGAATAATCCCGCTGGCAACCGATACATTCAGGCTTTCTACCGAACCAAACATCGGGATAGATACCAGCGTATCGCAGGATTCACGTGTCAGGCGGCGCATGCCTTCGCCTTCATTACCCAATACCCAGGCCAGCGGGCCAGTTTGGTTGAAGTGGTGCAAGTCGGTTTTAGCATCGGCATCCGTACCTACAATCCAGACATTCTGGTCTTTTAAGTCACGTAAAGTACGCGCTAAATTAGTGACCATAATGTAAGGAATCACTTCGGCAGCACCGCAAGCCACTTTAGATACGGTGGCGTTAATGCTTACCGATTTATCTTTAGGCGCAATCACGGCGTGCACGCCCATCGCATCGGCCACGCGCAGGCAAGCGCCCAGATTATGCGGATCGGTAATGCCATCCAGAATCAGCAAGAATGGCGGCTCGCTCAGGTCTTCCAGTACGTCTTCCAGCACCACATAGGATTTACCCGCATCGATCATGGCAGCTACCCCCTGGTGGCGGGCGTGGCCTGTCATGCCATCCAGGCGGGCGGCATCAACCATAATCACATGCACGCCCTGCTGTTCTGCCAGTTTCAGCAGCTCTTTAGCACGCGGGTCAGCACGATTACCATTGAAAAACAACTCTAAAACACTGTCCGGAAAACGCTTAACGCGTGAAGCCACCGCATGAAAGCCGTGAATTAATTTTTTTTGCATCAGTTCTGTACCTAATAAAACGCCGACCCTCTTTATAGATCACCATCATCAACCGCTCTTCAGGCCGTTTTCAGATGGCTTATAAAATGGAGTCGGCTGTTACCAGCCCTTGCCGGGCCAGATAAATCTCGAGATCATCTGCCGATAATGCACGGGAATATAAATATCCCTGCACACTTTGGCAGCCACTTTTGCGCAAGAATAACATTTGTTGAGTCGTTTCTACGCCTTCACCCACTACAGAAAGACGTAATTTTCGCGCCATGGCAATAATTGCCTCGGTAATGGCCGCATTATCCGTGTCTTCCGGCAGCCCCTCGACAAAGGAGCGGTCAATTTTCAGGCTATCAATCGGGAAGTGCTTCAGGTTTGAAAGCGATGAATAACCCGTACCAAAATCATCAATGGCCAGCATCACACCCATGGCTTTCAGCTCATTCAGGGTCTGCACAGCACGTTGCGGATCCTGCATGATCATGCTTTCAGTAATTTCAAGCTCTAAACGGGAAGCAGCAAGGCCCGTATTTGCAAGCGCGGTTTTAACCTGCTGCACCAGATTGGCTTTTTGAAACTGCCGGGGCGATAAATTCACCGCCACATGGGGAATATTAAATCCTGCATCCAGCCAGACACGCATTTGCCGGCAAGCCTCAAACAACACCCATTCGCCAATGGCAACAATAAGACCATTTTCTTCTGCAAGCGGAATAAAGCTCACGGGCGGCACCAGACCAAGGCTGGGATGATTCCAGCGGATCAGGCTTTCCAGACCACTTAAGTGCCCGCTTGCCAGATCAATTTTAGGCTGATAATGCAAACAAAATTGCTTACGTTCTAAAGCATGACGCAAGCCGTTTTCCATCATCAGATGCTCTAAAGCCATATCATTCATATTGGCGGCAAAAAACTGCACATTATTTTTTCCGGTTTCTTTTGCCCTGTACATTGCCACATCTGCGTTTTTAAGCAGCGCAGCAGGTGTTTTGCCGTCGCCCGGATAAACGCTGATTCCGATCGAGCAACTGACAAATAATTCCTGACCATTAATCAAACAGGGCTGAATCAAGGCCTGACGCAAACGCTCTGCCACCTGGCCCACCTGCTCAAGGCACACCGTATTTTCAAGTAAAATGGTAAATTCATCGCCGCCAATCCGGGCCAGCACATCATTTTCATTTAAAGCATTTTGCAAGCGTTGCGCCACAATCACCAGCATCGCATCGCCCACTTCATGGCCCAGTGTGTCATTAATCGTTTTAAAGCGATCCAGATCAATAAAGAGCACCGCAAACGGGTTATCTTTTGCCCGCTGCACCGCGCTGTGCAGCTGATCCTGCAAGGCCATCCGGTTATATAAGCCGGTCAGCGGGTCATGATTTGCCAGATGAAACAAGCGCTGCTCAGCTTCTTTTCTATGGGTGTAATCAGAAAAAACACCCACGTAATTACTCATTCCTCCCTGCTCATCCCGCACCGCGCTGATAGACAGCCAGGCCGGATAGGTTTCACCGTTTTTACGCCGGTCTTCCATCTCGCCCTGCCAATGCCCATAAGCCTGCAGCTCGGAGAGCATGGACTGATTAATAGCCCGCCCGCTGCCGCGCTGATTAAACATCCGGGAAACACGGCCAATGGCATCAGCAGAATCAAAACCTGTAATTCGGCTGAACGCGGGATTTACCGCCACAATTCTGGCGTTGGCATCGGTAATCAGAATACCTTCACTTGCATTACCAAATACCTGAGCAGCAAGGCGGGTGCTTTTGGCGGCCACAAATTCTTCCTGATTTGACGCGGCCAGCACCACCCCGGTCACCACCACTGAAAGCAGCAGCAATAAGTTCGATAACAAACCGCCGGGCCACACCGAACCTGAATGAGAAAAAATGGCCAATAAACCGACCACAATCCCAAGCACACCATTGCCCACATGGCCTAAGCGAAGGGCGGACCAAATCATCAGCGGAAACAATAAGAACATCAGCTCCTGATAGCCATGAAACTGCCGCAATAAAATGGCACCAAAGCTGGCAATGGCCACAATCAGCATCATTTCAGGCAAACGACCAGACCAGACCATCGCTTTTTGGTGTAATAAGCCAAGGCAAAGAGGAACAACAATCAGAATAAATAAAGCGTCGCCCAGCCACCATGAAACCCAGTCAGAAAAAAGGGCTACAGAAGGAAGGGGAAAGAAAACACTTTGAATCAAAACGCCACAGCTTGCCCCAAAGAAGGCGCCCACAAGCGGGCCGGCAATGATTAATCGCAAGCTGTCTTTTACCCTCAGCTCGCCATCCAGCACAAACTGGGGCAATAAAGAAACAATCAGTAAAGGCTGCAGAACCTCAAGTAAAGAGAGCTGCACCACACCCCATAGAGGGTAACCTTGTAAAGCTGGCAACAGCCACGAAACCGATGCAATCGTCAATAAAGTACGTGAACCGCATAATAATAATGCCGCAACACCCACACCTGTATGTAAGTTAAATAAATGCTGCCCCGATGACAACTTCCAGCTAAGAAAACTAGACAGGCTATATACTGAAGCAATAAGAAGCTGCTGTAGCCATGGCCTACGCATTAATATTGCTCTCCCCAAAACTAATTATTTTTTAGATACCTAACAGGCAAATCTAATATTTGGTAAGCATCATTAGATAGTTACCCAAAAAAATCAAGCCCCAGCTTTCTCAAACAGATCAGGCAGGACGGGTATAATCCGCCACTACGCTTTCTAAGAATGCCATCTGCCATGACACTACCTGCACTTCCACTTAACGGCCAACGTACCCAAATCAATGCCTTACATGGCTCTGGTGATGCTTTGGCATTAAGCCATTACGCCGATGTTTCGCATCCGCTGGTGGTGTTTACATCCAATGCGCAGGTGGCCAGCCGCTTAAAAGAAGAGCTCAGCTTTCTGGCTCCGCAAAAAAACATCGTGCTTTTTCCGGATTGGGAAACGCTGGCCTACGACCATTTCAGCCCTCACCACGATTTAATCTCCGAGCGGCTGGCGGCTTTATGGCAAATCCGTCAAAACCAGGCAGATGTCGTGATTGTGCCGGTACAAACGGCGATGGGTGTTTTGCCCCCGGTAGAATATCTGGCGGCTTACACTTTCTTCCTGAATAAGGGCGAGAAGCTTGATGCAGATCAGCTACGTGCCGATATGGCCTTTGCAGGCTACAGCCACGTCACCCAGGTTTATGGCCCGGGTGAATTTTCAATTCGTGGTGGGCTGATTGATTTATTCCCTATGGGTTCTACCCTGCCGTTTCGCCTGGATCTTTTTGGCGACATCATTGAAACCATCCGCACCTTCGATGTAGACACCCAGCGCAGCCTTTACCCCGTACCTGAGATCCGCCTCTTGCCAGCGCGTGAATTTCCACTGGATGAAAAGGGCCGCAACCAATTCAGGCAGCGTTTTCGGGAAGTCTTTGAAGGCGACCCAAGCAAGGCGCGTATTTATAAAGAAATAGGCAACGGCAGCACCCCGGCCGGGATTGAATACTATCTGCCGCTGTTTTTTGAGCAAACGGCCACATTATTTGATTACCTGCCCAAAGACGCGGTATTGGTGCAGCATGGCGAGCTATTGCAAGCCGCCGAACAATTCTGGGCAGAAACCTCAGACCGTTACCGAAATTTATCCGGTGACAAAGAGCGCCCGATTCTCCCGCCCAAAGATCTTTACCTCAGCCCTGATGCATTATTCAGCGGTTTAAAAAAACACCGCCGTATCGAATTTATCAGCGGCGAATCAGCCTTTACCACCGCACTACCTGCCCTGAATGTAGACCGTCGCAGTGACAATCCCATCAGCAAGCTCACCGATTTTATTGCCAGCTACAGCGGGCGTATTTTGCTCTGCGCAGAAAGCCTGGGCCGCCGTGAAACCATGGCGCAGTTTTTTGCCGAATATGGCTTAAAACCTAAGCTGATCGAAAGCTGGGTCGATATCAAAACCAGCAAAGATAAAGTGCTGCTGACTGCTGCACCGTTTTATAACGGCTTTATCTTAAATGACGGCCCTTTAGCCATTATCACCGAAGCCAATCTTTACGAGATGGTGGCGCAAAGCCGTGGTAAGCGTCAGCAAAAACGCAGTAATACTGACGCAATGCTGCGCGATTTATCTGAGCTAAAAATCGGCGATGCCGTGGTACACGAAGGCCACGGTATTGGCCGCTATTCTGGCCTGACCAGCATGGACCTGGGCGAGGGCGAAACCGAGCTGGTGGTGATTGAATACGCAGGCAACGATAAGCTCTATGTGCCCGTCAGCCAACTGCACGTCATCAGCCGTTATTCTGGCGGCAGCGCAGATGCAGCCCCTTTGCACAAGCTGGGCAGCGGCAGTTGGGATAAATCCAAGCGTAAAGCCGCCGAGCAAGTCAGAGACACTGCCGCCGAGCTGCTTAACCTTTACGCCCGCCGCGCCGCGCGTAAGGGCCACGCCTTTGAATGGGATTTCCACGATTACGCCGCCTTTGCAGCAGGCTTTGGCTTTGACGAAACCGCCGATCAGGCCGCAGCCATCGAAGCCGTGCTGGTGGATATGCGTATTGATAAGCCAATGGATAGATTAGTCTGTGGCGATGTGGGCTTTGGTAAAACCGAAGTGGCACTGCGTGCCGCCTTTGCGGCGGTAGCCGGTGGCAAGCAAGTCGCCGTACTTGTGCCAACCACCCTGCTCGCCGAGCAACATTTCCAGACCTTTAGCGATCGCTTTTCTGACTGGCCGATTAAAGTAGCCGAAATCTCACGCTTCAGAAGCGCTAAGGAAGCCGCCGCAACAATGAAAGGCATGGCGGAAGGCACCGTTGATATTGTGATCGGCACGCATAAACTGGTGCAGCCGGATGTGGAATTCAACAAGCTGGGCCTCGTGATTATCGACGAAGAACACCGCTTTGGTGTGCGGCAGAAAGAGCAGCTTAAAGCGCTGCGCGCCGATGTGGACGTGCTCACCCTCACCGCCACGCCGATTCCACGCACGCTGGCGATGAGTCTGGAAGGCTTGCGTGACTTTTCCGTCATTGCCACCGCGCCCAATAAACGCCTGGCAGTTAAAACTTTTCTCGCCAAATTTAGCGACGGCATTATCCGTGAAGCGGTATTGCGCGAGCTAAAGCGCGGCGGCCAGGTGTTCTTTTTGCATAATGAAGTCGACACCATCGACAATATGCGCGAAAAACTCACGGCGCTCTTGCCCGAGGCCCGTGTTGGCGTAGCCCACGGCCAGATGCGTGAACGAGACCTTGAACATGTGATGCGCGACTTTGCCCAGCAGCGTTTTAATATTCTGCTTTGCACCACCATTATTGAAACCGGGATCGACATCCCCAACGCCAATACCATCTTAATGAACCGCGCCGATAAATTTGGCCTGGCGCAGTTGCACCAGATGCGGGGCCGTGTGGGCCGCAGCCATCACCAGGCTTACGCCTACCTGCTGGTGCCCGAGCCTGAAGCCTTAAGTGGCGACGCGAAAAAACGCCTCGAAGCGATTCAGATGATGGATGAGCTGGGTGCAGGGTTTTACCTGGCGATGCATGACCTGGAAATCCGCGGCGCGGGTGAAGTGCTGGGCGATTCGCAATCGGGTGAGATGCAGGAAATCGGCTTCTCGCTTTACAGCCAGATGCTGAAAGAAGCGGTTAAATCACTCAAAAAAGGCATCGAGCCGGATTTATCGCAGCCGCTGGGTGTCACCACCGAAATCAATCTGCGCGCCCCGGCACTGCTGCCCGCCGAATACTGCCCGGATGTGAACGAGCGGCTCAGCCTCTATAAACGCCTGGCCCATTGTGAAAACAATGAGGATCTGGATGACCTGATGCAAGAGCTGATCGATCGCTTCGGCCTCTTGCCTGCGCCTGCCAAAGTGCTGCTCGATTGCCACCGCCTGCGTATGATTGCAGGCACGCTTGGCATTGCTAAAATCGACGCGGCTGATAACGCCATCGTAATCAGCTTTACCACTAACACCGTGATCGAGCCGATGAAAATCATCAAACTGATCCAGACCAAAAAGAATTACAAAATGAGTGGCCAGGATAAATTACGGGTAGAGGGTAACTGGCCAGAAAGCCCACTGCGGGTGGTGAGGGTGAAAGAGCTGCTGCATGAGTTGAGTCATTAATCCCAGATCGGCTGTGTATCAAAACCCAAATCTTGAACCACAGAGGACACAGAGAGCACAGAGTTCCACAGAGGAAACCCAAGGTAGATTTTCGGTTTTCTCTGTGTCCTCCTTTTTTTCTGTGGTTTAAGGTTTTGCACAGCGTTCGCACCATCAGTAAACATTTGCAAAAGCGCTCCTAGAATAAGGTTATTGAACACTTATGGACTCACTTCTAAACTCAGCACCACCCAACCATCTACCCCGCTATCGCTTAATCACTGGCCCCGATGATGCCGCATTCTGCCAGCGAATCAGCGATGCACTGGCGCTTGGATATCAGCTCTATGGCTCGCCCGCGGCCACTTTTAATGGCCAGCATGTCATCGTTGCCCAAGCCGTGCTCTGGCCTTCACTTTAATATTCACATAGACCACTATGCCAACTTCACTTCCAGCCATTCACCCAGACGATTTGCCGCTGCTTTATAGCATGGCTTTACTGCAAGAGCCTGCCACTCAAACACGCCAGCTCGCGCTTCTGTCGCTACGCAAAGAAAAAATGGCGGATGGCAAAGCCTATGATCAGCCCAAGCTCAAAGCCTGTCTTGCGCGGCTTATGGTGCAAAAACGAGTCACCCTACAAGTAGGCATGGGCTATGTACTGGAAGACGAGCAAATTTTCCCGCTACTTTTAAAGCTTAAACAAAGCGGCTGGCTACCCAGCTGGGTTGGCAGCCTGCGTGAGCTATTTACCCAGCAACACGAATACTCCCCTTGGAAGAATTACGACGCGGCATTTTGCCAGCGTGAAGTGATGTTTGCGGCTTTTTGCGGGCAGCTAGAGCTGCTTGGCGAATGGCGACAGCGCCTTGGTTTGACGCATCAGCTAACCCAACATTTTTTTGCCAGTAGTAGCGGTCAGTTGTTATTTTCCTTGCTAGATGACGATATCCAAACCCAATTACTGCACGATGCCTTACTAGAAAGTGCATGGAGCTTGAGTGATTGCAACGCCATCTATCACTACGCTATCAGCCAATTTGACTCTCTTTTTCACGAATGGCCACTGCTTAGCTGCCAATTAGCCGCCCATGCGCTGCTACGGGGTGATCTGGCCCAGCTCAAGCAAATTCAAGCCAAAACACCCTCGCAATTTTTAGCCGAAAACCTCGCCGCCCTTGCTACCTTGCGCGGCGAGTACGCTATCGCAGTTGAAGTTTACGAAGCACTGATTAAAGCCATCAAACAAGAAACTGGTAAGCGTAAGTTATTTTTAGAAAACATCGATGGTCTGCTTTATATTGTGGCGCTCTTAGGTCACAACACGCCTGCCAGCCTAAAACTAGCCAAGGCCCAAATTGACGATGGCTTTAAGCAAAAGCACGCCAATGCTTATTTTAAACTCAAACCCTTAAGCGATCATCTGGTGCAAGGCCTGCCGCTGATTAGCAGCTCACCCAGCTTTATGCACCAGCCAGACGACTGCGATGGCCTTTTTGAAGCACTAGCCCTCTTTTGGCAAGACAGCCATGTAGATGATAGCTGGTGCAAAAAACTGATGGCCGCCCGCAGTAAAGCCGAAAAAAATGGCTACCAATGGATTGCGGCCGAGCTAGATGTACTGATCCACCGCCAGTTTGCCAAGCCACTCACCCTTCCAGGCTGGCATGCCCAGCTACAACTCACCCCTTTGGTTTCCGCCATCGTGCGTGAAGAAGGCTGGCAACGTGCACTTGTGGCACTGAGCCAGCTCAAAGCAGGCAGCCCAGCCAGCACTAGCGACACACGGATCGCATGGCTAGTCGAAGAAAGCCACGGTGATATCCGTATCGAGCCACGCGAGCAAAAGAAAAGCGCCAAAGGCGTTTGGAGCAAGGGCCGGGCAGTGGCGCTGCGCCGTATGCTGCAAGAGCAAGACACGCTGGCAGGAATGACAGATCAAGATAAACGCGTGGCCAGCTGCATCAGAAAATCATACAACAACTACTACGGCGGCAGCGATTATGAGCTGGATGCCGAGTCCGCCCTCATCCACCTGATTGGCCACCCCGCCCTGTTTTGGTTTGATGCGCCTGATGTGCGCATCGATATTGCCAAAGGCGAAGTGGCGCTGCTGCTTAAAGAAAAACAAGGCCAGATCACCCTGCAGCTCGATCCCGAAATGGATAGCAATGCCGCGCTGATCTGGAAAAAAGAAACCCCAACCCGCTTAGTGATTTACAGCAGCAGCCCAGAGATCAAACAAATTGCGGGCATTTTGGGCACAGGCCTCGCCGTGCCGGTGGCCGCCAAAGCGCAGCTAGTGGATGTGATTACCGCAATTGCCCCACATATTGCCATTCACTCCGATTTGCCCGAGCTGGCCGCCCATGTGGATAGCGTGCCCGCAGATGCCACGCTTTATGCACATTTGTTGCCGCTGCAGGAAGGCCTGCGTATGCAGCTACTGGTGCGCCCACTGGCTGGTGGCAGCTGGATGACGCCCGCAAAAGGCAGCGTAAATGTGCTGGGCGAAATCGAAGGCAAGGCAGTACAAGCCGCGCGCGATTTGGCTGCTGAAAAAAAACGACTTAAACGCGTGGTCGATGGCTCGCCCACCCTCAGCCAGGCCGAGCAAAATGGCATTGAGTGGGAGCTGTTCCATCCCGAGCTTTGCCTCGAGCTGCTGGCAGAGCTAAAAGCCTTTGGCGACGACACCCTGCAACTGGTCTGGCCCGAAGGAGAGCGTTTCCGCCTCAACAGCACGCGTGGCCTGGCGCAAATGTCGCTTACGGTTAAAAAACAAGGCGAGTGGTTTGTAGCCGGCGGCGAGCTCACGCTGGACGACGGCCGCGTGCTGGCGCTTCGTGAACTGCTGCAAATGATGGATAAAGCCGAAGGCCGCTTCTTGCCGCTGGGCGACGGCGATTATCTGGCCCTTACCGCCGCCTTTAAAAAGCGCCTTGATGAGCTGCGTGTGCTGGCTGAGGTCAATAAAGACGGCCTGCGTATCAGCGCCCTTACAGCGCCGCTGCTGGCCGAGCTGGCGGGTGAGGTAGGCGATTTGCAAAGCGATGCCGCATGGCAGGAGCAAGTAGCCAAGCTCGATTCTCTGGCCGATTTTCAGCCTAAAGTGCCCTCTACCCTGCAAGCCACCCTGCGCGATTATCAGCTGGAAGGCTTTCAATGGTTATCCCGCTTGGCACGCTGGGGCGTGGGCGCGTGTCTGGCCGACGATATGGGTTTGGGCAAAACCGTGCAGACGCTGGCGCTGCTCTTAACCCGCGCGCCGCAAGGCCCGGCGCTGGTGATTGCACCGCTTTCGGTGGCGCTGAACTGGCAGACCGAAGCGCTGCGCTTTGCGCCAACGCTTAAAGTGCAGACTTATCACAGCAACCGCGATCTCAGCGACTTAGGCCCTTTTGATCTGGTCGTCGCCAGCTACGGCATGCTGCAGCAAGACAGCGAAGCCTTTGCCGCACGGCACTGGCACACCGTGGTGCTGGATGAAGCACAGGCCATTAAGAATTCCGCCACCAAACGCAGCCAGGCTGCGATGGCGCTCAATGCCGATTTCAAAATCATTGCCAGCGGCACGCCGGTTGAAAACCACCTTGGCGAGCTATGGAATCTGTTCCGCTTTATCAACCCTGGCCTGTTGGGATCAAAAGAGCGCTTTGCAGCCAAATTCAGCGGCCCGATCGAGCGCGGTGACAAAACCGCAAAGCAACATTTGAAAAAACTGATCCAACCGTTTATCCTGCGCCGCACCAAGACCCAGGTACTGAGCGAATTACCACCGCGCACCGAGATCACGCTGAAAGTCGAATTATCCAAAGACGAGCGCCATTTATACGAAGCACTGCGCCAGGAAGCGGTAGAAAAACTGGATGCCGCAGGCGCAGATGAAAACCGCGCCATGCGTGTGCTGGCCGAAATCACCCGTTTACGCCGCTTTTGCTGCAATCCTAAGCTCACACTTCCCAATTCAACCTTAGAAGGCAGTAAACTCGCCGCCTTTGGCGAGATTACCGAAGAGCTGCTGGAGAACAATCACAAGGCGCTGGTATTCAGCCAGTTTGTCGATCATCTGGCAATTGTGCGTGAATGGCTGGAAGAAAAAGGCATCAGCTACCAATATCTGGATGGCAGCACGCCGGTGCTGGAGCGCAAAAAGCGCGTGGATGATTTTCAGGCCGGAACAGGGGATGTGTTTTTGATCAGCTTAAAAGCCGGTGGCACAGGCTTAAACCTGACCGCCGCCGATTATGTGATTCATCTGGACCCATGGTGGAACCCCGCAGTTGAAGACCAGGCGTCGGACCGGGCGCACCGCATGGGGCAGCAAAGACCGGTAACGATTTATCGCCTTGTGGCGCAAGACACCATCGAAGAGCAAATCCTGGCCCTGCACGCAGAAAAACGCGATCTGGCCGACAGCCTGCTCGAAGGCGGCGACGCCACAGGCAAGATGGATACGGCAGCGTTATTGGGGTTGCTGCGAGGTGGGAATTAATTTTATAAAAAACAAACCCAAATCTTGAACCACAGAGAACACGGAGGACACAGAGTTCCACAGAGAAAACAGCTTTACCTAGGGTCTGTTGACGTTTCATTCACAATTGCGCTGAGCTGGAAAACGGCCAAGCACAAGGCATGCGACGAAGGCAATAACTGGTTATTGTCGAGGAGCATAACGCAGTGAATGGCCGTTTTCCGGCTCAGCCCTTCGGGTTGACTGCATTTTTGGGGCTGCACATCGTTAAAAATCGCTAATGGTACTCGTGCCATGTCGCAATTTTTGCCTTGTTCAGCCCCAAAACTGCAGCCAACGCAGCCGTGAATGAAACGTCAACAGACCCTAGGATTTTATTTTGCCTTCCTATGCAAAGCTGTTGCGGGCATACATGGATTTGCGTAGGGCGGGTGAAACCCGCCGTTTTTAGAGCATCTAATCCTTAAATCTGGCGGGTTGCACCCGCCCTACAAATAAAACGAAATGCTTCGCATCAACGACCCGCATTTCTCCGTGAGACTCCATGTTCTCTGTGTCCTCCGTGTTTTAAGATTTGGGTTTTAATAGCAAGCAACTTTTTTAATTGAATTGGAAATACAGTATGTCAGCACTAAAGCAAGCCGAACTGGAACGCCTTGATGCGTTTTTAATGTCTGAAGCCACCGGCGCAGAGACCATGGATCTGGAAATGATCGATGGTTTTTTTGTTGCACTGGCGATCAGCCCGGAACAAGCGCCAGAAGAAGAATGGCTGCCACATATCTTTGAAGGTCAGGCACCTGAATTTAAAGATGCAGAAGAAAAAGACGAGATTATTGGTTTAATCCGCCGCCACCACGCCGCTATTCAGGCTGCCTTCTCGCTTAAAGCGCGCAATAAAGAAACCGAAGCGCCTTTATACGTGCCTATCGTGCTGCAAGACGAAGGCATTGATGAAAAATGGCGTGAAACACTGGGTGCTTACTGGGCTTCGGGCTTCAGAGCCGGTGTCTTGCTGCGCGAAGACCTCTGGCAAGATACCCTGGATGAGAACGAAGACCTTTACGAAATCGTTGCTAAAATTCTGACACTGGAACTGGGCCATCATCCTGATGACGAAGAACTGGTGCTCAGCGCCAACGCCCGCGACGCGCTGATCGACGAGCTGCCATGGCTGATCGAAGACGTGCTGCACTGGTGGCTGAATAAGCAGTTTGGCAAAGTAGAAACCATTGTGAACGAGGGCCCAAAAATCGGCCGCAATGATCCTTGCAGCTGTGGCAGCGGCAAGAAATTCAAAAAATGTTGCGGTGCGTAATTAACGCAGAATAAGCCAGCAAAGAGAATGAGGCGCGCTATGCTGAAGGTAGATTTTAGTGAGCTTGCACCATGAAACGCCTTATCCTCCTTGCTTGCCTTTTGGCTCTGCCCTGTGCAGCCAAAGAAACCGTCAGGCTTTGCTTTGATAACGAAGACGCCTACCCCAGCACTTTAAAAAATGGTACGGGATTCAGCTTTCTGCTGCTCAACACCGTGGCTGATCAGCTTGACATCCACTTTATTTACACCCCACTTCCCTGGAAGCGCTGCCTGAAAGAAGTTCAGGCAGGCAGCTATGACGGCGTAATTGGCATTGCCTATTTGCCTGAACGACGCAGCATTGCGGCCTATCCGCTCAATAGCAAGGCAGAGCCGCTGCACGAGCAACGCTTACTCACCACCACCCGCTCTGTTTACCGGCGTAAAGACAGCAAAAATGATTGGGATGGAAAACAATTTTTCCCTCTGACCGGCTCAGTGGGTGTGCAAGCTGGTTATATGGCCGCCAGCATTTTAAAACAAAGACAAATCCCCAGCGAAGACAGCTCCCAATCCGTAGATGATTTATTCAGAAAGCTTAGCGTTGGGCTAATTCAAATTGCGATTGCAGAAGAGCGTCAGGGGGACAGATCACTTAAAACCCACCCTGAATATGCAAAAGAAATTGAAAAACTGCCGCAGCCCTTTTTAATCAGCGATTTATTCCTGGCTTTTTCCTACTCATTTCAAAGCAAACAGCCCAAGCTTAGCCAGGCCATATGGCAAAACTTAGCCATTGTTCGTGAATCCAGCCAGTTTAAAGAGACGACTCAGGAATAAAGCAGCTATTCCATCCCTAATCTCGCAGCAGGCAGCAAGTTTAGTTACAATCAAGCCCTTCGCCCCAAGCCCTGCAGAGAATAAATATGTATCGTCTTGTTATCCAAGCACCAGAAATCGCTACGCAAAACTTAAAACAACTCGCCCGTTTATCTGGCGCGCACAGCATAGAAGCGATTCACCAGCAGGCGTTTCGTTTGCAAGGTGCGGATATCGCAAATGAAGAAGCGGTTGCCGATTTTTGTGAATCCAATCAGCTGGATTTTGCTTTTATCCCGGAAGACTGCAGCGTGCGGGATATTGGCCTTGTGGTGATGGATATGGATTCCACACTGATTACCATTGAATGCATCGATGAAATCGCCGATATGCAGGGCATTAAAGCAGAAGTATCGGCCATTACTGCCAGCGCCATGCGCGGCGAGATTGACTTTAAAGAAAGCCTCAGCCGCCGCGTGGCCCTGTTGGCAGGATTAGACGAAAGCGCACTTGAGCGCGTTTATACCGAGCGGCTTAAACTCATGCCGGGCGCAGAAGCCATGCTCAAAGGCTTTCATGATGCAGGCGCTAAAACCCTGCTTATTTCAGGTGGATTTACTTTCTTCACCGAAAAACTACAAGCGAAGCTAGGCCTCACCCGCACGATTGCCAATATATTAGAAATTGAAAATGGCAAACTCACAGGCAAAGTGACTGGCGATATTGTGGATGCAGAGCGCAAAAAATCTGAGCTGATCAAATACCGGGCCGAGCTGGGCCTGCGTGCCGATCAGGTGGTTGCCATGGGCGATGGCGCCAATGATTTACCCATGCTAAAAGAAGCAGGCTTTGGCGTAGCCTGCCATGCCAAGCCGCTGGTGCAACGCGAAGCGCCGTATTGCATTAATCAGGTGGGATTAGACGGGGTATTGAATTACTTTATTTAAGGCCCCTGGGACAAAACCCAGATACTGAGATACGCAGGGCGGGCACAACATTGTGCCCGCCCTGCATTTAGATCAGTGAATGATCACGCACATCACTCGCATCGCCCTTTACGCGGCAAATAGCGCAGCCAGTCCGCCTTAATTTGCGCTTCCTGCGCCATGCCAGAGGCCACCTTCGGCGCATCATGCGTAGCGAGCAGGCGCAAACACCACCGTGCCCCCGCCTGATCTTTCATTCGCATTTTGCTTAAAAATGGCTGGCTTTTGTCCCCAAGCACTAACAAGGCCTTGCCCTCTTTAAACCCCAGCCGCCAGCCATCCTGCACCACGGTGCCAGCGTAGCCACCCGCAATCATTTCCAGCCACGGCTGATCACCATTCAGTAATCGCAAACGGCTGACCGGCCCGGCCGGATGAGGCGCACGCTCTGCCAGCAGCTGCGTACCTTCAGGCAAGGCGCGCCATGCCAGCGGCCAGGGCGCAACCACGGCCTCGCCCTCAGCCAGCTTAAAGTACGCCGCCCCCGCCTCCAGCCTGGCCGATTCCACTTCACCAGAAAGGGGCTTCATCGCACTCGCCCCGCTGATCTGCAGCGCGGCCCCCTGAGCAAACCCTGCCACACACAGCAGGGCCCAAACCCAGTCAGCGCGCACGATGGCGCATCGCAGCAAAGAAGGCCGCCGATGGCTTGGCTTCAGCTGCCCAGCGCTGCTTATCGTTCAGAATTGGATTAATCGCCACTTTACTGCTCCTTTGCATGGATACGCCGCTATTGCCACTTTCTACGCGTGCAAAAGCTAAATTTAAATTAGCCCAATCATTGTGATCACGCAAAAGTCCTTTAATACCATCATTATTCAGATCCAAAGCATAATTAACCGTGCTTTGCTTATTGTCTAAATCCCAATCTGCATAGACACCCACAGACCGGCCACGCCCAATTAAGGCCGCTTCATTCAGACTGTTTTCATCAAGGGTACTACCCGTTCCATCGGAATAATCAATCCGGAAACGATTACTGCATGGCCCGCCTTCAAGCTTGCAGAGTGAACCCCAACTAAAACCATTTGCCTCTATTTGAGAAAAATAACGCTCTACAGGCGATATTGATTTGGGTGATGAGCCCAGGCCCTGTAACTGGTACAGATAATTCATCACACTATAGTAATTAGGCTTATTATTTGTGCCCTCATTACCGCCATGTTCCAAGCCTAAATTATGCCCTAACTCATGCATAATCGTACCCGCCTGAAAATTGATTAACTGATTCATTTCCTCAGTGGAATCGGCATTTAAACCCCATCCCCCTAAAGTAACGATAAAGTCATTACCCACAACTTCGGCATAACCAGAAGACCCCATACTGCCATCAGGCTCTTGTGAATTAGCCATTAATAAGTAATGGAAAACCTGCTTGCGGCGAATATCCATACTCAGGTTTTTATAATCATAAATCGATGCGCAGCCTGCAGATGAATCAATCCCCAAGCAAGACTGATACGCCACTTCATTTCTTGAATTTAAAAGGCTACCGCCTAGATTAAAATCCGCCGCACTAAATTTTGTACTATATAAACTGCCTGTATCAAAATGCACCGCTATATTTCGCAATTTAAAAGCATCCACCACTTTTTGCAGCGCTTCTTTCCTGGGTGTAATTCCTAAATCTGCCGACTTCATATGATCAATTTGAATGAAAATATCCGGCTGATTTGCTCTTGCCCCCATTGCAAAATAATCAATCCCCCCAAATGTGCCACCTGCAACTTCAGCGCTATCCGGGATACCGTCTTTATCAGTATCTGTGGCATAAGCAGGCACATCATTAGGGCCACCAGGGGTAGAAAACGGCACAACAGCCCAGTCCTGCGCACTGCGCGTATTGCCTTTGACCAGCTCCGTACGCGCCAGGGAATAGCCATAATCCCAAACAAAGGAAGGAATACTTACAGCATTTCCCCCTGCCCAGGCGCCTGCCGTCAATGGCTGAACCTGGCTATTACCAAAGCGAACAAAATCAAGCGTTACGCCGCCTTTAACTAATTCGATTGCACCGCTGCCACTCCAATCGGGCACCTTAGACTGATTACTCACATAAGCAATTTGATCCGTACTCTGCATGGCATCATCACTTTTGCCTGCCACAATAAAATACGCGCCCGGCTTAATCACCATTGTTTTTGGCAAATCAAACGACGTCCAGTCAGACCAGGATGAAGTACGCAAACTCACCCCATTCAGAGATACATCCTGCACACCGCTATTGTAAATCTCTAACCATGCCCCCTTCCCAGAGTCATAATTACTCGAAACCTCACTAATAAGTAATGTTGAGCTTAAAGTTGGCCCCGGTGCAGGCGTGGGCGTTGGCAACAGGCTTACGGGTGGCAAAGTTGGAACAGGCGTCGGAACCGTAGTCGGCACTAAAGTGGGGGGCTGCGACGGCACAGATGTCGTAGCAGGAGATGCACTACCTGAATCTCCCCCTCCGCCCCCACCACCGCAAGCCACTAATATCACACTCAAACTTAAACCTGCCAAACGCACGCCATACTGCTGAAAACGATCGTTATTCATTTACTTTCTCAAAAATGACCTAGTCAAAAAAGGTACTATCCCAATACGTGGCGGCTAAAACACGGCCAGTGTTTAAGGATTTTCTAATGCTTGCGCAGCCTACACCAATGTCATTACCGAACCAATCATTTTCTTGTGTAAAATTACCAAAAACTGACTAAACATAAATAAAAACCCAAATAATGCTTAGTTGCATGGCAGCTAAAGCTAATGATTGATCAATCCTATATACATCAATTAATCCAATGGCATAAAAATCAAACGAATGTGCCTGCTTTACTGCTCAACTGCTATGCAATTTTCGTTTAAAAAATCCCATATTTTTTACATCCCCAGTTTTTATCTATATTCCCCTGCCGAATCTCCCTATGAATCGATGAATAAGGCCAGTCAACCGCCTTTGTGACATAACCATGCTTCACCGGATTGAAATAAATATACGCAACATGTTTTTCTAAATCGTCATCATCCCTAATTAAGTGCTCCCATTAACGGCGCTGCCATATTCCACGCTCACGTTTTAATTTTCTGCTTTGCCGGATAAGCTTAGTTTTTGGTATCGATCTGGAAAAAGCAGCTTCAATCAAAGTCCAGTGCAATGGGAAATCAGCATCTCCAACAAATAAGCGCCAAATAGCATGCAAATGATCTGGCAATACCACACACGCAATAATCCCGAAAGAGTGAGATTGCCGGATTTTTCGCATTGCTCACGCAGCAAATCAATTTGCTCCACCAATAAAGTGCTTTTTCTATCTGCAAGGTTGACGGTAAAAAAACAAGTAGCACCGCCTATATTTGCTCTTCGATATCGCATGAAGTGTCCATTATTAAATGTTGGGCTGATAAAGCTTTAGCCCAACCTACCGTGCTTGAGAGTAAAGAAAAAATCGACCCCATTTTTTTAAAATCAACTTCACTAAAATTCATTTAACACCTCTAAATTAAACATCAATTAAAATTAAGAAAACCATCTCACAACAATTTTAATAATTCACTAGCCACAGATGGATTTTGTATAAACTCAAGCAAATCATAATCATACTTCAGCCACCCCTTAGGAGCATTTTCATGCCCCATAGGGGTAAAAAACTCATACCCAGGCACTACTAGAACACCATTCCTATACTGATAATATCTGTCAACTAAAAAAAGTGTATTCATTCCCTTCCTAGAGATAATTGACAACGCTGATGTACATGTATTTGAAACCAATGACGATATGTAAATGGCACCATTTCCCTTCAACTCTTTATCAGAAGAATTTGCTCGCAAAACTTTATAGTTTTTCAATGAAAAATAAACAATAGCGGCCGCTCCCCTTTCTTTTTTTTTGCAATACTCATTTAAATTAACAGTAGGAGCTCGTTTTTGATCCGACACTGCCCCTATCAGCTCCTCCACTTCAACCCGATCAACAACACCTTCAATTACGTTCTCCAGCCGGCTAATATTCTTAATAAAATCGACAGGGGGTGTATATTCGGATCTTGCTTGAACAATATCCACGAAAAACACCATAAAAACCATCAGAAATTTATTTGACATATCTACTTTTACCCAATATAAAAAAGATAAAATAATAACTTTTTAATTAATCTACAACATTATCCTTCAATAGAGCCAACAAATAGAATCACCTCTCCCTTACACTTTCTGAAACATGCGCCATGAGTGGCGATAAGAAATATTCAATAATTCTGCGCTGCCCTGTTTTAATTTCTACCGTCACCGCCATTCCCGGAGCCAGCTTTAGCCATTTACCATCGACATTCATTTTATTTTTTTTTAATTTAATTCTGGCCTGATAAATCAGCCCTAATTTTTCATCAGGCACAGCATCAAATGAAACGTTTCTCACTTGTCCGTCAATTAGGCCGTATTTGGTGTAATTAAAGGTTTCAATTTTAATAGCGGCGGCCTGCCCGGCATTGACAAAGCCAATGTCTTTATTTTCCAGTACCACTTCGGCCTCAACGGCCTCATACCTAGGCACAATCACCAGCAGGGCTTGCGCGGGGGTGACTACGCCGCCCACGGTGTGTACGGCCAGTTGCTGCACCACTCCGGCTACGGGCGCGGTTAGGCGGGTTTGCTTTTGTAATTGCCCAGTTTTAACCACATCTTGTGTAAACGAGCGGGCTTGCTCGCTGGCTTGGGTAAGCAGATCGTGCTGGGTGCGGCGAAACTCTGCCTGAATGGCAATTCTTTGCTGGGCATTGCCGCGAATGGCGGCATCCAGCTCTGATTGTTTATGCCGCTGGTTGGCCAGATCTTGCTCGGCCTCTATTCTGGCCTGCTGTTTCTCTAACACCCCGTGTTTGGAAACAAAGTTTTGCAGCGCCAAGTCCTGAAAGTCTTTTTCGCGTTGCTTAATAATCGGTAAGGTTTGCTCAAACCTGGCGATCTGATCTTGCACCCCAGCCCGCTCGGCTTGCTTACGTGAAGTATCACTATCCAGGGTAGATAGCCTGGCTTGTAATTCCTGCCACTGACTAAGCGCCAGGCGGCTGGCCTCCAGAGATTGCAGCTCCTTACCTGCCACCGCATTAGTAACAACAGGGGCTTGCCCGCTATCTAAAGCGGCGAGCAAGGCTTTAGCGCGCAGGGCGTTTAGCTCTGCATCGTGCAGATTGGTTTGCTGCTTGGTGTTTTCTGCACCTGAGACGGTGCCATCCAGCTCGATCAGCAGCTGCCCCGCTTTTACCATTTGCCCGTCTTGCACATGAATCGACTTCACCACCCCTGCCTCTAAGGGCTGAATGGTTTTACTGCGATCAGACACAATCAACCTGCCAGGTGCCACGGCCACAATATCAATCTTGCCAAGGCAGGCCCATAGCAGGGCGATCAGGATAAAAGCGAGCAAGGGGGTGATACGGGCGGCGGGGTGAGGGGGACTAGCGCGGCAGCAAAAATTTGTCGGTACTTTGTAAGTAACTCGCCGACAACTTGATATTTCATCTTTACTTCACTATATGCATTTCAAAAGCATATAGTAAGCATAGAAAATTAAACGGTCAATTTAAAACAAAGATAAAAAAAGACTAAAATCAAAAAATTTGAAAATAAAGCAATAATATTGAAAGCGACACGTTATTTTAAGTAATTAAAAACCCACACAAAACAACATTTTATTGCCATTTTCAAGAATGTACCTCGCCTTAATCAGCCCCTCAAACTCTTACACAAGTGCAAGCAACTTCCAGCATGGCAATTACTGCGCCCTCTGTTTAAGGCTACTTATCATTTGAATCAGCTCTGAAGCAGGGCGCTGCTCAGTTGCTGTTGTTTGCCTGTCCTGGCTAAGCACACGCAGGGGGATAAATACGCGCCTTGATAACAGGCTGGCCCCGCTATTGCCCGTGCTTTGCCGGGCAAAGGCTATATTGAGATTGGCCCAGTCGTTGTAATCGCTTAATACTGAAAAGCTAGCGTCCTGATTAATATCTCTTGCATAGGCATTGGCATTTTGTGTGCCATTGGTATTCCAGTCTGCATAAAACCCGCCATTATTTCCCCGGCCAATGATGGCGGATTCAAGCAGGCTGCTTTCATTTAAGCTGATGCCGCTGCCATCGGAGTAATCCATTTTATATTCTGTACCGCAGGGGCTGGCGTCTATATTGCAAATATTTCCCCAGCTAAAACCCAGCGCATTATTATTTAAGTAATAGCGCTGCACGGCGCTGTTTGTTTTAGGATCAGAGCCCAGGCCTGGTAATTGATATAGGTAATTCATAACGCTATAGTAATTAGGCTTGTAATTATTAGATTCATTACCGCCATGCTCTAAGCCAAAATTGTGGCCCAATTCATGCATAATTGTGCTGGCCTGGTAATTAAGCAATAAGTTGGTATTACTGCCTGAGCCGCTGGATAACCCCCAGCTGCCTAATGTCACCATGGAATCATTGCCATTAATTTCTGCCAGGCCAGAAGAGCCTGCCGATCCGTCTGATTCCTGAGAATTAGCCATTATCAGATAATGAAATATCGTTTTGCGCCGGATATCTAAACTTGCTGATTTATAGCTGTATAAAGAGGCGCAGCCTGTTTTGCTGTCTAAAGTTAAACATCTGGCATAGCTCACCGCATTAGATCCGCCTGCAAGCCCGCCACCCAGATTAAATAAGGCGGGGTTAAAACTGGCGGCATAGAGGCTGCCGGTATCAAAATGAATGCTGAAACCTCTGGCGGCAAAGACATCCACTACTTTTTGCAGCGCTTCTTTGCGCGGGGTAATGCCGGCATCGCTGGAAATCATATGATCAACTTGTACAAAGATATCGCGCTGATTCGCCCTTGCCCCCATCGCAAATAAATCTAAGCCGCCAAATGTGCCGCCCGCAACTTCTGCACTATCAGGGATGCCATCGTTATCGCTATCTGCCGCTGTGGCAGGCACATCGTTGCGCCCGCCGGGCGTGGCAAAAGAAACCTGCAGCCAGTCGGCGGCACTCTTACTATTAGCTTGCAACGGAAAAGGCCGTACCAAAGACTTGCCATAATCTTGCGATGTAGCGGGCATGGCGGCCACATTGGCTCCTGCCCATGCGCCACTGCTTAGTGGTGCATGGCTGCTGCTGCCAAAGCGGACAAAATCTAAAGTGGCCCCAGCAAAAGTCAGCTCTGCAGCGCCATTGGCATCCCAAAAGGGCACGGCTTCGCCATTTCTGATATACACCGCCTGGCTGTTATCACTGACGCTGTCGTCAATTTTAGCGATCACCACTAAATACCCGCCTGCTGCCAGCGTAACGGCAGGCAGGCTAAAGCTGACCGGCGCACTGGAAACGGTAAATGGCGATGAGCGCAGGCCAGATCGGGTACGCAAGCTGACGCCGCTAAGGGAAACGGCACTGCTGCCCGGATTATGGATCTCCACCCACGCCCCGGGATTGGTCGAATCATTACTGGATACTTCGCTGATGATCAGGCCCGCATTTGCAGCCGTAACCGGCACAGAGGTTGGAACAGGGCTGGGCGAAGGGCTGGGAGCCGGGGCCAGTGAGGGCGTTAATGTAGGGCTGGGGCTGGAGCTGGGTAAAAAAGTGGGTACCGCCGTGGGCAGGGGCGCAGCAGTTGGAATAGCGGTGGGTGTAACACTGGGAATAACAGTAGGCTGCGCGGTAGGGATCGCTGTTGGGATGGGTGTGGCGGTTACAACTTGCGAAACAGGCGTTGGCACCACACTCTCTGAAGAGCCGCCGCCTCCCCCTCCGCAGGCCGTTAAACTGATTAAGACCAACAGCAATAAATACCACAAAGTTGGTTTCATTCAGCCAGCCCCTTATTCACACCCAAACACGCTCTGGCACATAGCTGCGCCCCCTCTTTACCATAGCAAACAGACGATGGCCTGGCAGGGAATCATTGGCGAGATAGCGTGGTTGTTAGGCTTTTTCGCTGCTTGCTAATGAAAAAACAATTTGGTTAGCGCATCTGGGGTTGCACCCGCCTGCGATCATTCAGTACTGCTAAGCCGCATCACACACTTAAGCGCTATTCGCTCACATGCTCAATATGCAGCTGCACCACGCGGTTGCCTCGGAACTCGTTTACGCCGATGCGGTACACGGCGAGGATTTTGGCTGGCAGCGGGTCGGCATGGCCAAAGCGCATGGCATCCAGCACTAGGCCATGTGGATTGGCGAGTTTGAGCTTTAAATGCCGCTCGCCCACCAGGCGCTGCTCAACCACAGTGAATTCACCCTGAAACATCGGCGCGGGGAAGCCCTGGCCCCAGACTTGTTTATCCAGTGTTTCGGCTACGTCCAGCGCAAAAGATTCGGTGGCCAGCTCGCCATCAGTTTCAATTTTTCGCTCCAGCGTGTCGGCATCCATCAGCTCGTGACACACCGCCTCGAACGCGGTTTTAAAGCGTGCAAAGTCGGCCTGGCGCAGGCTTAAACCCGCCGCCATCGCGTGGCCGCCAAATTTTAAAATCAAATCAGGGTGGCGTTTGGATACCAAATCCAGCGCATCGCGCAGATGCAGGCCGGGGATGGAGCGGCCCGAGCCTTTGATTTCATCATCGTTGCCATCGGCAAACACGATGGTTGGGCGATGAAATCTATCTTTCATTCTGGAGGCAATAATCCCCACCACGCCCTGATGCCAATCGCCCTGATAAAGGCTGATGCTGTAAGCGTCTTCCACCGCAATGCCTGCCAAAATCGCCTCGGCCTCGGCGCGCATGCCCACTTCAATCTCGCGCCGCTCGCGGTTCATGCCATCCAGCTCTTTGGCGAGCGGTGTGGCGGCGGCTTCTGAATCCGCCAAGAGGCAAGCGATGCCCAGGCTCATATCGTCCAAACGCCCTGCCGCATTCAACCTTGGCCCCAGGGTAAAGCCCAGATCAAAGCAAGATGCTTTGTAAGGCAAGCGCCCCGCCGCCGTAAACAAAGCCATGACACCGGCACTGGCCCGCCCTGCCCGCATACGCTTTAAGCCCTGCTCCACCAGAATGCGGTTATTGCCATCCAGCCTCACCACATCGGCCACCGTTCCCAGCGCCACTAAATCCAGCAGCGTCGCCAGATTTGGCTCTTTGATACCCGCAAAAGCCTGCCGCTCGCGCAGCTCGGCACGCAGCGCCATCAGCACATAAAACATCACGCCTACACCAGCCAGATTCTTACTGGCAAAGGTGCAGCCTGGCTGGTTAGGATTCACAATCAGCGTGGCGGGCAACTCGTCGCCTGGCAGGTGGTGATCGGTAATCAGCACATCAATGCCCCGCGCCTGCGCTGCGGCCACACCGGCCACACTGGCGATGCCGTTATCCACCGTTAAAATTAAATCCGGTGACTTTTGCGCTGCCAGATCAACGATTTCTGGCGTGAGGCCATAGCCATATTCGAAGCGGTTTGGCACCACAAAATCGACCACCGCGCCCAGCATCGCCAAGCCCCGCATCCCCACCGCGCAAGCCGTAGCGCCATCGGCATCGTAATCAGCCACGATCAGAATCCGCTCTTTGGCCGCAATCGCATCCGCAAGGCGCTTGCCCGCTTCAATAATATTTTTTAAGCCATGGAAGGGCAGCAGGTGCGCCAATTCGTGCTCCAGCTCGGTTCGCGTAGCAATACCGCGAGCCGCATACAAGCGCGCCTCGAGCGGGGATAAGCCTTGCTCGCAAAGCAGAGATTCGGCAGCGGATGGGACAATACGGGGGGAAATGATGGTCATGGCTGACTCAAAGTGACGGGTATAAAAACTTCTAAAACGAGCTTCTGCGGGCACAGAAAACACAGAGTTTAAAGGCAGAACAGGGAGAAAAACCAAGGGAATACAACGACTCTCCTAAAGCTAAACGACTGCGTCATTCCCGAATGCTGTTGAAGGGAATGACGGCTTTAACGTTTTTGAGCGTCTGGCTAAGGAGTGAAAAGGGATCAATATTAAACCCTTATGTTTTTCTCTGTGTACTCTGTGTTCTTCATGGGCTTTGCATCTGCAGACTTTTTTAGCCCTAAGCAAACGCCCAAGGTAATTTTGGCTTTTGCCAGATCTTCCAGCGTAAGGATCGGTCTGTTTGCAAGGCAAGGCCCAGCTCGGGGAAGGTGATCGCCAGTGATTTACGCTTGCCCGATTTTAAGTCTGCGAGCAGCGGCGCAAACCAGTCTTTTTCTAATGCAAGCCAGCCTTCCCGCCAATCGTGGGCATTGCCATAACAGGCCCCAAGGCGCAGGTGATCGAGCATCACCAAGGCATCACCGCTTGGTAGTGCGGCAGCGTTAGCAGGCAGGGGCTGCACATCTGAGCCACCAATATGCATCAGGCCACGCAGCAGCAAATCATCCGCATAAACCGGTACGCTAGGCACGACAGGTGTATCCGCAACAGGGTAGTCAGAGCCCCCCCACAGCCAGAGGCTATTGATGGTTTGTGCGTCGCTGCGTTTATCGTTCACGGCATGGGTGTAGAGGTACATCTGAATTTCATTCAGCAGACGGTGCCACTTCAGCGCGTCCTTACCCTTGGGCAAGAGCGTATTGATATCGCGGCCAATGGCGGCATCAAGCGATGTCCATGTCAGCTGCGGATCGCTTGGTAAGCGCAGATACCAGCGCGTTGGCGTGGCAGCCACAAACAGCATGCCATCGTCCTTAAATACGCTATTCAAGCCCGCCACCAGCGCATCGGCCTCGGCCTGAGCAATTTGAAAATGGTGTGCATCAAACAGCAGCAGCCCATCCCGCTCAATTTTTAGATGTACCGGATCGGCTCTGAGCCAAAAGCCCGCCTCAGCGGCTGGCTGATCCAAGCCCAGCGTTAAAGCCGCCGCAGGCAAATGCTCCATACCAAACCGCCCTGCCAGCCATGCCTCTGCTGTTTGCTTGTGCGCAGGCAGGCGTTCACCCCGGCCGCACAGCAGCGCCGCTGCGGGCAAATCCAGGCCGGTGGTAATAAAGCGGCACTGATCCGAATCGGGCCAGTCGGCGTAAGAAATAACAAAATGAAGTGACATAAGGGGATTTTACGACAAGATGTGAGCAGGAGGCACAGAGGGCTGTGAGCAGCCACCCTAAAAATAAAAACGCCAGATTGAATAATCAGACCTGAATGCTCGTTGCAAAAACATACTCAAGCACTTCATCACCATATTTATCACACTGACCTGTGGAGCGCCAGCCCAAATGCCTGTAAAAGCCAAAGGACCTCACTTCAGGATCAGCAGCGCAGCCAAGAAAAAGCCGGGCGTGCCCCAGTGCTTTCAAATCTGACATCACGCTTTGCAACAGCGCTTTACCCATTCCCTGGTTTTCATAATCTGGCAGCAGTGCTAAGACCACAATTTCGCCCGTACTTACAGAGCCAAAGCAATAGCCAGCCATTTGCCCTTCAACAAGACAAATGCGACCCAGCAATTCGCCGGATTCGACTTGAGCAGCCCATGACGCTTCGGTAATGCCAAGCTCAGCCAAGCGGGTTTTAGAAATCGCGTTTTCCCGCGTCTTGCCTCTGATGACAATGCACTCTGCGATATCAGAGGGCACTGCCGGGCGGGTATTCAAAAGCATATTTTTCAATCTTAATCTTCTTCCAGCTGAAAGCGGCGGCGGTTAAGTTCTTCTTCTTTCACACTGTCGATTTCACGCATCAGGCCACGTACATCGGCTTTTTTCTCGCTGCGGCGGGCGCGGCCAGTCAGCACAACATCAGGATGCAGCTCGCCTTTCTCGTAGTGGCTCCAGATCTCAAATGCGTAATCCGTATTCAGTAACTCTGGCGCAAACTGGCCAAAGTAAGTGGCCAGATTACCCACATCGCGCTCCAGCATGCTAAAGGCGCTGTTATTGCCTGCCGCATCCACAGCCTGCGGCAAATCAATAATCACCGGGCCATCTGCATCAACCAGAATATTGTATTCAGATAAATCGCCATGAATCACACCAGCGCAAAGCATTAATACCACTTGCTTAATCAGCATGGCGTGATAAGCCAAAGCCACTGAATGGCTCAGCACAACATCATTTAATCGTGGGGCAGCATGGCCTGCGGCATCGGTCACCAGCTCCATCAGGAGCACACCTTCAAAGCAGTTATATGGAGTGGGCACGCGCACGCCTGCTGCGGCTAAGCGGTGCAGAGCATCCACTTCGGCGGTTTGCCAGACTTCCTCGGCCATTTTGCGGCCATAACGGCTGCCTTTTTCCATAGCACGGGCATCACGTGAGCCCCGAACCTTACGGCCTTCTTGGTAAGCCGCATTTTGTTTAAAGCTACGCTGATTCGCTTCTTTGTAAACCTTGGCGCAGCGAACATCGTCGCCACAGCGCACTACGTAAACCACGGCTTCTTTGCCACTCATCAGCTGGCGGAGTACTTCATCAACAAGTCCATTCTGAACAAGTGGTTCTAATCTTTTCGGGGTTTTCATTTTCCAAAGTCCGGTATAAGCAAACAGCAGTGTGCCTTATGCCATAAATTCGCTTTTAGCGCAAAGATCGGGGCCAAAAAGGTTTTTTAACATGTTAATATCCAACACTAAGCTGACACTAAACATGCAACTAAAAAAAGATTACGCCATGATTAAGTATCTTGCAATCGGCCATATTCTCATCGTGGGCAAAATCACTCAGATATAATGCGCACATTCCATAAAGCTATGAGAACACCATGTATCTGGGCCATTTGCACCAAGCTGGCTTGCCCCTGCCCGCCGCCATAGAAACCGCACTCCAATATCTGCGCAACACAGATTTCTCCTGCATGGAAACCGGCCGCTATCCTATTGATGGTGAACGGATGTTTGCTTTGGTACAAACACCACTTACGCAGCCATGGGATGGCGGCAAGCCCGAGTTTCATGCCCGCTATATTGATATTCAGTATTTATATGAAGGCGAAGAGCTGATCGGCTACGCCCCGGCCAATGAGGCGCTGGCTAAAACCCAAGATCAGCTTTTAGAAAGAGATATTGCCTTTGTGGCGCCCATAGAAGGCGAATCCCGGCTTTATCTCACCCCCGGCATGTTTGCCATTTTCTACCCAGGCGAGCTACACAAACCCTGCCGCGCCAGCCATCAGCCTGTGGCCATTAAAAAAGTGGTGATCAAGATCGCTAAAGAGCTGATCACTGTGGTTTAAAAGCACAGGCAGCCTCCACGGGGCAGAGCAGTGTTCAAATATGCTCTGCTTTTTACTCACCGCCCGCCCTGCACTTACAAACTGCAGACAGAACCATTTAATTGCATACAAAAACAATAGCTTACAAAACCGCACTTTTACTAAAAATGACATAGCTAACGGTATTTTTAATGAATTAATGCCAAACAATCAGCACTCATGAGTGATATCAGCCACAGCAGACCAAGACACTGTACTTCAGTACAGTATTAGAGCTTACTAAAGCTCTATAAGCTGGCTCAATTCCCTCATTTCCTGGTTAATACCTCATGGCCGAACAGACTAATACCACTAAAGCGCACGCTACAATCGTTCATATTGACGGTAAAGCTTACCTTCGTGACGAAAGTGGAAAAACTGTCCCACTCCAGCCCGGCCAGAAAATTGATGAACAACAGGTTTTAGTTACCGCCAATGATGGCCATGTTCAGCTGCAGCTGCCTAATGGCGAGCTCGTTGATATCGGCCCGGCCCGCACAGTACAAATCGATGCGCAGATACTGAATACCGCTCCGGCAGATTCCGCCACCGCAGCCATCAGTGATTTAGCCGAATCCACCGCAAAAATTGCCGCTGCAATTGCAAACGGTCAAGACTTGAGCACTGAATTAGAGGCCACCGCAACAGGTTTAAATGGCACAGGCGCAAGTGAAGGCCACTCTTTCGTGCAGCTGTTACGGATTGCTGAAGGAGTTGAACCACTGGCCTTTAATTTTGGCAACAACAACTTTGCAGCAACAGACTTACCCGTAAATCCAAACACGGTGCAGCTAGGCATTCAAGCCGTAAATGATGCGGTTACTCTTGAAGAAGACGGCGAAAGCCGCATCAATGTGCTGGGCAATGACATTGGCAACAACTTAAAAGTAAATACCGCCGTTGCTAATAATGGTACGGTCAGTATTAATCCGGACGGTACTTTAAGCTACAAACCCAATGCCAATTTCAACGGCAATGACCAGATTACTTACACGATTACCGATGCAAATGGCACAAGCAGCACGGCCACCGTTGCAGTTACCGTTACCCCGGTTAATGATTTACCTCAGCCTACAGACAGCAATGGCAATCCGCTGACTGTACCGGTTCAAATCAGCACCAAAGAAGACACCCCGATTGCAGGCAAAGTAACAGCTACCGATCCCGATGGCGACACCCTGACCTTTACCCCAAAAGATCAGCCCACCCATGGCACAGTCACCGTCAACCCTGACGGCAGCTATATCTACACCCCTGCGCCTGATTACAACGGTAAAGACAGCTTTACTGTTACCGTAAACGACGGCAAAGGTGGCACGGCCATTATCACTGTGAATGTCACAGTTGACCCGGTAAACGATGCGCCTGTTGGCACCAATCAGACCATCACCACACCTGAAGACACCCCCATCACCGGCAAGCTGGTGGCTACAGATAAAGACGGCGACCCGCTCACCTTTACCGCAAAAGATCAGCCCGCTCACGGCACAGTTACCGTAAAACCAGACGGCAGCTACGAATACACCCCTGCACCGGATTACAACGGTAAAGACAGCTTTACGGTTACCGTAAACGACGGCAAAGGCGGCACTGCCGTCATCACTGTAAATGTCACAGTTGATCCAGTAAACGATGCGCCTGTTGGCACAAATCAAACCATCACCACACCAGAAGACACGCCAATCACTGGCAAGCTTGTTGCTACAGATAAAGACGGAGACCCGCTCACCTTTACCGCAAAAGATCAGCCAGTACACGGCACAGTTACCGTAAAACCAGACGGCAGCTACGAATACACCCCTGCGCCTGATTACAACGGTAAAGACAGCTTTACGGTTACCGTAAACGACGGCAAGGGCGGCACTGCCGTCATCACTGTAAATGTCACAGTTGACCCGGTAAACGACGCGCCCGTTGGCACCAATCAGGCCATCACCACACCTGAAGACACACCAATCACTGGCAAGCTTGTTGCTACAGATAAAGACGGCGACCCGCTCACCTTTACCGCAAAAGATCAGCCCGCTCACGGCACGGTCACCGTAAAACCAGACGGCAGCTACGAATACACCCCCGCGCCCGATTACAACGGTAAAGACAGCTTTACCGTTACCGTTAGCGACGGCAAGGGCGGCACTGCCGTCATCACTGTGAATGTCACAGTTGATCCAGTAAACGACGCGCCTATTGGAACCAATCAGGCGATTACAACGCCAGAAGACACACCAATCACTGGCAAGCTTGTTGCTACAGATAAAGACGGCGACCCGCTCACCTTTACCGCAAAAGATCAGCCCGCTCACGGCACGGTCACCGTAAAACCAGACGGCAGCTACGAATACACCCCCGCGCCTGATTACAACGGTAAAGACAGCTTTACCGTTACCGTTAGCGACGGCAAGGGCGGCACAGCCATTATCACAGTCGATGTGGGTATCACCCCGACTGACGACCCTGCAAATATCAGCGGCAATGACCAAGGCACCGTGCAGGAAGACGGTGTACTTATTGCCAACGGCAAGCTGACGGTTGCTGATAAAGATGCCGGTCAGTCAGAAATGAAGCCACAAACGGTGACCAACGAATACGGCACCTTCAGCATTGCAAAAGATGGCACATGGTCGTTCACACTGGATAACGCCGCCAATGAAGTGCAGAGCCTGAGCGACAAAGACAGCCTGAATAAAACATACGTTGTAGAGTCGCTTGACGGCACCAAGCACGATGTCGTCATCACCATCAATGGTAAAGATGATGCAGCGGAAATCACCCCTAGCAAACCGGGTGATGACGCTGGCCAGGTCAAAGAAGATACCGTTCTGACTACCAGCGGCACGCTGCTGGTTAACGATAAAGATGCTGGTCAATCCAGCTTCCAGGCTCAGACTGACACCAACGGTACTTACGGTAAGTTCAGCATTGGCACGGATGGTAAGTGGACTTATGTGCTGAACAACGCTGCGGCCAATGTTCAGGCTCTGGCTGAAGGCGAAACCAAGACTGAAACCTTCACTGTTAAGTCTGCTGATGGCACGACTTCCAGTGTTGTAGTGGCTGTTGTCGGCACGAATGATGCTGCAGTGATCACACCGAATAAGCCAGGTGATGATGCTGGTTCCGTCAAAGAAGATACAACGCTGACTACCAGCGGCACCTTACTGGTTAACGACAAGGACGCAGGCCAATCCAGCTTCCAGGCGCAGACTGACACCGATGGCGCTTACGGTAAGTTCAGCATTGGCACAGATGGGAAGTGGACTTATGTTCTGAACAATGCTGCAGCCAATGTTCAGGCCTTGGCAGAAGGCGAAACCAAGACCGAAACCTTCGCCGTTAAATCGGCTGATGGCACAACTTCAAGTGTTGTTGTGACTGTTGTCGGTACGAATGATGCTGCAGTGATCACACCGAACAAGCCAGGCGACGATGCGGGCCAGGTTAAAGAAGACGCCGTTCTGAGCACTGGCGGCACCCTGCTGGTTAACGATAAAGATGCTGGCCAATCCAGCTTCCAGGCGCAGACCGACACCGATGGCACTTACGGTAAATTCAGCATTGGCACGGATGGTAAGTGGACTTATGTTCTGAACAACGCTGCAGCTAATGTTCAGGCTCTGGCTGAAGGCGAAACCAAGACTGAAACCTTTACCGTTAAATCTGCGGATGGCACGACTTCCAGTGTTGTGGTGACTGTTGTCGGAACCAACGATGCCGCCACCATCACCCCAAGCAAACCGGGCGATGACGCTGGCCAGGTGAAAGAAGATACAACGCTGACGACCGGCGGCACATTGCTGGTGAATGACAAAGATGCTGGTCAATCCAGCTTCCAGGCACAAACTGACACCGACGGTACTTACGGTAAGTTCAGCATTGGTACCGATGGCAAGTGGACTTATGTTCTGAACAATGCTGCAGCCAACGTTCAGGCCTTGGCTGAAGGCGAAACCAAGACTGAAACCTTCACCGTTAAATCTGCTGATGGCACCACTTCCAGTGTTGTGGTGACTGTGGTCGGCACGAATGATGCAGCCGTGATCACCCCGAATAAGCCAGGCGATGACGCAGGCCAGGTCAAAGAAGATACAACGCTGACTACCGGCGGCACGCTGCTTGTTAATGACAAAGACGCTGGCCAATCCAGCTTCCAGGCACAGACCAACACCGACGGCACTTACGGTAAGTTCAGCATTGGTACGGATGGCAAGTGGACTTACACGCTGAACAATAACGATCCAGTTGTTCAGGCATTGAAAGACGGCGATGTGAAGACCGAAACCTTCACGGTTAAATCCGCCGATGGCACAACAAGCACCATCACCGTCACCGTCAACGGAACCAACGAATCCGCCACCGTCGGCCACGGCGCGGTGCAGGAAGACACTGTTCAAAGCAGCACCGGCACACTCACCGCTACCGGCGGCGCGACCTTTGTGCCGCAAACTGATGCAGCAGGCACTTACGGTAAGTTGACGCTGGGCAGCGATGGCAAGTGGACTTACACGCTGAACAACGATGCGGATAATGTGCAAGCCCTTAAAACTGGCGAAACAAAAACCGAATCCTTCAACGTTGTACTGAGCGACGGCACCAAAACCACCATCACCATCGATGTGCAAGGTCTGGATGACAAGGCCGTGATCACCCCAAGCAAACCGGGTGATGACGCAGGCCAAGTTAAAGAAGACTCCGTTCTGACTACCAGCGGCACGCTGCTGGTTAACGATAAAGATGCTGGCCAATCCAGCTTCCAAGCGCAGACCAATACCGACGGCACTTACGGTAAGTTCAGCATTGGTACGGATGGAAAGTGGACTTACACGCTGAACAATAATGATCCTGTTGTGCAGGCATTGAAAGACGGCGATGTGAAGACTGGAACCTTCACGGTTAAATCCGCCGACGGCACAACAAGCACGATCACCGTCACCGTAAACGGCACAAATGAATCCGCCACCGTCGGCCACGGCGCGGTACAAGAAGATACCGTTCAAAGCAGCAGCGGCACGCTCACCGCCACCGGCGGCGCGACCTTTGTGCCGCAAACCGATGCCGCAGGCACTTACGGTAAGTTAACGCTGGGCAGCGATGGCAAGTGGACTTATACGCTGAACAACGATGCGGATAATGTGCAAGCCCTTAAATCCGGCGAAACCAAAACCGAATCCTTCGATGTTGTACTGAGCGACGGCACAAAAACCACCATCACCATCGACGTGCAAGGTCTGGATGACAAGGCCGTGATCACCCCAAGCAAACCGGGTGACGATGCTGGCCAGGTCAAGGAAGACTCCGTTCTGACTACCAGCGGCACGCTGCTGGTTAACGATAAAGATGCTGGTCAATCCAGCTTCCAGGCACAGACCAATACCGATGGTACTTACGGTAAGTTCAGCATTGGTACCAATGGCAAGTGGACTTATGTTCTGAACAATGCTGCAGCCAATGTTCAGGCCTTGGCTGAAGGCGAAACTAAGACTGAAACCTTTACCGTTAAGTCTGCTGATGGCACGACTTCGAGCGTGGTGGTGACGGTTGTCGGCACGAATGATGCTGCAGTGATCACACCTAATAAGCCAGGCGACGATGCGGGCCAGGTTAAAGAAGACGCCGTTCTGAGCACTGGCGGCACCCTGCTGGTTAACGACAAAGACGCTGGCCAATCCAGCTTCCAGGCACAGACCAATACCGATGGTACTTACGGTAAGTTCAGCATTGGTACCGATGGCAAGTGGACTTATGTTCTGAACAATGCTGCAGCCAATGTTCAGGCCTTGGCTGAAGGCGAAACTAAGACTGAAACCTTTACCGTTAAGTCTGCTGATGGCACGACTTCCAGTGTTGTGGTGACTGTGGTCGGCACGAATGATGCTGCAGTGATCACACCTAATAAGCCAGGCGACGATGCGGGCCAGGTTAAAGAAGACGCCGTTCTGACTACCAGCGGCACCCTGCTGGTGAATGACAAAGACGCTGGTCAATCCAGCTTCCAGGCACAGACTGACACCAACGGGACTTACGGCAAGTTCAGCATTGGCACGGATGGTAAGTGGACTTATGTTCTGAACAACGCTGCAGCCAATGTTCAGGCTCTGGCAGAGGGCGAAACCAAGACTGAAACCTTTACCGTTAAATCGGCTGATGGCACGACTTCCAGTGTTGTGGTGACTGTTGTCGGCACGAACGATGCAGCCGTGATCACACCTAATAAGCCAGGCGACGATGCTGGCCAGGTTAAAGAAGACACCGTTCTGACTACCAGCGGCACCCTGCTCGTTAACGACAAAGACGCTGGCCAATCCAGCTTCCAGGCGCAGACTGACACCAACGGGACTTACGGCAAGTTCAGCATTGGCACGAATGGTAAGTGGACTTATGTTCTGAACAACGCAGCAGCTAATGTTCAGGCTCTGGCAGAGGGCGAAACCAAGACTGAAACATTCACTGTTAAGTCTGCGGATGGCACCACTTCAAGCGTTGTTGTAACGATTGTAGGTACCAACGATGCCGCAATCATCACCCCAAGCAAACCGGGTGACGACGCAGGCCAGGTCAAAGAAGATACAACGCTGACTACCAGCGGAACCTTGATGGTTAACGACAAAGACGCTAGCCAATCCAGCTTCCAGGCTCAGACCAATACCGATGGTACTTATGGTAAGTTCAGCATTGGCACGGATGGCAAGTGGACTTATGCTCTGAACAATGCAGCAGCCAATGTTCAGGCCCTGGCCGAAGGCGAAACCAAGACTGAAACCTTTACTGTTAAGTCTGCGGATGGCACGACTTCCAGTGTTGTGGTGACTGTTGTCGGAACCAACGATGCGGCAGTGATCACACCTAATAAGCCAGGCGATGACGCAGGCCAGGTTAAAGAAGACACCATCCTAACCACCAGCGGCACCCTGCTGGTTAGCGATAAAGATGCAGGTCAATCCAGCTTCCAGGCTCAGAGCAACACCGATGGCACTTACGGTAAGTTCAGCATTGGCACCGATGGTAAGTGGACTTACACGCTGAACAATAACGACCCAGTTGTGCAGGCATTGAAAGACGGCGATGTGAAGACTGAAACCTTCACGGTTAAATCCGCCGACGGCACAACAAGCACCATCACCGTGACGGTCAACGGAACCAACGAATCCGCCACCGTCGGCCACGGCGCGGTGCAGGAAGATACCGTTCAAAGCAGCACCGGCACACTCTCCGCTACCGGCGGCGCGACCTTTGTGCCGCAAACAAATGCAGCAGGCACTTACGGTAAGTTGACGCTGGGCAGCGATGGCAAGTGGACTTACACGCTGAACAACGATGCGGATAATGTTCAAGCTCTTAAAACCGGCGAAACAAAAACCGAATCCTTCAACGTTGTACTGAGCGACGGCACAAAAACCACCATCACCATCGACGTGCAAGGTCTGGATGACAAGGCTGTGATCGGCCAAGGCCAAGGCGACATCGGAGCCGGTACCGTTAAAGAAGACACGCCAGCGCAAACTACCGCAAGCGGTCACCTGACGATCACCGATAAAGACGCCGGCCAAGCCAGCTTCACACCGCAAACTGTGAAAAACGCTTATGGCACCTTCACGCTGCAAGCCAATGGCGACTGGAAGTTTGATATCGACAACAGCAGCGCCACAGTTCAGGCACTGAAAGAAGGCCAGCAGATCAAGTTTGATCTGCCCGTAACGAGCCTGGATGGTACGGCTGGCAAGGTCAGCATCACCGTGATCGGCACTAACGATGAGGCGGTGATTGGCCAACAAGGTGACATCGGCGCAGGTACCGTTAAAGAAGACACGCCAGCGCAAACCACTGCAATCGGTCATTTAACGATCACCGATAAAGACGCCGGTGAAGCCAGCTTCACGCCACAAACCGTTAAAAACGCTTACGGCACCTTCACCCTGCAAGCGAATGGCGACTGGAAGTTTGATATCGACAACAGCAGCGCCACAGTTCAGGCATTGAAAGAAGGCCAGCAGATCAAGTTTGATCTGCCCGTAACGAGCCTGGATGGTACGGCTGGCAAGGTCAGCATCACCGTAATCGGCACGAATGACGCTGCCATCATCGGTCAAGGCCAAGGCGACATCGGCGCAGGCACTGTCAAAGAAGACACGCCAGCGCAAGCCACCGCAAACGGCCACCTGACTGTTACAGATAAAGATGCCGGTGAAGCCAGCTTCACGCCGCAAACTGTGAAGAACGCTTACGGCACCTTCATGCTGCAAGCCAATGGCGACTGGAAGTTTGATATCGACAACAGCAGCGCCACAGTTCAGGCACTGAAAGAAGGCGAGCAGGCTAAGTTTGATCTGCCAGTGACAAGCCTGGATGGTACGGCAGGCAAGGTCAGCATTACCGTGATCGGCACAAACGATGCACCAGCCAGCACAGGTGGCACGGTCTCCGGCACAGAAGATACGGCTTACACCTTTAAATGGAACGACTTTAATGCCGCCGACAGCGATACTGCCGCAAGCGGCCTGTCGATCAAATTAAGCTCGCTTCCTGCCGATGGGGTGTTGCAATTTAATGGCGTGGCCATTACTAACCCAGCTCAATTCACCTTCAGCAAGGCCGATATTGATGCGGGCAAGCTGACCTTTATGCCTGATGCGAATGAATCAGGGAACAATAGCTTTACCACGGCCGGCACTGGCGATCAAAAATCTGACTATGCCAAATTCGATTATCAGGAGAATGATGGCAGCGCCAGCAGCGATAAAGTCAGTATGGTGGTTGATATCAAACCGGTGGCCGATGCGCCTGTGATCAGCATTGGGGGGATTAGCCTGGTGAACGGCTCCACAACCACGGTCACGCCACCAAAAGGCAATGGTTTAACCCAGCAGTACTATGCGCCAGATGCCAATGACAATCTGAACACCACCACGGCCAGAACGCCAACACGTATCGAGGCAGAGTTGGAAGGCAAAGTGCCAACCAGCACTACGATCGTGACCTCACCGGATGTTTATGTGCCTAATGGCTCTGATGCGCCAAGTGGCATCGCCACTGATTCTGCTTACAGAGTCAGTGGCTTGGTTTACCTTGAAGAAGGCAAAACCTACACTTTCAGTGGCTATGTTGACGATACTTCCCTGCTGAAAATTGGCGGCGTAGAGCTGATGAACCGACCTTATAATGGCTATGGCACATTTACTGCCACGCCATTTGTACCAGGTAAATCGGGCTACTACACCGTTGAAATGATCGTCTACAACGCATCCAACGTAGGCGCGATGGATCTGAATGTCAGCGTCAATGGCGGAAAAGCCGTCGACTTTAACACCAGCAACTTCCAGCTCTACAGCAACCTGGCTCAGCTTGAAAACAGCGGCGGCCTGCACAGCAATCTGGTGGCGACCGGTGATGGCGGCTACTACCCGCAGGGTATCAGCGGGCAGGAAGACAGCTTTATCAAGCTGTTTGGCTTAGCAGCAAAACTCAGCGACACCGATGGCTCTGAAAGCCTGCAAAGCCTTTCACTGACTGAGCTGAAAGCTGGCAGCACCATTTTTGATGGTGTGCAAACCTATAACGTGCCTGCCGATGGTTCGGCGCTCAACCTGAAAGGCTGGGATTTAAACAATCTGCAAATCAGACCGCCGCTTAATTTCTTTGGTGAATACAAAGTCGGCCTGCAAGCAGTAAGCGTAGAAAAAAGCACAGGTGAAACCGCCACCAATAATGCCTTTGTCGCGATTCAAGTTGCCAATACCAACGATGCACCAAGCACCAGCGACGACAGCGCAACCATCCGCGAAGACAGCACACCAAATCCGATTACCGGCAATGTGCTCAGCAACGATACCGATGTGGATGGCGATAAGCTGGTGGTTCAGGCCATTAACAACAATGCTGCCAGTGTGGGTAAGGCGATCAGCGGTCAGTTTGGCCAGCTCACAATCAACCAAGATGGCAGCTATAGCTACACGCTGGATAACAGCAACCCGCGTGTGAATGCACTTAACGACAGAGACACCTTAAGCGAGAAATTCACCTACACCGCATCCGATGGCAAAGGCGGCACATCCACCGCCACGCTCACGATCAATATCCAGGGCCATAGCGATCCGGTCGTGATTATGGGCTCCAGCTTTAATGATCAGATTGGCGATATGTATGGCGAATCCAATAATCTGTGGACGGGTGAGAAAACCGAAGGCACGGTGATTGATCTGCAACTGGGCGGTGGCGCGGTTGCCGGCGCACCAAACCCAAACCCTGGCCAGCGCTTCCAGTACACCCAATCGGTGGATCAGGTCATCGATGCAGGTGGCGGCAACGACTATGTTGAATCAGGCCGTGGCGATGATGTGATTTATGCCGGGGACAGCGATTCTGCTGGTTACAAATTTGCAGATATTTTGGGCCATAAGCTGATGACGCTGGATTTAGGCTCTTTAGTAGACTCCAGCACCCAGCTGTTCAGTGCCGCAGTTGGCGTAAGCAATCCTAAGGCAGACGTAGTTAACGGTGGCAGCGGGCACGATGCCATCTTTGGTCAGTCGGGTGTGGATCTGCTGTATGGCCATACCGGCAACGATTACCTTGATGGCGGCAGCGATAACGACGCCTTGCGTGGCGGGCTTGGCCATGATGTATTACGCGGCGGCTCGGGTAACGACGTACTCAGAGGTGATGCAGGTGACGATGTCTTCCTCTGGATGCCGGGCGATCAGGCTGTTGCACGCGGCGCTACAGCTGCAGGCACAGGCAACGAATTTGGCATTGGTGCCAATGTAAACGTGGTGAGAACCGCCACCGATGTGGTGATGGATTTCAATCAGAACACCACATCAGGCAATAACGATAAGCTCGACATGCGTGATCTGCTGATAGGTGAAACGCATGGCAGCAACGATATTGGCAATCTGCTTAATTATCTGCACGTAGAAAAATCAGGCAGCAGCACGGTGATTCACGTCAGCACGGCAGGTGAGTTTGGCGGTGGCTATAACGCAGCCAAAGAAGACCAAACCATTATTCTGCAAGGAGTTGATCTGACTGGCGCAACTGATGCTGACATTCTGAAAAATCTGCTGCAAAACAATAAGCTGATCGTTGATTAAGCTTTAAAAACGGCAAAGCAAACGGCTCCTGTGGGAGCCGTTTTTTCATGCACTGCCGCCGCAAAAATCACAGTACACATACACCGCACAAAAACTGACAAAATTAAATAACAAATGTAAGCAATGTGAAGCTTTTGTTTCATTTAAGCAAGTTAAGATCTCCTCCCTGATCTGTAAACCGCATTAGCGCCAGCGCAATAAAAAGAGAAATTTACTTTAATTTAAAGTCGCAACAGCCCCCAAACGTGCTCTGAACAGGCTGAAAAATACGACTAATAACGAGAACCATCGCATGACTCAACCCACATTTAACCGCGTATTCAATGTATTATTTTTATGCACCGCCAACTCAGCACGCAGCATTATGTCGGAAGGACTGCTGAATATTCTGGGGCATGGCCGGTTTAACGCTTACAGCGCAGGAACACATCCCAGCGGCGAAATCAACCGCTATACAATCGAGCTACTGCAATCCATAGGCTATGACACCAGTCATTTGCACTCCAAATCATGGCAAGAATTTGAAGGACGCAATGCGCCACACATGGATATCGTGATTACGGTATGTGATGATGCCCGAGGTGAAGTATGCCCAAGCTGGCCAGGACACCCTATCAGCGCGCATTGGGCTTATGAAGATCCAAGCGGGGAAACAGAAGAAGAAAAACACGCCTCGTATTGCAAAATATTTGCACAAATCAAACGCAGAATTGATTTGCTGGTCAGCCTGCCCTCAGAAAAACTGGAGCACCTCACCCTTAACAATCTTGTGCAGGAAATAGGCCAGACGCCCCTTAACTAAGCCAGACAGGCTAATCCTCCAGGCGGCGCAGTGCATCTTCCTTTGATAAGGACAAAAGCGTTTGCTGCGTGGCCAAAATCGCGGGCATCAGCAGCAATAACTCATCGCACAGGCGGCGGGTAGTCTGGCTGAGCTCAGCACTCAGCCAATCGCAAGCGCCTGGCGTGCGCTCTTTTAGCTGTGGCTCTGGCAGCGCATTTAGTAATAAATCTGCATGCAAAAAACGGATGCCGTGGGCAGCACGAAACAGCGCTTTTACAATCGCCTGACGCTGCCGCCCGCCATCTGCCAGCAACGCTGTTTTCTCAGCAATATCATCCATCCGGTCAAACAAACTATATAAAGTGCGCTGCCCGCGCTGAATAGATTCAAAGCACACCGCACTTTGCTCACACTCGCTTGCCGCTGCCGATATCAAGCCCCGCATCGCCACCAGCCGCGTGTTAAAACGCCCCAGCGCCGCCTCGGTATCCAGTGGCACACGCCGCGCAATATGGCTATAAATCAGCGCCGATTCACGCAAATTATCCGAAAGCAAAAAACGCCAGTGATCCAGCGCCCGCTGAGGGAACAAAGACGCGGCCAGCATCGAAATCAAAGAGCCCAAAGCCACATTCGCCGTACGCCACAGCGACTCATCCACCGTGCCATCGCCCACACCGGCCACAATCACCAGCGTAATCCCTACCGTCAGCGCCGTATAACCCGCCTTACCAATTGCATGGTAAGCACTTAATAAAATCACCAGCACCATCCAGGCAAAAGACAGCAGCGGCGATACCCCATAGAGGGCCAAAGCCAGCAAACCCGCCAGCGCCCCCACCGTGGTCCCCACCGTGCGCTGCCGTGTTTTTTGCGCCACCGCGCCTAAATGCGGCACATTGCCCAGCATCACCACAATGGTCACCAGCATCCAGCTGCCGTGCTGGATTGGGAAACTAAGATTAATCATCAAACCAAACAAAAACGCCAAAACCACCCGCAAAGCATGGATCTGGCGATGATGCTGATAAAGAAATAAAGGATTTTTTACCGCGCGCCAAGGCGCAGTCAGAATTCGGGCTGGCTTCATAAGCCTTACTATAACAAAGCAGGCTATGAATAGAGAGACTGACGTGAGTAATTACTCTGTTTACCGGCAAACCACATCATCAGTAATGATCTGCCCAGCTTAAGCCATATTCATTGAGTAAGTTTTATTTGCAATAAAAAACACGATGCAGCCAAAGCCACATCGCGTTTCCTCTTCAAACAATCAAACCATTAAAATACTTTTGTACCTTTGGCACTATAAGGATAAACACCTTCACACGCCGCAGGGCCATTACGCTTTTCTGTACGGGTATAATTGCCTGATAATAATTTGCTGCTTATATCCAGGTTAAGATCCTGTGACCAGGTAATCAAACCCGTGCCACTATCATTATTAAATTGCTCTGACTTAAAGTTATTCAGCGCAATTTTCCCCGGGTAATTAACTGCGATATCGGCAATCTTGCTGCCATCCCAAACCCGGTAAGTACCTTTACCATTGGCTTCTGGCTTAAACAACCAAAGAAAGCCTGTTGTTGAACCCGCCACACTATAATTGCACCTGCTAAACTCAGGCACTGCATTACTTTGCTGCCCAGTTAATACCCCAGTCCACATATCGTAGCTGCCATAGCGTTTACCACTTTTACGCGCACCAACGATATCGTAAGTCCGCTTTTCTTCAAAAGTCAGCGCCTTGCTAATTGGATCAAAAGATTGGTCAATCGTTTCACGCTTCACATAACCCAGCTTGGGAATATGCCAGCGTTTTTCTGTCCAGCTTGAAACAGAACTGTCTTTGTCGTCTTTATAAACTACATTTGTTTTTTCCTGGCTAACACAAGCTTCCAATACGCCCAATTTAGTTTCAATTTTTTCACGGCCTAAGAACCGACACTCTGATTTAATGCTATCGGTGCCCGTACCATTTAACCAACTAATCGTTACTTTTCGTGTGTATTCAATATTCTTAGGCTGATCTTTGACCAGATCATTAATAGAAAACTCAGTCGTTGCATTCGCAGCCACACGTCGTTTCTGCCAGAAATTTTCTTTACCATTTTGCTCAGTCCCTATTTGGGACCAACCAAGCATTTTTTTACCATCTGGTGAACGATATTCCTGCGAAGAAATCGTAAAAGGATATTTATTTTTCGAATGCGTATCCGTTAAATCTTCATTAATAACGTATTCACTGGAAGTTTGTAAAACCGATTCACCCTCAATATTGACCAACTTAGTACTTACTTCATAATCATGTTTAAAACTGCCACCCGCCCAGTACTCCTTGAAATTACCCTTTCCAGAATAATCTACTTTTGTTCGGCTATCCCAAGTAAATACAGCCAAATCGCTTTCACTGGTATCACTCGCTTTTAAATCCGCCGGCAAAGAAGCAATACATTGGCCTAAGGTTTCTTTTGCCGGGTCAACCGACACAACAGGCGTCGAAGTTGTGCTGCTTGCATCATCGCCACTGCCACCACAAGCCACCAATACAAGCGCAGCAGAAACGGCAAGAGCCATTGCACTATAAGGAGTTTTTTCATTTTAACCGTTCATCAGGATAATTATGTGTAAGGCTTGAATTATCTCAAATAATGTTTTGTAAGCATATGCTGATGAACTAATCATCCATGCTTTACATCAAAATATGCATAGATAATAAAGACAAAAGCCAGTCTACAGCGATCTCCCGCTACAAACTGGCCTATAAAGTTTAAACACTGCCCCACCCACTGCCAGTTATATAGTGGCCATCTCGCTCCCTCTCATCGAAGCGGCACCCACTTTGTTGTGACTGAGCCACCCATCCATGTTAGCTAAACCACTAAAACCCTTCCAATAACTTACAAAAAAATAAATAAAACTACCGAAATTTCCATGGATTTAAAAAGAGCAACACCTCAGGCTTGCTGGTTCTCATCTGCTTTAACCAGATATAAAAGCGTAAAGCCAATAATCACTACCACACGAAAAGCGGCTTCCTGCCCATTCCAAATCGTGGATTGCCACATTAAAAACCACTCCCCACCAATAGTAATAAATCCTGTAAACCACAAGATAATCCCCAGCGTAAGCCCTGAAATGGCAATACCCTTAGCCTGATTAAATGCTGAAGCATCTTTTATTGCCTTCAATAATCTATAGCCACCCAGCCAGCACAAAGCAGCAATTAACAGCTCAAAACCAATTAAAAAATGATATGCCGCATGATGAATGAATGGCGAGCCAATAGACCGCCACATCACCGCATTATCAGGAAACGTGGTATCCATTTTTAAGACATGGTTCACAAATCGATAATTGGATTCATAATCCATCAGATTATTAACTGCCACTAAAGAAACAAAAAATGCTACCGCCCAAACAAGGGCAATTTTAGAGAGTCTGGTATACATTAAATCCCCGGGAATTAAACGATAAGAAGGCACTTTGAATAAAATCAAGCCTCCCTTAGTTTACCTTCACTAGAGATAAAAAACACAGGCTATAGAAATATTTTGTAATTAATAAGAAAGAATCCAATCTGGCAAGCGCCGGGGCACAGTGATACTGCGAATTTCAAAAAGAGATCAAGAAATAGCAGACACAAAAAAACCCTGACAAGTCAGGGTTTCATTGGGCTTCTTGGCGGAGAGAGGGGGATTCGAACCCCCGATAGGCTATTAACCTATACACGCTTTCCAGGCGTGCGACTTAAGCCACTCATCCATCTCTCCGCGAGAAGAGGCCGAATAATAATCAAGTTAGCGGGAGTGCGCAAGCCCTTTCTGCGATTATTTTTCATTTTCTTTACAATCTTTCTGCGCTCCAGACCCGTTTTACTTAATAAAAATGGATATTCATTATATATATCAGGCAATTAGCTATAATTTACCCATTTAAAAAAACAAGCAAATGTAAAAGAGATTTACCTGCATCAATACACCAAAAACAATTCAAATGGCATATTTGGCGCTAATCAATCGCTGCAAATAAATCATGGGAAACTTTATCTGCACCCTATCCGCTTAAAATAACAGGCAAAGCTTGCTTAGGAGGTGCGTGTTTGCCTGTGCTCAACCCTTTGCAGTGCAAGATATACATCCTGTTAATCCTGCCCGGCTACACGCTACTATGAAATACCATCTGGTTGGTGGGCTGCGCCCCTAACCTGCCGACCTAAGGATTTGCAGCAGAGGATCGGCTTATCGCCGCCCAACAAATACACGCGACTCAAGCTGGATAAGATGGTTTTTACTTCTCAGACAAAACAAAACCCACGCAAGGTGGGTTTTGTCAGTACTTACTGCCTGAGATCTGCTTTAACCCACAACCGGGATTTTACCGATCTTAGCCTGCCAGATTTTTGGCGCAGTGGCGTGTACCGAGATACCTTGCGAATCAACGGCTACGGTGACCGGCATATCCACCACATCGAACTCGTAAATGGCTTCCATACCCAGATCTGCAAAGCCGACCACGCGGCTGGCTTTAATGGCTTTGGAGACCAGATAGGCAGCACCGCCTACGGCCATTAAATAAACAGACTTGTGCTTTTTGATCGCATCGAGCCCAGCCGGGCCACGCTCTGCCTTACCGATCATACCCAGAAGGCCAGTCTCAGCCAGCACTTGTTCGGTAAACTTATCCATGCGCGTGGCGGTGGTCGGGCCTGCAGGGCCGACGATTTCATCTCGCACCGGGTCTACCGGGCCAACGTAGTAGATAAAGCGGCCAGTAAAATCAACCGGCAATTTTTCGCCACGATTGAGCATATCCACCATGCGCTTATGCGCGGCATCGCGGCCGGTAAGCATTTTGCCGTTTAACAGCAGGGTTTGGCCTGGCTGCCAGCTGGCCACGTCTTCACGCGTTACTGTATTCAGATCAACACGGGTGGCGGCTGCGGATGGGGTCCAGGTTACATCCGGCCAGTCTTCCAGCTTTGGTGTTTCCAACACAGCCGGGCCAGTGCCATCCAGCGTGAAATGCACATGCCTGGTGGCGGCGCAGTTGGGGATCATGGCGATCGGCAGGCTGGCGGCGTGGGTTGGATAGTCTTTGATTTTGACATCCAGCACCGTAGCTAAACCGCCTAAGCCCTGAGCGCCAATCCCCAGCGCATTAACTTTTTCGTACAGCTCAATACGCAGCTCCTCGCTTCGGGTTTGTGCGCCGCGCTCAATCAGCTCATGGATATCGATTTCTTCCATCAGCGCTTCTTTGGCCATCACCATGGCTTTTTCTGCCGTGCCACCAATCCCGATGCCCAGCATACCCGGCGGGCACCAGCCTGCACCCATCAGGGGCACAGTTTTAAGCACCCAATCCACAATCGAATCGGATGGGTTGAGCATGGCAAATTTAGATTTATTCTCGGAGCCGCCGCCTTTGGCTGCGATATCAATTTCTACCGTATTGCCTTCCACTACTTCGTAATGAATCACGGCGGGGGTATTGTCTTTGGTGTTCTGGCGCTTGCCGGCGGGGTCTTGCAGAATAGACGCACGCAGCTTGTTATCCGGGTGCAGATAGGCGCGGCGCACCCCTTCGTTGATCATGTCTGTCAGGCTCATCGTCGCGTCGGCCCACTGCACATTCATGCCGACGCGCACAAAACAGGTGACGATGCCGGTATCCTGGCAAATAGGGCGGTGGCCTTCGGCGCACATCCGGCTATTGGTCAGAATTTGCGCGATGGCGTCTTTTGCTGCGGGCGATTCTTCTTTTTCATAAGCCACACCCAAAGCCTGGATGTAATCCTTAGGATGGTAGTAGCTGATGTATTGCAGGCTGTCGCTGATGCTATCGATTACGTCTTGCTGACGGATTGTTGTCATCTTCTGGTCCCAGTGGTTTTACAGGATGACGCAATTGTAGCGCATGCGCGGGTCAGAAAATATTAGCGCTAACAGCCAGCTCAACGTTTAGATCAATATCATCTAGTTGCAATGTAATTCAATTACAATAGCTTTTATTACACTTACACTACAGACCATAATCATGCTTGATCGTCACTCTGGCGTTGCCCTCTGGCGACAAATTGAAGATTCACTGGCACGCGATATCGGCAACAAGCTGCTGCGGGATCGCATGCCGAATGAAACCGAGCTGGCCACTCAATTTGCCGTCAACCGCCATACCATACGGCGGGCTCTTCAGGCACTTGAAGCACGCGGTTTAGTCAGAATAGAGCAAGGCCGTGGCACTTTTGTACAAGAAGAAATGATTGATTATCAGCTTGGCCGCCGCACACGTTTTTCGCATAGCTTACAAAAACAACGTCTTGCCGGGCAAAGCCATGTATTAAATGTGAAAACCGAAGCCGCCAATCCGGAAATTTGCCAGCATCTGGCTATTGCTGCAGAAAGCCATGTTTTACATATCGAGGCACTGGATATTGTGGATGAGCGCGTAGTGGGCGTATGCCATCAATATTTCCCACTGCCGCGCTTTAAGGGCTTTGAGACGTTTTACACCAGTCAGCCCAATACTAATCTGGCGCTTAAAGCCTTTGGTATTGAACAATGCCAGCGCAAATCATCCCGCATCAGTGCACGCCTGCCTGAAAGCGGCCAGGCACAACTTTTATCGCAAACTAAATTTCAGCCGCTTCTTTGTGTAGAAAGCGTTTACAGTGATGCAGACAGCCAGATTATTGAATATGGCATTACGCATTTCACTGGCGATGCCGTACAAATTTACTTAGAAGCCGAAACATTTTAAGCCATGTCAGATATCACTGCCCCACAAAACTTACGCCGGTTTATTGCACTGAATCAGCCACTGGGCTGGATGGAAGACGCCAGCCTGCCCTTTTTGCAAGCCGCACTAGGGGCGGCAGCGGTGCAAATCAGTGATGATGCGATCTGCGCAGACCCAAGCATCAGCGCCAGCGCGCTGGAAAGTGCGCTGGCGCAAGCCGCATTACAAATGCACGATGCTGGGTGGATTAAGGGCTGGCGCGATGAGCGCTACACAGTGTTTGCCAGCGATCAGGCCGGGGGGCTGGATTTAGCCCGGCCATTATTCGAGCTGGAACGCGCCGCCTTTCGCCGCTTTGGCCTGACCAGCCGTGCAGTGCATATCAATGGCTATACCAGCCGCGGGCTGTGGATTGCCCAGCGTGCCAACAGCAAAGCCATCGATCCCGATAAGCTGGACAATCTTGCGGCGGGCGGCATATCCGCAGGAGAAAAAGCATGGGATTGTGCAATCAGAGAGCTGGCAGAAGAAGCCGGCATCCCAACCCAATTAGCCAGCCAGGCCGTCACTAGCGGCAGTCTGCGTACCACGCGGGCAGAGGCCGATGGCTGGCACGATGAAATCATCTGCACCTATGATTTACTGCTGCCCGAAGATTTTGTGCCCATAAATACCGATGGCGAAGTGGCAGGCTTTCAGCACTTTGGTTTTGATCAGATCCGCTCAATCCTGCCCAAGATGACACTGGATGCGGCGGCGGTAACGCAGGCATTTTTGAAACAACACCTTATTTAATTAAAAATCATTTAAAAGCACCGAGGGTGGTAAAAAGGGCTTCCAGAATGCAGTATCGTATTTCCACCATGCATGCCCCCCCATCGGCACCCTGCCCCCATTCACCTTATAGTAATAAGCAGGTTTTAATTCCAAAGAAAATAAAGAAGCGGTTATTTCATTTGGAATAATAAAATCAGCAGATAAAGCGCCCATATAAGAAAAAAACAAATCTTCACTGGAGCCAGCTGCAAGAAAAATCGCGAGCGCTACGGGGAATTCCTCAAGCAAACTGATGCATTTTTGGGTTCTGCGTAAGCTCAACCCGCCATTACCCACAAATACTTTAATCGCCTTGCCATACTCGCCTTCAAACAATCCAAGATTCACAAACAACTCATTACCATCTGGCCAGGGCGCGCCAATATAGTCAAAAGGTTTATTGGTCCATACATCCAGATCATCACGTAAAACAATGGCATCTGTTTGTAAAATCAATATAAATTCATAAGTATCAAAGCGCTGATAAAAAGAATCAGCCAAAAGCAGGCGGTTATAGCCTTCAACACTTGCAAAATAATGATCTTCAAAAAACACAAAAGGGATTTCGGGATAATTGGCCCGATAATAAGCACGATCAATGCTTTCTGGCGCAATAAATTGTGCTTTTCGCCCAGCCAGAGCTTGTAAAGAAACATCCAGAGAATAGCGCTCTATTTCAGTAAGCGCTGGCTTATAGAGCGGAATAAGCACAATAACTTGTTCTGGCATAAAAACCTTGTAATCAGCTTAATCTGTTAAAGGCTACACGGCACATGCTCTGACAGCGGCAATCACCCGCTCAGCATCGCTATGGCTCATCACAGGGCTAATGGGCAGGCTTAGCACCTGCTGATGTATTTTTTCTGCTACAGGCAGGGATAATTGATTAAATGATTTATATGCCCCCTGCTGATGAGGTGCAACCGGGTAATGAATCAAAGTCGCAATACCCCGCTCTGCCAGCCTGCTTTGCAATTCATCTCTTTTTGCAGAGCGCAGCACATATAAATGCCATACGGGTGACACCCCATCAGGCACAAAGGGTAAATGCAATGGCAGGCCTTGCAATCCTTCAGTATATTGCTGCGCAATCCGGCAACGCTGCTGAGTTTCTGCATCTAAATAAGGCAGCTTTACACTAAGTAAAGCCGCTTGCAATTCATCGAGGCGGCAATTAAAGCCCTGCTCTTCATTATAATATTTTACTTTTGAGCCATAATTTAAAAGCATGCGCACTTTTTCTATCAGCAAATCATCATTGCTGGTAATCGCCCCGGCATCGCCCAATGCACCTAAATTTTTACCGGGATAAAAACTAAACCCTGCAGTATGGCCAAGCCCCCCCACTTTTCTGCCTTTATATAATGCACCATGCGCCTGGGCCGCGTCTTCAATTACTTTTAAATTGTACTGGCCGGCAATAGCCATAATTGCATCCATATCAGCAGGCTGCCCATACAGATGCACGGCGATAATCGCTTTGGTTCTCGGCGTAATGGCCGCTTCAATTAAAGCTGGGTCAAGATTATAAGTGGATTCAAGCGGCTCAACCGGCACGGGCACAGCCCCGGCATAAGTCACCGCCAGCCATGTGGCAATATAGGTATTAGAGGGCACAATCACCTCATCACCCGCTCCAATTCCATAAGCACGCAAAATTAAATGCAGAGCATCAAGGCCGTTACTCACCCCGGCGCAATGCTTTGTTTCACAATAGCTGGCGAAAGATTTTTCAAATAGATTTAATTCTTCCCCCAGAATAAAACGACCTGAATCCAGCACACGCTCAAATGCCTGAATTAATTCAGCACGATGCAGTGCATTAATCGATTTCAAATCCAGAAAAGAAATATGGTTTTTCATTATTCAAGTGTTTTTACAAAACGGGCAGGCACGCCTGCTACTAATGTTTTTTCTTTTACATCTTTAGTCACAACCGAACCAGCGCCTACGGTAGCGCCTTGCCCAACCCGGATAGCCGGCAATAATGATGCGCCCACACCAATGACCACATGATCTTCAATTGTGGGGCCAACCACATGCGATGAATATCCTTCTCTTACCGCATTATCATTCGTTGTGCCTACATGCAGGCTTATAAATACATCATCACCAATAACCGCATTCCCGGTGATATGGCTGCAATCCATTATTTTAGTGCGGCTGCCAATTTTAGTATTGTAATTCACCGTCACATACCGGCTTAAAATACAAAAATTGCCCACACTGCATTTCTCTCTGATTGAAGCGCCATCACCCAGCAGAGTATTATTGCCAATAATCACATCATAAAAAATAACCGAATTGGGGCCAATAGAGCACTCGTCTCCAATTTGGACCACTTTATCAAACTCCGGCATACGTGCCAAAGCCCCTGCCCCCTTAGGCTCTTTGCCAATAAAGGCCCCCGGAAACACCTCTACAGCACGCCCTATATTTACCCCATCAGCAATAACCACATGGGGATGAATCACACTATCATCGCCAATCACACACTCGCCAATCACAGCAAAAGGCATGACTGTGACATTAGCCCCTAATTTTGCTTTTTCTGAAATAATTGCAGAAGGATGAATCATGATATGGCACTCACGGCTTGATTAGTAAATTCTTCATAGCTACGAATATAGTCTGACTCATCATAATAATCATCGGTTAATACCAATAAAACACAGTCATCACTAAAATCATACATTTCCCGCCAAATCATCGACTCAATTAATAAGCCTTGTGCCGGATTGTCTAATAAAAGCTCAATTTTTTCCTTACCATCATCCAGCAAAAAACGGCAAGATCCCCTCAATGAAATCGCGACCTGCTTCAATGTCTTGTGTGCATGAAACCCGCGGCGAACGCCTTCTTTTGTGCCAAACAAATAATAAACACGCTTAATTGGAAAAGGGATGTTCTTTTGCTCTTCGAGCGAAACCAATGAGCCCCTATCATCCCCATGCTTTTGTAGCTGAATAAATTTAATTTGCATAATAACCTCTGCTTCAAAAAACACCAGATCTGCATAAGTAAAAAACTGAGCAAAAACCAACTGGAAAACTACAAATTGCACTAGGCATGATAAGTACTCAGATAAGAGTCGTGAAATGCATAATCATTTCTTAAAATACCATCTACAGCACGCTGCACACGTAATAAAATATCATTACAACGTGTATCTGCATGATGCCTTGCCAAACCATCAAGCACTCTTTGAATTAAACCGTTTTCACCACTTTCATTAAATACATTGATGGCTGATTTTGCAATTTCATGAGGCTCTACAAGACCATTTAAATCATAATATAATGGCGAAGTGCCTAAATAAGCCACTTCAGGCATATTTTGATAGAAAGCAGGTAAGATAGGAATACCCCCCGTCAGCAGGGCGTTATATACGCGAATAGGGACTCCCCCTAAGACAGGCATAATCCAGTGCGTTTTATATGCCCCCCATTCTTTCAGATTTTCTAAATCAGAACGTCCTTTAAAATCATTATTGGCAAATGCAACAGCTGGAAAATGCTGCATCACCGAGGCAATTGCGCGATTACGCCTGGCATACTTTTCATAGTGCACATGCATACCAAAAGGCCCGTCGGCTCTTTCAGATAATAATAATTCCAGATTATTTAACACAAAGGTTCTGGACCACTGATGAACACAGGCAAAAACAGGGCCGATTACGCAGGGGTTAAAATGCGATAAAGCAAAAACGGTTTCTGATGATGCTGATATATAAACATCACAATGAATGGCACACAAAGCACTCATTTGCAGCCAATGCTGGGAATCCCAATCCCATATTACAAAAAGGGCCTGTGGATTTTTATTATAAAAATCAATGTACGCGGGTAAATCTTTGCCTATATCGTTATTCAGTAAAATAAACACTGCGCCTTTGGGGATACTCGCAGGCGGCTTATGTAAAAAATCGCTGGCCAGATGTACAAAATGCACATTTTCGCTCATTGATCTGGCATGCACAAGATGAGCACCTAAATACACCGTGCTTATCTTTGAAAAATCAGTGGCAGTTAATTTTTTAATTAAATCATTTTTTTTATTAAACAGCAGAGAGTCCAGTAAAGGGTCTTGCAAAAGGCTTGCAAATTGTCCTGATGTTGCAGCCAGCTTTTCAATCAGCTGATAAATTTCATTCATAAGCCCTCCCGAACCACGATGAGCGTGTTCTTTATCCACATCTGTTAAAAGGCGTTTTTTCCATTCAGAAATGGGTTTGTATCTGTTCTTAAAAAACGCCATTCAGGATTTTGCTGAGCCAGCATATCAAACAGCTCTGGCGTCACTGTATTTTTAAAAAATACCGCCTGCACATAGCTGGCCACTACCTCACCCGCATGCATGGCCGTGGTTAATTGCTCGGTGCGTGTGCGGGTGGATTCCCATATGGGATCACCATCATTACACATGGCAAATTCGCAGCCCGGTGTATAGACATCCATCATTTTTTTACTGGCAATGCCTCTTATATTTAAACCATAGGCAATTTTTTCTAATTCACGGGTGGAATACTGATAAACATAATTGCCAACCGATTCATAATGAGGCTGGCTCTGATCCACGCGGCAGGGGTAATCTACCCATGGGTCTTGTGGCTCGATGACCACCACGCCGTAGCGCGCTACGCGAAACATTTCATAAATTGCCGCATAGGGCCTGCTCATATGATGCAATGCTTCTTTGCATAAAATAAAATCAAATGAATTATCGGCAAAACTGAGTGATTCTGCATTTTCAATGGATATATTCTGAATAAAACCGGCAGCTTTGGTTTCTGCAAGTACAGCGTCATCCAAATCAGTTGCTAATACTTCGCGATAGCCTGCCTGCAATAAACGCCATGCATCGTAGCCTGCACCATCGCCCACGGTAAGCCATGAAAAATCTTTTAAGCCGCCTAATACTTCAAATACCGCCGCATATAAACGGGTTTGCCGCCAATAGCCCACGCTGCTTGATGTCCACCATGAATCGTATAAGGTACGGTGATGCGCATCGGTCATAAATTCAGCCCAATGCTTTTCATGGATCTCATTCATCGACATAGCAGCAGCCTTTATCTCATCATCAATTCAAAATGCAGCGATTTAATTATTCTGGAATTTTTACTTTTTGCATCACCGTAAGCAAATGCGGGCCGCGCCACTCTTGCAATTTAATTTCAAATGCACCGTTAAACCCATAGGCGGCAGCCCAGCGATTTACATTATCAAAATAAGCCTGGAAAGTTTGATCGGTAATAATATTAACGTGAGTTGGATCGCGAAACGCTTCAGGGTGAGGGTAAGCGGGCGTAAAAGACAAGAATTGCCCGCCCACTTTTAATACCCGATAAACTTCATTCATGACTTCAACAAACGCATTTCTGCGATTGGGCACATAAATCACACGGGGAACATGCTCTAAAAAATCGTGAGCAGTGACAAAATCAAAATACCTGTCTTCAAAAGGAATAGGGTCAAGCACTAAATCAGCACATTTGATATTTGCATCCAAATCTTCCCTGACATCAATGCCAAATACTTCATCGGCATTAAATGGGTTTTTGGGGCTGGGCCCGCAACCAATATCCAAGCTTCGTGTCATACCATCCCCTTTTGTTTATGCTTTCACTATAGTACTCATCAGCTTAATTCATCTTTAAATTCACCCAGCTGCTGAGCCCGCCACATAGCGATATAGTTGTTTTCTAAGTGTTTACAAAGCCCTTCAGTATCAAACAGGGCAAAGCTTGCCTTGTGCTCTTTTAATTTCTGTTTCAGGGCATGTAATTGCCTGGTATCCAAAGCCAGCGCCAGAATTTTTGCCTCGTATTCCGCTAATGAATGGGTAATCAATTCTGGCAGGCCAATCGCATTCAGCAGGCTGCCGGCCACCCTAGAGGGAAAGGAATTCCCCATATAAGTGACTACGGGCAAGCCGGCCATCAGGGCATCGGCGGCAGTGGTATGGGCATTGTAGGGATGGGTATCTAAGAAAATATCGGCCTGGCGATAGCGTGCCAGATGGTCTTCCACCAGCGGCACCCGGCTGGCGAATACCAGCCGGTCAGGGTCAACGCCTCTTGCACCGGCCTCTTTGCGCAAATTACGCTGGGATGCCTCCCCGCGTGACATCAGCCACAGCACGCTGCCCGGCACTTTTGTAAGCAGCCGCATCCAAACATCAAATACAGCAGGTGAGATTTTGTAATCATGGCTAAAGGAGCAAAACACAATGCCGCTGTCGGGCAAGCCACATTCGCTGCGTGTGGGGGTGCGATCGGCAATTTGAACGCTGCTGTCGGTTGGTAAATAGGTATCGGGTAAATACACCACTTTTTCGGTGTAATACTGTTGCTGCTCCGGCGGAATAATAAACCGGTCGGCAATAATATAATCAATATAATCAGCGCCCATTGTGCCGGGATAGCCAAGGTAATTCACCTGAACAGGGGCCGGCCTGAAGGCCAGAATATCGGTGCGGGTATCCGAGGTATACCCGCCTAAATCCACAATAATATCGGCTTCCATATCGCGCAGCATTTGGGCAACCTGCTCCGATCCCATTTCCCGCACATCAATAAACTGATCAAAAGCTTTAATCATTCGTGCGCGTAAGCGGCTCTGATCATCAATCCCCAGTGAAATCGCTATTGTTTCAAAACGCGATTTATCATGATGTTCAAACACGCCTGCCATTAAATGGCCCACCGGGTGCTCGCGTAAATCAGGGGATAAATAAACTAATTTTATTTTTTTATGCCGGTATCGTTCCCCTTGCCAGAGGGATTTGGCATTTTTAGGGCAATACTGATCGGCAAATATTTTAGCAGCCAGTAAATGATCTGCCGCATTATCAGAGGCCGACATAAAGGCCAGTGATTTACACGTACGCTCGCCTTTACGGATACCATCGACAATCTGTTGCGTGAGCAAATTAAAATCTGCCCAGTCGCAAATATGCATGCGCTCGTAAAATAACAGCCCTAAGCCATAATTGTAGGAGGGGTCAATTTGTATCAGGCGTTGAAATATCGCAATGGCTTGCTCGCTTTGCTTAAATTCAGTCAGTAAAATACCGCTATTGCCAAGCGCAGCCACATGATCCGGGTTGATTCTTAATATCCGCTGAAATCTTTCCAGTGCTTCCAAATGCCGGTACATGCTTCTGAGCAATACGCCGCTATTAAGTAGTACGCTGACATCATCGGGCTGAATTTCCAAAGCCAGATCAAAGCTTTTAAGCGCCCCTTCCCTGTCCCCCATGCCCTGCAGGATAGAGCCGTGTAAATATCTTAAGGGTGCAAATTGCGGCGCTGCACTCACTCCACGCTCGCAAAGCTGCAATGCCAGAGAAGAATCACCCGAATTAAGCGCAATAAGCCCTAAGGAATAAAGTGCAGCGGCATTGTTTGGATCTTCATCCAGAATCTCAATAAAAACCTTACCTGCAGCAGCAATCTCTCCCTTATTTTGTAATTCAATGGCTTGGATCAGTTTGTCAGCAGCAGGCATTGTTATGCTCTTTTTAGCAAATGAATACGAATAAATAAAACGCAAGGCTGATGATTAAGGCTCTCTGATTGCCTCGCCCATTGCCTTGGTCAGCGGCCAGATTAAATAAGAAATCACCGAGCGTTTACCCACAACAATTTCAGCAGACAGCGTCATGCCGGGTAATAAGCGTGATTTGCCTGTCATCATTTTTAGCTTATTTGGCCCTAAATTAATATGGCTGATATAAAAAGCATCTGCGCCACGCGGGGCCGTTTCATTGCGAAAAGAATCTTCGCTAATGGTGCGTACCTTTCCCTCTAACATGCCGTGCTTTTGAAAAGGAAAAGCATCCAGTTTCATATGCACCGGATCACCTTCTTTAATATAGCCAATATCCAGCGAATCAATTTTGGCTTCAACTTCCAGCACCGCCCCCAAAGGGACCAGAGTAAACATCTGCTCTGCTTCTTTTAAAACAGAGCCCTGAGACAGCTTGGCAATATCAAGCACTACGGCATCCACAGGAGAAACCAGCGAAACCATTTGCCGCCTGCGATCTGATTTTTGTAATTGCTCATTCAGGGTATCGCGCTCACGCGTGGCGGCCAGCATGTCTTCCATTACTTTTTGCCGCCAGCCATTGGCAAAAGCCATTTTTTCAGCCTGCAAAGCACCCTGCTCTTTAAGCAACTCCAGCTCTTTATTTTGCACCAGGCCTAAATCCCGTTCGATTTCTAAGCGCCGGTCCCGGACTTCAAGCAAGCGCAGCTTTGAATCGTATTGCTGTGCGGCAGCTTTTTCCTGCATGGCTTCGATTTCTACCATTGATTTCAGCCGTTTGGATAAAACCTGAAAATCATGCCGGTTAGACTGCAGCGAAGCCCCCAGCCGGGCTAGGTTTTGCTCAATTTTGGCCGATTGCGCCCTGAAGTTTGCTTGCCGCTCATTCAGAATCTGAGACTGCAAAACAGTATCAGCATCGGTGCTGGTGTTGCTTTTGGATTTGCCCGTCAGCTCGGCCTGCAAGCTGGCAATCTGTGTTTCCAGGCTTTGTAAGCGCGCCCGCAGCTGAGCATCATCAGCTTGTGCAAAAGTGGGATCGAGCGTGGCTAAAAGCTGGCCCTTACGCACCACCTGCCCTACGCGCACTTCAATGCGCTGAATAATCGATGTTTCAAAGGGCTGAACCACAATATTAGGCGAGGGATTCACCAAGCGCCCCTGTGCCACCACCACTTGCTCTACTTCAGAAAAATTCGCCCAGAGCAAAAAGCTGATAAAGGTAATCAATAAAACCAGCATGGTGCTGCGCACATAAAACGGCAGCTGCCGCTGCTCGATTTCATCGGCATCAGGCAGAAAATCGACCGCGGCCGATTCCTTCTTGCCTTTTTTCTCTACAGGTGGCTTGTTTGCTGATGCCATAGATGTTGGTATGTCTCACAGCGGGTTAAGAGTTCTTCGTGGCGGCCGCTATCCATCAGCTGGCCCTGCTGCATCACCAGTATAGTGTGCGCATTCACCAGCGTGGACAGACGGTGGGAAATCATAATCACCGTACGGCCCACAGCGATCTTGGATAAATTGCGGATAAAAATAGCCTCACTTTCCGGGTCTAATGCGCTGGCCGCTTCATCCAGAATCAAAATACGCGGCTTGGCCAGCAGCGAGCGGGCAATGGATAAACGCTGCTTTTGCCCGCCGGATAAATTAGAGGCGTTTTCTTCCAGCATGGTGTCGTAGCCCTGCGGCATACGCTCGATAAATTCATCGGCCCCTGCGGCCTCTGCTGCGGCAACAATTTCTTCAAGCGAGGCATCGGGTTTGGTCACCACCAGGTTTTGCCGCACAGTGCCGCGAAACAGAAAGTTTTCCTGCAAAACCACACCAATCTGCCGCCTTAAATGAGACAGCTCTATTTCACGCGCATCCATACCATCAAAACGGATAATCCCCCCCTGCAAGGCATAAAGCCCCTGGATGAGCTTGGTGACGGTGGTTTTGCCAGAGCCGCTGCGCCCGACAATGCCCACCACCGCACCAGAAGGAATCGTAAAGCTGGCGCTATTGAGTGCAGTAGCGGTTGCACCGGGGTAGCGAAAGCTCACTTCATCAAACACAATTTCACCAACTAATTGTGGCCGCAAGCCACCCGCGCCAACCCGGCCTTCGGGCGGGCGATTCATAACTTCCCCCATCATCCTTACTGATAAAGCGGTTTCCTGGTATTCATTCACAAGTCCCACAATGGCAATCAGGGGCTGAACAACACGGCTGGACATCATTTGAAATGCAATCAGCGCCCCCACCGTTAAGGTTTGATCAAACACATCCTGTGCGCCGATCACAATCACCACCACAGGCAGTAATTTGCCTAAAAAATCTGTAATTGCATTACCAATAATCGATATTTGCCCCACTTTAAAATGCAGGGTAATGGCTTCTGCCGATAGCTGATCCCATGTGCGGCGCTGCTTGGGCTCTATCGCCAGGGCTTTTACTGTGCGCATACCATGTATGGTTTCCACCATCATGGCTTGGCGCTGGCCTTCGGCCGAATAAAGATTATTTAAACGCCGCTGATAAGTAGGCACCATCGCCGCAACAATGCTGGCAATCATGGCGGTAAATAACAGCACAATCATGGATAGTTTGCTTGAATAAGAAAATAAAACAGGCAGAAAAATAAGCAGTGAAATTAAATCAAGGCCGGTAAAAAACAATCTGCCGGTCAGAAAACTACGAATTTTTTCTAATTGCTGCATATGCCGGGAAACCACACCCGCCGAATTACTCTCAAAATAATCAATCGGCAAAGAGAGTAAGTGCCCGAACACCCGCCGGGTAAGGCGCATATCAATTTTATTGGTGGCGGCCAGGGTGAGAATCTGACGTAAAAAACCAAAAGTCGTATCAAATAACAGCGCCAGTACAATTCCGGCAGCAAGCACCCAAAGGGTAGAAACACTTTGGTGAGTTAATACTTTATCAATAACAAGCTGAAAAAAAACAGGAGAAGCCAGGGATAATAATTGCATTACCACGGCGGCAATAAAAATATCGCGAAAAGCGCTTTTTTGCTTGGCAATTTCCGGCAGAAACCAGGTTAATCCAAAGGGCTGATTCGGGTCTGCCAGCTTATGCTCGCGCTTGGCAAAAAACACCTCGCCAGCCCAGCGGCTGCAAAAGGTAGCCTGATCCTCCAGCAATACTTCAGACTGGCTGGCGGCAGGATCAATCAGTGCAATTTTATTCCCCCCTTCACCATCGGGGCGAACGCCCACCACGATCACAGCATGATCAAAGCTGGTGCGCGCAATCAGAGGAAAAACCCCAACCTGAGCAATTAAGCCCGCCCAGGTCAGCTTATCACTCCTGGCTTTTAAGCCAATATCATTGGCAATACGCAGAAGTACGGAATTAGCCGGCTCTTCATTTCCCAAAGCATATTCATCAATCAGGCGCTCCGGATTGATCTGTAAACCATGGTGCTGGGCAATCGCAGCCAGGCACTGAATAACAGTATGCAGTGGTTTATCCGACATTATAAAAAATAGTCTTTATATAAAGAGGGGATAAAATAAACAATGATTTTTATCATTTAACTATTTTTATTGAGTATAACGCAGCAGATGTAATACGCGATTAATTTTTGAATGGATTAAATATTTAACAACACATCAGAGAGCCATTGATTAAATAAGCGACTGCTGACAGGAAATCCCACAGTGCCAGATCCTTTGCGCACAGCATGGATATAAATGATTCTGATCATTCTGTGCGCGGCTTAAATAACTGGGGCCGAATTTTTTCACTGATTCAGCGCACATACTGCTTAACCAAGCTAGTGAGCAATGCCAGATCAGCGAGCCATTTGTAAAAGAGCGGGCAAAAAAACGGGTAAGGCTATTTCGCCCTACCCGTTTGCTTTGCCTGATGTATGCCACTGGCAATGTTTACTTCACAGCCAGAATCCCCGCATCGCCAGCACGGCCAAGGCCATTTAAGTGAAGTTTCTGCTCGGCTGAGACCAGAGAATCACCGGCAGATTCAATCAATTTGCCGTTGGCATCAAATTGCTTCAGCAGATCAGTCATTTGCCCTACATGCTCAGCAGAGACCAGCGTGAGGCTGGTATCAGCAGGCAATTGATCTTTCAATGCCCCCACACCTGCTGCCGCTTGTTTCTCTCCTTCTTCAAAGGCAGAAATGGCCTGCACTAAATCAACCACTTTCGAGCGCATATCCGGTGCGGCGGTAGCTGGGTTATCAGCCACAAACCAGACGTCGGCAGCGGCATGGCTGGATCCATCGGTGCTTTGATATGTGGATTTCAGCCCTACAAAATTGCCGTTATCTTTTTCTGCGGTTTTGCTCACATCCAGATTCAGCTTGGCAATATCAAGAGACGCAAGTGTTTTCAGCTCTGATGCCTGGCTAACACCATCAGCGTTTTCATCCAGCCAGACACGCAGATCATTAAAGCCATCGTCCTTAACATCAACCGTGCCATCCTGATTACTATCCAGCCCGGCCAGTGCGGCATAACCATCAGCGGCTTTTTCACCAGAACTCAGCACCGAAGATGTACCAAACAGCTCTTTACCATCGTTAATCACACCATCGTGATTACGATCCATAACCAGCAGACCATCTCCGCTGCCTACCCAGCCCGTGTTGACTTTTTCACCTGAGGCATACAAATCAAACTTCACGCCATCCGCAATGCTTAAGGTATCCACCTTCCCATTCTTGTTCAAATCAAGAATCAGCGGGCTGCCCAAGGCCAGATGAGAAATCTGATCCGTCGTAAAGGCCTGAATCTGCGCCGTAGTCATTTGCATCACTTGCGTCGTGGTAATTGCAGCAACCTGATTCGTGGTCAATGCCTGAATCTGGTTCGTGCCAAGCACAATAATTTGCTGAGTGGTCAGCGCTGCAATCGCTCTGGTGCTTAACACCACCAGATCAGAGGTTTCTAGGGCGGCCACACTGCTGGTCGAAAGCGCAGCAACCTGAGCAGAATTCAATACCGAAGCCTGATCAGAAGTCAGCGCAACCGCCTGAGCCGTCGTTAACGCCCCCATTTGTTTTGTAGTAAGCCCAACAAAGGATGTGGTGATTAAGGCTGCCAGATCAGTTGTTTCCAGTGCGGCAATATTAGTCGAAGACAATGCCGCCACTTGATTCGAACTCAGTACAGCCGCCTGCAGCGCAGTCAGTGCCACAATCTGATCCGTAGTAAACCCGGTAGCAAGGCTGGCCGATGTTAATGCGACGACCTGATCAGTTGTCAACTTGGCCACTTGCGCCGTGGTCAGCGCATTCACTTGCGCGGTATTCAGTGCAGCAATACCGCTGGTTTTAAGAACCACTAAATCACGGGTTTCAAGAGCCGCAACGCTACTGGTAGAAAGTGCGGCGATTTGTGACGACGACAGTGTCGCGGCCTGATCTGTGGTCAGGGCAACGGTTTGATCCGTAGTCAGGGCACGTACCTGGCTGGTGGTCATCGCGGCCACCGCGGTGGTGGTCAGTACCGCCAGATCGCGGGTTTCCAGTGCCGCAATATTGCTGGTACTCAGGGCCGCAACCTGACGCGAGGTCAGCTCGGCTGCCTGCGCTGTGGTCAGCGCCACCGCCTGATCGGTGCTTAAACCCGCCAGTGAGCTGGTGGTGATATTGATCACCTGATCGGTGGTGAGGTTGGCCACTTGATCAGTTGTCAGCGCTTTAACTTGTGCGCTGGAGAGTGCGGCAATCGCCAGTGTGCTGATCACCGCCAGATCGCGGGTTTCAAGCGCTGCAATATTGGTGGTGGAGAGGGCTGCAACCTGACGCGAAGTCAGAATGGCGGCCTGGGCCGTGGTCAGCGCCGCAGCCTGATCGGTGGTGAGGCCCAGCAGTGAGCCGGTGGTCAGGGCCAGTGTCTGATCCGTGGTCAGCGTGGCCACTTGTGCCGTGGTCAGGGCTTTAATCTGGTTGCTCGACAGTACGGCAATCCCTGCTGTGCTGACGACGGCCAGATCGCGGGTTTCCAGCGCAGCCATGCTGTTGGTGGAGAGTGCGGCCACCTGACGGGTTGTCAGCACCGCAGCCTGGGCCGTGGTCAGTGCCACCACCTGATCGGTTGTGAAGCCACTGGCCACCGCTGCGGTGCTCAGTGCGACCACCTGGTCAGTCGTCAGATTCGCCACTTGGGCGGTGGTCAGCGCATTCACTTGTGCGGTATTCAGTGCGGCAATACCGCTGGTTTTAAGAACCACTAAATCACGGGTTTCAAGAGCCGCAACGCTACTGGTAGAGAGTGCGGCGATTTGTGACGACGACAGTGTCGCGGCCTGATCCGTGGTCAGCGCGACAGTTTGATCCGTAGTCAGGGCACGTACCTGGCTGGTGGTCATCGCGGCCACCGCGGTGGTGGTCAGCACCGCCAGATCGCGAGTTTCCAGTGCTGCAATATTGCTGGTACTCAGGGCCGCAACCTGACGCGAGGTCAGCTCAGCAGCCTGCGCAGTCGTCAGCGCCACCGCCTGATCGGTGCTTAAACCCGCCAGCGAGCTGGTCTTGATATTGACAACCTGATCCGTCGTCAGATTCGCCACTTGATCGGTGGTCAGTGCTCTGATCTGAGCGCTGGAAAGTGCAGCAATCGCCAGCGTACTGATCACGGCCAGATCGCGCGTTTCGAGTGCGGCGATATTAGTGGTAGTGAAGGCAGCAACCTGGCTTGAGGTCAGAGCGGCAGCCTGTGCAGTAGTCAGTGCAACAATTTGATCTGTAGTCAGGCCCAAGAGCGACGCGGTTGTTAACTGAACCGCCTGATCGGTCGTTAAATTAGCCACTTGCGCTGTCGTTAATGCCCGAACTTGGTTACTTGAAAGTACGGCAACCGGCAAGGTGGTGACAACGGCCAGATCACGGGTTTCGAGTGCGGCCACATTATTGGTGGACAACGCGGCCACCTGGCGGGTGGTCAGAACGGCAGCCTGGGCCGTGGTCAGGGCGACAACCTGATCGGTGGTCAGCCCGCTTGAAAACGCAGCCGTATTCAATGCCACAACCTGATCGGTTGTCAGATTAGCTACTTGGGCGGTGGTCATTGCATTAACTTGCGCTGTATTTAACACCGCAATGCCGCTGGTTCGGAGTACTACTACATCGCGTGTTTCCAGTGCGGCAACGCTGGTGGTTGAGAGTGCAGCAATTTGCGAAGAAGACAGCGTCGCAGCCTGATCGGTGGTCAGTGCAACCGCCTGATCGCTGGTCAGCACCCTGACCTGGCTGGTGGTCATGGCCGCTACGGATGTCGTAGTCAGTACAGCTACATCACGCGTTTCCAGCGCGGCAATATTCGTTGTTGAAAGTGCAGCCACCTGGCGGGAAGTCAGCTCAGTGGCCTGTGCAGTCGTCAGCGCAACAACCTGATCCGTCGTCAAACCGCCAAGTGCGGTGGTACTGATATTGACGGCCTGATCTGTTGTTAAATTAGCAACCTGATCGGTCGTCAGTGCTCTGACTTGCGCACTGGACAGTACCGCCACACCTTGCGTACTGACCACGGCTAAATCACGGGTTTCCAGCGCTGCAATATTGGCAGTAGAAAGCGCTGCGACCTGACGTGTTGTTAGTACGGCAGCCTGTGCCGTATTTAATGCAACCACCTGATCTGTGGTTAAGCCACTGCCTACCGCACTGGTCGTCAGGGCAACCACCTGATCGGTGGTCAGATTATTCACTTGTGCAGTGGTCAGCGCTCTGGTTTGCGTACTTGACAATACGGCAACATCAGCCGTGCTGATCACCACCAGGTCCCGGGTTTCCAGTGCGGCCACATTATTGGTGGACAACGCGGCCACCTGGCGGGTGGTCAGAACGGCAGCCTGGGCCGTGGTCAGGGCGACAACCTGATCGGTGGTCAGCCCGCTTGAAAACGCAGCCGTATTCAATGCCACAACCTGATCGGTTGTCAGATTAGCTACTTGGGCGGTGGTCATTGCATTAACTTGCGCTGTATTTAACACCGCAATGCCGCTGGTTCGGAGTACTACTACATCGCGTGTTTCCAGTGCGGCAACGCTGGTGGTTGAGAGTGCAGCAATTTGCGAAGAAGACAGCGTCGCAGCCTGATCGGTGGTCAGTGCAACCGCCTGATCGCTGGTCAGCACCCTGACCTGGCTGGTGGTCATGGCCGCTACGGATGTCGTAGTCAGTACAGCTACATCACGCGTTTCCAGCGCGGCAATATTCGTTGTTGAAAGTGCAGCCACCTGGCGGGAAGTCAGCTCAGTGGCCTGTGCAGTCGTCAGCGCAACAACCTGATCCGTCGTCAAACCGCCAAGTGCGGTGGTACTGATATTGACGGCCTGATCTGTTGTTAAATTAGCAACCTGATCGGTCGTCAGTGCTCTGACTTGCGCACTGGACAGTACCGCCACACCTTGCGTACTGACCACGGCTAAATCACGGGTTTCCAGCGCTGCAATATTGGCAGTAGAAAGCGCTGCGACCTGACGTGTTGTTAGTACGGCAGCCTGTGCCGTATTTAATGCAACCACCTGATCTGTGGTTAAGCCACTGCCTACCGCACTGGTCGTCAGGGCAACCACCTGATCGGTGGTCAGATTATTCACTTGTGCAGTGGTCAGCGCTCTGGTTTGCGTACTTGACAATACGGCAACACCCGCCGTGCTCAGCACCACCAAATCACGGGTTTCCAGCGCCGCAACATTGCTGGTAGACAGTGCCGCGATCTGGCGGGTGGTCAGCACAGCTGCCTGAGCTGTATTCAAAGCCACAATCTGATCTGTTGTTAAGCCACTTGCCAGCGCCGCAGTACTTAGCGCCACCACCTGATCCGTAGTCAGATTAGAGACTTGCGCGGTGGTCATTGCGTTGATCTGGGCAGTGCTCAGAGCAGCAATGCCGCTGGTTCGGAGCACCACTACATCGCGTGTTTCCAGTGCGGCAACGCTGGTGGTTGAGAGTGCAGCAATTTGCGAAGAAGACAGCGTTGCAGCCTGATCGGTGGTCAGTGCAACCGCCTGATCGCTGGTCAGCGCCCTGACCTGGCTGGTGGTCATTGCCGCTACGGATGTCGTAGTCAGCACAGCTACATCCCGTGTTTCCAGCGCGGCAATATTCGTCGTTGAAAGTGCAGCGATCTGGCGGGAAGTTAGCTCAGTGGCCTGTGCGGTGGTAAGGGCAACCACCTGATCTGTCGTCAAGCCACTTAAAGACGAGGTATTCAGGTTAACCACCTGATCCGTCGTTAAATTAGCGACCTGATCGGTCGTCAGTGCTCTGACTTGCGCACTGGACAGCACCGCCACACCCTGGGTGCCGATCACGGCTAAATCACGGGTTTCGAGTGCAGCGATATTAGTAGTGGAAAGTGCGGCCACCTGACGGGAAGTCAGCACTGCGGCCTGTGCCGTACTTAAAGCAACAATTTGATCTGTACTGAAACCACTCCCCACAACCGTTGTAGTCAGGGCAACCACCTGATCTGTGGTCAGATTATTAACCTGAGCAGTAGTCAGCGCTCTGGCTTGCGTGCTGGAGAGTGTGGCAATACCGGATGTACTCAGCACTACAAGATCACGTGTTTCAAGGGCCGCAATATTTGTACTTGTCAGGGCGGCAATCTGGCGCGTGGTTAAGACTTGTGCCTGAGCGGTAGTCAGCGCCACAACCTGATCGGTGGTTAAGCCACGGCTAATTTGCGAAGTGGTCAGCACCACGATCTGTGCTGTAGTTAATGCAGCAAACTGGCTGGTAGAAAATTCCGCTATATCTGCGGTCGTAAATCCAGCGATTTGCTGGGTTGTCAGTGCAGCAACCTGTGCCGTCGACAGTGCAGTGATATAGCTCATTTTTTTCTTCCTGAAGAGTGACTTCAAACCGCAATTGCAGACTTAGGCACTGATTTACGCTCTAATTTTCCACAAAAGCTTACAAGAAATATTGTTTACTTATTTATAAAAATGTGAATTTCATTTAAACAAGCAACAAATACCATCACGAACCACATCTATCGACAAAAATAAAGGTAACTTTAGCACAATGAAATGCTTATTTTCTTACATAATTTAATCGGCAAAAAAACCGCAAACCCCCGCTATGCTTTTGATTTTGCGCCAAAAATCACCAAAAATTCAACAGAAACACCACAGGAAACAGATCAATGGTTAAAATGTGATCACAATCACAAAAAACTACACCCCACCCCGTTCACTTACATAAAATTACACCAGCGTAATATTTTCCATCCTTTTTGCGCAGCAAGATCGCACAAAACAGAATCGGGATTCACCACACAAGCATTCTCAACCGCCAGCAGCAGTGGCACATCATTTCTTGAATCGCTATAACCCGAACTGCCCGCCAGAACTTCACCCTCTTTTTGCAGCCAATCATGCAATCGCAGCACCTTGCCCTGCTGGTAAGTCAGCACGCCCCTTGTCTGCCCCGTATATAAACCCGCCTTGCTCTCCAGAGCGATAGCAAGATAATCGGCAACGCCCAAAAAGCGGGCGACAGGACCAACAATATGCTCACCCGTTGCAGAAATAATCAGCACCCTGTCTCCCCTCGCCCGGTGCTTTTCAATCACCTGCCGCGCCTCTGCAAACACGACGGGGGCAATCATTTGCTCAATAAAAACGGCCACCCACTGCCCCACCCCATCAACCGAACGCCCTTTTAAGGCTTGCAGCGTAAAAGACATATAGTCTTCCATTTGCAAAAGCCCCTGGTGATAGGCCCGCATCAGCTCCGCTTCTTTGGCCAGCATGCTGGCGTCGGCCAGACCTTTATTCACTAAAAATTGCAAAAACAGGCTGGCGCTATCGCCATTAATTAATGTGTCGTCTAAATCAAAAATTGCTAATGCCATTACTTATCCTTGCTTCGCCTCAGACAGGCTTGGGATGATTGGTGGTGGTTTGTGGCTTGCATACTGCACTTTCACCTGCGCCCCAAAATCAACGCAGGCAAAAACGTCGGGCAAGCCTTGCATCGTGCTCAAATTAAATATCAACTACTCAGGCTTTATCAGATTTACCAGCCGCAGCGGCAAAGCCCGCCAGCTTGCAATCCAAAAGCCAGGGCTGTGCGCCTTTGTCTTCCGCGTTTTCTTTACGGCGAATGGCGTTTCTTACCATATTGGCCCCTAGCCAGCGTATCGGCTCTGGCGGAAAAAAGCCTCTTGGGCCCGTGACCAGCGGGCTGCGCGTCCATTCATTATCTGCATCCAGCACAAGGGACGATAAAACCTGCCCGCCCAGATAAGCTGGCCCCACGCCATTTCCCGAATAGCCAAAGCCATAAAAAATATGCGGATGCTGATTAAGCCTGCCAAAAAATGGGATACCCGTTACCGATCGATCGGAAGGGCCATTCCATGAGGCGGCAATTGCCACGTCTTGCAGGGCAGGGAAAAATCGCCTCAAGGTATGCGTAAGCGACTGCTGATAAGCACTCGGCTTATCAAACGCGGCCAGCATCCGGTTGCCATAGGAAAAAGTATTACCACCCTTGCCCAGCATCAATCTCCCGTCTGCGGTGCTGCGATAGTAATTCACAAAAATACGTGAATCGCACACCGCCACACCACGCGTGAGGCCGGTGCGCTGCAAAAGATCGGGGCAAGGCTCGGTGATAATCATATCGGACGAAACCACCGCAATGCTGCGAGATAAAGCCGGAAACAGCGTCGCCATCGAAGCATTCAGCGCTAGCACTACGCTGCCCGCGCTGATTTTGCCATGCGCCGTCACCACCACCGGTCTGGCGCTTTCGATCAGGCGCTCCATTGGTGTGGCTTCAAAAATCTGCACGCCCATTGCCCTGGCCACCCGCGCCAGACCCCGCACCAGCAAGCCCGGCTGCACGCTGCCCCCTACAGGTGAAAAAGCACCTGCAATATGCAGATCCGACCCTGCCATCAGTTTAACTTCGTGCCCGGGCAGGCCGACCCAAGTTGAAGCACGATGCCGCGCCAGCTCGTTCATTACACCATCCATACTGCCTAGCTGAGCGGTATTGGTGGCGGTATAGAGCGTGCCATCGACGCGCACTTCGGCATCGATCTGATGATCGCGGCAAAATTGTGCAATCTGATAAACCGCGTCTTCCGAGGCTTTAACGATACGCAGTGCTTCAGCCTCGCCAAACAGCCTTTTCAACGTCAAAAATTTTGTCGCCAATGTCAGCAGACAGCCACCATTGCGGCCAGACGCGCCGCTGCCGCAAAGGTCTTTCTCGATCATCACCACGCTTAATTCAGGCTTCGCTGTTTTGAGCGAAATCGCTGTCCATAAGCCGGTATACCCCCCTCCCACAATGCACACATCGGCCTGTAAATCCTGCCTGAGCGGCGCGGCAGCTGGCGGGTTTTCTTTAATTAAGGCCTGCTCAAACCACCAAGGGCGATATTCACTCATTAGAGCCTTCCCAATCTATATAAGTATCAAACTCAGCGCGTCTTTTGAGGGGAGCTAAGTCTTAAACCCTCGATGCCACAGAGAGCACAGAGGAAAGCAATTTTTTGATAAAAGCCTCGATGTTTTCTCTGTGGATTCTGTGTCCTCGTTTTACTCTGTGGTTCAAGATTTAACTCAAGCCCAAACATCACCAAGCAAAATCAAGGACGCTCAGATCGGGCCATGCGCGCTTCAATATCGGCCAATATCGGAAGTAAATCGGCGATGCTGTCGATCACATAATGCGCCCCCGCTCGTGACAATTTGTCTACCGCCACGGCACGTTTTTTTGCTTGCTCGGAGGGGCTTAAATCGGCCCATTCTGCAGCGGTCAGCCCGACTTCATTGCCAGTCACGGATAAACCTACCGTCCACATACCGGCATTTAAGCCCTCATCAATCCCCACTGCCGTATCGTCCACTTTCACGCAGGCGGCTACATCACTTACCGCCAGATCGATTACATTTTGCAAAGCCATCCACGGCCCCGGGCGCGCGCCTGCTTTCAGATCATCGGCCGCCACAACGCAATCTGGCGCGTAGCCGCGCTCACGGGCAATCGGCAGCAAGGCATTCATGACCTGGCGCGGGTAGCCGGTGCAACTGCCAATTTTGATGCCTTTCACCCTCAGCGCTGCCATTACATCAAGCGCACCATTAATCGGCAGGGAATACTGGCCCACTTTGGCAATCTGCAAAGGCATAAACGCCGCGTACAGCGCATCCACATCGGAGTCTGTCATGCTGCGATCAAACTTCGCCTGCCAGCGCGCGGCCACCGTCGGCAATTGACCCAGCGCCTTGATATGATCCCATTTCGCCATTCCCATAGGCACACGAGCCTCGGCAAGAGAGATCTCAATACCAAAGCCAGCAAAAGCCTCGATCAAAACCTGAGTCGGCGCAAAAGAGCCAAAATCCAGCACAGTGCCAGCCCAGTCAAAAATAACAGCCTGAATCGGGCCAAGATAAGCACGGGTGTAGCGATAGTTCATGGTTGTTCCTTGATTATTTAACTGCTTTTAATTGTTGATACACTGCAAAAATCCATTAATCAGCCCACCCCAGCTCCGCCAGCACCCCGGCAATCGCCGCAATGGCTTGCTGGATTTCTGCTTGATCGATTGCGCCAATGCAGCCCACGCGGAAGGTTTCTACTTCGGTGAGTTTGCCGGGATAAAGCAAGAAGCCACGGGCGCGAACCGCCTGGTAGAAGCGCTGAAAGTCGTACTCAGGGTGATTCGGGGCAAAAAAGGTGTAGATAATCGGCGCTTGCAAATCGGCAGGTAAGAAGGATTGCAGGCCGAATTTTTTCATCCCTGCAAGCAGGGCATCGCCATTAGCCTGATAACGGGCCAAGCGTGCAGGCTGGCCTCCTTCTGCCCAATATTGATCGAGCGCAGCTCTGAATGCCGCCACCACATGCGTCGGCGGGGTGAAGCGCCATTGCCCGGTTTTTTGCATATATTCAAATTGATCGCATAAATCCAGCGATAAAGATGGGCTTTGCCCCGGCACCAAGGCCGACTGCTTCACAATCACAAAACCCATACCCGGCACGCCTTCCAGGCATTTATTGGCCGAAGAAATCACTGCATCCACCGGCAAGCCATCGACTGGCAACGCGCCAAAAGCCGACATCGAATCCAAAATCAAGGCTCGCCCAGCGGCCTGCACCACGGCGGCCACTTCTGCCACAGGGTTAAGCAGGCCCGTCGCAGTTTCGCAATGAATCATGCCCACATGCGAAATTGCCGGATTAGCCGCCAGCGCCTCGCCAACAGCCGCCGCGCTGACTGGAGTGCCATCGCTGACTACCAGCAAGCTAACCTTGCGCCCCATCACGGTGGCGATTTTGGCCATTCTTTGCCCGTAAGCACCGTTCACCAACACCAGTATTTCACGATCTTTTGGCACCAAACTGCCAATGGCGGCCTCCACCGCAAAGGTGCCCGACCCTTGCAAAGGCACGCAAACATAGCCGTCCCCCAGATTGGCGATACGCAGCAGATCGGCGCACACACTAGCCGTCAGCGCATTAAATTTGGCATCCCATGAACCCCAATCAAGCAGCATGGCGGTTTTAGTGGCCAGCGAGGTGGTCAAAGGGCCTGGCGTTAATAAGATCGGTTCACGCATGATTACTCCAATCGTCTAGATGAATTTTTTGATACAAAAAAATGGCCGAGGCCTGGGTAATATTCAGTGCCTTCGGCACGTTGATTTAGGTGCGGGCGTCCCGCTGGACCTTCCTTTCTTGTGTGGCCAAGAAACGAAGCCAAGCCACAACCTCAAAAACACGAAGGCCCCTACTGCGGTCCAATCGAGTCGGCGGCGGGCGGGATCAGCTCGCTGCCTCGCTCCCAAGCGATCCCCCGCCCCGCTTGTTCCTCGCTCCGGCGTGTTTCAAGGGGGATTTAAGCCCCGCGCTGGGAGTCGCGATATAAATCTATTTTCTGAGATTGAAATGACTCAACCCCCAATAAACGACCAGTTTAAAATAGGTTTTCCTCCGTGAAACTCCTTGTTTTCTGTGGCCTCCGTGGTTCAAGACTCGGGTTTTCAGCAGTCACTCAACAAGCAAACCCACTACCTTCTCCACGCCTGCGAGCGCTTACCCAATAGGGCCGAGGCGATGGCGAAGAGCAGGCACACTAGTGCCGAGGTCATGACAATCAGGGTGGCCATTGCGGCTGCAGCTGCGGTGTCGCCTGCGTCGTCCATATTCAGCACGGCCAAAGAGGAGAGCACTGTGTCTGGCGTGTAGAGGAAAATCACGGCAGAAACAGTGGTCATGGCAGAGACAAAATAATAGCGGGCAATATCCAAAATTGCGGGCAGGCAAACCGGCACGGTGACGCGGCTAAAGGTGGTCCAGAACGGCACTTTGAGCGAGGCAGCAACAGCTTCAAATTCTGCGTCCATCTGCTTAAGCGCGGTGGTGGCGGTGAGATGCGCCGTGGTATAAAAATGCGTAACGGTGCAGAGCACCAAGATGCCCATCGTGCCGTACAGGCTGTGCATCGGGTTTTGCGGGTGATTAAAAAAGAACACGTAGCCCAGGCCCAGCACCAAGCCCGGCACCGCCATCGGCAGCATGGCCAATACGCGCAGGATGGCCTGGGCCAGCGGCGCTACTTTTAGTTTTTCATTTAAATACGCGCCGATAAATACCAACAACACGCCACAGATTGCCGTCCAGAATGCGAGCTTTAAGCTATTAAAATAAGCCAGCCAGCCGCCGCCATCCATTTGCTCAAAATCGAAATGCGCCAGCGTCAGGCTCAGGTTATACGGCCAGAGCGTGATTAAAGACGCCGCCACAGCCACGCCCAGCATCACCAGCAGCCACAAAGAAATCGTGCTGCAACACAGAAAAGCGGCGGCATCTCTGAGCGCAGATGGCTTTGCCAATAAAGGCTGAGCACGCGCGGTGAGCAGGGCTTTCTGCTTTTTTTGCACAAAGTAATCAACCACAAAAGACAACAAAGCCGGAAAGAGCAGCAAGAGGCCAATCACCGCGCCCTTAGGGAAATTTTGCTGGCCGATCACCTGCTTATACGCCTCGACGGCCAGCACATTAAATTGCCCGCCAATCAGCTTTGGCACACCAAAATCGGTCATCACCAGCGTAAACACCACAAACGCTGCTGAAATCAGCCCATAGCGCACCGCAGGCAAAGTCACGGTAAACCATTGCCGCACACGCCCTGCCCCCAGCGAGGTAGCTGCTTCATAAAGCCGCGCATCGGCAATCGCCAGCGCGGTGAGCAAAATCATCAGCGCATGCGGAAAGGTATAAAACACCTCGCCCAGTACAATACCCAGCGGGCCATAAATGCTTACGCCCAGCGGCAGCCAGCTTTTAAGCAGGCCCTGATTACCAAACAAATAAACCAGCGAAATCCCGGGCAATAAAGATGGCGCAAGCAGCGGGATCAAGGCCAGATAACGAAATACCGCCTTGCCCGGCATCGCGCTGCGGCTAAGCGCAGCAGCAAAAACATAGGCCAGCGGCAGCACAATCGCCGTCGTCAGCGCCGACACCCACAGGCTGTTCCCCACCGCAGACCAAAAGCCCGCCACATTGGTGATTTCAATAAAGTTACTTAAGCCAGTGAACTCACCACTTTGCGCAAGTAAAGACTTCCCCAGAATCGCCAGCAGCGGGCCAGCCACGCCGATCAGCAAAAAGGCCGCAATCAGATAGCTAATACTGCCGGCCATTCTTTCCCGAATATCAAGCTTTAAAGTAAGACCCGCGCTCATTCTGCATCCTTGCTACAAAAAACCCGCAGCTGATCGTGCGGCAGGGAAACAGGGATACGCTGCGCTAAGGAAGGCTGGTAAAGGGCGAGCTGATCCCGGCTGAGATCAACCATTAAATCGCTGTTCCACGCCGGCACATGCAGGCTGATACGATAAAAACTGCCCAAGAGCTCAATCTTGCTGACATCGGCCAGCGCAGTATTAGGCTCCCTCAAGAGAGCCGCATCCCAGGTGGCGTGCAGGCGCACCGCTTCCGGGCGGATAAAAAGTTCCACCTCCTGCCCCGGCGGCAAAGGTGGCAGATGCAGGGCGTAAAGCTCGGCATCGGCGACACACAGGCATTGATTGCCGGTCACACGGGCCTTAATCCAATTCGATTTGCCAACAAATTCGGCTACAAAACGGCTTTGCGGATGGCTGTAGATTTCTTCAGGCGTGCCGACCTGCTCGATTACACCGTGGTTCATTACCACAATGCGATCGGCCATCGTGAGCGCCTCATCCTGATCGTGCGTCACCAAAATCGTGGTAATCCCCAGGCGCTGCTGCAAATTGCGAATTTCGCGGCGTAAGTGTTCGCGCACGCGGGCGTCCAGCGCAGACAGCGGCTCATCTAATAATAAAAGCCCGGGAGACGTAGCCAGGGCGCGCGCCAAAGCCACCCGCTGCTGCTGGCCACCGGACAACTGCGCAGGGTATTTGTCTTCGATACCGGCAAGGCCAATCAGCTCAAGCAAGCTGGTGACGCGCGCGGCCTTATCGCTGCTTCGCCCTTTCAAGCCGTAAGCAATATTGTCTGCCACATTTAAATTAGGGAATAAAGCATAGGACTGAAACACAATGCCGTAATCACGCTTAGCTGCTGGCAGGCGGGTGATGTCTTTGCCCTCCACTGTGATTGCGCCCGCATCGGCAAACTCCAGCCCCGCAATCATGCGCAGCAAGGTGGTTTTACCGCAGCCCGACGGCCCAAGCAGGCAAAGCAGCTCGCCTTTTTTAACATTCAGCGAGATTTGCTTTAAAGCCACAAAAGCACCAAAGCGCTTCTCCAGGCCTTCTATCGATAAGTAATCTGCGCTGGCGACAAGGGGCAATTCAATATTTCTATTCATTAATCAGGCCTGAAGCGGTAAACGTTTTGGAACAAGTGATGAAGTTTTCTTGAGCGGAGATTGCCCGCTTAAGAGAACTACAAAGCTTTTTTAGTGCCTTCGGCACCTTGATTTTGGAGCGGTAGCCACCGCGGGGGCGTTCTTTTCTTGAACGGCCAAGAAAAGAACCAAAAGAAGGCCGCCCCAGCCAGCACGACATCCCCTCGCTGCGGACAATCGAGGTGGCGTCAATTCAACTCGCTTCGCTCAAACACGAATTGACGACTGCCCCACCCCGCTTGTTCCTCGCTCGGCGTGCTTCAAGGGGGGATTTAAGCCCCGTCCCACGAATCACAACAACAATTCATATAACTGAGTTTGATAATATTTAAAATCTAAAACAAAAAACTCAATTTAAACCTCATTTTTCTCCGTGAAACTCCGTGTTCTCTGTGGCCTCCGTGGTTCAAGATTTGGGTTTGACTCTGCATATCATCAATAACTTTATTCACAACGCCAAAAACCGGCCCACCCCAAGAGGTAAGCCGGTCTATGCAGCGTTTTTTATTTCTTTGCTTCAGACTTAGCGTCGTAACGACGCGTCCATTCGGCCAGGATTTTGTCGCGGTTTTGAGCGGACCAGCGCAGGTCTTGCTTGATCAGCAATTGCTCATAGTTAGCAGGGATATGCGCGTTAGGTTTAGCCACGCCGGGGTAGGCCACCACGGCGAAGTTCTTTTCGTAAAGCTCATTCGCGCTTTTTGATGCAGCCCAATCTGCCAGCTTTTTAGCTGCGTCCAGATTTTTGGTGCCCTTCATAATGGCGGTGGCTTCTACATCCCAGCCCAAGCCTTCCTTAGGGAAAACCAGATCGATCGGCGCACCGCCTTCTTTTAGCTTGGCTGCGCGGTATTCAAATGAAATACCAATCGGGAATTCGCCTGCAGCGGCTTGTTTGCAAGGCTTGGAGCCTGAGTGCGTGTACTGCGCCATGTTTTCGTGCAGCTTGTCCATAAAGGCCCAGCCGTCTTTTTCGCCGCCAAACACTTTCAGCCATGCAGTTACATCAAAATAACCAGTGCCGCTGGATGCCGGATTAGGCATCACAATTTTGCCTTTGTATTCAGGCTTGGTCAGATCGCGCCAGCTTTCTGGTTTTTTCAGGCCCAGCTTGGCAGCTTCTACCGTGTTAAAACAAACTGTCGCGCCCCACACATCCATCCCTACCCATGCTGGCGGATTCGCATCATCGACGTATTGCTTGGAAAGTTTCTCAGCCCCCTTGGCCGCGTAAGGCTGCAACATACCTTCTTTTTCCATCACAAGCAGGCTGGACGCCGCCACACCCAATACCACATCTGCTTGTGGGGCATTTTTTTCTGCCAGCAATTTAGCCGTAATAATGCCGGTTGAATCCCGCACCCATTTCAGCTTAATGCCAGGGTTTTGTTCTTCAAATTGTGCTTGATAAGGCTTGAGCTGATCCGCTTCAAGCGCGGTATATACAGTCAGGGAAGTCTCGGCAAAAGCGTGTCCGGCAAGTAGCGCGGAAAGCAATACAGCAATACGTGTCATTCTTCTATCCTTTCACGATCGGTAAATTAGCAAGGGAGCGTGAAGGATTGTAGGAAAGCTACATTACACAAGCATGACGTCTAGACGAATTTTATGTGACGATATCCCCCTATGTCAGACTAGTTGTCGCCTCTGAATTTTCATGGGCTTGAAAAAAACATAGGCTTCATCATGCAAAAAATTACGTATTCTGACGACTTTAAACACCAAGCATTGAGCAAGGTTTATCAGC
>NZ_PDZG01000030.1 GCF_002735645.1 Iodobacter sp. BJB302
AGTCAGATATTCGAATCGAATCTTCCAAATGTGCAGCTCTGCTCGCCATACTTCATGATTAATGAAAAAAAGAAATTATCTATCAATTATCCATCATTTGACTATAAAGTGAACAGCATTGGGGCAGAGCCTGATGTCGCGCTCGATGTTACGCGGATTATTCACGCTATTGCATATTTGCACCGTAAAAGATCAGCACGGAGAAGTACTGCAATTTGTGCAAACGTTCTCTGATATCTCGGCCATCCGGAAGGCCGAGCGGCAGCTGCTGCATCTGGCCTACCATGATCCGCTGACCGGCCTTGGTAATCGTTATCTGCTTGATCAGAATCTTGAAAGCGAATTAGCCAGAGCATTAAGCCATAAGCGGATTGTGGCGATTATGTTTATTGATCTGGATGGGTTTAAAGCGATTAATGATTCTTTAGGCCACCATATTGGTGATCGCGTTATTCAGGAAGCCGCAGGCCGGATTGTTCGCCAGATCCGCCGCCACGATGAGGCCGTCCGCCTTGGCGGGGACGAGTTTGTGGTGATGATTCCTGATGTGCTTTCTTCTGGCGAAGGCCTGCTGGTGGCTAATAAAATTTTAAGATCAATCTCTGCCCCCATGCAGATAGACGAACAAAAACTGGTGATTGGGGCCAGCATCGGCGTGGCGTTTTTTCCGCAGGATGGCCAGACACTGAGCGATTTACTCAGCGCTGCAGACAGCGCAATGTACGAGGCCAAACGGCAGGGCAAGGGCAGGGTCTGTGCTTATTCAAGCGATTTAGTCGAAAACGTTCGCACCCGGCTCAATTTAGAGCAGGGCATGCACGGCGCATTGCAAAGAAACGAATTCGTTCAGCCGGTCATTGATTTATATGAATCCCGTTTAATGGGGTTTGAAGCGCTGATTCGCTGGAATCACCCGGAATTTGGTTTACTTTTCCCGGATAAATTTATCAGCATTGCCGAAGACACAGGTTTAATTGAATCGATTGGCAGCTGGGTATTGGATCAGGCTGCTGCGCAGATAAAAAAATGGGCGCAGCCGGGGCGGGATGATTTATTTATGGCGGTTAATGTTTCGGCAAGGCAGTTTCGCGGCAACTATTTTTTAAATGAATTAAAAACAGTGATCCAGCGCCATAATATTTTGCCTGAACAAATAGAAATCACCGAATCAATGCTGCAGGATTTTCACAGTATCAGAAAAATGGTGCTGGGCATGCGTGAATTAGGGGTAAGTGTAGCAATTGAAGATTTCGGCAACGGCTATTCATCACTGGCCCTGCTTAAATATCTGCCTGTTAGCCGAATTAAAATTGACCGCTCTTTTGTTATTTCCCTGCCGGGTACTGCACGCGATGTGGGGCTGTTTTCGGCCATTATGCAAATGGCGAACAGCTTGGAGCTGAATGTAACTGCAGAAGGCGTAGAAACATTTGATCAGTCACAAATCTTACGCACCATGGGCTATCCGGCAGTGCAGGGGTATTTCTGGGGGCGGCCTAAGGCCGCTGAAGATTATGATGAAGCGTGGATTAAAAACAGCAGCGTAAGCGGTTACTTTTTGGCCGAAAATAAATAAGCTGATCCGCACTTTATATCGGCATGTTTTAAACGGCATGAATAAAGACGGGGCCCGGTATTTTATATTTAATATTTTCCTCCTTAAGCAAAAAACGGCATTGTGATTTTTTTTAAATAAAAGACAGATTCAGGCTGACTGTGCCATTTTTTTGTTTTTTAAGACGGGTATCTGCAATATTTATAAATGTTTATATATCACGACAGATGAAAATTCTTCGTGTAAAAAATGACAAATCACTTTATGATTGCTATTGCAATTTTCTTGAGTTCCTTAGTTTGGCACTTTATAATTAAATACAGGTTTTTTTATATATTTTCTTTTAATTTGCTGCTTGGGGACGGATTTTTTCGTAAATCCACCTGGATTGAGAGTCAAAATGAAACGCTTCTTTTTGCGTTCGGTGTTTGGGTTGCTGTGTGTCAGTGCATCATCTGCTGCGTGGGCTGCTGAAGTTTTGCGTGTTTTAGCATGGCCGGGCTATGCAGACGGTGACTGGGTAAGCGAGTTTGAAAAGCGCTTCGATGCACGCGTTGAAGTGACTTTTATCGATACAGACGAGGCGCTGTGGGACAAGCTGAGCAAAAACCGCGGGGAAAACTTTGATGTTTTTGCCGCCAATACGGCAGAAATGCAGCGCTATATTGATCAGGCCATTGCCGCTCCAATTAAATCAGCACGTATTCCGAATACTAAAAAACAATTACCCCGGTTCAGACGGGTGGAAAAAATACCCAGTATTAACCGGGATGGGTATCTATATGCTATTCCTTTTGTCTATTCTGAAATGGGCCTGATTTACGATAAAAAACAAATGAAGCAAGCGCCTGTTTCAATGAATGAATTATGGAATAAAAAATATCTTGGTAAAGTTGTTTTACATGATGGCAGTAATCATAATTTTAGTTTTACTGCCCTGACCATCGGAATTAAAGATCCGTTTAATTTAAATAAACAAGAAATGGCACGCTCGGTAAACAGGCTGCTGGAGCTGCGTGATCAGAAACCATTTTTTTACAACAGCCCGGAAGAAGGCACTCAGGCTTTTATAAAAAACAAAGCCGCCTTAATGTTTGCAAACTATGGCATGCAGCAGCTTAAATTATTGCGCGCTGCCGGGGCGGATGTGGGTTATATCGTGCCAAAAGAAGGCGCTCTGGCATGGCTGGATTGCTGGGCAATCAGTATTAAGGCAAAAAATAAACCGCTGGCAGAAAACTGGATTAATTTTATGCTGGATAAATCGGTGAGTAATGAATTAACACAGCGGCAAGGCCTGGCCAATACGCTGAGTAAATCTAATTTATCCGCACGCGATAAAATTATCTGGATTCAATCATCCGAAAATTTTGCTTTGCGATCGCAGTATTGGGATCGTATCCGTGCGGGCAATGCCAGAAATGGTAATAGCAGGCCAAAAAAGCCAACTGTATAAGCTGGGTTTTAATATAAATATTTGATTATATCTGCTTCAGAATACCTGTTCTGGCTGGCTTTATTTGCGTGGGGCAGATCAAGCATGGCGTCCGGCAGCGAACGCCTCGCGGATAGGTTTACAAAGGTTTTTCAAACTTATTTAGCGAGCAAAGGCAGGGCATCGCCAGCGTGTTTTTTAATCTGTTTAGCTGCTTTCTTTTCTTTGGCACTCAGCAGCGGTTGCTTCTTTGATTCTTTGAGGGTTTGCTTAGACTTACTCATGGCATGGCTCCTGTTGGGCACTGGCAAATGCACAGTACACATTCAGTATAGGCCGATGTAAGAGATATAAAAGCCAGAATTAAGGAAATATGTGCCTTGATTTAATCTTTATTTGAGTGGCGATCAAAGCGTGCTGCCAGCCACAAGCCACTGTTTTTCATGGCAAAACCAAAAATCAGCCCCATCAGTAGTGAGGCACTCACAAGTTGCCAGTTGCCATTTGCTGCAAAAGTGGCACATGCGCCAATAAATGTGCCTGGTATAAAACCCAGCCAGCGCTGTTTAGCCTGAATACACATCAGAAACGCCACCACGCCAGTCAGCAGATAGCCTGCAATCTCAAGGTGAGGCGCAATCGCGCTGCCCTGAATAATCACCATGGCCCAAAATACACCGCTGCAGCAGCTTAAGGCGCTGAGCAGCAGGCCGCGTACGCCGCCTTGCGGGCAGGCAAAATAAGCCGTGCAGCCTAAAAATCCTGTCCAGCTTAATAAGCCCAAAGAAACAGCCGCCCAGCCCCAAAGGCCGGAAAGCACGCCCGTGGTGATGGCAATCATGAGAAGAGGATTCATTGTTTTCAGCAAAAAAGGCCGCAGTGTAGCGGATTAAGCGGCTTTCTTTTTGATCAGGATCTAGTTTTTACGAGGCATTACGACAGGCGGCGCGGGCTGCCAGCTATTGGTTTAAGCAATGAGGTACGAAACGCCTAGCGCTTCGTACCTGCTGATTGCATGTGATTTTAAGTGAGCAGAGCGGCCTTTATCTGCCCGTCAGGCGCTAAAGACCATTGGGCTGTGGGTGGTGTGCCCAGCCGCCCGGTGAGGCTTAATCGATATGGCTTTTCCTTTTATTTCTGGCGCTTTTGCTGATGATTTTCCATTTGGCCAGCTGTGCTTGTTTTTGCAAGGGCGTCTGGCTTTCTCTGCTTTGCTCCCGCAGCAGTTTATGAAAGCTTTTTAGCCTGTCGCTGCTGATTTGCCCGCGCACAGCGCAGCCAGGCTCATCCTGATGCTGGCAATCCCTGAAGCGGCAAAGGGCGGCCTGCGCCGTAATATCGGCAAAAGCGGCGTGGATGCCTGCTTCATCGCTATCCAGGCTGATAGTGCGCAAGCCCGGCGTATCAATAATGCAAGCGCCATTGGGGCAAAGGTGCAGACTGCGCGAGGTGGTGGTGTGCCGCCCCCGGCTATCATCCATGCGCACTGCACCCGTGTCCTGTACCCGGGCGCTGATCAGGGTGTTGGTCAGTGTGCTTTTACCTGCGCCGGATGAGCCAAGCAGCACCACGGTCTGGCCTGCAGCCAGCCAGGGTAATAAAGCTTCTCTTGCTGAATCTCCCCGGCCATCCAGCGCTAGCAGGCCGATATGGGCGGGCAGGTGGGCACGGGCCAGAGCCATTTTTTCTGCCGCCTGTGGTGAGCAATCGGCCTTGCTGAGCACCAGCAGCGGGGTTACATCATTGGCGATGCAAAGGGTGAGATAGCGATCCAGGCGGCGCAAATTAAAATCGTGATCCAGCCCCATTACCAGCAGGGCCAGATCAATATTGGCGACCAAAGCTTGTTTTTGCCCTTCGGCATTACGGCGGCTGAGGCGATTTTTTGCCGGAAGAATGCTTTCTATCCATGCGTGATCCTGCTGGCTGAACAGCACCCAATCGCCCACGGCCAGCGTTTCAGCACGGCTTTGCAGCGCGTGATAAAGCGCAGGCCGCAGCTGTGCAGGCTGTTCAGATGCGCCATCGTGCAGCATAAAGCGATCACGCTGAATATTGCTGATTCGGGCCAGCTGCAGCGGGCTGTCTGGCTCTGATTGAATGAGGTGAAATGCTTGTAAAGCGTGCTGGTCGAAACCGATCGCACGCAATTTTTCTATAGAGGGGTACATGGTCTTATCCGAAAGACGAGTCAAAAAGCCTAGCGCAGCTCAGTGGCTGCCAGGCAAGAAGCCGGACCGGTCGGATAAAAGAGGCGGTTTATGCCTTGCTGATATATCCGACCGCAGTAGAAATAGGCGCAGATGTATTCATGGCTTGCCTCCGGTCAGTGAATGGAAATGGCAATTTAGGCTGGCTTGCCGCCAGGGTCAAGCAGGATGAGGAAGACTGTTGCAAAGATGTTGAAAGCATTTATGTCTGGGGCTTAACTTAATGATCCGTACTTTCGCTGAAAAATGAATCTATATCTTTACCCAAATTGCATTATCTGGTTTTCATAAGGCATTGATTTATTGAGTGAATAAATGCTGATCGGGTAGTTTTTGGGTTGAATATTCAGGTGATATTTACAATATGACGATCATTTAGCTCAGATACTGAAAGTGGTACTAATACGCCTACCGGCCAAAGTAAAAATAATGATAAAAAGCGCCCCGCAGGGATGATCTTAATGAGATTAATTTCTTTTTAGCGAGGGTCTGTTGACGTTTCATTCACGGCTGCGTTTGGCCCAGTTTTGGGGCTGAACAAGGAGAAAATTGTGACATGGTACGAGTACCATGAGCGATTTTTAACGCAGTGCAGCCCCAAAAATGGGCTAAACCCGAAGGGCTGAGCCGGAAAATGGCCATTCACTGCGTTATGCTCCTCGACAATAACCCGTTATTGCCTTCGTCGCATGCCTTGTGCCTGGCCGTTTTCCGGCTCAGCGCAATTGTGAATGAAACGTCAACAGACCCTAGCATCTGCCCTTTTTTAAATACAGGAAACCCGAAGCAAGATGGACCCAGAGCCCCCTAGTTGTTGTTTTGACTGGCTGTCACTTTTTAAAATTATTCCGGCATTGCGCGGAAGGCCTCCCCTCGTTTAAAAATTGAGTGGTGTCCTGAAGCGCGCTGCCGCTGAAGGATATCGACTCTATGAAGCACCATGAATTATCAAACGCCATTCAGGCTATGCTGCGCCAATACGATAGCCAGGCCTTTGCCAGGCTTGCCCGCAGCACCCCTCTGGCCGATATGGCCGATGTTTTAGAAGCTCACCCCATCGCGCAAATTGCGCAATTATTGCGTGCGCTTGATCCTGCCTCCCGCTGCGCTTTGTTTGCCCATTTTGCGGCCCCTGTACAAGACAAAATTCTCTCTGCTTTACCTGCAGATATCGTGGTTAATTTGTTTGAGCTGCTGGCTTCAGATAAACGCGCCGATATTTTTAACCGCTTAAATGCAGAAAAAAAAGAGCTGCTGCTGCCTGCGCTGGCCAAGGCAGAGCGCGACGATATTCTGAATCTGGCGTCTTTTCCTGAAGGCTCGGTGGGCTCTGCCACCACTTCTGAATATGCCACCATCACATCGCAGCAGACGGCAGAGCAGGCTTTGCTGTCCCTGCGCCAGGGCGCGCCGGATAAAGAAACCATTTATGTGGTGTATGTGGTGAATGAGGGCAGGCAGTTACTGGGTACGGTTTCCTTGCGGGAATTAGTGCTGGCAAGGCCAGAGATGCGGGTGGATGAAATGATGAAAACCAATTCGGTTTTTGCCCGTGCAGATTGGCCAGCCGCAGAGGCTGCCGAGCTGATCCGCCGCTATGATTTACTGGCAATACCCGTGCTGGATCAGGGCGAGCGCATGATCGGCATCATGACCGTTGATGATGCGATGGATATTGAAAAAGAGCAGGACGCAACGCGCTTGTCTCAGTTTGGCGGTACCGCATCGGGCGGCGGGGCGGATCTTAGCCTGCGTGATTCAAGCATCCGGCAATTATTTAAAGTGCGGGTGCTGTGGCTGATTATCCTTACCGGTTTTGGCATCATCACCAGTACCTTTGTATCGCAGCAGGCAGATTTAATCAGCGAAGTGATTATTCTGGCCGCGTTTTTGGCGCCCATTGTGGATATGGGCGGCAACACCGGCAGCCAGTCTGCCACCCTGGTGCTGCGCGCCATGGCTCTTGGTGAAGTGCGCCTCTGCTGGAAAGACGTCTGGTTTGTGATTAAGCGTGAAATTCCTGTGGCTTTGGCGATTGCCATTGTGATTGGTATTCTGGAAACCATACTGGCTTATTTCAGCAAGGACGCAATGAACTTTGACATCCTGATGGTGATTGGTCTGAGCATGATGGTTTGTACAGCTGCAGGCGGCATTATTGGTGCGCTGCTGCCTTTCGGTGCCCGCCTGATGCGTGCGGACCCGGCGACGCTGAGTGCGCCACTGATTACATCCATCATGGATTTACTGGGCGTCTTTATTTACTTTGGCTTTGCTTATGCTTTCCTCGGGCATCTGATCCAGTAATTTAGCCTGCAGTCATTGTTTTACAGGGGGCGCAATTGCGCCCTCTGTTGTTTTTAAAGAAATCATTCAGGCGGCTGGTTTGGTGGCCAGATCAATCTGGCGCACGCTGCCTGCCCCGCCATGCTCGCCAAGCCATACGCTGCTGGCGCGAATCTGGCCAAGTAGCTGCTCATTTTCTTTAATGCCATATTCCGTTTGCACACTGGCGGTGGCCATGGCACCTACGCCAGCTTGCGCCAGCGTTTGCACCCGTCCGGCAGGCTGATCACCGCTTTGCCAGAGTTTCAGATCTTTATAAGCCGCATCGCCTTCGTCTATCCAGCCATTGTGGTCCTCATCCAGCCTGGCCAAATCACTAAAGCCATTACCGCTTTGCGGGCCAAACAGCTCGCTGCCATTATCGGCAATGCCATTTTTGTTTTTGTCAAAGAACAGCAGGCCAGAGCTGGCGTCAGGCAGGCGCATGCTTTCTTTTTTACCATCATTATCTAAATCAAAATCCACACTTTGCTGACTGAGCTTCGTGGTGGCCGGCCCCATATCAATCACCAGCGGGTCTTTTAATGTAAGCCACTCTGCACCCAGTATTTTAGTGCTCTCGCTGCTTTGGGCATTTTGATAAGCAACGTCAAATTGCCGCGTGCTGCCATCTTGCAGGCAAACCTTGCCGCTGGCATTAAAGCTGCAGCTCTCACTGGTCTTTGTATGCTCAACAGCCAGCACTTGCAGGGTAATGGGTTGTGGTTTGGGCGTGGCCGGGCTGCCGGCACCGGGCGCCGCCGCCGTGGATTTGTCCGGGCAAGCGGCCACGGGCTGGCTGCTGCTGTGATTGCCAAACAGCATTTCCCATAAAGATTGAAAACGCTGAGCCTGGCTTTTATCCACCGCCTGCAAGGCTTCTTCCTGCTTAGCGTCTGCTTGCGGCAGAACGTGGGCAAGGGCGGATAATTCCTGCTTAAAAAACGCTGAAAACGGGGTTTGCGATGGATCTGCCGAAGCGGACCCTTCCGCCATTTGCAAGGATTTCCAGCTTTCGCTGCTGCTGGCCTGGTGGCTGGTGAGCTTTAAATCACTCTGCTCGATACGCATGATATTTCCCTTTAGTGAATGCAGAAGGAAAGATGCGATCAGCATGATTTATGCCAGAGGGGATGAGAGGTGGGCTATTAAGTCATTTAGCCATTTTGCTTAAGAGTGGGCATCCGCGCTATAGCAAAAAGATCATTTTAGTGCCTTCGGCACGTTGATTTTGGTGCGGGCGTCCCGCTGGGCCTTCCTTTCTTGCGCGGCCAAGAAACGAAGTCAAGCCGCAACCCCAAAAGCACGAAGGTCCCTCACTGCGGATAATCGGCTCGGCGAAAAAGGCTGCTCGGGAGCAAGCCCGCTACCCCTTTTCCGGCTCAGCCCCATCGCTGAGCGAGGAAAACCCCTCGCACGCAGAGGGTTGACTGCATTTTTGGGGCTGCACATCGTTAAAAATCGCTAATGGTACTCGTGCCATGTCGCAATTTTTGCCTTGTTCAGCCCCAAAACTGCAGCCAACGCAGCCGTGAATGAAACGTCAACAGACCCTAGGTGTTGCGATAAAAACAACTTTGCTTAGGTTGAAATTACTCAAAACCCAATTAACAGCTCTATTCAAAATGGTTCTCTCAGTGAAACTCCGTGGTTCAAGATTTGGGTTGTCGTTGCGTAACATCAGTGATGTAAAAGCAAACTGGTTCGCGCAAATGGGCTTTCACCCTGCCTACAAAACTGTTTAACTTGGCGCACGTTGACACAAACCCGTGCCCACTCTGCATTTACCCTCCTGAAAACGCGTACTGCTTATCCATCTGGCTGAGCCCCAGCCCTGCTGATTTATGGATTTTCAGCTGCACGGGGATGCGTTCTTTCAGGGCTTCTACGTGGCTGATGATGCCTATCATTTTGCCGCTGGCGTTGAGATGGTCGAGCGCGTCGAGGGCGATTTCCAGTGTTTCGCCGTCCAGCGTACCAAAGCCTTCGTCTAAAAACAGCGAGTCAATCGATGTTTTGTGGCTCACCAGATCAGACAGCGCCAGGGCCAGAGCCAGGCTGACTAAAAAGCTTTCGCCGCCCGATAATGTTTTTGTGTCTCGTGCCACATCGCCTTGCCATGTGTCGATAATCCCCAGCTCCAGCTCGCCTGTGCTTTTACGCATCAGTTGGTAGCGGCCATGCAGGCGCTCCAGCTGACGATTTGCAAGATGAATCAGATGATCCAGCGTTAAGCCCTGTGCAAATTTACGATACTTTGCACCATCGGCCGAGCCAATCAGGCTGTTGAGATGCTGCCAGTAATCGTAATCCACACTCATGGCTGCAATCTCTGCAAACAGGGCTGCCTGGCCGCTGCGCCTTGTATCGTCACCCAGCAATGCCCCGCGAATTTCGCCCTGGCGCTGCGCCAGCCGGCTGATTTCTGCGCTGAGGCTGGCCAGCTGCTCATCCAGCTCAGGGATTTCAAGCGTTGTTTTGGCCTCTGCCTGCAGCGGCGTTACGATTTGCTCCGCGCTGCTGAGCAAGGTGCTGGCGCTGATCAGTGCGGTATCGAGCTGCTGTTTGAGCGCGCTTAATGCATTGCGCTGATCGTCTTCAAGGCGTGCGGCCATAAATGCCGCTTCATCCGCAAAAGGGCTGGCAGCCAGCGCGGCCTGCCATGCACGGCTGGCGTGCTGCAGCTGCTCCTCATGCTCTTGCCTGCGCTTTTGCAGGGTGATTTCACGGCCTTTTTGCTGATTAATCTGCTCTTGCAGGCGGTTGATATGCGAGATGCACGCGGCTAAATCGGCTGCAGGCTGAGGTGAGGCGGGCAGGGGGGCCTGTGCTGCCGCGCCCGTATCCTGCCAGCATTTTTGCCAAGTGTTTTTTGCCTCTTCAGCGGCATTGACGGCCTGCTGCTGAACAATTAAATCTTGTGCCAGCTTTTGCAACTGTTGCTGCGCGGCTTGCCAGCCTTGCCATAGTGATTCTTGCGCCTGCAGCCATGTCTTGCTGTCAGCAGGAAGTTTCTGATCGGGCAGAGAGCACCGCAATGCTTCGGTTTCTGTGCTTATTTGTTCGGCCAGCCTGTTTTTTCTCTGGTTTAAATCTTGCAGATGGGCCTGTGCGTTTTCCAGCTTTTGCGTCAGCAGTTGCAAAGCTTGCTGGCTGTCGCTTAGTGCTTTTTCAGCGGCCAGCCTTACTTTTTGCGCTTCTTCCAGCTGCGCCTTCATTTGGGCCAGCTGGTTTAAAGTGGCGTCTGCATCCTGCACGGCTGCGGCGTTTTGCTGGCTGAGTGCGGCTAAATCAGGTGCGGGAGCAGCCAGCTTGCTGCAGAGCAGATGCCATTGCTGCAGCTGCTCTGCGGCTTGTATTGAGAAGTTGTTTTGTTGAGATTGAAGCGCGCCGATTTCTGCTTCCAGCCGGGTGAGATCAAGCTTGAGCGCCTGCCCCTCTTCAGTAAGCTTTTCCAGCTCTGCCTGTTTGGCCTCCATTGCTGCTGCGGTGGCAGAAACATTCAGCGCCTCGTAATCATGAATGGCCGGATGCTCATGAGACCCGCAGAGTGGGCACGCTTCTCCGGCTTGCAATTGCTGGCGGTAGGCTTCCAGCCCTTGAATGCGTTGTTCTTGTTCCAGTAGTTTTTTCTTATCGTTCAGCTGTTGTTTTAAATCGCTGAATGTCAGCCTGAGCGTTGCCAGCGCCTGCTCTTTCTGGCTTACCATGGTCTGCTTTTCGGCCAGCGTGGTGGCCAGCAGTGCAGATTGCTGCTGTGTTTTTTGGTTGCTGATTTCCAGCTCGGCCAGCTTAGCGATATCTGCGCCACGCGCAAGTAAGCTTTGTTTCTGCTCCCAAAAAGCAGCTTCGTCTTTGCCCGCAAGTAAAGCCTGCCATGCCGCTTGCGCGGTGTTTTCTGCCAGCCCGGCCGCCTGGCTTTCTGCTCGCTGGTTACTGACGCTTAGAGTGCTTGCCGCTTGTTGCTCAATCAGTGCCTGGATATTTTGCTGATTGATCTCTGCTTCCAGCTTGCTCATCCCGCTTGCCAGATTATTTAAGCTTAAAAATTGTGCCCGCCAGCCCACCAGTTGCTCACCCAGTTTTGCGTGCTCGGGGCGCTGGCTGCTGATTAATGCGCTTTGCGCGGCCTGGGTCTGGCTAAACCGGGCGCGGCTTTGCTGGCTTTGTTGCATCGCCAGTTGTTGCGCCTGCCAGAGTCTCGCCCGGTGTTCTTCAAGGGCGCTGTTTTGCTCTGCGCTCAGCTGCAGCAGCTCTTGCCCGGTATGGGCGAGTGCCTTTGTGGCCTGGCTTAGCGTGCTGTATGGCAATTGCAGTTTGGCCGCTGGCTCGCTTCGGGCAAGCTGATCCAGCTGCGGCTCTGCGCTGGTAAGTGCAGCAAGGGCTTCTTGCTGGCGGGATTGAGCCTCAGCATGCTGGCGATTGGCTTTACTTAGTGCTTCGCGCCACTGGCGGTTGATTTGCACCTGGCTTAGCTGACTTTGCAGCGCTTGCCCGCTATGGGCTAAGTCAGATGCTTCCTGGTGTAAGCCGCTGCGCTGCTCTTCGCTCAGCAGCTCTACACCCGATGCTTTGGCACGCAGCTGATCGAGCGCTTGCTTGCTGCTGCGGGTTTGCTCAAACACAGATTGCGAAATCTGGCCGTAAATATCGGTGCCGGTTAGCTCTTCTAAAAGCTCGGCGCGCTCGTTGGCGGCGGCATTTAAAAAGGCCGCAAAGCCACCCTGTGCCAGCAGCATGGATTTGGTAAAGCGGCCAAAATCAAGGCCGGTCAGGCCTTCTGTGAGTCTGAGCTTTTCATTAATCTTATCGCTGAGAATTTGCCCGTTGGCGTCTGCCAGCTCCACTCTGGGCGCTTGCAATGCGCCGCTGGCCAGATTACGCGCACGGCGCTGGCTCCAGAAAGCACGGTAGCGGCTGCCTTTCACTTCAAACTCGACTTCTGCAAGGCAATCGCTGGTGTGGCGGGTCATCAGTTCATTGCTGCTGGCCGAAATACTGCTCATGCGCGGCGTTTGGTGATAGAGCGCCAGGCAGATGGCGTCCAGCAGGGTGGTTTTACCCGCGCCGGTGGGGCCGGTAATGGCAAACAGGCCGTTATCTTTAAAGGGCGCGGCGGTGAAATCGATTTTCCACTCGCCTTTTAAAGAGTTCAGGTTTTTTAAACGCAGGCTAAGCAGCTTCATGCCTTGCCCTCCTGCAATAGGGTGACGGTTTGTGCATAGCGTTTTTCCAGCTGGATCAGGAGCGGCGCTTCGATTTCTTCGCTGGCGATACGCTGGGCAAATACATCGGCAGGGCTGAGCTCGGCCAGTGTTTCCTTGCTGTCTGCTTGCCAGGTGCTGGCCGCATTGCCGCGCTCTCTGCGGATGCGCAGCACTTCTATTTGCGTGTCTTTTGTCAGTACTTCTATGCGGCTTTGTAAGTCGCTAAGGTAATCATCGCTACTGACCAGCACTTCCAGCCAGATGGATTCGTTTTTTTCGAGAGCGCTGATGGCTAATTCCAGCTCAGCCAGATTGCCGCGCAGAGAGATCAGTTGCTGAGAGCGGGGAATGGTGAGCGGCTCAACCGCTTGCAGGCCCTCATTATTTAAGCTAACCAGCAGCACTTCTTTGACCTGCTTAGCTTCATCAAAGCTCAGTGGAATCGGCGAGCCGCAGTAGCGGATATGCTCAAAGCCGCCGACTTTTTGCGGGCGGTGAATATGCCCCAGCGCAATATAGTCAGCAGGTGGAAAGGCGCTGGTGGGGAAGGCTTCCAGCGCGCCAACATAAATCTCCCTCACCGATTCACTGGCGCTTGCGCCAACGGTGGTGAGATGGCCGGTGGCGATAATGGGCAGGGTGGTCAATCCAAGCTCGTTTCGCACATCCAGAGCACGCTGATACAGCGTTTGATAGTGCTGAAAAATACCTGCTTGCAGGCTGAGCTGCTTTTCATCGCTGCTTTGTCCCGCCACGCTTTGCTGCACATCGCGCGCGCGGATAAAGGGTATCGCACATAAAACCGCCCCGGCGCTGCCGTCTTTTTGCCTGAGCAGCAAAACCTGTTCGCCAGCATCGGCCGCCACGCCAGGGATCACACTGGTGTTTAGCTCAGCAAGCAGCGATTTGCTTTCGCCTAAGGTGGCTACCGAGTCATGATTCCCGCCCAAAATAATCAGCCTCGTGCCGGTTTTGCTGAGGGCCACAATAAAGTGGTTGTAAAGCTCGCGGGCATAGCTGGGCGGCGAGCCGGTATCGAAAATATCCCCGGCCACTAAAATAGCATCGGCATTGTGGGTAATCGCAGCGGCCAGCAGCCAGTCTAAAAAAGCCTGATGCTCAGCCTGGCGTGTCTTGCCCATAAAATGCTGGCCCAGATGCCAGTCCGAGGTGTGGATGATTTTCATAGGTGGGGAGTGGTCATTCAGGATGAGGGGATTATGAAGGCTGGCGGGAAGGGTGTCTTGCTTACAGGCACTAAAACCCAAGTCTTGAACCACGGAGGCCCCAGAGAGCACGGAGTTTCACGGAGGAAAACATGACTTGAGTTCAGTTATTTTTAGGTTTTGAATGTGTTAAAACCCTGTTATTAGAATTCGTATCACTGCTCATGGCACGGGGCTTAAATCACCCCTTGAAACACGCCAGCTCCGAACAAGCGGGGCGGGGGATCGCTTGGGAGCGAGGCAGCGAGCCAATCCCGCCTGCCGCCGACTCGATTGGACCGCAGAAGGAGCTTTCGTGCTTTGAGTTTGTGGCTTGGCTTCGTTTCTTGGCCGTTCAAGAAAGGAAGGCCCCTGCGGTGGCAACCGCTCCAAAATTAACGTGCCGAAGGCACTAAAAAGATGATCTCTGCGTAGCATCAGTTCTCTAATCTAACATCAGCAAAGTATTTCGGCAGCTTCTTTGGGCTGATCAATTATCGGGCTTAGATTATGCGCCCGCCTTGCCTTATTACATTGCTCATCCCCTGCCATGACTTCTTTACACGTACTTGAGCGCTGCTCATAGATGCTGCAGCTGACCTTCTCACCTACTTTTCCTGTTAATGCCACGCAGCGGCTGGGGTGCTGGTCTGTGCCGCGCATGGCAACATAAATAGAATGGATAGGGATGGTTAAGCGGGCTGGCACGCTGCCGCCCTGGGCCGCATCGCTTTCACCCCAATAGAATGAAACACGGAAATGGGTGCAGCATGCGCCACAGCTTTGGCAATGATCGCTCATGGTTGTATTTGAGTCTGCTGATCAGATGATAATGGTTGTCAGGTTTTAGACAGTGTATTGTGGATTAACTTAATTAGGTGAAATTTAAAATGCCCAAAATAATACAAAAAAAGAATTTACCCGTGCAAGCCTGGAAAAACGGCGGGGGAATGACGTCAGAGATTGTTATTTTTCCGAAAGACGCATCGCTGGATCATTTTGACTGGCGTATCAGCATGGCCACGATAGGGCTTGATGGTGGCTTTTCAGAATTTGCAGGCGTTGACCGCAGCCTGGCTATTGTGGCGGGGAAGGGGGTAAGCCTGCAATTTGGCAAGGGCGGGCCGCAGACTCTGATGCCCCAAGATCAGCCGCTGCGTTTTGCCGGCGAGGCTAAGGTGCATGCCCGCCTGCTGCAGGGCGAAGTGATTGATTTTAATGTGATGACAAGGCGCAGCAGCTATCGCCATTTATTGCGCCAGCAGGTTTTTAGCATGCCGGAAACCTGGGTTTTTGCGGGTGAAAGTGGCCTCTTATTTTTGGCCGGAGGTGAATCTGTTTTATGCCAGAAGGGCGGGCAGCAGTTTGTTTTAAAGGCGATGGATAGTTTGTTGTTAAGTGCAGACGATGCAGGTGAATGGCTTTTGGTGCCTTATGGGGAGGTGTGTCTCTTTTTTACTGATTTTAATAAAGTGTGATTAAGCGTTAAATCAATATCCCAATAAGCAATTGTGCTTACAATTATTTATGTATTTACTTTCTATTTAATTGAGGTTTTCTTTCTTTAATATTTAAATGTGTTTATTTAAATAAATCACAAGTACATAATGATGTTCTAATTTTGTAAGTATTACTAATTGGAGCTGATTTATGCGCATTAAAAAAGTAATAAATAAGCGAAGTACACAGGCTGCTGTATTGGCAATTGCTCTTGCCAGCATCATGGCCGCATGTGTAACAACGGGAGGCGAAAACACCGCAGAATCTGCCCCGCCACCCGCTGCCAGCCAGCAGGGGAAATCAGAGCATGCCCCTGTTCTGGGTGAGCAGCCCAGCCATCCGTTTGGCCTGCCGCCACAGGCCGGGGCAAAAGGAATGCCTGATCATCCACAGGTATCAGCCTTGCAAAAAGGCGTGGCGGCAGCGCCGCTTTATGCAGAATGCGATCAGCGATTATTTTCTTTATCGGGCGCGGCACTGGCCAGCTATGTGGCGACGGTAGAAGGGCGCTGTATTAACCGGCTTTTTGAGGCCGATGCGGCAACTTATCCGGTGATTTCGGCTGCAAATATGCAGGCGGTGGCAAAAGAAGCCCGCTTGCGCGCTCGCCAGTGGAATCCGGCCAAGCCCAATGGCCTTTGGCCTCTGGCCACATTTTTAAAAGCGGGTTATTTCACCCAGTACAGCCATGCCAGAGAAGTGGGCGAATACGGGCGCACAGTGGATCAGCCCGTTATGCAGGTGGTGAGCGCGCTGGCGGATAACCCGGCGATCTGGTTAAACCCTGCAGAGGATGAATCTCAATCCAGTGATGCATGGGAGCGCCAGAATGATGCGCGGCAAAGTGTCAGCGAAACCATGATTCTGGCCGATTCGGTGCGCCAGCCTGAATATGCATTGCCATTACTTAGCGCTTTTTTTGGCCGCTATCAGGGGCAGTTTAAGCAAAGCTATGCTCAATATGCTTTGCATCCTGTGCAAACCACTTTGTTTAATCTGCATGGCCAGAGTGGCTTTGATCAGAAAGCAGAATCAGGCCAGCTTGATGGTTTAGTTAAGTCTCTGGCGGCGATTGTGCGCCAGGGCAGCTCTGCTTTTGCAGATGAGCAGATGTTTTTAAATACACTGCGTGAAACTGGCCGCTTTATGCTTTACCCAAGAACCACGCCGCTTGCCGAGCCTGCTGTGGCGCAGCATCTGAATTCAGAGCGTTATTCAGCGGCATGGGCCGAGGCGGTTTATGCGCTGAAAAAAATCGCCAAAGTGCCTTGCGATCGTTACAACATTTGCAATGCCGAAGCCGAGCTGAAAGCCCGCTTATTTCCTAATCGCTGGGCATTTGATAATGGCAATCTGGTTTTTGAAACGCCGCTTAGCCGCAAGCAGGTAGAGCCGCTTTATTACGCTATGAAGCAGGTTGAGGCGCAGCTTAAGCGGGTAAGTGGCGTAAGCCAGCCGGTAAAAGATGATCCAAATGCACGTTTACGTATGGTGATTTACGGTACAAAAACCGATTATGGCCGCTATCAGGGCTTACTGAATGATTTATCTACCGATAACGGGGGTATTTATATTGAAAATGGCGCTACTTTTTATACCTTTGAGCGCACCAGCCAGGAAAGTACGCTGTCTTTAGAAGAGCTGGTCCGCCACGAATATGTGCATTATTTATCCGGCCGCTTTATTCAGCCAGGCATGTGGGGCTCCAGCGAATTCTTCCGCGACAGCCGCCGTATGCCTTGGTATGACGAAGGCTTTGCCGAGTTTATGGCGTGGAGCACCTCGCGTGAGGGCATTAAAGTACGTGGCCATGTAGTGGATGTGGTGGCGAATAACTGGCCGGCCAGCTTTCAGACCCCCGCGCAAATTATGCGTTCAAGCTATAGCGATGGCTGGGATTTCTACAGTCATTCGGCGCTGTGGTTCTACTTCTTGCATCGCAATGAGCCGGGCATTCTGGCCGATGTATTGCAGCAATTGCGTAACGATGATGTAAAAGGCTTTGATGCTCTGGTGAAACGCCTCGGCGCTGATACGGCTTTAAGTGCCCGCTTTAAAGAGTTTGTAGCGCAGCAAGTTGAATTGCAAAAGGCTGGCCAGCTGGGGGATACCTCCACCATCGAGGGCCAGGACTGGCTGGCGCAATCGGCATGGCAGTTAAGTGATGTGGCGCATATTCAATCTTTAATGGGCAAAGCGCTGCCGCTGGCCTGCCGCGTATGGGCAGAGGGCGCGGGCAGTGAGCTGCGCCGTTTTGAATGCACAGGACAAACCGCTATTCGTGCCAGTACGCTGACAGAAGCGCATCAGGAAAGCGATGTATTACTAAATAACGCACTGAAAAACCTGCAAGGCAGCGCCAATAATATGCTGGCGGTTAACTGCTTTGCCAGTGATTATCAGCTGGATGCGCATCGTGCCGCCCTGCGCTGCGAAGGCCCGCTGGCCAATGGCACGGGGCCCGTCCCGACGGCTGTGCCTGTTGAGCCGCCAACCCGCCCGACTGCAACGCCTGTGCCAACCAGCCCGCCAGTCCGCCCAACTGCGGTGCCAACACCTAAGCCGACCAGCCCGCCAACGCGGCCTACTGCAGTGCCAACTACGGTGCCCACCCTGCCGCCAGTTAATCCAAATAATCTGGCCTTATTACAAACGCGCTTTAGCAGTGCAGGGCGCTGCCTGCGGGTTACCCTGGCCGCTAATCAGCAGCTTGATCGCTTTGTGCTGCTGAATTCAGCCAAGCTGGGGCGGATTAATTTTGCTGAATATGGCAGCTTTACTTACCGCCGCGATGCCGATCAGGCCGGGCTGGCAGACAGCATTACCGTTCGCCTGCAGCGCGGTACGCAATTTAAAGATATTCGGGTGGTGCTGGATGCAAAACCTGTGAATCAAAGTGAAGAGGCCTGCTGGGCCGGGGCTTAAGCGTATTGGATGAAATCAGGGCAGCTGCTGCCCTGGTTTTATTTTTTATCGCAGGGCAGGCCTTGGCGGACCGGCGTTTATTCTGGGTCTTATTACCAGAAACAGTCTTGATGATTAGAAAACATCAAGGCTGTTTTTAGCCCTTTATATGGGCTTTTACTGGTTTTAACTGCTTGTAATAAAAGATTTTTTACTGCTTTTAAAATGGCCATTAAACAAGGGCTCTGAATAAGAGCATGGCCGTGCTTCAGCAAACCCATGACTTTTTTCTGGCTTGACAGCCCACCGCTGCACGGTCGAAGATGCGCTCACTATGATGAATCTGAACCGCGTTTATTCTTATTATTATCTGGCTTGCCCACTGGCAGCCCGATGGGTCGCGTTCATCTGAAACACACAGATTAAAGCATCCAAGGCCGCCAAATCAGGCGGCCTTTTTGCATTTATGGCCTGCCTGATTTGCTGGTTCCTGAGCTTAAAAAAAATTAAGGACCACATCATGACTACTCGCTCTAACTGGGGCTCTAAGCTGGGATTTATCCTTGCCGCGGCAGGCTCGGCCATTGGCCTTGGGGCTATTTGGAAATTCCCTTACGTGACGGCCATGAATGGCGGTGGCGTGTTTTTATTGCTGTTTTTATTCTTTAGCTTCACCCTGGGCCTAGCCCAAATGGTGGTGGAATTTACCCTGGGCCGTAGCGCGCAAACCGGCCCGGTAGGGATGTTTCGCAAGCTGGCGGGTAAATCCTGGCCGCTGATTGGCATGATGGGGATTTTCGCAGGCTTTGTGCTCTACAGCTTTTACAGCGTAGTGGGCGGCTGGACGCTGGCTTACCTTGCGCTGGCTATAGATGGCTCGGTGCTGACCACCGACACTAAGGTGCTAAAAGATACTTTCGAGCATTATGTATCCAATCCTTTCTGGCCGATTCTGACCCACGGCGCTTTTGTACTGGCAACGCTGGGCATTGTGATTGGCGGTATCGAAAAAGGGATTGAGCGCGCCAGCAAATTGCTGATGCCCGGTCTCTTTATCATCATGCTGATTTTGATTGCCCGCTCTTTGACGCTGCCAGGTGCATGGCAGGGCGTGGTGGCCTTCTTTGCGCCTGATTTCTCTAAACTGACTCCGGCCATGGTGGTGGATGCATTGGGGCTGGCGTTTTTCTCGCTGTCTTTAGGCACGGGCGGCATGATTGCTTACGGCTCTTATGTCAAACAAGAAACACCGGTATTGCACTCGGCAGCTTGGGTGGTGGGCCTGTCTTGTACCGTGGCGATCTTGGCCGGGCTGATGATTTTCCCTGCGCTGTTTGCCTTTAAGCTGGATCCAAGCGCAGGCCCGGGCCTGACCTTTATGACTATGCCGGTGGTGTTTGCCAGCCTGCCCTTCGGCCAAATCTTTGCCATCGCCTTCTTTGCCCTGCTTTCGGTGGCCGCGCTGACGTCATCTGTTTCTATGCTCGAGCTGATCGCTACGCTCTTTCTGGATGAATACAAACTGCCACGTCGCAAAGTGATTCTGGCTTTGTCTTTGGCAGTTTTCCTCTGCGGTATCCCCGCATCGCTGTCTTTTGGCCCATGGGCAGATGTGAAATTCTTTGGCAAAACCATTTTTGATCTGATGGATTACAGCGTCTCCAATGTGATGATGCCACTGGGCGGAATCGGCGTGGCCCTCTTCGCAGGCTGGCGCGTATGGCCACTATTGGAAGAACACTCCGGCTTGGCTGGCCTGCCCCTCTTCGGCCTGAAATGGAGCTGCCGCGTAGTCGCCCCTTTATCTATTGCAGTGATTTTGGTGAAGAATCTGTAAGTGATGCTAAAACCCAAATCTTGAACCAAGGAGAACACAGAGAACACGGAGTTTCACGGAGAAAAATCTTTTTGAGTTGAATATATATTTTGGGTTTAAGTATTGTCAATCTTAGCCCCAGTTGGGGACATTCCGGCTCATTGCAGGGAGCTTAAGAGTCCCCTTGAAACACGCCGGAGAGAGGAACAAGCGGGGCGGGGTTTCGGCCAGGGGCAGCGAGGCACGAGCGAGTCCCGCTCGCCGCCGACTCGATTGTCCGCAGCGCAGGGGCTTTCGTGTTTCGTGGGGTCGCCTTCTTTGCTTACTTTCTTGGCGAAGCAAGAAAGTAAGTCCCACGCGGGGGATTCCCGCACCTGAAACACTGTGCCGACGGCACTTAAAAAAGCCTTGTTTTAGATTTGCATAGAGCTCCCGGGCTCATTTATTAAAAAACGCAGGATGTTTTATGACAACACGTAATGCTTGGGGCTCGCGTTTGGGCTTTATTTTGGCGGCGGCTGGCTCGGCCATTGGGCTGGGGGCAATCTGGAAGTTTCCTTATGTCACGGCCATGAATGGTGGCGGGGCGTTTTTGCTGTTGTTTCTGATTTTTAGCTTTACCCTGGGCCTCGCGCTGATGATGGCCGAGATTGCCTTAGGCCGCTCGGCCGCCAACGGCGCGGTGGGCGCGTTTAAAAAAGTGGGTGGCAAGCACTGGGCGCTCCTGGGCCTTTTGGGAGTGATCGCAGGCTTTGTGCTGTTTTCATTTTATAGTGTGGTGGGCGGCTGGACTTTTGCCTACCTTGGCAAGGCCATTGATGGCAGCGTACTCAGTGCCGATCCAAAAGCATTAGAAGCGATGTTTGGCAGCTTTGTATCTGATCCGGTGAAACCCCTGATTACCCACGCGCTGTTTACGCTGGCCACTTTGGGCATTGTGCTGGGCGGCATCGAAAAAGGCATAGAGCGGGCAGGCAAGGTGCTTATGCCGGCGCTGTTTATTATTATGCTGATCCTGATGGTGCGCTCTTTAACGCTGCCGGGCGCATGGGCCGGAGTGGTGCAGTTTTTAGCGCCAGACTGGAGCCGCGTTAATCCGGCTATGGTGGTTGAAGCCTTGGGGCTGGCGTTTTTCTCGCTGTCTTTGGGCGTGGGGGCGATGGTGGCTTATGGCTCTTATATGCATTCCAGCGAAGAAATTCTTTCCGCATCGCTGTGGGTGGTGTTTCTGGCTGTGATGATTGCGCTCTTAGCAGGGCTGATGATTTTCCCTGCGGTGGCGGCTTTTGGCTTAAACCCGGCGGCAGGGCCAGGGCTCACCTTTATGACCATGCCGGTGGTGTTTATGCATCTGCCTTTGGGGCAATTGTTTGCCGTTGCTTTTTTTGCTTTGCTGGCCATGGCTGCTTTGTCTTCATCCGTGGCCATGCTGGAGCTGATTGCTATCTGGTTTATTGACGATCTGAAGCTGCCGCGCCGCCCTGTCTTGATTGGCATCGCGCTGGCGGTGTTCTTATGCGGTATTCCCGCTTCGTGGTCGTTTGGTATCTGGTCTGATGTGCGCATCTTTGGCAAAAGCATTTTTGATGCGATGGATTACTTTGTATCCAACCTGGCCATGCCTGTGGGCGGGATTGGCCTCGCATTACTCGCTGGCTGGAAAGCAGGCGACACGCTGGTGGATGAAGTCGGTTTGCAAGGCTGGAAACGGCAAGCATGGCTGATGACCTGCCGCTATCTTGCGCCTGTGCTGATTACCACGGTGCTGGTGAAAAATCTGTAAACACTTGCTGCAACGCAAAATTACTGCTTGACTATCAGGCAGCTTACAAGGCATTCTAAAAAGCATGAATACAAATATGATCAATTTCTTTGCAGGCTGGTGGCGCTTCTAATTTGAGCGGCACCGTTGATCTATGGGGCCGCCGAAAGGGCGGCCTTTGTTTTTTGCTCGCGCATTCGGTGGCAGATATACTTGGTAAATGGCTTTTGGCTTGGTTCAGATAACGTCCCACTACAAAATGTCGTCATTCCCGCGTGCTTTTGGCGGGAAACTAGCTATTCTGCTGGATCCCCGATAAAGACACTCGGGGATGACGCTTTTGTGTTGCTAGGTCCAACGGGAAATTATTTTGAGCCACATCCTTAGTGCTTATTTGCCGCTACTAGGAATAGCGCATGTCTCGTTCGCAATGGAGCTCTAAACTCGGCTTTATTCTTGCCTCCGCAGGGGCCACCGTCGGCTTAGGCTCAATCTGGAAATTCCCCTACGTTACCGCCATGAATGGTGGTGGTGCGTTTCTGTTGATCTTTGTACTGATCACTTTTACCCTGGGCATTGCGCTGATGCTGGCCGAAATCGCCATTGGCCGTGCTGCTGCATGTGGTGCTGTGGGCGCGTTTAAAAAGCTGGGCGGGAAGGGATGGTCGGCCGTTGGTTATATCGGTGTACTCTGCGGCTTAACGGTGTTTTCTTTCTATAGCGTGGTGGGCGGCTGGACCATCGGCTATTTGCTGCGTGCCATCGATGGCCGCGTCATGAGCAACGATCCCAAGGCCCTGGGCGCTTTATTCGGGCAGTATGTTTCCAGCCCGGTTGAACCGATTATCACCCACGCCCTGTTTGCCCTGCTTACCCTGATTGTGGTGATGTCCGGCATTCAAAAAGGCATAGAGCGGGCAGGCAAGATACTGATGCCTGCCTTATTTTTGCTGATGCTGGGTCTGATTGTCCGCTCTCTCACTTTGCCGGGAGCAGGGGCTGGCGTGCTGGCGTTTTTAGCGCCGGATTTCTCTAAAGTAAACTCAAAAATGCTGGTCGATGCGCTGGGCCTAGCGTTTTTCTCGCTATCAGTAGGCGCGGGCTGCATGCTGGCTTATGGCTCCTATCTTGGGCGTGATGTGAAGCTCACCAATGCCGCGATGTGGGTCACCGGTTTAACCACGATGACCTCCATCCTAGCTGGCCTGATGATTTTCCCGGCTATTACCGCCTTTGGCCTGGATGCCGCAGCAGGCCCGGGCCTTACCTATATGACCATGCCGGTGGTGTTTAACCATCTGCCATTTGGCCAATTTTTTGCCTCGGCTTTCTTTGCCCTGCTGCTGGTCGCGGCGCTTACCTCATCGGTGTCTTTGCTGGAGCTGGTGGCGGTGTACCCGATTGATGAATGGAATCTGCCACGCAAAGCCACCACCGGTGTGATTACTCTGCTGGTGTTTCTTGCAGGCGTGCCAGCCTCGCTCTCATTTGGTGTGCTGGGCGAATACAAATGGTTTGGCCGCAATGTGTTCGAGCTGATGGATTACAGCGCATCCAATATCCTGCTGCCGCTGGGTGGCATTGGCACAGCGCTATTTGCAGGCTGGAGAATCTGGCCCGTGATCGAAGCCGAGCTGGAGCTCAGTCCCGTTTTAAACTGCGGCATGAAGTGGATGTGCCGCATTGTTGCCCCAGCGCTGATTGCTCTGATTCTGGTTTACAACTTGTAAGGAGCGGGTTGCAGACTGATTAATCAAGTAAACGAACCCGTCATCCACTAGTGAATTTATCGGGGATCCAGTTCAGTGCATGATGGATCAATCTATGCAGGCTTTACGGTTTGGATAACCTTACCGTTTATCCCCGATCCAGTAGCACAAGCTTGTGAGTGCGCTGTGGATAAGTAGCGCAAGTACTTGATCTGTAGGTGGTTTTTTTTGCTGATTAAATTTTAAGCAAGCAAGCTTTCAGGTATGATCATAGATACTAAAAAGGCCAGCATCTTTGCTGGCCTTTCTCTTATTTGGCTTTCTGCCAGCGCTTTTGCAAACCATCAAAGCTTAAATACAGTGCTGGGGTGATATAGAGGGTAATCAGTTGCGACAGCACTAAGCCGCCGACCACCGCCACGCCCATGGGCTGGCGCAGCTCGGCCCCTGCACCGATACCGATGGCAATGGGCATGGCCCCCATAATGGCGGCCAGCGTCGTCATCATAATGGGGCGGAATCGTAATAAGCAGGCTTCACGAATCGCGTCCACAGGCGCTTTGCCTTCTTTGCGCTCAGCCTCCAGCGCAAAGTCGATCATCATAATGGCGTTTTTCTTGACGATACCAATCAGGAGCAAAATCCCGACCATGGCGATAAAGGTGAGCGGCAGGCCGACCAGATCCAGCGCAATCAGCGCCCCCACGGCTGCCGATGGAATGCCCGCCAGAATGGTCAGCGGGTGAATCCAGCTTTCATACAGCACGCCCAGAATCACATAAATCACCGCCACAGCCACTAAAATCAGCCAGAGCTGGGTGTTTTGCGATTGCTGGAATACGGCGGCATCCCCGGCAAAAGCACCAAATACTTTGGATGGCAGCTGGATTTCCTGCTTCAGGGCTTCGATCTTGGCTGCGGCTTCAGACAGCGTTTTACCTTCGGCCATATTAAACGACAGCGTTACCGCAGGCAGCTGGCCCTGGTGGTTGATGGCGTTATTAGTCATGATGCGCTCGACGCTGGAAAACGCCGAGATCGGCACCAGCACGCCATTATTGCTGCGGGCATAGAGCTTATTCATCGCCGATTCATCGCGCCGATAATCGTCTTGCAGCTGCATCAGTACCGAGTAACTATCTTGCGGCAGATAAATAGTGCTGATCTCCCGCTCACCAAATGCGCCATAGAGTGTTTCGCGCAGGTTTTGCATATCCACGCCCAGGGTTTGCGCCTTGTCGCGGTCGATATTTAAGCGGGCTTGCAGGCCGCGTTTTTCGGTGTCGGAGGTGACTTCGGTAAAGATGGGGTTTTGTCGCATGGCCCGCATCAGTTTTTCAGACCAGTCTCCTAGCTCGCCAGATTGCACGGCTTGCAGGGTGTACTGGTAACGGCTTTTTGAGCTGCGCGCGCCAATTTTCAAGTTTTGGGTCGGGTTAAAAAATACCGAGATACCGGTAATACCGCTGGTGTCTTTACGCAGACTGGCTACGGTTTTTTCCATCGAAGCGCGCTGACTGCGTGGCTTGAGGGTAATAAACATCCGGCCACGATTGCCACTGGATAAGCTGGAAACCACCACGTTTACATTGGGATTTTTTTGGATGCGCTCGGCTACTTCTGTATGTAATTTCAGCATGGCGGGGTAGGCAATATCCTGTGGGCCCTCAGAGCTGGCCTGAATCTGGCCGATATCTTCTTCGGGGAAAAAGCCCTTGGGCATGGATTGATACAGCCAGCCTGTGAGTACAAAGGTGGCGAGCGCAATGATCAGCATCAGTTTGCGGCGGCCCAAGCTCCAATCCAGCGTGCGCTGATACGCGCCAAGCACTTTTTGAAAGCCCCGCTCAAAAAAACGGCTCCATGCGGGCACATGGGCATCAGGCGCTTCGTGTTTAATATAACGCGCCGCCAGCATTGGGATCAGCGTCAGCGCCACCACGGCGGACACCATAATCGCTAAGGTGACGACGGCGGCAAACTCATGGAACAGCAGGCCAATGGTGCCTGGCATAAAGAAAATCGGGATAAACACGGCAATGAGGGACACCGAAATCGATACCACGGTAAAGCCGACTTCCTGCGCGCCCTGAATGGCGGCTTCCATCGGTTTCATGCCGTTTTCAACGTGGCGCATGATGTTTTCAAGCACCACAATCGCATCATCCACCACCAAACCAATGGCAATGGTCAGCCCCATCAGCGAGATATTGTCGAGGCTGTAACCCAGCCAGTGCATCAGTGCAAAGGTGGCAATCAGCGAGATGGGCAGCGATAAAGCGGGAATCAGCGTGGCTGCCGCCCGGCGTAAAAACAGCAAAATCACCCCCACCACCAGCAGCATGGTCAGCAGCATGGTGAGGTTGACATCGTGAATGGCTTCGCGCACCGATTGCGATCTGTCGTTTAAAACCTGCACATTTACAGAAGCGGGCATTTGCGATTTAAGCTGTGGCAGGGCGGCTTTAATCGCATCAACCACGGCCACGGTATTGGCGTCCGACTGGCGCATTACGGCCAGCACGATAGAGCGCTCGCCGTTAATCCAGCTGCCGCTTTTTACGTCTTGCACGCTGTCTTCTACCGTGGCGACGTCTGACAGGCGCACCGGTTGTTTATTCTTTTGGGCAACGATTAAGTTGGAAAAATCGGCAGCATTTTTAAGCTGCTCATTGGCTTGCAGTGCTAAAACCTGGCGCTTGCCATCAAGCTGGCCAACCGGGCTGTTGGCATTGGCGGATTTAAGCGCTGCGGATAACTCAGCCAGCGTCATATCTCTTGCGGCTAATAGCTCCGGGTTAACTTGCACCCGCACGGCAAAGCGTTTTTGCCCGTAAACCGTGACCTGTGCCACGCCATTCAGGGTGGATAGCGTGGGCGAAATCAGGTTGTCGCCGTAATCGTTCAGCTCGGCGAGGCTCATCGATGGCGAGTTAATCCCCACCATCAGCACCGGTGCATCCGCAGGGTTTACTTTGCGGTAGCTTGGCGGGCTGGTCATATCTTTGGGCAGGCTGCGCGATGCGCGGTAGAGCGCGGCTTGCACATCAACGGCGGCATCGTCGATATTGCGGTTGGCGTCAAATTCCAGCGTCAGCGATACCCGGCCCTGGGTGCTGCTCGAGGTAATGACGGAAAGGCCGGGAATGGTTGAAAATTGCTTTTCAAGCGGCGTCGCCACTGAGGTGGACATCGTTTCCGGGCTGGCACCAGGCAAGCTGCCAGACACCTCGATGGTGGGCATATTAAAAGAGGGCAGGGCAGAAATCGGCAGATTAAACCAAGCGACTACCCCGGCCACCACCACCGCCAGCCACAGAAGTGTCGTTGCGATGGGCTTATTAATGCTGAGTAAGGAGATATTCATTTGAGCATCTCCTTAGTGAATGAATAAAAGGTGGGGCTGGTTTGGCGCGTGCTTTTTATGTAGATATTCATTTTGCGGCACTGGCGGCAGTTTTGGGTGCGCTTGCGTCACGCTTTTTGGCTTCGCGAACTTTGCTGCCTTCACGCAGATTTTGCCCGCCTTCTTTCACTACTTTGATATTGCTGCCTATGCCGCTGACCACGGCGCGCTCGTTTTCAACTTGCAGCAATTCAACCGGAATCGATTTAACCGTCTGATCGGCCTGGATCGCAAAAACAAAGCGATGATCCGGGCCGGTTTGCACCGCCTGGGTCGGCAAGACCACGGCGTTTTTAAGCGTGCCAGCAGCCACCTGCACAGGTACAAAAGCGCCAGGCCAGAGCAGATTTTTTGGGTTAGAAAATTCTGCTTTTAAGGCAATCGTGCCCGAGCTTGAGTTAACGGCGTTATCGATAAAGCTCAGCTTGCCCTGCATTTTATTGCCATCAGCTAAGGTGGCACTGACTAAAATAGGCTGTGGTGCGTTTTGCAAAAGGCTTAAATCGCGCTCAGGCAGGCTGAAGGCCACGGTAATCGGGTCCAGCTTGCTGATGGTTACCAGCGGAATAGCAATACTCGGCTGCACATAGCTGCCGGTATGCACTTCCACCAGACCCGCACGGCCACTGAGCGGCGCTTTGATTTGCGAATAAGATAAATTGATTTTTGCCGCATCCACCGCCGCACGCTCTGCAGCCAGTGTGGCTTGCAGGGTTTCTAATTTACTTTGGGCATTGTCGAGGGCTGTTTTGGAGATAAAGCTTTGCAGTGCCAGCTCTTTAGAGCGGGTGTAATCCCGCTCTGCCGCAGCAAGCTGGGCCTGGCTTTGTGCCAGTTTAGCAATGGCTTGGCGCACATTGGCTTCCTCTGTCCTGGCGTCCAGGCTGAATAAGAGCTGGCCCGCGTGGATCTGATCGCCTTCTTTAAAATGTACTTTACTAATCAGGCCACTTGTTTGTGGGCGTACTTCCACCTGATCCAGCGGGCTGACATGGCCCTGGGCGCTTAAATTAAGCGCAATATCGGCAGTCTGCGTTGTGGTGGCCGTTACTTGCTGGGGAGGACGCTCAGTTTTTTCTTTTGCTGCTTCTTTGCCACAGCCCACAAGAATCAGGGCAATCAGGGTCAGGCTAAATTTAGTCATTCATAATTCCAGCACGAACACCGCGCCGGAATCGTACGGTGATCGCAATCATAGTCAGGGCCACCATCAGGCCAAAGCCGGTGATGATGGCGTACATAGGAGGAATTCCGCTGGCCTGGAATTGGTGGGCTACCGCTTTACTCACATTGTCGGTAATGGGATGGCTGAAGTACTTCACCATCATGGCGTGTATGCCCACCATCACCAGAATACCGATATTCTCATTAAAGTTTTGCACGGCAATTGAGTGCCCTGCACCCATTAGTGTATGCCCCCTGTGTTGCAACATTGCGTTCAATGGCACCACAAAGAAGCCGGACAGGCAGCCAACAATAAACATCAGAAACGCAGCCAGCCAGGTATTGTGAACAAACAGCATGCCGATCACCATAACGCCCATGGCGATACCAGCAGGTAATACACAAAATGCTTTTTTGAGCGGCACATAATGCCCGGCAAGAATGGCGCCTGCCGCAATGCCAAATGCAACAACAGCCACTAGCTGAGTCGCTTGCTCCATGGAAAAGTTCAACCAGATAATGGCCCAGTTCAATACTACCAGGCGCATGGTGGCCCCCGCCCCCCAAAAGAGTGTGGTTACACCCAGGGATAACTGGCCCTGAGGGTCTTTCCAAAGTTTGGCTACACAGCCCCAGAATTCTTTAATCAGCGCGACAGGCTGCAGCTGCAGCGGTTTGAGCTCTACATTTAATTTAGGGATGTAGCAGTTCAGCCATGATGCGGCGAGATAAAGCAAAATAATTGCAGCAATGGCAAAGGTCGCCGGGCTAAAGAAAGCCCCCAGTACGGTACTGTTTAGCCAGGGGGCAACGTGCGAGCCGGCCAGTAAGCCACCCAGGATGGTGCCAAAGATAATGGCGCTGACGGTTGCGCCTTCCAGCCAGCCATTTGCGGCAACCAGTTTTTCGTGTGGCAAGTATTCGGTAATGATGCCGTATTTGGCAGGGGAATAGGCTGCAGCGCCAAACCCCACAAGGGCGTAGGCCATAATCGGCGGGATACCCACAAGCATGCCAAGGCAGCCAGCCAGCTTGATGCCATTACAAATCATCATGGCCTTGCCCTTGTGCATGGAATCGGCAAAAGAGCCGGCAAAAGGGGCAAGCACAACATAAGACACTGTAAAGCACCAGAGCAGCATGGATAAATGCCATTCGGGTGAATGTTGCTCTTTTAGTAGCGCAAGGGCCGCAAAGAAGAGGGCGTTGTCAGCAAGCGCAGATAAAAATTGCGCGCCAAGAATAATGAAAAATCCACGATCCATCTTGGAACAGTACCCTTTTTTATAGTGTGGGGTTTATATCACGAAACGCAGGCATCCTGCCGGACTTAGGCTGCCGAAGCAAAAAATTGCATGACCGGGATCAGATTTTGCCGGATTTACAGCGTAAACAGCGAGGTATTGGTCAATAAACTGGTTAAATGCAGGCCGCTAAGGTGGTTTTTATATCTGCAAGGATTTAAGTACTGCGGCCTGTCATTGTTAAAGCATTGTCGCTTTTGCGTCTTACATGTAATCAACAAGGTTTATACTCTACGCTTTTCCTTTGCCATGGTTTTGTCATGACCCGCCCGATTCGTGCTGTGATTCATACGGCAGCACTTGCTTCTAATTATGCGCATGTAAAAGCATGTGCACCAAATAGTAAAGTTTTTGCCGTTGTTAAAGCGAATGCCTACGGCCATGGCATTGCAAATATGGCGGCTGCACTGCCCGGTGCAGATGCTTTTGCTACTTTAGAAATGCCTTCTGCGCTGACTTTAAGAGAGTTAGGGGTAAAGCAAGCCATCCTGTTATTAGAAGGTGTGTTTTCTGCCGCCGAGTTGCAGCTTTGCGCAAAGCACGATTTCTGGCTGTCTGTGCATGATGAGCGCGGCATAGGCTGGCTTGAAAAAACAGAGTTAAGTCGTCCTGTACATATTTTCTTAAAATTAAATACCGGCATGAACCGGCTTGGTTTTCCTGCCGAAAACGCGCCGGCTTTAGTTGAGCGCCTGCAACAATGCAGCAATGTGGCAAGTATTACCCTGATGGCACATTTTGCAACTGCTGATGATCCGGAGCAGGGTGTGGCCGCGCAATGCGCGCGTTTTGATGCGGCATGCAGCGGGCTGGGGCTGCCTGTTTCTCTTGCTAATTCGGCGGCCTTACTGGCTTATCCGGAAACACAGCGTCAGTGGGTCAGACCTGGCATTGTTTTATATGGTTCATCTCCTTTTAGCGGGAAAAGTGCCGCAGAGCTGGGTTTGCAGGCCGCCATGACTCTAAGCGCCGAAGTAATTGCTGTTCAGGAGCTGAAAGAAGGCGATACCGTCGGATATGGAGCCGGCTTTGTTGCGGCAAGGCCAATGCGAATAGGGATTGTGGCTTGCGGCTACGCCGATGGTTATCCGCGCCACGCACCTACGGGAACCCCTGCTTTGGTGGATGGCGCGCGCAGCCGGTTGATTGGCCGCGTATCAATGGATATGCTGGCTGTTGATTTAAGCGAATTACCTGGCTCTGGTGTGGGCAGCGAGGTTGAGCTATGGGGCAAAAACGTGTCTATTGATGATGTTGCCGCTGCGGCGGGCACCATCGGCTATGAGCTGATGTGTGCAGTTGCGGCCCGGGTGCCTGTATTTGTCGAGTTCTGACCCGGGCTTTAGTTATACCGCAATGAATAAAGGCGCAAACAAAGCTCATAAGTTAGCTTGAGTTTTGCGCTTTTTTTTCAATTCGATTTATTTCTTTTGAGTGTGTTTGCTTCTTTGTGTTGGTTTTTTGTTGTTCTGTGCACAGAAAGCTAGGCTCGGGGCGGAGTGTTTAAAACATATATTCATTGATTGTGATGTTTATGCCTAAACAGCATAACAATTCATGAATAAATAATGACTTAAACTGTTTTCTTGCTCGAAAAGATGGCCGGCTTTCATTACAATGATCTTTCCTTTTAAAACCTACCCAAGCAGCAGGTTTGATCCATGGCATTGATTGTCCAGAAATATGGCGGCACCTCGGTAGGTTCTACCGAGCGGATTAAAAACGTGGCTCGCCGCGTGGCTAAATTCAAAGCAGAAGGGCACGATATTGTCGTTGCTGTTTCTGCGATGTCCGGCGAAACCAATAAGCTGATCGCACTGGCTAAAGAAATTCAGGCCAACCCGGATCCTCGTGAATTGGATGTCATTGTCTCTACCGGTGAGCAGGTCACTATCGGCCTACTGGCTATGGCGCTGAAAGAAATCGGCGTTGATGCAGTAAGCTACACCGGTGGTCAGGTCAAGATCCTGACCGACAGCGCGCACACTAAGGCGCGCATCCAGCATATTGACGATGGCGGAATGCGCAGCGATTTGGCAGCTGGCAAGGTTGTGATTGTTGCTGGCTTCCAGGGCGTAGACGCACAGGGCAATATCACGACCTTAGGCCGTGGTGGCTCCGACACCACCGGTGTGGCGCTTGCCGCAGCACTAAAGGCTGACGAATGCCAGATCTACACTGATGTGGATGGCGTTTACACCACAGACCCGCGCGTAGTGCCAGAGGCACGCAAGCTTTCCACGATTACTTTTGAAGAAATGCTGGAAATGGCCAGCTTAGGCTCAAAGGTATTACAGACCCGATCGGTTGAATTTGCCGGTAAATACAATGTGAAGTTACGTGTCTTGTCTTCTTTTGAAGAAGAGGGCGATGGCACGCTGATTACCTTCGAGGAAGACAGTAAGATGGAAAAACCCGTTATTTCCGGCATTGCGTTTAACCGTGATGAAGCCCGTATCAATGTGATCGGCGTGCCAGATAAACCGGGCATTGCCTATCAAATCTTAGGGCCAGTAGCGGATGCCAATATCGACGTTGATATGATTATCCAAAACGTGGGCCAGGACGGCACAACTGATTTCTCCTTTACCGTGCCTAAAAATGATCTGGGCCGTGCGATTAAAGTATTAGAAGGCGCACAAAGCCAGATCAGCGCCCGCCAGATCAATGGCGACGATAAGATCTGTAAAGTATCTATCGTGGGCGTGGGCATGCGCTCGCATGTGGGCGTGGCGTCAACGATGTTCAGAACGCTGGCCGAAGAAGGGATCAATATTCAGATGATTTCTACTTCTGAGATTAAAATCTCAGTTGTGGTGGATGAAAAGTATCTTGAGCTTGCTGTGCGCGTGCTGCATAAGGCGTTTGGTCTGGATATGATTCAGTAAAATCAGCTCAAAATAAAGAATCTGACTCTGTTCCAAAACAATGTTTGCTATGTTTTTGACAGTGATATCTGATTTTTTAAAAAGGTGCAGAATTTTTTATTCTGCACCTTTTTGTTTTTTATCCTTACAAAACAAATCACTAGCTTTGGATTGATGTAGTGCTGTAAGAAAGTGCTCATAAAACTTAAATTATTTGCAGCTTAGCGGTTGACGCCCTTCCGGTGTTTGCGTAGTATTCGGGTCCTTGACGGAGAGTTGGCCGAGTGGTCGAAGGCACTCCCCTGCTAAGGGAGCATACGGGCAAAACCTGTATCGAGGGTTCGAATCCCTTGCTCTCCGCCAAGCATGTTGCGGCTGTAGCTCAGTTGGATAGAGTATCTGGCTACGAACCAGAGGGTCAGGAGTTCGAATCTCTTCAGCCGCACCATTTATCACTTACCTTTGTGGTGATATATAAGTTTTAAAGATGTTCCCATAGTTTAGCGGTTAGAACACTGCCCTTTCACGGCGGCGGCCGGGGTTCGATTCCCCGTGGGAACGCCAGAATTTGTAAGACGTAAGTTCGGAATATCAAGGCCGGCTAAGCCGGTTTTTTTATTTTTTGAACTTGCAGAGCGGCTGTAGCTCAGTTGGATAGAGTATCTGGCTACGAACCAGAGGGTCAGGAGTTCGAATCTCTTCAGCCGCACCATTTATCACTTACCTTTGTGGTGATATATAAGTTTTAAAGATGTTCCCATAGTTTAGCGGTTAGAACACTGCCCTTTCACGGCGGCGGCCGGGGTTCGATTCCCCGTGGGAACGCCAGAATTTGTAAGACGTAAGTTCGGAATATCAAGGCCGGCTAAGCCGGTTTTTTTATTTTTTGAACTTGCAGAGCGGCTGTAGCTCAGTTGGATAGAGTATCTGGCTACGAACCAGAGGGTCAGGAGTTCGAATCTCTTCAGCCGCACCAATAAATATAATGAATTGTCTGATTCAGAAATATTTAAACAGTTTCAAGATGTTCCCATAGTTTAGCGGTTAGAACACTGCCCTTTCACGGCGGCGGCCGGGGTTCGATTCCCCGTGGGAACGCCAGAATTTAGTATATATAGAAGTATGCGGCTGTAGCTCAGTTGGATAGAGTATCTGGCTACGAACCAGAGGGTCAGGAGTTCGAATCTCTTCAGCCGCACCATTAAATACGATGAGTCTTATTGATTCAAAAATATTTAGTATGTTTTAAAGATGTTCCCATAGTTTAGCGGTTAGAACACTGCCCTTTCACGGCGGCGGCCGGGGTTCGATTCCCCGTGGGAACGCCATGTATTGCTTGATGCATGCTGTATAAATCACCACTCCACCTCATCGGTTGAGTGGTTTTTTTACGCCTGAAATTTGTGCGGCTTATTGAATCGGCTTGCTCAAATTGTTTTGTAAGCAAGCCTGGATACGTGGCACAACAAATTGAATAAATGCCTCATATTTTTTGGGGAGTGGATGATGGTAGGGGTAGACCAGATAAAAGGGGTAGGGCGCTGGTTGCCAGCCTGGTAAAACCTCCTGCATTTCACCTTTGCTGACCAGCGGCTCTGCAATATAGGCAGGTAATAAAGCGACACCAAAGCCAGCAGCAACAGCGCTGGCTGTGCTGGCATAGCTATCAATAGAAAACTGGCTGCGCAGCTCAATTTGCTCAATTTTACCTTCGCATTCCAGCAGCCAGCTGCCTTCTTGCTCCTGATGTAATTCAAGTAAAACACGGTGCGATACTAAATCACACGGATGGTCCAGCCGTCCTGCCTGCGCAAGATAACTTGCTGAGGCGTATATCCTTTTTTGCGATAAGCCTAAATGCCTTGCCACCAGATTTTCATCCCCTACTGTTCTTGATCTGATGCAAAAATCAATGCCATCGGCGATGGGGTTTTTCAGCCTGTGATCGGTATCTAATTCCAGTCGTATGGCGGGATATTGCAAGCTGAATTCAACAAGGATTGGGGCCAGTATGGCTTGCCCGAAGGCTTGAGTGGCACTGATACGAAGAGCTCCCTCTACCGTAGCCTGCAGCCCTTCAATATCCCGGCGCGATTGCTGAAGCATTTCACGCAATGCCGCGGCATGCACTGCCAGCCTGATTCCCGCCTCTGTGAGCGATACGCGCCTTGTGGTTCTGAGTACAAGCAGGGTAGCCAGCTCAGCCTCCAGGCGTTTTACACTTTGGCTGATATGGCTTTTGGTGCAACCAAGCAAGTCAGCAGCGGCGGTAAAGCTGGCCGTGCGTGCCAGTGCATCGAAGGCGAGTAAGGCGTCAGGCGGGAGTATTGTTTTCATATGCAAACAGTGTGTCGTGTTTAGCTAGTTTATCGTAATTTAATTGCCAATTACTATGTCATTGTCAATTAATTAAAACGATGGTGCCAGAATGATTGCGATCTTACGTCAATTTTTTAATGCCCGTATTCAGCGGCCTGTGCAAATAACTGCTCAACTGAAACGAGTAATGACTGCGCTGGCTGGTTTTTGGTGGCGGGGTTTTTTGCCCTGCGGGATGGCATTAAGGGATGAGATTGAGGCATTAGAGCGGGTGCGGGATCGCTGGCGTTCCCGTTAGGCAAAGATTGGGCAATTCTGTCCATAAAATACAGTATTTATGCTGTCCGCCATACCGCGATGGTCTGATCAGGGTTAATACCTGGCTGCGCAGCAACTGCTCTGTGGGACACTCTGAGTAAATGAAGGTTTTGGGCAGTTCGCCCAGATGTTTCATAAAATGAAGAGGGTCTTTTAGTTTGCAAAAAGATTGTTCTAAAAGTTTACTTTTAGCGATTGTTGTTTGCTAACAGGGTGGAAAGCGCATTGGCTAAAATGAATTATTCCCTTTCGGACTTACTTCTTTTTTTGAATAAAGCTTTGCAATTAGCAGAGCAGCTTGCTGTTTGGCATGAAAAAAAAGGGGTGCATGGTGCTTTACGGCCTGAATATATCAGTTTTACAGATTCAGGCGTCAGTATCAGCCCTGCAGATCAGGAAGAGCTGGCATTAAGTCTGCGTTGTCTGCGTTATGCCTCACCAGAGCAGGCGGGACGTTTAGCGCAATTTGATAAGCGCAGTGATTTATATTCCCTGGGCGTTATTCTCTATGAGTGGATTACAGGGCGCCTTCCTTTTTCTGCTGATGATTTGCTTGATTTAGCGCATCAGCAAATGTCTTCATTACCTGTTGCTCCTGCTTCGCTACAGCCGCAATTGCCATTACAGATTTCTCATCTTATTTTAAAGCTCCTAGCGAAATCTCCTGAAGCAAGATATGCAACAGCCAGAGGCCTGGCTGCAGATCTTTCCTTATGTATTCAGCAATTAAAAGCCGCAGGCTATATTGCTTTATTCACATTGGGCGAAACAGACTTAGGATCACAATTTCTAATTCCGGATCATTTATATGGCCGGGAACAAGAAATTGAATATTTACAGCAGTTGTATTTAAGAGCGGCTCAGGGGCAAGCGATTATTTGCATGCTAGGCGGGTATTCGGGGGTAGGAAAATCTACTTTAGCACTTTCAATCCGGGATGAAGTCCAAAATAAGGGAGGGCGGCTTATTGTTGGTAAGTTTGATCAATTCAGACGTGATTCACCTTATTCAGCATTAATAGAAGCCTTTAAGTCACTGCTTCGTCAGGTATTAGCCAGTAAACAGGCAGAATTAGCACAATGGCGTGAGAAAATTGCAGACTCACTGGGGGAAAATGCACAAATTGTTATTGATGTTCTTCCAGATTTAGAAAAAATAATCGGGCCACAATCCGCCGCCCCTTTGCTAAGTGGCCTTGCGGCTCAGCGCCGTTTTAATGAGCTGTTTGCTCAGTTAGTTGCACTGTTTGCCAGCAGAGAGCACCCGCTGGCGATATTTTTAGATGATTTACAGTGGGCTGATTTTGCTTCGCTGGCCTTGATTCAGTCATTTGCTAAAAGCAGTATGGCTGCCCATGTACTGATTATTGCGGCATATCGTGATAATGAGGTCGATGCGAATCACCCATTAGTTAATATGCTGAATGAATTACTTAAAAGCAAGGCTTGTGTGGAAAAGCTGGCTTTACAGCCTCTGCATGCGGAGCATTTAAGTGAAATGATTCAGGATACCTGCCGCAATATTCAGAATGTGGCTGAGTTAAGCCATTTATTAATGAGTAAAACAGAAGGCAATCCATTTTATGCAAGACAGTTTCTTAAAAATATGCAGGCTAAAGGGCAGTTATTTTTTAATTTCACTGATAATACGTGGCACTGGCAATTAGACCAGGCCCGCCTGCAAGATGCTGCAGATAATGTAGTTGAATTAATGATGCAGCGTTTAAATCGTTTTTCACCTGAAACTCAAACTGTATTACAAACCGCTGCCTGTATCGGAAAACGTTTCGACTTAACTTTATTGGCAATTGTTGAAAACACAACAGAGACCTTAGCGCTTACATTACTGGCTCCTGCTTTACATGATGAGTTACTTCTTGCTGTTCATGACGGGGGCGGGCAAAAAATATTCCAGTTTGCCCATGATCGCATTCAGCAGGCGGCATATTCTCTAACTTTAGAACGCAATTTAAACAGCCTGCATTTAGAGATTGGCCGCCGCTTATTGCAGCAGATATCTGCAGAGGCAACTGAAGCACCTTTATTTGAAATTGTGGATCAGCTTAATCATGGTCTGGATAAAGTGAAATTGCCTCAGGAGCGAATTGCCTACGCTCAGCTTAATTTACGGGCGGGAATTAAAGCAAGAGAGGCAATGGCCTATCAGGCCGCCATGCGATATTTAGATACGGCTATTTCATTATTACCCGAAGATTCTTGGTCAGAATATTATCAGCTTAGCTTTGATATTTACTTAAATGCATCAGAGGCGTGCGATTTATGTAATCTGGATGAGCGCTTTGAGTTACTGGTTGAAACGTTATTATCCAGGGGGCTGAGCGCCTTAGATAAAGCCCAGGCACGGATCAGACAAAGTATTTATTACAGCCGTAAAGGCAGGATGGCCGAAAACCTTGAAGCCGGCCGGCTTGGTTTGATTTTATTTGGTATGAATATCCCTGAAATAAATGATCACTATGGGATGAATGAGCGTTTTAAAAGTGAAATGGTGATATTCAGAGATTATTTTTCAGGTAAAGAATTATCGGGCTTATATGATTTACCTTTTGCACATGATGCAGAAACAGATATTATTTTAAAACTTATTGCGTCAATTTCTGAATCTGCCATTTTTACAAATTATCCTTTGTTTTCGCTGATTTCTGTTCTGGGGGCTAACCGTTCGATTGTATTTGGTAATGCACTGCTTTCTCCTTTTTGTTATACCCTTTTGGGCATTACATTAATTGCACAATTCAAAAATTATCAGGATGCCCGTAATATTGCGGATGCAGGTTTAAAGTTAAGCCGTGAAAAGCTGTTTGATTTGTGGGGATATAACCGTGCATTTACTTATTACACATGGAATATTAATCATTGGACTTTACACGCTGAAACGACATTGCCCCTGCTGGATGAAAATTATAATCTGGCATTAAAAGCTCATGATTTAGTTTATGGTGCCTATGTATTAGTGGCCAGGCCATGGGGTCATTTTATATTAGGCCGCAGTATGCTCGATGTGATTTCCAGCAACCAGCAGCTGGGGCAGTATTGTTTAACTCATGATGTGGTTTTCCCTGTAACACTGGCTCAGCCCTTTGAAGCTTTAGCCCGGGTGTTACATGGGGAAAGCAGTTCATTGAGCGATTTAAATTGCGAGCATTTTGATGTACAGGCGTTTCGGCAAGCTTGGGGTAGCGTGCCTATTGTGATGGCAGGTTTGCATATTGCACAACTTTCCTTGCATATTTATTCACAGGAATATGATGCTGCTTTGTTATTGGCGGAGCAAATAGGCAAAGATTATCCATCTACCTATTTATTAAATTTAGTCTGGAAGTTTTCCCATGGTTTGGCGCTGTCTGCTTTAGCGAGAAAGAATGCAGGAAAAAAACGACAGGCTTATATTGATGCTCTGGAGGCCATCAGCGAATACTTTGAGCAAATTTCTAAAGAAGGAACGCCTGAAAATGTAGAGCATAAACTGGTTTTTTTACGCGCCGAGCAGGCGCGTCTGGATAACCGGACTGAGGATGCTGAGCTTTTATATTGGCACGCTATTCGCCTTGCACAGCAAAGAGGTTTTTTACTGGATGAGGGCTATTTTCATGAAATGCTTGGATTATGGCTGGAGGAAAGAGCCTGCGCTTTTGAGCCCATTCAGCAAATATTAACTCAGGCGGCAACCTGCTATCGGCAGTGTCATGCTTTAGCGCTGATGGGGCGGGTTGAGCTGCGATTAAAAGTCTTGCCAAGGCAGGAGCTGGAGCTTATTCAAAATGATGCGGATGCGCTGCATGCTTTGGACAGCCTAGATACGCTGGCTATTTTGCGGGCCGTTCAGGCGATTTCCAGTGAAGTAGGCGTGCAGCCATTATTGGGGCGCTTGCTGAAAATTATTATCGAAGCCGCAGGTGCTGATCGTGGTGCCATCGTGGTGCGTGATGGTGATCAGTTGCACATTGAGGCTATTCTTAATTTTGTGCAGCCCGTATTACCTGAGAGCTTATTGCGTTTTGTTTTTAATACAGGGCAAACCACTTTATTAAATGAGTTAACGCAGTTTTCTGAATTCAGGGGCGATATTTATTTTACTCAATACCGGCCTGCTTCTATTCTTTGCCGTGCACTGGGGCGCAGCAGTACCGGACGGCGTGTGCTGTATTTAGAGCACAGCACCATCAGTAATACTTTTTCTATGCAGCGCAGGCAGGTATTGGAGTGGTTGTCTGCGCAGGCTGCTATTTCAATTGAAAATGCGCAAATGTATCAGGAACTTGAATCGCTTGTGGCAAAGCGCACTGTAGAGCTGGAGCGCAATCGGAATGTATTGGAATCCATTTTAGAATTTTCTCCTGCCCTGGTTTCTTTAAAAGATTTAAATGGCCGCTATTTGCGGCACAACTTGCGTTTTGCTGAATTATTTAATCGGGCAGGTGAATCTCTGGTGGGAATGACCGATGAAGAAATTGCAGGGCCGGAAACAGCAAACCGGTTTTTAATTCAGGATAAGCGGGTTATTGCAGAAAATGCACCACAGCAGGTTGAAGAAGAAATCATGACCGCTGATGGATTGCATACCTTTTTAACGCATAAATTTCCCCTGCGGGATGCGGATGGCAGTGTTTATGCTGTTGGGGGAATTGCGATGGATATTACTGAATTAAAATTAGCACAAAAAACAGCAGAAGCCGCAACACAGGCAAAAAGTGCCTTTCTGGCCAATATGAGCCATGAAATCAGAACGCCAATGAATGCAGTGATTGGGATGGCCCATCTGGCATTGAAAACAGAATTAAATGAACGTCAGCGCGATTATGTGCAGAAAATACATTATGCGGGCCAGTCTTTACTGGGAATTATTAATGATATTTTAGATTTTTCTAAAATAGAAGAGGGCAAATTATCAATTGAAAAAATTGATTTTAATCTTGATCAGGTCTTTGCCAATATTGCGACTCTGACCTCAGGCAAAGCAGAAGATAAAGGTATTGAATATCTTTTTCAAGTGCATCCGAATGTGCCCCGATATTTAGCCGGGGACCCCCTGCGTCTGGGGCAGGTATTACTGAATATGGTAAGTAATGCAATTAAATTTACTGAAGAAGGTGAAGTGCATGTGATTTGTGAGTTAATCCGCTCTGATGCAAAGCAGGTGGTTTTGCGCTTTTCTGTACGGGACACGGGTATGGGCATGAGTGCAGAGCAGGTAAAAAAACTATTTTTACCTTTCAGCCAGGCGGATACCACCACCACGCGCAAATTTGGTGGCACAGGCTTGGGATTATCGATCTCCAAGCGTCTGGTTGAAATGATGGGCGGGGAAATTGAAGTGCAAAGCGTGCCCGAACGGGGCTCTGTTTTTGCGTTTAGCTGTGTTTTTGGCCATGAAACAGCACAGCAGCACAACACAACCCGCTTACCTCACCATTTAAATGGCATGCGTATTTTGGTGGTGGATGATAATTCGGTTGCCCGTGAGATTTTGCAGGAATCACTACAAAGCCTTACTTTTGTTGTGGATGCTGTGTCTTCCGGAGAAGATGCGCTGGTCAATTTGCACCGCGCTGATGCAAAGCAGCAGCCCTATGGGGTGGTCTTTACAGACTGGCATATGCCGGAAATGAATGGCCTTGAATTAGCCCGCAGAATTAATCTGGATAAAAGATTGTGTCATACGCCATCGCTTGTGCTGGTAACAGCCTATACAAGGGAAGATATTCGTGCAGAAGCACAGGCTGCACATGTGGATGGTTTTTTGTTTAAGCCAATTAATCAATCAATGGTTGTAGATACTTTATTAACCATTTTTGCGCCTGAATTATTGCGTGATATAGCTTCATTTACCCGGACCGATATTATTCCTCATTTGAAAGGCATGCGTGTTTTATTGGTAGAGGATAATTTAGTTAACCAGCAAATCGCATTAGAGCTAATGCGCTCTGCGGCTATTAAGGTTGATATTGCAAATAATGGCCATGAGGCCATTAAAAAAATTGTGGAGTTTGGCCCCAAGCACTATCACTGCGTATTAATGGATCTGCAAATGCCAAAAATGGATGGGCATGAAGCGACGGCTGTTATTCGCAGTGATGCGGTGTTTAATACCCTGCCTATTATTGCGATGACGGCCCATGCCATTAATGAAGAAAGAGCCCGTTGTTTAGCTGAAGGGATGAATGAACATATCACCAAGCCGATTGATCCGGCTTTATTATTTGAGCGTTTGCAATACTGGTATCAGCATCGTTTATCAGCCGATGGCAATACACGTATTTATATTGGCGATCACTTGCCTGAGGAACCGGCCATTAAAACACCTCCGGAGGAGCCAGAACCAGCTGAGGAGATCTTATCCGGATCGAAGGATTTATCTGAATTGGATAAGCTGAAATTATTATCGGGTGTGGCTGGTTTGGATATAGAGGATGGGCTGGCAAGGCTGGGTCATAATGCTGCATTGTATTGGCTGGTCATTCAGCAGCTGGCCATGACTGAGCAGGACAACCCGGAAAGAATTCGTGCTGCATTGGCACAGGGAGATTTTGAAAGTGCTTCCAGAGCGGCGCATTCTTTAAAAGGCGCTGCTGCAAATTTGTCGTTCAATGATATAACGCAATTTGCAGCCAAGGTTGAGTCTTTATTGCGCCAGGGTGAAAGAGGAGATATTTTATATCGGTATATCAATGAGCTTGATCAGTCCGTGCAGCTGCTGTGCCGTGCCATTGAGCAAATTGATCAGTAATTTATCTGCATATAAAAAAACACCGCATTGCTGCGGTGTTTTTGTTTTAAGGCTGCGCGAGTTTGCCTTCTAATTGCTTTCTGATTTCCGGCATTCTGTGCTCTAAATAATGAATGCTGGTGCTGCCTTTAATAAAGGCTTCATCTAATAAAAGTTGCTGGTGCAAAGGGATATTGGTGTTAATCCCTTGTACAACCATTTCAGATAATGCAATTCGCATTCTGGCCATCGCTTGTGCGCGATCATCACCATAGGTAATGATTTTACCAATCATCGAATCGTAATAGGATGGCACGGTATAACCCTGGTAAACGTGTGAATCCACGCGCACACCCGGGCCACCTGGGGTGTGGTAGGTGGTGATTTTACCCGGGCTGGGGATAAACTTAAGCGGATCTTCAGCATTAATCCGGCACTCAATGGCGTGGCCTTTGAGTTTCACGTCTTTTTGCGTGTAGCGCAGCGGTAAATTAGCCGCCACACGAATCTGCTCTTGCACAATATCGATGCCGGTAATCATTTCGGTAACCGGATGCTCAACCTGAACACGGGTATTCATTTCAATGAAATAGAATTCGCCGTTTTCAAATAAGAATTCGAATGTACCTGCACCTCGGTAATTAATTTTGCGGCAGGCGGCCGCACATCTTTCACCGATTTGTTTACGCTGCGCTTCGGTAATGCCCGGTGCAGGTGCTTCTTCAATGACTTTTTGGTGGCGGCGCTGCATGGAGCAATCGCGCTCGCCCAGATAAATGGCGTTGCCGTGCTGGTCGGCCAGAATCTGGATCTCGATATGGCGTGGGTTCTGCAGGTATTTTTCCATGTAAACCATGGCATTGCCAAAGAACTTTTCTGCTTCTGATTTGGTCAGCTCAACGGCCGCGACTAATTCTTCTTCAGTATTCACCACGCGCATGCCACGGCCACCGCCGCCGCCAGCTGCTTTAATAATGACCGGGTAGCCAACGGCTTTACCGATTTTCATTAATTCAGCAGGATCGTCCGGTAAAGCGCCATCAGAGCCGGGTACGCAAGGTACGCCTGCTTCTTTCATGGCGTCTTTGGCAGAAACCTTGTCGCCCATCAGGCGGATGGATTCCGGGCGCGGGCCAATAAAGGCAAAGCCGGATTCTTCAACGCGCTGGGCAAAGTCGGCGTTTTCACTTAAAAAACCGTAGCCAGGGTGAATGGCCTGCGCTTCTGTGACTTCAGCTGCGGCAATCAGCGCTGGCACATTCAGATAGCTTAATGTGGAGGAGGCCGGGCCAATACATACCGATTCATCGGCTAATTTGACATATTTTGCTTCGCGGTCGGCTTCAGAATGCACGACAACCGTTTTGATGCCCATTTCACGGCAGGCGCGCAAAATGCGCAGCGCAATTTCACCGCGATTTGCAATCAGGATTTTTTCAAACATGGGAAGCTCCGTGAGGAGTAAGGATGAAAGGGAAGCCAGGGGTTTTAACCCTGTTCTTCCCTTTTTAAGCCTTACCGAATCAGCCAATAATAAATAGTGGCTCACCGTATTCAACAGGGCGGCCATTTTCGACCAAGATCGATTTGATCACGCCTGCCTTGTCGGCTTCGATTTCATTCAGGAGTTTCATGGCTTCAATGATGCATAAAGTGTCGCCCACATTCACTTGCTGACCCACTTCAACAAAGTTTTTTGCTTCAGGAGAAGAGGCGCGGTAGAAAGTACCCACCATAGGGGACTTGGCAATAAAGCCTTCTGGTTGTGCTTCTACTTCTGCGGCAACAGCAACGGCAAGCGGTGCTGCTGCGGCAGCAGGAGCGGCTACAGGAGGCAGCTGGTATTGCATGGCTTGTGCATAAGCCGGGATATTCTGATTAACGCGGGTGATACGAACGCGTTCTTCACCTTCGGTTACTTCAAGCTCGGCGATGCCAGATTCTTCAACCAGATCAATCAGTTTCTTAAGTTTGCGCAAATCCATAGGGGTCTCCTCTCTGTATATGAGAATTTATTGGCGTTGATTAATTATCAGGGGGCCTTGGGAGTAAAACGGAGTGCGAAATCCAGCGCGCATTCATAGCCGAATGCGCCCAGGCCGCAGATAACGCCAACCGCGAGGTCGGAAAAATAGGAGTGGTGCCGGAATGATTCACGAGCATGAACATTGGACAGGTGAACTTCAACAAAAGGAATTTGCACCCCGGCCAGCGCATCACGAATAGCAATGCTGGTATGTGTAAACGCAGCGGGGTTAATGATGATAAAATCCGTGCCGTCCAAACGGGCGGCATGAATGCGATCGATTAGCTCGTATTCGCGATTCGATTGGAAAGCATCAACGCGGGCAGCACGCTGTTGTCCCAGTTCAATGAGCTTAGAATTGATTGTCTCTAGGGTATCAGCACCGTAGTGCTGCGGCTCTCTTGACCCTAGCAGGTTCAAATTTGGGCCATGTAGTACTAGGATATTGCGTGTGTTTTGCATCCGCTACTCACTTTTGTTGCCTGTCATTGGGCGAAGTTTGCCGCAGTATGTGCGAATTTGTCCAGAAAAAGTGGGTAATTTCGGCGATTTGCATTCTAAAACACTTGTTTGAAAGTCCGCCAAGCCAATCTACACGCGGGTTTTATCGTACAAGGTGATACACGCCTTGTAGTTTTGTTACATCTTAAAAAAGGCTTGTTTTTACATGCAAGTAGCTGACTTTGATTACCATTTGCCTGAATCTCTGATTGCTCAGTTCCCCCCTGAAGTACGTGGGGAAAGTCGTTTGTTACATATCAATGGCCTTACACGGCAAGATTCACATTTTCGCGAATTACCGCAATTTTTGCGCGCAGGTGATGTACTTATTTTTAATGATACCAAGGTGATTAAGGCCCGGGTGTTCGGTAAAAAAGAATCAGGCGGTGCGATTGAGGCTTTAATTGAACGCGTTTTAGATGAGCACAGCGCACTGGCTCATATCCGTTCATCTAAAGCACCCAAGCCAGGAGCAAGGCTTATTTTTGCAGATCGTTGGACCGCTACAATGACCGAGCGCAAAGATGATCTGTTTAAATTGCAGTTTGATGGCGAAGAAAGCGTATTAGATATCCTGGAGCAGGCGGGCCAGCTGCCTTTGCCACCCTATATCACTCATATCCCTGATGACGAAGATGCCAAGCGCTACCAGACTATCTATGCGCGGGATCCTGGTGCTGTAGCAGCACCTACGGCCGGGCTGCATTTTACTGAGGATTTGCTCGCGCAATTACAAGCGATGGGCGTTAAAACAGGCTACCTGACTTTACACGTGGGCGCAGGTACTTTTCAGCCGGTGCGGGTGGATAATATTGCCGAACATACAATGCACCATGAGCGTTATTCCATTCCGGCAGCAACAGTGGCCCTGATTCAGGACGCTAAGGCGCAGGGTGGCCGTGTGATTGCGGTAGGAACCACCAGCCTGCGTGCATTGGAAGCGGCGTCTCAGCACGGCTTACTGGCAGAACCGGAAGGAGATACTAATATCTTTATCACGCCGGGCTATCAGTTCCGCGTGGTGGATCGCCTGATCACTAATTTTCATTTACCCAAATCCACTTTATTGATGCTGGTAGCGGCGTTTGCAGGCTACGACACTATGCGTGCCGCTTATCAGCATGCGGTGGAGCAGGAATACAGATTTTTCAGCTATGGCGATGCGATGCTATTGGAGCCTGCTACTCTGAAGTAAGGCACACAAAGAGCAGGGGTTTACTGTGTTTAGTGAAATCAGTACTGAAGATGCAAAGGCCTTGATGCGTGGTATGGTCATCCCCCCACGCCCTGATATTTTGCTGGCTTTAGAAGACGCTCAGCATTCTGAAGCCCCCGATTTTGCCGAGATTGCCCGCTTAATAAGCGCGGATATGGTTTTATCAGGGGCGGTTATTAAAACAGTGAACTCTCCGTTCTTTAGCCTGAGCACCCGGGTTAATTCGGTGCAACAGGCATTGCAGCTGCTGGGCCTAAAAAACTTAGCCAATATTGTGCAGGGCCTTGTGCTGCGGCAGGTATTAAGCCCCGCATCGCTTGGGGATATGAGTGAATTCTGGGATTACTCTTCATCTGTTGCGATGGCTGCGGCTTATTTAGCAGAGGCGGTGCACGGCGTGTCCAGTGATGAAGCGTATACGCTGGGTTTGTTTCTTAACTGTGGCAAGCCGCTGATGGCCCTGCGATTCCCTGGCTACACGCTGCAGCATGCTGTGGATGATCATTGTACAAATAAGGCCTTAATCTTCCGGGAAGAGCAGCAGTATCGTGTCAGCCATAATGTGGTGGGCTATTTACTGGCCCGCGCATGGTATTTGCCTGTGGCAAGCAGCCTTGCTATTTTGCATCTGCATGATGGTGATATTTCAGAACGCGCTGTGCAATGGCCGCACGTCTGCGCCTTAATTGCACTGGCTCAGCTGGCTGAGCACATTGTGCAGCGCTCATTGCACCTGCCTGAGCAGGAGGGGTGGCCGCAGGCTGAAGTGCTGCTGCGGGGGCTGCTTGGCCTGAGCCAGGATGAGCTGGAAGACTTGCAGGATTCTGTGCAGCAAAAGCTGAATCACTGACAGGGCCCAAAAGGCGGGCCTGAGTGAACAGTGTGGCACAGCATTCCGGCAGACAGCACAGGCCTCTTATCTGCGCTTTTCAAATACTGAATAAGCACTCTTATTCACTGAATTCCCGCTATTTTCACACCGCAATGACATTGCTTTGCTGCTGGCTTGGCGGTAATCTTGCGGCCCGTGCCGGACTGTGTTTCCGGCGGCGTTTAGGAAAAATAATGTTGAAATTTGAATTAAAAGCCACCAGTGGCGGCGCGCGTCGCGGCACCATGACTTTAAATCACGGTGTAGTTGAAACGCCAGTATTTATGCCTGTGGGCACTTATGGCACGGTTAAAGCCATGACACCGCGTGATTTAAAAGAAATTGGCGCGCAAATTTGCCTCGGTAATACTTTCCATCTGTGGCTGCGCCCGGGTCTGGAAGTGGTTGAGCAATTTGGTGGCCTGCATGAATTTATGGGCTGGGATAAACCGATCCTGACTGACTCAGGCGGTTTTCAGGTATTTAGCCTGGGCGCGATGCGCAAAATCACCGAAGAAGGCGTGACTTTCCAAAGTCCGGTGAATGGCGATAAATTATTTTTAACGCCCGAAGAATCAATGAAAATTCAAACGGTGCTCAATTCTGACATCGTCATGATTTTTGACGAATGCACACCGTATCCTGCTGATCGCAAGCAAGCTGGCGATTCGATGCGGATGTCTTACCGCTGGGCCAAGCGCTCACGTGCTGAGTTTGATGCACAGCAAAACCCGAATGCGCTGTTTGGTATTGTGCAGGGCGGTATGTATGAAGACTTGCGGGATGAATCGATTGCCGGTCTGTTAGAGATTGGTTTTGATGGCATGGCCATTGGTGGTTTGTCGGTGGGCGAGCCTAAAGAAGATATGGAACGTATTCTGGCCCATACCGCACCAAAACTGTCGGTGAACAAGCCGCGCTATTTAATGGGCGTAGGCACGCCTGAAGACCTGGTGTATGGGGTGAGTCAGGGGATTGATATGTTCGATTGCGTGATGCCCACCCGCAACGCAAGGAATGGCATGTTGTTTACCCGCTTTGGCGATGTAAAAATCAAAAATGCCAAACATAAGCTCGATAAGCGTCCTTTAGACGAAACATGTACCTGCTACACCTGCAAGAACTTTAGCCGTGCATACCTGCATCATTTATTCCGCACCGGCGAGATTCTGGCGGCTCAGCTTAATACCATCCACAACCTGCATTATTATCAGGTGGTGATGGCAGAAATGCGTGCAGCCATTGAAGCGGATCAATTTACCAGCCATGTGGCGCAATTCCATGCGGATCGTGCGCGCGGCGTAGATTGATTGTTGCAAGCAAACTCACTCGTTGCGCTCACTCAAATCAAAGAAACCCCGCCCGCTTGTTCCTCGCTTCGGCGTGTTTCAAGGGGACTCAAAAAGCCCTGTGTTGAAAGCGTGGTCAATGCGTTTTTTTGCTATTTGCTAATCAAAAATTAATTTGGTTCGCGCATATGGGGGTAAGTCCCTTGCAGGGAGTCTGATATAAATCCCTATGCTGAGCTTTAAGCCATTCAAAACGGAATAAATAGCTCAGTTCAAAATGGTTTTCTCTGTGAAACTCCGTGTTCTCAGTGGCCTCCGTGGTTAAAGATTTGGGTTTGCTTGTGTAATTTCAGTTAGTTATGAGCATAAAAAAACGGCATAGCCTGCGCTATGCCGTTTTTTCGTGGGATAGCCGCTTTACTTGGCCAATTCCAGCGCTACCCTGGCGGGCAGGGCAATTTTATTGTCTGTGCTGTACTGATAGTCATGGAAAATATGCTCAGCCGACAGAATCTGGTAGCTGCCATCTTCATGCTTGTGGCTGGTGTCTTTCAGACGGTAGGTATAGTGCCCACAGGTCCAGCAGTCAAAATTGCGCATATGGGTGCAAAGGCAGGTTTTATCCATCACCTTGATGCGCTTTGCATCGGGCTCAATGGCGATCACGCGGTTATATGCTTCGATATAGCTGCAGTTTCCCTTGGCATCGAGCAGATAGCCGTAGGCTTCGCAGTTTGGACGAATGCCTGCGCCAATCGACGGGCTGTTTTTTAACATGCGCATCGGATAGCCCGTCGGGGAAATCTGATTCACTTCGATATTGTCTTCGCTGGCTTTAAAGTATTCCTGCTGAACATCGGCAGGCAGGCCGCATTCAGTTGATACCGTAAAACGGGTGGCAACTTGTACTGCTGCAGCACCGGCTTCTAGGAAAGACACCGCATCGGTGCCGGTGAAAATACCACCGGCCGGAATAATCGGGATATCCAGGTGCTCGTCGAGCATAAACTGGCGGATTTCGGCCACGATCGTGGCTAAATCGTACTCTGCCCAATCCATACCAAAGCCTAAGTGTCCGCCCGCCAGCGGGCCTTCAACCACGACGTAATCCGGCAGACGGTTGAGCTTAGCGTTTTTACGCAGAAATAACTGCAAGGCGCGCACGGAGGAAACAATAATCCCCAGCTTGGCGTCTCTGAAACGCGGGTGATCTTCGATCAGCCCCATCGATCCCAGATGCAAACCGGCCGCCAGCGTAATGCCATCAATACCCGCATCCAGTGCCGCTGTTAAACGCACCCGAAGTGTTTCTTTCGGGGCATTCATGGTGAGTTTTTCCATGCAGTTGATAAAGACCAGGCCATCACCACGCTTGGCTTCCATGGTTTTACCCACGTGCAGCTTGGTGGCTTCTTCTAAGCGGCCCAAATCAAACTGAACTTCGGATTTATCCGAGTTGGCTACATTGTGTTTGTACTGCTGAAGTTTTTCTTTTACTTGCTTGGTTTTGTAGCGACGATCAGTCACTGTGTTGATCATGGCATCTGAAATATGGCCAACGCCACCGAGGCGAGCTGCTTCAAGTGCCAGATCGGCAGTGGAAATATCGACACCCATACCGCCAATCATGATCGGTACGAGTTCTTTTTTACCGAAGCGAAGGCGGAAATCATCTACACGTTTCATCGTTTGTACTTTAACCAAGTAATCAAAAAGGGGCTAAACCTTATCGGCACCGTCTATTCTTTATCGTGATAATCACCACGAGGGTGGGGATTTTGCTGGTAAATTCAAATTAAAATGAGCATTTGAATTCGGGTAATTGTTGCTTTACCGCTATTTTCTGCGTTTTTTATCCCCACCGCCATACCGATTTAAGGAAAATATCTCGCCAATACTGGCTTGATTTTCTTTCTAAATCAGAGGGCTAATGCTTTTTCCTGCATGGTGATCAGGTCTTGAATCCCTTTTTCAGCTAAATTTAATAATGTATTCATTTCTTCACGACTAAATGCTTCACCTTCGGCTGTTCCTTGTACTTCTACAAATTTTCCGCTGCTGGTCATCACCACATTCATATCTGTTTCACAGTCTGAATCTTCCGGGTAATCCAGATCCAGCACGGCTGCACCTTTATAAATACCCACCGAAATCGCTGCTACGTGTTCACGAATCGGTGATGCGGTAAGCTTGCCTGCTGCAATCAGGCCGTTAATTGCATCGGTCAGGGCGACAAATGCGCCGGTAATGCTGGCGGTGCGGGTGCCGCCATCGGCCTGAATTACATCACAATCGATCACAATCTGGCGCTCGCCTAAGGCCGCCATATCAACCACAGAGCGTAATGAGCGGCCAATCAGGCGCTGAATTTCCTGTGTGCGGCCACTTTGCTTGCCCTGCGCCGCTTCACGGCGCATACGGCTGTTGGTAGAGCGCGGCAGCATGCCGTATTCTGCTGTGACCCAGCCTTGGCCCTTGCCTTTTAAAAAAGGCGGCACGTTTTCTTCGACTGAAGCCGTGCAGAGAACTTTGGTGTCGCCAAACTCGATCAGTACCGAGCCTTCGGCATGACGGGTGTATTGGCGGGTGATGCGAACGCTGCGAAGTTCATCGGGACGACGTGAGGAAGGGCGCATGGCGAGTCTCATTTAGATGTAAGTTTCAGTGATTATACCTTTGCCAGGGCATTTCTAATGCTTAGCAATGACTGACCCTGCAATAAGTCACACTGACACATTACCGTGATCATATGACTAATATGTGGCGAAGCGGGGCAGATAAACGTTTACTCTGCTGTTTTATATTGAAATTTGCAGTTTATTTTTTGAAAATCAGCCCGAGGATGGCAAAGAGGATGGGCTGGTGTAATAAATAAATGATCAGGCTGTGCCTGCCCATCCAGCGTATGGCGGCAAGATATCTGGTACTACCCATGCTCAGCCATCCACCAGGAATAAGCCGCTGTGCCGCAACACCCAGTAACACCACCCCAAACCAGGGCAGGAGCGGCACATAGTCCTCGGTCATGGGTTTGTAAGTCATCATGCCCAGCCAGGCGAGCGCCGGGTGATTAAACAGTGGTGCCTGAAAATAAGCCCCCAGTAAAATAAACAGCGGCCCCAGAAGCAAACTGGCTGAAGTTTTACCAACAAAAAACGGGGCAAGCAGGCCGGCTGCAAAAAAGAAGTGCAAAACGCCAAACCATATCACCGCATGAGGAAATATAAACCAGCTGCCCAGGGTAGCCGCTCCGGCACAGGCGAGGAGTCTGAGCTGGCGTTTGGGGCTGATCTTCTCTGTGGCAGATAAGCCAGCAACAGCGGCAAAAAGGGTCACAATCAGGGTTCTGAGTGCAACCCATTCAGGGTCGATATTGGTTTGGACGGCCAGTTTGCCAAAATAGGCCAGATCAAAGCAAAAATGAAAAAACACCATCAAAACAACGGCAATGCCCCTGAGCAAGTCGGGCAGGGGTTTACGGCTGGCTGCAGGCATTATTTAGAGTATTTCTGGATGGCCGCCTGAATCTCGGCGATCGCCGCTTCGATATCTTCATCCGTAATATCGGCGGCAATGGTGGATGGATCAATATGGGTGCTGATGGTATTGAGATCGAGTTTTTGTGTGGAAACAAAGGCATTTTCAGAAATAAACTGATCTTCAGCATCGTGCCAGTTAATCCCCAGCGCACTGATATTATCTGCCTGCTTGCCGCCATGTAATTCGGCCTGATCCATCAGCTGAGGAATCGAAAACAGCACAGGAAAAGAAGATAAAAAGTGCACCAGCTGGTTTTCTGTCACACCGCCCCACAGCCCGTCCGTGCACAGCAGCAGGGTATCGCTGTCGCAGAGCGCAATAATGCCGCCCAGCTCGATTTCTGGTTTGATGCTGCCACCAAGGCAGTTATAAATTTTATTGCGCTCTGGGTGAACCAAGGCTTCTTCAGCGGTGATCTTGCCATTATCCAGTAATTTTTGGACTTTAGAATGATCTTTGGTTTGCAGCAGGATTTCACCTTTGCGCAGCAAATACAGACGCGAATCGCCCACATGTGCCCAAAATAAAATGCCATCCTGAATCACACAGGCCACAACGGTGGTGCGGGGGATTTCCAGCAGATGATGCTTGCTGGCGTAATCAGAGATAGCGGCGTGGCATTTGAGTAATGCATCGTTTAAAAACTGATTGGGGCTTTTAAGGATGGGCTGCGCTTTTTTCTGAAACAGATCGGTCAGCAGCTCCACAGCAATTTGCGCGGCGATTTCGCCATGCAGATGACCGCCCATGCCGTCGGCTACAACGAGCAACAGCGCATCGCGGCTGTAGGAGTAGCCCAGACGATCCTGATTATATTGGCGGCCGCCCTGGCGGCTGTTTTGGTATACGGTAAATTTCATTCTGTTTCCAGCTGGCCTTTGTTTGAATATTCTGTCCACTTACGGCGCAAAATACTGACCAGGCCACTACGTTTAACAGGGGCAGAGCCCCGCTCTAAAAGTTGCTTCTGAAGCTGAGGTACGCTTTGTGGTCTGCTGCCTGGGTCTAAATTCAGGCAGGAAGAAATAAGCTCGATCAGCTCAGGTGAATAACGGTCTCCGTAGCGGTCGTGCAGCTTGACCACTTTATCGAGTTTTAATCGCTGATCAGCCGCTTGTGGTGCTGTGCCTGCGATACAGGCAAATAAGCTGGCGCCCACGCCATAGATATCGGTCCAGGGGCCGTGAGGATCTTTTTTATTATATTGCTCGGGGGCGGCAAAACCCGGTGTATACATCGGGGTGAGTTTGCTTTGCTCCGTGGCCAGAGTCTGGCGGGCTGAGCCAAAATCCAGCAACACCGGTGAGCCGTCTTTGCGGATATAAATATTGGCAGGCTTGATATCTAAATGCAGCAGCTTATTCAGATGTACTTCGCGCAGGCCATTGAGTAAATGATAAAACACATGGCGGATCAGGCCTTCATCCACGCCGCCTCTGCTGTGTTTCAGCTGGATTTCTTTTTGCAAAGTACGGCCACGCTCGTATTCCATCACCATATATACGGTATCGTTAGCGCGGAAGAAATTGCGAACCCGGATAATATTCGGGTGCTGAATATGGGCTAAAGTTTTACCTTCTTCAAAAAAACATTTTAAGCCGTGACGAAACAAGGCAATACTGTCTTCGCTGCGTGCCTGCACCAGTTCACCCTCTGTTCTGAGGGCTAAAGAATTGGGTAAATACTCCTTAATGGCGACTGGATAATCTTTTTCATCATGCGCCAGATACACAATGCTAAAGCCTCCTGCGGACAGCAGTTTAGCGATCGTGTAGTTCTGAAGCTGATAGCCGCGTGCGAGCGGTTGATTGCTTGGGGTTGCCATGCGTGTCTTTTCGTTATACTTGTGTATCTGTTAATTTTGATTTCAGCTTGATGGAATGTAAAGCAAATCCCATAAAGGAGCTCTAATGATTTTAAGTATGACTGGTTTTGCCTCAATTCAACGTGAATTGACAGGCGGCACCTTAAGTATCGAGCTGCGCTCGGTTAATCACCGTTTTTTAGACCTTACCCTCAGAACCCCGGAAGAAATCCGCCCGTTTGAAGGCGGGATTCGTGAGCGTGTATCTGCAAAACTGGCTCGTGGCAAAGTAGAGTGCCGGGTAAACTGGAACGCGCGTGCCGGTGGAGAAGCCGCTTTACAGCTGAATACAGAACTATTACAGCAGCTTTTAGCCGCCGCTGCCGTAGCAAAAAAAATTGCCCCTCTGGCTTCTGAGCTGCAGCTTGGCGAGCTTTTACGCTGGCCGGGTGTTTTATCTGCACAGGTTGCCGCACCAGAATCACTGGGCACGGCCTGTCTGGAAGTACTGGATGCAGCACTCCTTGATTTTAGCGCCAGCCGTGGCCGTGAAGGTGAAAAGCTCAAAGCGCATCTTTTAGAGCGCGTTGCCGGTATGCAAACCATTGTGAATGAAGTTACCCCGCTGATTCCTCAGCTGGCCGCTTCTTACGAAGCCCGCATGAAAGCGCGCTTTTTAGATGCACTGGGCACGATGGACGACGACAGAGTACGTCAGGAAATTGTGATCTTTGCGCAAAAAATTGATATCGACGAAGAACTTTCACGCTTGAATGCGCATTTCAGCGAAATTCGCCGTATTCTGGAAAAAGGCGGCTCCGTTGGCAAACGCCTCGATTTTCTGATGCAAGAGCTCAACCGTGAAGCCAATACCCTTGGATCCAAATCAGTCAGCGCCGAAACCAGCCGCGCATCGATTGAGCTTAAAGTATTGATTGAGCAGATGCGTGAGCAGATCCAGAATATTGAATAGTGCTGTGCCTCTGCCTGTAAAAAAAACAAAGCCCGGAGATGAACTGACCCCAATTAGTTGGACAGTATAAAAGCTAGGCGCTCAAGGGCTGGGTTCTGTATTGCACAGGACTCAGCCCTTTTAACTTCAGTTTGATTCGGTCGTGGTTATAGTAATGGATGTAAT
>NZ_PDZG01000031.1 GCF_002735645.1 Iodobacter sp. BJB302
TAAGTAGTCAGATATTCGAATCGAATCTTCCAAATGTGCAGCTCTGCTCGCCATACTTCATGATTAATGAAAAAAAGAAATTATCTATCAATTATCCATCATTTGACTATAAAGTGAACAGCATTGCGGTCATACCCTTTAGTAAAACAGATCTCATTTATATCATGCCAAATTCATGCATGACATAAACGTAATCAGATAAGATCAGCGTTCTTCACACACTTAAGAGATGCTCATGACTCAGGAATATAAAGGTGCATGTTTATGCGGTGCAGTGCAATTAAGTGCAAAGGCAAGGAACCCCAAAATTGGGGCTTGTCATTGCAATATGTGCAGAAAATGGACCGGAGGCCCTTTTCTGGCCACAGACTGTGGCACCGATGTCACGTTTTCAGCTAGGAATATGATCAGCCGCTATGCCTCTTCTGAATGGGCAGAGCGGGGTTTTTGCAAACAATGTGGCAGCCATTTATTTTATTACTTAAAAGAAGCACAGCAATATATTGTTTCTGCTGGTTTATTTGAGCAACAGGACGAGTTTATTTTTGATCACCAGATTTTTATTGATAAAAAACCTGCTTTTTATGATTTTGCTAATGCAACCCATAATATGACCGAAGCCGAAGTTTTTGCCCAGTACGCGCCAGGCGAAGAATAAGCGGAGCACGGGGCTGAATACACTTTAAAACAACGGTCTAATTTTTAGTCTTAGGCAAAATACCCGTGTTTTTTGCCTCTTTAATTGTTTTATTAAACGCATTTAAAAAAGGCTTCATATTCATTGATTTGTGAAAGCCAAGATAAACGGGATCATAAATCAGGGGGTGCTCTAATATCACAAACTGATCCTGATTAGCCAGCAGTTCGGGGTCTGAATTCAGTGCTTGCAGCAGCCCCTGCTGCCCGCCACCAAACACCACACAATCCACGCGGCCATGCAGTAATTTTTTAAACCTGGCAGCAGACAGGTAATTAAAATCGGCAGAAAAAAGGTGTGCCTCAAGTGCTGCGTTAAACTCTGCACCATAGCTGGCCCCATTGGTCATCCCGACCAGCTTACCTTTTAAATCATTAACTGACCGAAAAGGGAATTCTTTTCCTTTCTTAACGACTACAGTCACAATCACATCATAAACAGGCTCTGAATAATCAAACAAAGATAAGCGCTCTTTGGTTTTTGAAAGCCCGATAATCCCACCCTGCCCCTTTAATGCCAGCTCATAAGCACGCCGCCATGAGCTCATCTCTAGTTTAATTTTGTCGCCCGTACGCAATTCATGCCGTTTAATGATTTCAGATGCCACACCAGAAGCCATGCCATGCTGATCTTTGTAGCTAACTGGCCGGTATTCCTCATTGGCAAAAATAGTAAGCTCCACCGCGGCACATACTGATGCAATCAGAGCCATGCATAAAAATGGAATTGAATATTTCATGCCCATACCTCATGCAAAGACCATCCCGATCCGGGATACTGCTTCAAATTGATAGCAAGCCAGTGATTAAGGAATCATTCCTTTTTGCTTTGCATCCTTAATCGCACGATTAAACTCAGTTAAAAATGCCTGCATTTTCATTGATTTATGAAAGGCCAAATGAATAGGATCACGTACCAGCGGCTTACTCAGATAGACAAATTGATCGCGCTTAGACAGTAATTCAGGATCTTTTTTCAGCATAGAATCCAGGCTATTTTCTGCATTATTAACAACTGCACAATCAACCCGGTCATAAAGCAGTTTTTTTAAACGCACATCGGATGTGTAATTCACATCAACCTGAAACAGTTTTGCTGCCAGCGCATGATCAAATTCTTCACCGTAACTGGCCGTATTGGTTACGCTGATTATTTTTCCTTTTAAATCAGCCACCGAGTTAAAAGGAAACTCTTTCCCTTTTTTTACCACCAGCCCCACGATAGATTCATAAAAGGGTTCGGAATAATCAAAAATCTCCAGCCTTGCTTTTGTCTTAGACAGCCCAATAATGCCTCCCTTGCCTTTTTCTGCCAGTAGATAGGAACGTTTCCAGGAGGCCATATCCAAGATGACTTTATTGCCACTTAATTGTTCGTAATGCTTAAGCACGGTATAGCCAATTCCATCTTCCTGCCCTTGATCATTGCGAAAAGTGACAGGCCGGTAATCATCACTGGCAAAAATAGTCACTTCTTCCGCCCAAAGCGCAGAGCAGCAAAAAAACCATACGCATAAACAAACCCCAAGCCTGAATTGCATGCTCTGCACTCCTTAGCAAACCCGAACTAATACCAGACTAGATCATTAAAAACCGGCTCGCCGTGTCTTACTCCCAATAAAAAAGGCTATGTCTGCGTTAAATGTTGAAATTTAGTTAAGTGGATACTTACGCTTTTAGGGGGTAAATTGAAAATTTTTTCTTAAAATTTTTAATTTAAAGCGTAATTGCCACTAAGCAAAAAACAAAAAGACCTTTTTAGTGCCTTCGGCACGTTGATTTTGGGGCGGTAGCCACCGCAGGGCCTTCCTTTCTTGTACGGCCAAGAAACGAAGCCAAAGAAGGCCGCCCCGACCAGCACGAAGGCCCCTCACTGCGGACAATCGAGGCGGCGGCTGCGGGACTCGCTTCGCTCAAACATCCTCGCCGAAACCCCGCCCCGCTTGTTCCTCGCTTCGGCGTGCTTCAAGGGGAGGATTTAAGCCCTGAGCGAAGAGCGCGTTTATTGCATTCCCTGCTGTTTGCTAATAACAAACCTTAATTTCAGTTTTCAACTGTTAACGCAGACATAGCCATAAAAAAACCCCGGAATCTCTTCCGGGGGTTTTCAGGCGTTTAATTCAAAAAGAGAATTAAATCATGCCTTTAGATTTCAGCAGCTCAAGCATAGTCGAGCCCAATTCTGCCGGGCTGCGTGTGTAGGCAATACCTGCACGCTCAAACGCTGCAAATTTTTCTTCTGCAGTGCCTTTACCACCAGAGATAATCGCACCAGCGTGGCCCATGCGTTTGCCCTTAGGCGCAGTTACACCGGCGATATAGCCAACCACTGGCTTAGTCACGTAGGACTGAGCAAATTCAGCCGCTTCTTCTTCGGCCGAGCCACCGATTTCGCCGATCATAATGATGGCATCGGTATCAGGATCGTCCTGGAATAAGCGCAGTGCGTCGATATGGCTGGTACCCGGAATTGGATCGCCACCGATACCGATACATGTAGACTGGCCCAGACCCAGTGCAGTGGTTTGTGCAACTGCTTCGTAAGTCAAAGTACCGGAACGGCTTACAATACCGATGCGGCCTGGCTGATGGATATGCCAAGGCATAATACCGATTTTGCACTCACCCGGAGTAATAATACCCGGGCAGTTAGGGCCAATCAGACGGATGCCGGCTTCATCAACCGCTTTTTTCACGTACAGCATATCCAGTGTTGGCACACCTTCAGTGATACATACAATCAGCTGCACGCCAGCATCAATGGCTTCCAGAATCGAATCTTTAGCGAACGGAGCCGGCACATAGATCACCGATGCGTCTGCTTGTGTTTCACGCATCGCATCTTTCATGGTGTTAAACACGGGCAGATCAAGGTGACGTGAGCCGCCTTTACCTGGTGTTACACCGCCAACCACTTTAGTGCCACACTTCAGTGCTTGTTCTGCGTGGAATGTACCGTTTTTACCGGTGAAACCTTGCACCAATACTTTGGTGTCTTTATTTACTAAAACGCTCATTATTTTTTCCTTTCAGCGGATGTCAGATTAAAGCGCAGCAACAGCAGCGACAATTTTCTCGGCTGCATCGTTTAGGCCTTGAGCCGAAGTCAGCTTCAGACCGGATTCGTTCAGAAGCTTAGCGCCCAATTCTGCGTTATTGCCTTCCAGACGTACCACAACCGGCACAGTTACATTCACTTCTTTCACTGCAGCAATAATCGCTTCAGCAATCATGTCGCAACGAACGATACCGCCGAAGATATTGATCAGTACGCCCTTCACCGAATCATCAGCCAGAATCAGCTTGAACGCTTCGATTACGCGATCTTTAGTTGCACCACCGCCTACATCCAGGAAGTTGGCTGGCTGGCCGCCTTTCAGTTTGATGATGTCCATTGTGGCCATTGCAAGGCCAGCGCCGTTTACCATACAACCGATATTGCCTTCCAGCGCTACGTAGTTCAGCTCGAACTCAGAGGCTTTTACTTCGCGCTCGTTTTCTTGCGATTTATCGCGCTGAGCTAACAGCTCTGGCAGGCGATACAGCGCATTTGAATCCAGACCAATCTTGGCATCCACGCAGCACAGCTCGCCGTTTTCACGCAGAGCCAGCGGGTTGATTTCAAACAGTGCGAAGTCGTTAGCAATAAACGCTTCGGCAGCGCCCAGCATCATTTTAGTAAAATGAGCCACTTGCTTGCCTTCCAGACCCAAAGCAAACGCGCAATCACGCGCCTGGAATGGCTGCATGCCAACCAATGGATCAACCGTTACTTTGATGATTTTTTCTGGTGTTTCTTCAGCGACTTTCTCGATCTCAACACCGCCTTCGGTGGAAACCATAAATACCACGCGCTGGCTGGAGCGATCTACAACCGCGCCAAGGTACAGCTCGCGCTGAACCGGGTACATATCTTCACAAACCAATACGGAATGCACAGGCTGGCCCGCTGCATCTGTCTGGTATGTTACTAAGTTTGTGCCAATCAGGCCCTTAGCAATTTCTGCGGCTTCTTCACGGGATTTAACCACTTTAACGCCACCCGCTTTACCACGGCCACCGGCGTGAACTTGCGCTTTAACTACCGCAAATTTGCCACCTAAAGTGTCGTATGCCGCAGCAGCTTCTTCAGGCGTATGCGCCAGAATGCCGCGTTGTACTGGAAGACCGTATTTAGCCAATAATTCCTTGGCTTGATATTCATGAAGATTCATCTGAGACCCTTTGTAAGGAGAATGTTGTAGGGTGGATTAGGCGGCTTTATGCCCTAAGCCACCATTGGTGCCATGGTGAGTTAGACCTAAACAGCGGAGCTAACCCACACGTATTTACAAATTAAGAATGCAAACCACGCTTATCGCATGCTAAAGCCGCTTCGTGAAGCGCTTCAGACAAGGAAGGATGAGCATGAACAATACGGGCGATATCTTCTGACGATGCGTTAAATTCCATCGCTACTACCGCTTCAGCAATCAGCTCTGAAGCAAACGGGCCAACGATATGAACACCTAAAATGCGATCGGTAGTCTTATCCGCCAGCATTTTAACAAAACCCTTACCCTCGCCCAGCGCTAAAGCACGGCCATTTGCGGAGAACAAGAATTGACCTTTCTTATATTCAACGCCAGCGGCTTTAAGCTGCTCTTCGGTTTTACCCACCCACGCAATTTCCGGGCTGGTATAAATGACCCAAGGGATATTGTTAAAGTCGATATGCGGATGCTGGCCAGCGATACGCTCTGCCACGGCCACGCCTTCGTCAGACGCTTTGTGCGCCAGCATTGGGCCGCGTACCACATCACCAATCGCCCAGACGTTTGGCAAATTACTCTGGCAATCGTCGTTCACATCAATCTGACCGCGATCTGTCAGCTTCAGGCCAACGGCATCTGCGTTCAGGCCAGAGGTGTTTGGCACACGGCCAATCGCCACCACCAGCTTATCAAATACGCTGACCTGCTCTGCACCTGCTACATCAGTCCAATGCACGGTGACGTCTTTTTTGCCGGTTTTAATTTCGCCGATTTTAACGCCGGTATTGATGACCAAACCGGTTTCTTTGGTCAGGAATTTCTTGGCTTCGCGCGCGACTTGCTCGTCTGCTGCGCCAAGGAAAGCCGGCATTGCTTCAAGCACAGTCACGTCACTACCCAAGCGCTTCCACACCGAGCCCATTTCCAAACCAATCACGCCAGCACCAATCACGCCCAAGCGTTTTGGCACAGAAGGAATCGCCAGCGCGCCTTCGTTATCCAACACCAGATGATTGTCGATGGTTACGCCTAGCAATTGGCGAACGCTGGAGCCCGTCGCAATAATCACATGCTTGGCGGTGATTTCTTCAACCGCACCGTCAGCCAGCCTGGCTTCCAGCAGATACGCATCGCCCGCTTTAGCTTTAAACGCGCCAACGCCATGGAAAGATGTGACTTTGTTCTTTTTAAAGAGGTAAGCAATGCCGCCGGTGTTTTTAGTAATGATTTCCTGCTTACGCGCCAGCATCTTGGACACGTCCATTTTCAGCGTGCCGGTAGAGATCCCGTGGTCGCCAAAATGGTGGGCTGCATTGAAGTAGTTTTCTGACGATTGCAGCAGTGCTTTGGAAGGGATACAACCCACATTCAGACACGTACCACCCAGGCTCGCCTTGCCGTCTTTGTCTGAGGTTGCATCGATACATGCAGTATTAAAGCCCAGCTGCGAGGCGCGAATCGCTGCCACATAGCCACCAGGGCCGCCGCCGATTACAACAACGTCAAATTCTTTGCTCATGGTTTGGAAACCTTTGAGATGTGAAGGTAAATGATAAGCCAACACAATATGCGTCTATTTAAGCCAAGCTAAATCTTAAACCACAGAGTAAAAAGAGATCACAGAGCGCCACAGAGAAAAGCAAACCTTGTGTTATCTCTGTGAAACTCTGTGTTCTATGTGGTTCGAGATTTAGCCCCCTTAAATCTAACGATGCATTAGCCTACCTTTATTGCAAACGATTAAATATCAAGCAGCAAACGCGCTGGATCTTCGATCACTTCTTTGATGGCAACCAGCGACAATACGGCTTCGCGGCCATCGATGATGCGGTGATCGTAAGACTGAGCCAGATACATCATCGGGCGAATCACCATTTCACCGTTTTCTACCACCACACGCTCTTTCGTTGCGTGCATACCCAGAATCGCAGATTGTGGCGGGTTGATAATCGGTGTCGACATCATCGAGCCAAAAGTACCGCCATTAGAGATGGTGTAAGTACCGCCTGTCAGCTCTTCAATACCCAGCTTGCCGGCTTGTGCACGTTTACCAAAATCAGCGATGGTTTTTTCGATTTCAGCCAGGCTCAGCTGGTCTGCATTACGAATCACCGGCACCACGAGGCCACGCGGGCTGCCTACGGCCACGCCAATATCAAAGTAGCCGTGGTAAACGATATCGTTACCATCAACAGATGCATTCAGGATCGGGTATTTCTTCAGTGCGTGAACCGCAGCTTTAACAAAGAAGCCCATAAAGCCCAGCTTCACGCCGTGGTCTTTTTCGAATTTATCTTTGTATTTATTACGCAGATCCATTACCGGCTTCATATTGATTTCATTGAAGGTAGTCAGGATCGCGTTAATTTGTTGCGATTCAAGCAGGCGCTCGGCCACGCGTGCACGCAGGCGGCTCATCGGCACACGCTGCTCTGCGCGGTCGCCTTGCGGCACTGGAGCAGATGCCGGAGCGGCTGCAGGTTTTGCCAGATGATTCTGTACATCTTCTTTCAGCACACGGCCACCACGGCCAGTGCCGCCTACATCTGCGGTATTGATGCCCGCATCTGCAGCCAGTTTTTTAGCGGCTGGCATCACGGCTGTGCCAAAACCAATTGCGCCAGCTGAAACACCGGCTTCTTTAGCCGCAGCTGCAACGCGAACGTCTTGCTCGGTCTTTACGGTTTCAGGCACAACATTGGCCGGTGCAGCAACGGTGGCTTCGGTATCAATCGTTGCAATCAGCTGCAGGCTGCCAACGGTAGCGCCCTCCTGCTGAACAACAGAAGCCAGAACACCGGCTTGCGGAGCGGTGATTTCTAATACAACTTTATCGGTTTCGATATCAATCAGCTGCTCATCACGGGCAACCGCTTCGCCTACTTTTTTCTTCCACTGTAAAAGCGAAGCTTCAGAAACGGATTCAGGCAATTGTGGTACTAAAATTTCGATAATCATTTTTCACTCCAAGCGAATCTGGCGAGTCAAAGCGGCGCACGGGGCGCCGCCTCTGGTTTACAGTGTCATTGCTTCTTCAACGAAGGCTTTAAGCTGTGCAGTGTGCTTGCTCATATAACCCACAGCTGGCGACGCCGACGAGGTACGGCCTGCATACAGCAGGGTTTGCTTAGGATGCATGCACGCTTCTAAGCGATGGCGAATCTGATGCCATGCGCCCTGGTTGCGTGGTTCTTCCTGTACCCACATCACTTCACGCGCGTTCGGGTATTTTTCGATCTCAGCTTTAAGCTCTTCCGTCGGGAATGGATAAAGCTGCTCGATACGCACAATTGCGATGTCTTTGATATCGCGCTCTGAGCGGCCTGCCAGCAGGTCGTAATACACCTGACCCGCACACATCACAACGCGTTTCACTTTCTTCGCGTCCAGATTGCCCTGATCGCCAATCACCGGGCGGAATTCACCCTTGGTGAAGTCTTCAATCGGGCTGGATGCCATTTTCGCTTTCAGGAGCTTTTTGCTCATGATGATAATCAGCGGCTTACGGCTTGGGCGCAGCATCTGACGGCGCAGCGCGTGGAACATTTGCGCGGCTTCAGACATCATTAGCACTTGTACATTGTGCTCTGCACAGAGCTGCAGATAGCGCTCAACACGGGCAGATGAGTGCTCCGGGCCTTGGCCATCGTAGCCGTGCGGCAACATCATGGTCAGGCCACACAGACGGCCCCATTTTGTTTCGCCCGAGGTAATAAACTGATCGATCACCACTTGCGCGCCGTTGGCAAAATCACCGAACTGCGCTTCCCAGATCGTCAGCTCATCAGGCGCCGAACATGCGTAGCCGTATTCAAAAGCCAGTACCGCTTCTTCATTCAGAATCGAATCAATGACCGTAAAGTTGGCTTGTTTCTCAGCCAAGTGCTGAAGCGGAATATGAACACCCTGATCCCACTTCTCACGGTTCTGATCGTGCAATACCGCGTGGCGGTGATTAAATGTACCGCGACCGCAATCCTCACCAGAGATACGTACTGCGTAGCCTTCGGTTAAGAGTGTGGCGTAGGCCAGGTGCTCAGCCATACCAAAGTCAACCGGCTGCTCGCCGCTTACCATGGCGATGCGTTCCTTAATGATTTTGTCTACGTTCGAGCGCAGCTTGAAATCATCAGGCACTTTGGTGAATTTTTCAGTCAGGCGAACTAAATCTGCCTGCGGCACGGCTGTTGCCACCGGATGACGCCAGTGCACACCCATATAGCGCGAGAAATCAATCGCATGCGAGCGTTTGTAATCGGTCAGCGTGGTTTGCTCTACGTGCTCACCGCGATCCAGCGCTGCGCGATATTCCTGGATCAGGCTATCCGCTTCATCGCTTGTCACTACACCTTCGGCAATCAGGCGATCGGCGTATTTTTTACGCGCACCCGGATGCTGGCCGATTTTTTTGTACATCATAGGCTGAGTCACAAACGGATCATCCGCTTCATTGTGACCAAACTTACGGAAGCACACCAAATCCACCACCACATCACGGTGGAATTTCATACGGAATTCCAGTGCAGCCTGCATCACCAGAATCACACTCTCAGGATCATCGCCATTCACGTGGAAAATCGGCGCTTCAACCATCTTGGCGATATCAGTACAGTAAATCGTCGAGCGGGTATCGCGGGTGTCCGATGTAGTGAAACCAACCTGGTTATTCACCACCAGATGCACCGTACCGCCTGTACCGTAGCCACGGGTATTGGCCAGGTTAAACGTACCCTGGTTAGTACCCAGGCCAATAAAGGCCGAGTCGCCGTGGATCAGTACCGGCAAGACTTGCTCACCCAGCTTATCGCCACGGCGTTGCTGACGCGCACGCACCGAGCCTTCAACCACAGGGTTGACGATTTCAAGGTGCGATGGGTTAAACGCAAGGCTTAAGTGAATCGGGCCGCCCGGTGTCGGGATATCGGCCGAGAAACCCATATGGTATTTCACGTCACCAGAAGACAAGTCGCTGACCGAGCGGCCTTCAAATTCGCTGAATAAATCACGCGGCTGCTTGCCCAGCGTGTTCACCAGTACATTCAAACGGCCACGGTGCGCCATACCGATAATCAATTCCTGCACACCCACTGCGCCTGCGCCCTGAACTAAATAATCCAGTGCCGGGATCATGGAATCGCCACCTTCCAGCGAAAAGCGCTTTTGGCCAACGTATTTTTTATGCAGGTATTGTTCGAGTGTTTCTGCGGCTGTTACTTTTTGCAGTGTGCGTTTTTTTTGCTCTGCACCATAGGATGGCGTTGAGCGGCGGGATTCAAACCATTGCTGCACCCACTTGCGTTGTTCTGCATTGGTGATGTGCATATATTCCAGACCAATATTACCGCTGTAAGTTTGCTTTAAAAACGCAATGACTTCAGCAAGGGTGGCACGCTCCATCCCCGCAATATTAGTGCCAAAGGTGGTTGCCATATCGGCATCGGTAAAACCATGGTGCTTTGCATCAAGCTCAGGCAAACGCGCCTGATCCATACGCTGCAAAGGATCGAGACTTGCCTGACGCGAACCCATAATGCGGTAAGCAGAGATTAAACGAAGCAGATTGACCTGCTTACGCGTAGCCTCTTCGTCAACTGCGCCACCTTGCTGTACATAGCGGGGTTTGCGAGTCAGCTGGCGGAAGGATTCTTCAATCGGCGCTCGTGGAATATCACGATCAACCACACCCGGGCTTTGCTGCATCTTATCGAAGTAGGAGCGCCATTCCTGATCAACCAGTTGCGGGTCACTCAGGTACTGCTCGTAAAGCTCCTCAACGAAAGGAGCATTCCCGCCAAAAAGGTGGGAATTAGACCTCAACTCTCTCATCATCGCCGTAATCAAATCCAGTAATTTAGCAGGCTTAACACCATGCAAGACCGCCGCCCCTTAGCGAAGCGGCTCAAAACCAATCCATCTTCAGGGTGGACAAGAGGCTTTTCCTGCCCACCTTTCAAACAATTCACAAACTGAGCGAAAAACCCAGTGCTTAGGCACCGGAGGCCTTTAACCTCCATCTCAAAAAACCAGGATTTACTTTTGTAAATGAGGATTTTGAGAGATCTTTAACGCCGCCTTTGGGTTCGCCGCCGTTTGTTAACCGCGCTGATCTGCGGGTACGTAATCACGCTTGGTCGCGCCAGTGTATTGCTGACGCGGACGGCCAATCTTCATGCCAGGATCGGCAATCATTTCATTCCAGTGGCTGATCCAGCCCACAGTACGCGCCAGGGCAAAAATCACGGTAAACATTGGTACAGGGATGCCCAGAGCAGACTGAACAATACCTGAGTAGAAATCGACGTTTGGATACAGCTTACGTTCAATAAAGTAGCTGTCTTCCAGCGCGATTCTTTCCAGCTCCATGGCCAGCTTGAATTTAGGATCATCCTGCAGACCCATTTCATTCAGTACTTCATGGCAAATACGGCGCATAACGCTGGCACGCGGGTCCATGTTTTTATATACACGGTGACCAAAGCCCATCAGCTTATGCGTCTTGGCTTTTACGCCTTCCATAAAGGCCGGTACTTTATCTACCGAGCCAATTTCATCCAGCATCAGCAATACGGCTTCGTTAGCGCCGCCGTGCGACGGGCCCCACAGGCAGGCAATACCCGCTGCAATACATGCAAACGGATTAGCACCAGACGAGCCAGCTAGACGAACAGTGGATGTTGAAGCATTTTGTTCGTGATCAGCGTGCAGGGTAAAGATCACATCCAGCGCACGCACCAAGACCGGGTTAGGCACATATTCTTCGCAAGGCGTAGAGAACATCATGTGCATAAAGTTGGCGGTATAGCCAAGGTTATTGCGCGGATAAACAAAAGGCAGACCCTGGTTATAGCGGTAGCACATTGCAGCGATGGTCGGGATCTTAGAGATCAGACGGAACATCGCTACTTTACGGTGCTCTTCGTTATTGATATCCAGGCTGTCCTGATAGAACGCGGATAATGCACCCACCACACCCACCATCATCGCCATAGGATGCGCATCGCGGCGGAAGCCGTTAAAGAAGCGGGTCAGTTGCTCATGCACCATGGTGTGGCTCATGACCGTTTTATTAAATTCAGCGCTTTGTTCCGGTGTTGGCAACTCGCCGTTAATCAGCAGGTAACACACTTCCAGATAATCGCTTTGCTCAGCAAGCTGCTCAATCGGGTATCCACGGTAGTAAAGCTGGCCCAAATCACCATCGATATAGGTGATCTTGGATTCACAGCTGGATGTCGCCAAAAAGCCAGGATCGAAAGTAAACATACCGGTCTTGGAGAATGAGCGGATATCCACCACATCCGGCCCAAGCGTACTCGGTAAAACTGGCAACTCAAGCGAATCTTTGCCGTCGTTGTAAGTCAGTGTGACTTTCTTTTCCATATCAAATAGCTCCTGGGGTTTCGGTTTGTACCGCTTGTCGTTGTGCGCTTCGTACTTGTTCCAGCATCGGTCTGAGCCGCTCGTCCGGACATTCTGCTTTGCAATTCAGGTAATCAAGCAGATCGTTATCAGAGAGTAAAAGAAGATCCTGAAAAAGAATCAAATCTGTCCCGGATAAAGTGGGAAGCACTTCTTTTACAAAACGCTCCAGCTGAAGATCTACTTCTAAAAGACCTCGGCGTGAGCGCCAGATTATCCGTTTTAATTCAATTTCATCCATCAAACTCTTCCTTACCTCTGACACTTCAAAAGGGGCAAAGCTGCCCCTCTGTTGATTAGCTCATGCGCTTAATCATTAAATCTTTAATCTTGCCAATGGCCTTGGTTGGGTTGAGTTCCTTAGGGCAAACATCAACGCAATTCATAATGCTGTGGCAACGGAACAAACGATATGGATCTTCCAGATTATCCAGACGTTCGTTGGTTTTTTCATCGCGGGTATCCGCAATGAAGCGGTAAGCTGCCAGCAAACCAGCCGGGCCTACAAATTTATCCGGATTCCACCAGAATGACGGGCAGGATGTCGAGCAGCAAGCACATAAAATGCACTCGTACAAACCATCCAGCTCTTTACGGTCTTCCGGCGATTGCAGGCGTTCGCGATCAGGCGGCGGATTATCGTTTTGCACATAGGGCTTAATCGAGTGATATTGCTTAAAGAACTGAGTCATATCAACGATCAAGTCACGAATCACCGGCAAACCTGGCAGTGGGCGAATCTCCACCGGCTGCTTCAGGCTGGCGATGTCTGTAATACAGGCCAAACCATTTTTGCCATTGATATTCATCGCATCTGAACCGCAAATTCCTTCGCGGCAAGAGCGGCGAAAGCTCAGGCTGTCGTCTTGTGCCTTCAGGCGAACCAGTCCATCCAATAATTTCTTGTCGGACGGTTCCAGTTCAACGAGGTAATCCTGCATGTACGGCTTAGCGTCCACATCAGGGTTGTAGCGATAGAGCTTGAAATGCATCTTCATCGGTTTTCTCCTGATGCTTTTAGTAAACGCGTTTTTGCGGTTCGATATAATCGACCGTCAGCGGTTTGGTGTGAACGGGCTTATAAGACAGCGTACGGCTTGTGCCATCAAACATGGTGTGCTTCATCCACTCGTCATGACGATCCGGGAAATCATCATGCGCATGTGCACCACGGCTTTCCTTGCGCGCTTCAGCACAAATCAGCGTTGCAACCGCCACTTCGATCAGGTTATCCAGCTCCAGCGCTTCAACACGCGCGGTGTTAAATACTTTGGATTTGTCTGCAATCTGAGTGCGTTTCACGCGCTCTGCCACAGCTTTGATTTCTTCCACGCCCTTGGCAAGATTCTCTGAGTTGCGGAATACACCGGCACGCAGTTGCACCACTTTTTGCATGGCATTACGTACATCAGCCACTTCTTCGCCACCGGTTTGGTTTTCCAGACGGGCCAGACGGGCTAAGGAAAACTCAGCCGCATTAGCAGGCAATGGACGAAGCTCCGGGCGCTCGTTCTTGATGAAATCAATAATCGAATTACCCGCAGCCTTACCAAACACCACCAGATCCAGCAGAGAGTTTGTACCCAGGCGGTTTGCACCGTGCACCGAAGCACATGCACATTCACCGGCCGCGTAAAAGCCTTTGACGCGCACTTCCGGATCATCACCAATCGGCGCAACCACTTCACCCTTATAGTTGGTCGGAATACCGCCCATTTGATAGTGGCAGGTTGGCACGACTGGAATCGGATCCTGAATCGGATCTACACCGGCAAACTTAATGGCAATTTCACGAATGCCTGGCAGGCGTTGCTTGATGATGTCCGGGCCCAAATGATCAAGCTTCAGCAATACATGGTCTTTTTCTTTACCACAGCCACGGCCTTCCAGAATTTCCAGCGCCATTGCGCGTGAAACCACGTCACGGGACGCTAAGTCTTTGGCGTTTGGAGCGTAGCGCTCCATAAAACGCTCGCCCTCAGAATTAAGCAAGATGCCGCCTTCGCCGCGCACGCCTTCGGTAATCAATACACCCGCACCGGCCACGCCGGTCGGGTGGAATTGCCAGAATTCCATATCTTCAAGCGGAATACCTGCGCGCACGGTCATGCCGAGGCCATCGCCGGTATTGATAAAGGCATTGGTCGAGGCTGAGAAAATACGGCCAGCACCACCGGTGGCAAACAACACGGCCTTGGCATGGATAATCGACACTTCGCCGGTTTCCATTTCTAAGGCAGTCACACCAACGACTTCGCCTGCTTCATCACGAATCAGATCCAGCGCCATCCATTCCACAAAGAATTGAGTATTGGCGCGCACATTGCGCTGATACAGCGTGTGCAACATGGCGTGGCCGGTACGGTCGGCTGCGGCACAGGCGCGTTGCACCGGTGTTTTACCGAATTCGGCCATATGACCGCCGAACGGACGCTGATAAATTTTGCCGTTTTCAAGGCGGTCAAAAGGCATACCAAAGTGCTCAAGCTCCACCACGACTTCGGGGGCCTGACGGCACATAAATTCAATCGCATCCTGGTCGCCCAGCCAGTCCGACCCTTTAACGGTGTCGTACATATGCCATTCCCACTTGTCTTCCTGGACATTACCAAGAGAAGCGGAAATACCACCCTGCGCCGCAACAGTGTGCGAGCGGGTTGGAAATACTTTGGATAAAACAGCGGTTTTCAGGCCCGCTTCTGAGAGCTGCAATGCGGCACGAAGGCCTGCGCCACCTGCGCCAACAATGACAGCATCGAATTTACGAATAGGAACGGTCATCGCTTATGCACCCCACACAACTTTAATCATATAAACCAAGCTACCTGCCAGCCATAACAGCGTCAGCACGTGCATCGTTAAACGTAAACCAACGTGCTGGAGATAATCCATCCAGATATCACGCACACCCACCCATGCATGCCAGAGCAATGCAAACAGGCTGATGGTGGTCAGCACTTTCACCCATGTACAGGCAAACAGCTGCTGCCATGCTTCAAAAGAAGTGCCGCCGGCCAGCAATAAAAACGCAACCAGGGCAACGGTGTAAACCAGCATAATCACGGCAGTTACACGTTGAACCAGCCAATCTTTCAGGCCGTAATGGGCCCCGACTACTTGACGATTTACCATACCAGTCCCCCAATCACGACCGTCAGAACCAAGCTTACCACCAGCACAATTTTGGCTGTAAGGCGTGCCGTTTTCAGCTCCAGGCCCTTATGAATATCTAAAAACAAGAAACGAACGCCTGCGCAGACGTGATGCAAGAAAGCCCACAAAACACCCAACAGCGCAATTTTTACAAGGGGGTTTGAAATACAGGATCTGAATGCATCAAAACGCTCACTCGAGGCTAAAGAACCTTCCAGGGCGTAGAGCATAAAGGGAATCGCCAGAAACATCAGCGCGCCACTCACGCGATGAAGAATGGAGATAATCCCTGGCAAAGGAAGACGAATCTTCGCGATCTCCAGGTGCTTGGGGCGTGTTTTTTGCATGCGCACTTCCTCTTTAAGTTTTACTTCTGTCAGCGTGCACGATCTGTTTCTTAAACCGTCCGACATCACCGACCTGCCTTTTACTACTTACTCAACTACAAATTCATGAAACTCAATTCTGTTTGCAAATTAAGCCTGCTCAGGCGGAGCCTGAAAAGCCAATTGCTCTGATCTGAACCAGGCCACACTCCAAACTTGCGGCTTTCCATCAAAATCTCTTGCAAGACGCACAAGCTGAAGTAAAGGCTCATGTACTTCAACTTGTAATAATCTGGCTTCAGCACTGGCTGCGGGCACTGCACGATAGCGAACCTCGCCATCTTTTAAACGCATCCCAAAGTCACGCCAGCATAGTTCACGCAAATTACCGCGTAACTCCCGAATTCTGCGCATTTCCAGATTCGGAAAATTAGCCTCGGGCAAAAACATTTCTTCCAGACCAATCACAGCACCTGCAACACGTAATAAGCGCCTGACTTGCCATAAGGCTGCACCACGCCTTAAACCCAATATTTCTGCCAGCTGCTCGCCTGCATGAATTCGTACGCAGCCCAGCATTTCAATTTTTGGCTTTTCACCGCCGTAGCCAGATAAAGGGACAAACATCGCCTGCGCCAAAAAATCACTGGCATCCGACACAAAAGTCCCCACACCTTGGCGGCGATATAGAACGCCTTCTAACACCAGCACATCGAGTGCTTTTCTCACCGTTCCCTGGCTTACGCCGAAACGGTGAGCTAAATCATTTTCGCTAGGCAAACTTTCATCTGCATTCCACTCGCCAGCATCCACTGCCGTAGTAACTTCACGAATAACCTGACGATATAAAGGGATGGCTGCAAGTTTGCTCATTGAGGATAGGTTGCTTTTTATCATGTTGTAGCATCATAGTCTACTACAGTCTTATATAAGACAAAAGATACACAACAATATATTTGCTCAGGCAGCAAAACGTGCGCAAAGCACGGATACGCGTGATAAACTTTCTCTGCTAGGCTTACAGAGTAGCTAAAACATACTTTAAACCGTGTAAAAATAAGCATGCGGGGTGTACTGCAGCCGCACTTCATAACAAAGCAGGATACTCACATTTGCTCTACAAATAAGCAGATAAGTGCGTCAGGTCAGCCAGTCCAATTTCTGATTATTTACAAACAAAGTGTTATCTGTGCGGTTGAAGTGCAAGCGCTGAAAACCCCAGCATCGTTCACACACCAATATCGGAGTGATCCTCATGAAGACCCCTATTCGCGTTGCCGTAACCGGCGCTGCCGGCCAGATTGGTTATAGCCTTTTATTCCGTATTGCATCAGGCGCGATGCTTGGCGCAGATCAGCCTGTGATCCTGCAATTGCTGGATATCACCCCTTCCCTGCCTGCACTGAACGGTGTGGTCATGGAGCTGGATGACTGCGCTTTTCCACTCTTGCATGGCATTGTGCAAAGTGATGATCCAAAAGTGGCGTTTAAAGATGCAGACATCGCCCTCTTGGTTGGCGCACGTCCGCGTGGCCCAGGCATGGAGCGCAAAGACCTCTTGGAAGCCAACGGTGCAATCTTTACCGCACAGGGTAAAGCGCTGAACGAAGTGGCTTCACGCGATGTAAAAGTACTGGTAGTAGGTAACCCAGCTAACACCAATGCCTACATTGCCATGAAGAATGCACCGGATCTAAACCCGGCTAACTTCACCGCCATGATGCGTCTGGATCACAACCGTGCCCTGACTCAAATCGCACAGAAAACATCTGCAGCGGTAACCGATGTCAACAAGATGATCATCTGGGGCAATCACTCAGCCACCCAATACCCTGATCTGTTCCATGCAACAGTGAAAGGCCAAAGCGCTTCTGCCCTGATCAATGATCAAAAATGGCTGGAAACAGACTTTATCCCTACTGTTCAGCAACGCGGCGCGGCCATTATTAAAGCGCGTGGTTTGTCTTCTGCGGCTTCTGCAGCCAATGCAGCAATTGACCATATCCGTAACTGGGTACTGGGCACTACAGATGGTGACTGGGTCACGATGGGTGTTCCGGCCAATGGCGAGTATGGCTACAGCGATTTGATTTTTGGCTACCCTGTTACTTGTAAAGACGGCAAGTACACCATTGTTGAAGGCCTGGAAATCAGCGACTTCAGCCGTGCCCGTATGGATGCAAGCGCAAAAGAATTGTCTGAAGAGCGTGATGCAGTGAAGCACTTACTTGCTTAATTATTTTTAACTAAAAAATTTACGTTCTGTTGTATAAAGCACACAACGTAAAAAAGGCGAACCCGAGGGTTCGCCTTTTTTATTCCCGCTAAAGCAGAGTTATTTCGCTTTAATGGTATAGAGCGCTGTCTTACCTGCTTCTACATGGCCAGTTGCAAACTGTGCCACGCTGTCAAACTGATCAACGTTGCTCAACACAATCGGGCTGATGATTGAAACTGCATGTTGTGACAGGTATTCCAGATCCAGCTCAAGCACCGCATCACCCGCTTTAACGCGCGAACCTTGCTCAAGTAAGCGTGTGAAACCCTTGCCGCCCAGCTTCACAGTATCCAGACCAATGTGCACAATCAGCTCAGCACCATTGTCTGCAATCAGTGCAAATGCATGGTTAGTGTTAAAGATTTTAGCAATCACACCATCCACAGGAGCCAGCACTAGGCTGCTGCTTGGACGAATCGCCAGACCTTCACCCACAGCCTTGCTGGAGAACGCCGCATCAGGCACATCCAGCAGCGCCACAACTTCGCCACTCAAAGGAGCAAGCAATACTAAATCGCCTGTAACTTTTTGAGCCGGAGCCGCAACAGCCGCCTTAGCAACAGGAGCCGCTGGCGCTGCAGCAGGAATTGCTGCGCTAATACCTTTACCTGCCAGCAACTGAGTCATGCGTGTTGCAATCAGCTCGGCCTTTGGTCCAACGATAATTTGTACATTTTGTTTATTAAGCTTGATTACACCTGAAGCACCAAGACGCTTAGCTGCAGCTTCATCCACGCCAGCAGTATCGTTCAGTGTTAAGCGCAGGCGGGTAATGCAAGCATCAATCGCCACAACATTTGCAGAACCGCCAATCAAAGCGACATAAGCATGAGCCAGTGAATCTGTATCACCACTTACTGGCGAACCATCACTTTCTGCAGCGCCTTCTTCTTCATCTTCCTGACCCGGTGTTTTTAAGTTGAACGCCTTGATCGCAAAACGGAAGCTGAAGTAGTAGATCGCAAAGAATGCAAAGCCTTGCACGATCAGCATCAGAATATCTTTAGCCAGCGGATTCTTAGTTGACAGCACCAAGTCAACCAGACCGGCACTGAAACCAAAACCAGCAATCCATTGCATACTTGCAGCGATATAAACTGACAAACCAGTCAGCACAGCATGCAGCAAGTAAAGCAGCGGAGCCACAAACATGAATGAGAATTCAAGCGGCTCTGTCACACCAGTAAAGAATGCAGCAAACGCAGCAGCAATCATCAATGACGCAACGCGGGTTTTGTTTTGTGGTTTAGCAGAGTGATAAATAGCTAAAGCTGCACCTGGCAAACCGAACATCATGATCGGGAAGAAACCAGCCTGATACATACCGGTTACACCCAGCACAGCCTTACCTTCAGCAAGGGACTTAGCGCCACCCAGGAAGTTAGGAATGTCGTTAATACCCGCAACGTCGAACCAGAACACGCTGTTGAGTGCGTGATGCAAGCCAACCGGAATCAGCAGACGGTTAAAGAATGCATAGATACCAGCACCCAGAGGGCCCATACCCATAATGCTTTCACCAAAATGTACCAAGCCATTAAATACAAGTGGCCAGATATACATCAGCGGGAAAGCAACAACCAGCATCACAACCGAAGTGACGATAGGCACTAAGCGGCGGCCACTAAAGAAAGCCAGTGCTTTATGCAGCTCAACACCACTAAAGCGGTTATAAAGCTCAGCAGAAATTACACCCACCAAAATACCAACAAACTGATTGTTGATTTTGGCAAAGGCTTTAGGCACCTGATCCAAAGGGATACCCTGAATCTGCGAAACTGCGCCCGGTGAAAGTAATGTGGTCAGTACGTAATAACCAACCAAGCCAGATAAAGCCGCCGCACCGTCTTTATCTTTGGACATACCATAAGCAATACCTACGGCAAATAAAATCGACATATTGTCGATAATTGCAGCACCCGATTTAATCAGGAAGGCCGCTAATGCACTATTGCTCCCCCAGCCGTTTGGATCGATCCAATATCCGATACCCATCAAAATGGCAGCAGCTGGCAATGTAGCCACCGGCACCATCAGCGCACGGCCGATTTTCTGTAAATAGCCCAGAATATTCATAACATCCCCTTTTTATCTTGCTCAAGCAACGAGTGTAAGCGCAGCTTTAATCGTTGAATAACCGCTTTGAAGTGCGAGGCGGCAAAGTTGTCATACCCTTGCAAGTGACCGTAGTCGATACACCTTACATCACCAAACAAAGTGGATTATTCACTGCGCGGTAGTAATTGGCAATCAAAAGATAAACAAGCCCTTGTATAAAAATGACTTGCGCTAACAAATAGCAAGAATATGAAAAAAATAATGCACCAAATTAAAACAACATGACAAATTTTATTAACATAAAACAAATGCTTAACAAATAAACAATCAAAAAGACCACATGATTAATCACTTATTTTTACGCATTGAAATCTACAGAATTCACCTTATGCAGGTATTGAGAAAACTCAAATGCCGGGATCATTCCGGCTGCAACTTACCTTTTGTTACTTTTCTCCCCACCAGGACAATCCAAAATCAGCCTCTTGCAACAAAAAATTACAAAGCAATAAATAAACGCAAATAAAAAGCAGCCCGCGGACGGGCTGCTTATTTTTCTCTCAGCAACATTTATTTGACATAAAACAAAGAAACCAACAATCGCCTATTTCTTACCGTACTTTTCAAAGCGCTCCTGCGCCTCTGTTTCTTTTTCACCCCCAAATGCATGCGTACTCTCAAACCACATTACATTGATCAGGCCAAAAGCCAGGGCCAGACCCACACCTAAAATCCAGGAAAAATACCACATTTGTACACCCCTTTTTGCTGATTTCTTTAACCACAAAGAAGCTCTGATAAATACAAGCCCGCCATCCGGGCCTGCCTTTATGGCACTGAAATAAATTAATAACTGTGAGTATCTTCCTGAAGCCGCTTAACAGACACCGGCCCGCGCATCACCCGATAAACCCATGCGGTATACATCATGATGATCGGCACAAAGATCACTACCACACCCAGCATCACACCCAAGGTTTTCTGGCTGGATACAGCATCCCAGACAGTCAGGCTGGATGCCGCATCCAATGTAGAAGGCAGAATAAACGGGAATAAAGCAATTGCCGTGGTGCACAGCACAGCCACACTGGCTGTGCCACTTAAAATAAACGCAATCAGCGGTGAATGCCGCCAGCTGGCAAACGCCGCCAGCAAAGCTGCAGCCACACCCGCAGCCGGAACCAGCCATGCCGACGGATAAAGGCTGAAGTTACTTAACCATGCCCCTTTTACAATCGCCACTGTTTTATTAAGCGGATTAAGTACATCGCCCGCAGGCCCCATCCTCACAATCTGCCATGCATCCAACTCTTTAAGCCATACACCGCCCAAAGCAAACAGGAGAGCCAAAACGCAACCGGCAATGATGGTTGCCTTTCTCGATCTTTCCTGCACTTGATCCCGGGTTTTCACCGTTAAGAAGCTTGCACCGTGCAAGATCAGCATGGCAATGGCCGCCAAACCACAATAGAGCGAGAATGGATTTAATAAATCATAAAAATGCCCCGAATAACTCACCCGCAGGCTATCGTCAAACTGAAATGGCAGGCCGATAAATAAATTGCCTATCGCCACACCAAACACCAGCGTGGGCACCACACTCCCCACAAACAGCGCCCAATCCCAGCCACTGCGCCAGCGCGGGTTTTCCAGCTTACTGCGATAATCAAAACCAACCGGGCGTAAAAACAGGGCAAACAGCACAAACATCAGCGCAACATACATCACCGAAAACGCTGCCGCATACAGCAGAGGCCATGCCGCAAATAAAGCGGCACCCACCGTAACCAGCCAAACCTGATTCCCCTCCCAGGTTGGCCCGACTGAGTTAATAACTAGGCGGCGCTCATCATCCGTTTTGCCCACAAAAGGCAATAAAATAGCCACGCCCAGATCAAAACCACCGGTAAGGGTAAAGCCGATGAGCAGAAAAACCATCAGCCCCCACCAAATCAACTTCAAGACTTCATAATCGAGCATGATTTTTCCTTAAGCGTGCGAAGTTTTTTCACCAAAATAGCGCCCTGTATGCAGGCTGGCCGGCCCAAGGCGGATATATTTCAGCATCAGATACATTTCTATCGCAAACAGGCTGGTATACATCAGCGTTAAGCCGATCATGCTGAAATGCAATTGCCCGCTGCTCAGCGCAGAAGCCGACATAAAGGTGGGCAAAATGCCCGATATAGTCCACGGCTGACGGCCATACTCTGCCACCAGCCAGCCCGCTTCAATCGCCACCCATGGCAGTGGAATCGACCATACAGCCAGGTGCAATAACCAGCGCTGCGGAGCGAGATTTCTTTTAGCCAGGAAATAAAACGACATACTAAAAATAAATAAGAACAGCATCCCCAGCCCTACCATAATGCGGAAAGACCAGAAAATAGGCGCAACATTGGGAATCGTATCTGCGGCGGCTGCTTTAATTTGTGCAGGCGTTGCATCCACCACATTGCTGGTATATTTTTTCAGCAATAAGCCATAGCCCAGATCCGCCTTATGTGCTTCAAATGCATCATGGGCCGTTTTGTCTCCTGCCTTTAAACGGGTTAATGCTGCATAGGCCTGAATACCATTCTTCACTCTTTGCTCGTATTCAATTTTTAAATCTTTAATCCCGGTTACTTTTTCCGTTGTTGAGCGAGTGGCAATTAAGCCCAGCGCGTAGGGAATACTCACCTCAAAATCAACGCGCTCTTCTTTCTGATTCGGAATCCCAAACAAAGTTAATGCGGCAGGCGCAGGCTGCGTATCCCACTGCCCTTCCATTGCCGCCAGCTTAACTTTCTGCACTTCGCCTGTGGTGTAACCGGATTCATCACCCAGCACAATCACGGATAAAATTGAAGCGAGGCCAAATGCTGAAGCAATGGCAAAAGAGCGCAGCGCAAAACCTGTATCCCTTGCTTTTAACAGATACCAGCTGGATACACCCAGCACAAACATGGAAGCCGCCACATACCCTGCCGCCACGGTATGCACAAACTTAACCTGTGCTACCGGGTTAAAAAACACCTCGGCCAGACTGGTTAATTCCATTCGCATGGTAATGTAATTAAATTCGGCTCCAACCGGATTTTGCATCCAGCCATTGGCAATCAAAATCCATAAGGCCGAAATATTTGACCCCAGCGCCACTAAAAAAGTGACGCCCAGATGTTGTACTTTTGAAAGCCGGTCCCAGCCAAAAAAGAATAAACCCACAAAGGTAGATTCCAAAAAGAAGGCCATCATGCCTTCAATCGCTAATGGCACGCCAAATATGTCGCCCACATAATGCGAGTAATAGGCCCAGTTTGTTCCAAACTGAAACTCGAGGGTTAGGCCTGTTGTGACCCCCATTGCAAAATTAATACCAAATAACTTTCCCCAGAACCGGGTCATGTCCTTATATATTTCTTTACCTGTCATTACATAGGCGGCTTCACAGATCACCAATATCCATGACAAGCCCATTGTTAATGGCACAAATAAAAAATGGAACATCGCGGTTAATCCAAATTGCATACGCGACAATTCCACCACTTCAGCAGCGGGAATCATAAAAGTGTCCTGTGTAATGATTAACTTGATTCTGGAAAACAAGCTCCCCGTCCGGGCGAAGCCATGAAATATTTACCTTGTCACCCGATGCAAACACCCATCAGGCTATACCGGTAATCGATTCAGCTAACGCTGAGCCGGTGCAGAGGCCGCACTCGTAAACCGCTCTGTCATCATGGATTGCGGCACCAGCATATGACGGGCAACAGGCTGAGAAAAAAAGCACTTCCAAATCACAAATAACAAGGCCATTTTAATCAGCAATACAATGGTGATTTCTTGCCACAAAGGCAGACGCTTGCTTATTCGCATAGTTAATCCCTGTTTCCTGGCCGTAACGCTCCGGCAAAGCTCAATACTTTTTGCACCTTTGAACCAAGGCGCATTAAGTTTTCTAAGGTTTCCGGTGAGAGGTGCTGCACCTCGTCAAACCAGCCTGTCGCCAGCTCAATCAGCTCGTGCATTTCGCGCATACGTTGCTGGGCATGGCGGTCTTCATCGCTCATGGCCTCGTCCATCAGGGCATCGCGCAGCAAAGTCAGCGTGGGCTCGATTTCGCGCTTGCGCTTTTCCTCGACTAAAGAGCGGAATATCTCCCAAACATCTTTTGGTGTTTCAAAATAATCACGCCTGTCGCCTGGCTTATGCACTAATTTGCACAGCTTCCAGGACAACAACTCTTTCATTCCCATGCTGACATTAGAGCGGGAAAAACCAAGCTGCTCGGCAATTTCATCTGAATTCAATGGCTTAGGCGAAAGAAACAGCAGCGCATACATTTGCCCTACTGTGCGATTTACTCCCCAACGGCTGCCCATTTCACCAAAATGCAAAACAAATCGCTCATTAATCGGCGAGAGGTTCATGATCGTTCCAATTTTCAGTAATTACTGAAATTATAGTAACTTCTTTGATTATAAGCAATACAAAACTTACCCACTTAGAGCAGGTAGGCTGATGGCATAATCTCTGCGCGCCCAGTCATACCGGCCCGCAGCGTGCAAGCGGCCTGCGCGATGGCTTACTTTAACCCCGCTGTTTAAATCTTGATTTGCTTGCAAAGAGACGCCATGATTACAGCCTCTTTTTGGAGGCAGTAAATGCAAAACCGTGTTGAAGATATTTTGGAAAGGATTATTTTTCAGAGCCGATGGCTGCTGGCGCCCTTTTATTTAGCGCTGATTCTGGGCCTGCTTGCCCTGTTTGCCAAAATGATTAAAGAACTATTTGGCATGTTTAATGCGCTGATTTATGGAGATGGCAATTTAATTATTGCCATCTTAGGCATGGTAGACGTTACCTTGGTGGCCAACCTTTTATTAATTGTGATTTTCAGCGGGTATGAGAATTTCATATCAAAGCTTGATATTGCCCACAGCTCGGTTGATAAGCCATCGTGGATGGGAAAAGTGAGCTATGCGGATTTAAAGCTGAAATTAATAGGCTCAATTGTGGCTATTTCGGCCATTGATTTGCTTAAAGCATTTATGAATATTAAATCGACCGATCACACAGAGCTGGCATGGTTAATCGGCATTCACCTGACCTTTGTGATCTCTGGGGTATTATTTGCCGTGATGGACAGAATTGCGGCAGGCAGCCCAAAGCATTAACCGCCTGGCAAAAAAATAATCATTAAGCCGATTCTGTTCACCACTTCAGGCGATGCATTCTTATCCTGAGGCTGGTGAACAGAATCTTTATCAGACAATTTGCAATCAATCAGAGTACGGCCTGGCAATCAATACATGCCAGCAGCAGGCCAATATGCCATAGGCAAAAAAAACCAGACATTTACCCTGATATGCATTTGAGATAATCACGAGCTGATTAAAAATAAGGCAGCTGTTTTTTTACCCTATAAAACAGCACACTAAGACAGTTATCCACATCTTATCCTTACTCAGACAAGATTTATCCGTGGATAAAGCAGAAGATATCAACATACAGAATCAGCGGGGGCGCTGCCGTGTATTAAATTCATCATTAATACGCTGCTCATTACGCAATTCTTTTTGCATTTCAGCGGATAAGTGCCGCTGCTTTAAAGCCTCAAATGCCTTTACTTTTTTTTCACATTCCAGCCACGCATCACGGCGCGCCTCGTAGACGCTGGCAAGGCGCTCAATCTCCAGTTGCTGCGACAATGCAACATCGTCCAGTTTAGCCAGAAACAGCTGAAAATCCCGCCACTGGATAATGCTCATGCCGCCCTGACCGCTGCCCAGCAAGCGGGCACGATACTCAACCCGATACTGATCAACCTGCTCCAGCTTACCCTGAGCACTCAGCCAATTGGCCTGAGATGCCTGCATAAGCCTTGCAGCGTCTTCTCTTGCATCGATGGCAAGCTCAAGTAAAAAGGCAAAACGAAACTGAGCCACTGCACTCATCCCTGCTGATTACATCAAGAGCTGATAAAGCTTCATTCTAGCCCCATCATAGCGTTCGCACTCGCCAATACCCTGCTGCAAAAAGGCTTCAAAGCTGGGATTACGCCGAATGGCTTCATCCAGAACAGGATCGGAGCCCGGCACATAAGCGCCCACGCTGATCAAATCCCGGCTGCGCTGATAGCGGGAATAAAGATATTTAAAGCGGCGGACCACGGTGAATTCTTCGGGCGAAATAATATCGTTCATCACACGGCTGATCGAAGCTTCGATATCAATCGCAGGGTAATGCCCTGCCTCGGCCAGCTGGCGGCTGAGCACAAAGTGACCATCCAAAATCGCACGGGCATTATCGGCGATCGGGTCTTGCTGATCATCGCCTTCGGATAAAACAGTATAAAACGCAGTAATTGAGCCTCCGCCCTCTTCGGCATTGCCCGCCCGCTCAACCAATTGCGGCAAGCGGGCAAACACCGATGCCGGATAGCCTTTAGTGGCCGGCGGCTCGCCCACAGCCAGGGCAATTTCACGTTGCGCCATCGCATAGCGTGTCAGCGAATCCATAATCAGCAGCACATGCTTGCCCTGATTTCTAAAATATTCGGCAATCGAGGTGGCGTACGCTGCGCCATATAAACGCAGCAAGGGCGGCGTATCTGCAGGCGCTGCCACCACAACCGAGCGCTGCAAGCCTTCATCACCCAGAATATTTTCAATAAAATCTTTCACTTCACGGCCACGCTCACCAATCAGGCCCACCACCACCACATCGGCCGTGGTATAGCGTGCCATCATACCCAGCAGCACCGATTTACCCACACCAGAGCCAGCAAACAGGCCCAGACGCTGGCCTCGCCCTACGGTCAGCATGGCATTAATCGCCCGCACGCCCACGTCCATCACATGCCGGACTGGCTCACGCGTCATCGGGTTATAGGGGCGGGCAAACAGCGGCATATAGTCGTCATGCTCAATCCGCCCCTTGCCATCGAGTGGCCTGCCCAAGCCGTCTAAAACCCGGCCAAGCAAGCCCCAGCCTACCGGCATCTGGCGGCCATGATCTTCTAAACGGCGCTGCGGCGGGCGCGGATGACCATAATCAGGCACCCACGCTTCCACATCTTCATGCGGCACAACCTGCGCGCCAGGCTCTACGCCATAAATTTCAGCAATCGGCATCAGAAACAAGCGGTCTTCATTAAAGCCAACCACCACCGCCTCGACCGAAGCGCCGCTGGGTGTCATCACATCACAAGACGAGCCAATGGCCAGCCGCAAGCCCACAGCCTCAAGCACCAAACCCGACACTCTGACCAAGCGCCCGCGCGGCAACCACGGACGCATCCAGCGCACCGCGTCTTTGCAATCGGCCAGATACTGGCTGCAACCCTGCAAGGCTTCAGTCATGATGTTCGGATTCACTGGCGGGCGCTTCAGCAGCAGGATCAGAATCCTCTGCTGAAAGTCCCTTTGAAGAAGCCTCAGATTCCTCATCAGAAACTAAGGCGGGCTGATTATCAACTTGCGAAGAAGGTGTAGCCTCTGGTGCAGCTTCGGCAGCAGGCAATTCAGCGGGCTCTTTTTCACCGGCAAGCGCAGGCTCAGCAGGCTGCCCGGCCCAGCCAAGGTCGGCTCTGTCACCACGTCCTAAGACCCGCAGAATATTTTGCCAGCGCACAGGCAGGGATAAATCAACCGCAGAATCAGGGGTTTCTATCCGACAACCGCCTGTTTCCAGCTGCTTATCAGGCAGTAAACGCCAAGTATCGCCAGGCAAATCGCCGCCCAGCATGCCCTCAACCGCAATAAGATCATCAGGATTCAGAAACACACGCGATGGAGAACGCGCAGCCGGCAGGCTGGCTAATGCTTCGCGCAAAATAGGCAGTAAACGCTCCGGTGAGTGATTAAGCTCGTCCCTCACCATTTGGCGTGCAATCACCACGGCCAGATCAAGCACTTCATTCGATAATGCCGCCTCAGCTTTTTGCAAAGTACTTTCAACACTTTCCAAAACCGAGCGCAAACGATTTGCTTCGTCTTCAGCCACTAAACGCCCAGCCTCAAGACCCGCCTCAAAGCCTTCGCTTTGGGCGCGCTGAACAATCGCTTCTATCTCTTCCGCAGTAGGAAAAGAAACATCGGCATCCGGCACATCGACCGGCTCTGTAGGGAGCGGTTCTAAATCTTGCTCTTCTTCGGAAAACACCTTTTCACTGGGTGCCTCCAATTCTTCTGGCGCAGGCTCTGCCACCTCTTCCTCTAAAGCAGCGGCTTCCGCCTCAGCCTCATTCAGAGAAGCGAGCTCCCATTTTTCCCATGCGCTTAATTGCTCGCGTGGAATCACGCGCGGATTACTCATCTGGACGCCCCGAAACAGCGCAGTACCCTGGCAAGCCAAAGCAAGCATTTAAAAAATCGACGCGACAAAAATTTAACAGGTATGCAGATATTCTGAGTATGCAGCACCGCACTGCCAGAGCAATGCGGCTTTTTGATAAGACCATTATTCAACTAACCCTTCATCACCCTTACCGCCCAGCACAATCTGGCCTTCATCTGCCAAGCGGCGAACGATTTTAAGGATTTCTTTTTGCTCTGCTTCAACTTCTGACAACTTAACCGGCCCGCGCGCTTCCAGATCATCGCGCAACATTTCCGCAGCCCGTGAAGACATATTTTTGAAAATCTTTTCCTTGAGCGCCTGGCTGGTGCCCTTGAGCGAAATCACAAGGGAATCGGATTGAATTTCACGCATTAACAGCTGAATACCGCGATCATCAATATCCAGAATATTGTCGAAGGTAAACATTTTGTCCTGAATTTTTTGCGCCAGCTCCGGGTCGTAATCGCGGACACTGGCAATGGCTGAGGCTTCCACCACGCCGCCCATAAAGTTGAGAATATCGGCCGCCATTTGCACACCACCCATGGCGCTTTTTTTCAGCTTATCGGAGCCAGACATCAATTGGGTCAGCACATCATTCAATTCTTTGAGCGCCACAGGCTGCACGCCTTCCAGCGTGGCAATCCGCAGCAATACATCATTCCTTTGACGCTCTACAAAATAGCTCAGAATTTCAGAAGATTGATCGGATTCCAGATGCACCAGAATTGTGGCGATAATTTGCGGGTGCTCGTTTTTAATCAGCTCAGCAACCGCAGACGAATCCATCCATTTAAGGGATTCAATACCGTTATTATCGTTACCCTGCAAAATACGATCGAGCAAATTTGCGGCTTTATCTGTACCTAAGGCTTTGGTTAATACAGAGCGAATATACTCATCCGCAGCGCCCAAGTTGGCGCGGTTTTGCGTGGAGGCAATAAAATCACCCAGCACCACGTCAATCTCTTCGCGCTTAACGGCATCCATTCCTGCCACTGCGAAGCCCAGCTTCTGTACTTCCTTAGGACCTAAAAATTTAAAGACTTCAACGGCAACATCTTCGCCCAATGTCATCAGGAGTAGTGCGCTTTTACGCACGCCTTCATCACTTAAATCGGCAGCCATGGTTTGCTCCTCAAGGCGCTTTTAACATCAAAATACGGCTGCTTTACTGCAGTTTATGCTCTACGGCTTTTTGTTCGGATCGCCGCCTTTATCATCGGCATTCAGCATCCACTCACGCAAGATAGTCGCTACCATACGCGGATCATCTTTTGCCAGCTCTTTAGCCTGCTGCAGCAGCTCGGCAAAGGCGGCCATACGGTTTTGATTTTCGTCTTCTTCTGGCGTCTGCTCGTCGGCCTTCAGCTTCTCGCCATCAGGCCCAAGTGTTTCGCCAAAATCCAGCTCCTGAATACGTGCTTCTTCGCGCGTTTTGGCCATATCTTTCATTAATGGCCGCAGTACAAAGAACAATAAATAAAGAACAACGACGGCAATCAGCGCCAATTTACCCACATCAGTGGCATTGGTCTGGATATATGCCAGCGCTTTATCCTGTATTTTCTTTTCTTCCAAAGGCACAGAATCTGCAAATGCGGCATTCACCACATTCACCGAATCACCGCGCTCCTTGTTGTACCCTATCGCTTCCCGTACCAGATTATTAATCTGAGTCATTTCTTGCGGGCTGAACGGCAGATAAGTCATCTTTCCGGATTTATCCTTACCCGGCTTATAGTTCAGCACCACCGCCGCAGACAGCCGTTTCACCCCGCCCACCTGCTGCTTTACATGCTGAATGGTTTTATCCACTTCATAATTAATTGTTGCTTCTTTACGGCTATTGGCCGTGCCCGTAACGGCAGCTTCAGAGGCTCCTGATGCTGTAGGGGCCGTTATAGGTGCAGCAGCAGCGCCTGGTGGCTGGTTTGATAATGCACCTGGCACACCGCCCGCTGATTCATTGCTGGATTTACCTTGTAAATCCAGCGTTTGCTGACTACGCATGGCCGAGCTGTTCGGAGGTGAATTAGGCTTAAAGGATTCTGATGTTTGCTCAACTTCTGCAAAATCAATTTGTGCGGTGACTTCGGCTTTTACATTTTCCTTACCCACGAGAGGGGCGAGAATGGTTTCAACTCGTTCAACAAAGCCTTTTTCCACATGCTGCACATAAAGCAATTGCCGCGGATCTAAATTGTTCTGGCTCATTTCAGGCAATTTAGATAATAAATTACCATCCTGATCCACAATCGTGACGTTTTTAACCGGCAGCTCAGGCACGCTGGACGATACTAAATGAATAATCCCTGCCACCTGCCCGCCATCTAAAATGCGGCCGGGGTGAAGAGTCAGCATCACGGATGCCGTAGGCTTTTGCTGATCACGCAAAAATACAGTTTGTTTGGGCATCGCCAAATGCACGCGCGCTTTACTGACGGATGCAACCGTTTCAATTGAGCGGGCTAATTCACCCTCAATAGCGCGCTGATAATTAACCTGCTCGGCAAATTGCGAAACACCAAATTTTTGATTATCAAGTAATTCAAAGCCCGCATTACCCGATTTAGGTAATCCTTGAGCTGCGAGCTTTAACCTGACGTCATAAATTTTATCGGCTGCTACAGAAATAGTGCCGCCCGGATCAAGCTTATAGGGCACATTCATTTGCTGCAGAGATTGAACGATGGCACCGCCATCTTTATCTGGAATATTGGTAAATAAAATGCGATAGGCAGGCTCTTTTGACCACAGCATATTGCCCACAATTAATGCAATTACAGCAGCCACAGCAACCATCAGGCCGATCTTTCGCCCAGAGGATAACGCAGCGAAACGCTCGCGCGCTACGCCGAAGCCTCTTGCTGTAATCAGATTATTATCTGCCGCTGCACTTACCTCTGCCATACGTCGAAATCCCATGCAGGCTTTGATGAGCCTGTCTAAATTCTAGTCTAAATATTTCAGCAATGCTTTCACGAAATACTCAGGCTAGCTGGGGCTCCGGACAGAGCCGGGGCATCAGACCTGCATACTCATGACTTCCTGATAAGCACTGACCAGCTTATTACGTACCTGCACCATCGTTTGGAAAGAAAGGCTGGCTTTTTGCAAGGATACCATTACATCCTGCAGATTGGCTTCTGGTGCACCGGACTGAAACGCAAGCTGTTGCGCCTGAGCGTCTTGCTGTACCTGGCTTACCTGATCCAAAGAAGACTTAAGCATTGACGCAAAGTCAGGCGCGCCCGCAACAGGCTGCGTCTGGTTTGCGGCCTGCCCTCCAGCGAGTGCAGACATTGCTTTTAATTCGCCAAGAACCTGATCGATTCCTTGCACGCTCATGACTTATATCCCCTTTTAAGCAGTTAATCAATTGATCCGGCCATAAGCATTAATAAAGCCAAAAATGGCAACGGCAACAACGGACTAATGCCCTGTTTTCAAATTGTAGGTGCTCTGACTAAGCTACTGCAAGCAATTCCTGAGCCACCTGCAACTCAAATGGATAAATCCGGGTTTTGTTCACGATACTGCTGTAATTTATAACGTAGCGTTCTTTCACTCATGCCCAGCTTTTCTGCGGTTGATTTGCGCGCACCACCCAGCGACTTGAGTGTTTCCAATATATGTCTTTTCTCCAGCTCTTTGATGTCACTTACGACAGCCGGTACGTCGCTCTGCGGCAAAATATCGATCGGAACCGGCGCACCGGCAATATTTGCCGCCTTAAGAGATGTGGTTTGCGGCAAATAAAGATGCTCAACAGCGATTTCATCGCCCGGAGCCAGAATAAGCGCCCGCTGCATCACATTATCTAATTCGCGAATATTGCCTTCCCAGCCGTTGGCAAGCAATGCGGCCTCTGCCGCACACGACAATACCGGCACGCGCCGTTTTTGCCTTGCCGCATGTCTTGCAAGCATCGCTTTAGCCAGCGGCAAAATATCATCGCTGCGCTCACGAAGACTGGGAAGCTGCAAAGGAAAAACATTCAGACGATAAAACAAATCCTCACGAAAGCGCCCGGCAGCCACTTCCAGCTTCATATCCCGATTGGACGTAGCCAGCACACGAATATCGATTTGCACCGGCTTATTGCCACCCACCCGTTCTACTTCCCGCTCCTGCAGCACACGCAGTAATTTGGCCTGCAGAGCCAGAGGCATTTCTGATATCTCATCCAGCAATAATGTGCCGCCATTGGCCTGCTCAAATTTACCCAGGTGCTGATTTGCAGCACCAGTAAACGAGCCTTTTTCATGGCCAAACAGTGTTGATTCTAAGAGTTGTTCAGGAATGGCCGCACAATTAATGGCCACAAATGGCCGGGCCGCCCTGCCACTATTGCGGTGTAAAAATTGCGCCAGCACTTCCTTACCTGTACCCGATTCACCCGTAATCATGACCGAAGCATCAGAAAGCGCGACACGCCTTGCCATCTCTAAAAGACTGAGCATGGCCGGATCTTCCGCAATCACCTCTTCATCATCGCTGTCCGGCAGCATGTATTTTGCTACTTCCTGCAATAAGCGATCGGGCTCAAACGGCTTGGGGAGATAATGACATGCACCGGAATGTAATGCGGCAACCGCTTTTTCGATCACCCCATAGGCAGTCATTAAAATTACGGGCAAATAAGGGTAGATCAGCTTAATTTCCTGCAACAGCCTTTCGCCATCCATAGGCTGCATTTGCACATCAGAGAGCACAAGCCCCACACGGTGGTTTGCCAGAACCTGCAGCGCATCACGACCATCTTCAGCCACAAGAACCGAGTAGCCGCCCAATTCAAGCGTATCAGCCAGCGCTTCTCTTAAACTATCATCATCTTCAACAATTAATATTGCTAGGTTCATCTGGCATATCACTTTCAAATTCGTACATTACGCCCGCCGTGCAGGGTAAGAAAAGCCAGCACCCGGCCAGAAATTTCTTTCAGTGGCAGCACTTCATGCACACCACCCAGCGCAATTGCTTCTTTGGGCATACCAAACACCACACAGGAAGCTTCATCCTGTGCATAGTTATAGGCCCCCGCCTGCTTCATCTCCAGCATCCCTGCCGCGCCATCTTTGCCCATGCCCGTCAGAATCACGCCAATCGCGTTTTTGCCTGCCAGATTAGCAACAGATCTGAACAGCACATCAACAGAAGGGCGATGGCGGTTTACGGTTTCCCCCTGCGACAGGTGGCAAACATAATTCGCCCCGGATACACCCAATAAAAGATGGGAATGCCCAGGAGCAATATAGGCGTGCCCTGGCAATAACCGCTCACCATGCTCGGCTTCTTTAACCGTAATGCTGCACAGGGTGTTAAGCCTGTTTGCAAATGATTTGGTAAACATTTCGGGCATATGCTGGGCAATCAGAATGGCCGGGGCATCCGGCGGCATCGGCATTAAAAACTCTTTGAGGGCCTCAGTCCCCCCCGTTGAAGCGCCAACGATAATCAGTTTTTCAGTTTTTAAAATCGGCCTAGACACTTTTGGAAGAACCACATCCGCCGAATTATTTGGCATGACATTGCTGCTGAACATTGGCTTCACTTTTGCCCCCGCTGCGCAACGTATTTTTTCCCGAATATCATCGGCATATCCTTGAATCCCACGCACAATATCCAATTTTGGCTTGGCAATAATATCAACCGCCCCCAATTCTAGGGCGCGAAGAGCCGCTTCTGAACCCTGTTCAGTTAAAGAGGATATCATAATCACCGGCGTGGGTTTAAGCCGCATCAGCCTCTCAAGAAATTCCAGCCCATCCATTTTAGGCATTTCGATATCAAGCGTAATGACATCAGGATTAAGCTCACGAATTTTTTCTCTTGCAATAAGCGGATCAGGTGCTGTGGCCACACATTCTAAATCAGGTGCTTCATTAATAATTTCTGTAAGCAGATTCCTCATTAAAGCGGAATCATCAATGACAATCACCCGGACCTTTTTTTTCATGATTTATTTTCCGCAATTAAAACAGATCAACATCTCCACCCTGCTTGGCATATTGCAATCTTGAGCTGTAATCTTTCTCCCGGTCAACAATTGTATTATTGTGTACGGCTTTTAATTTTTTAACCAATACCCGTCCTGTTTGCGGAAAAAAATAAACTTTACGCGGAAATATATCCAGCAAATCTTCTGATACAACGGGTATTCTTTCCAAATCCAGAAACGAGCGGACAAAATCAACATTTTTCTGCCCAATATTAGATACAGTAAAACCTCTCAATACATTGCCGCCGCCAAACACCTTGGCTTCTAATGAGCTTTTAGATCCGCCCATTTTCATAATTTGATTAATCAGCATTTCCATTGCATAAGTGCCATAGCGTGTTGCCAGACCCGCCATCGCCGTTGCCTCATCGGCCGCCTCTGGCAGCATAAAGTGATTCATGCCGCCCACGCCTGTTTTTCTGTCACGGATACACGCAGCCACGCATGAGCCCAGCACGGTCACCAAGAGCATATTCCGCCCGGTTACATAGTATTCACCCGGCAAAAGCTTTGCGGCATCAATATCAAAACTTTTATCAAAGTAAAGAGTGGGTGCCAATACCTCCTCATAGCCCTTACTCATTTTGGCGATCCCCACTCATGAATAGCTTTATCGGTAAGCCGGTAGACCGTTTTACCGCAGGAGTGAAACCACTCAGACATATGATGCAGGTTTTCTGAATGGCCCACATACAATAAGCCATTGGGTTTTAATAGCCTGCCCATTTTTTCAAGCATGACCCGCTGGGTTGCCTGATCAAAATAAATCATGACATTTCTGCAAAAAATCGCATCAAAATAAGGTGTTAAAGGCCATGAATGTGCCAATAAATTAATTTGTTTAAATTCAATCATTTCTCTTAATTCTTTTCTGATCCTAGCCTGCCCGATGTTTTCACCTTTTCCTTTCAGAAAGAAAGTTTTGCATCTTTCAGGGGAAACTTTATCTAATTTATCCATTGAATATATGCCGTTTTTCGCTTTAGACAATACATGGGTATCTAAATCAGATGCAATAATCTCTACCTCAGGCTTGAGCCTGCCATAAGCTTCCACTGCGGTCATAGCCAAAGAATACGGCTCTTCTCCGGTGCTCGATGCAGAGCACCAGATGCGCACCGGTCCATGCAATTTATGCAGCTGATCAGTAAGCATTTCAAAATGATGCTTTTCTCTGAAAAAAAAAGTTAAATTTGTCGTCAAAGCATTTGTAAATTGTTGCCATTCTTCATGCTTTGGTTCTGCCTCAAGAAAATTCAAGTAATCGCTAAATTTTTCTAAATTCAGCGCTCTTAAACGCCGTGCCAAACGGCTGTATACCATGGATTGCTTACTTTCATTTAAGCGGATTCCCGCCCGGGTATAAATGATTTTCACTACCCGGCGAAAATCAGCATCGGTAAATATAAAATCTTGCTCTCGCTCATTGCTCATATTGGCAAACTCATTTTATAGCGACGGGATTTACAGCCGGCCATTTGCACTTTCTTGTATCAGGGCACGATACTAGGAGCTGAATGGCTGAATTAAAAAAGGCAGATCTGCATAATCTGCCCTCCGAAAGACTTGCGGGCTTAATGCCGCTTGAGGCCTCGCCGGATAAGGCCAGATTTCACACATTTTCTCAGTAAACGATTCGCCTCAAAAACCTGTGAAACCAGCCCTCAAACCGTGCCCCTCGCGGGTTTTTAAGCCCTGCAGCCCTCAGGCCAAATCAGATTAAAACTCCTCCCAATCACCATCATCCGCAGTAGGCCCTGGCAATTTTTTACCGGTACTGCCTGACTTTTGCGGTGCAGGTGTACGGCTGATCTGAGGAGAGCGTGCCACTGGTGCACTACTGCGCGGCGCGGCCAGCTGTTTCGTGGCTACTCCTGCATGCTGATAAGCAGCCCCCACTTTAAACACAGCGATGGCATCAGCCAGGCTACCCGCCTGCTCTTCAAGACTCTCGGCAGCGGCTGCGGCCTCTTCAACAAGAGCAGCATTTTGCTGAGTGTTTTCGTCCATCTGCACCACAGCCTGATTAACCTGCTCGATACCCGAGCTTTGCTCTGCACTGGCTGCGGAAATTTCACTCATGATATCGGTTACACGGCGAACAGCCGTCACCACTTCTTGCATGGTGCGCCCTGCTTCATCCACCAAACGTGAGCCCGATTCCACCTTCACAACCGAATCACCAATCAGCGATTTAATTTCCTTAGCGGCTGCGGCAGAGCGTTGCGCCAGATTACGTACCTCGCTGGCCACCACCGCAAAGCCCCGGCCCTGCTCGCCCGCCCTTGCCGCTTCAACTGCAGCGTTCAGAGCCAGAATATTGGTCTGGAAGGCAATGCCATCAATCACAGAAATAATATCGACAATCTTTTTGGCGCTGTTATTAATCTCAGACATCGTAGAAACAACTTGCTCAACAACCCCTCCGCCTTTGACTGCGATATCTGATGCACCAATAGCCAGCTGATTGGCTTGTCTGGCGTTTTCAGCATTTTGTTTCACCGTGCCTGTCAGCTCTTCCATGCTGGAGGCGGTTTCCTCAAGACTGGCGGCCTGTTGCTCGGTACGGCTGGACAGATTGTTATTACCTGCAGCAATTTCCTGCGATGCGGTATTAATCAGGCCAACCGAATCTTTAATTTGCATGACGATTTCAGATAAACGCTCACCGGTTAAATTGCAATCATCTTTTAATTGCCCCAGCGTGCCTTTGTAATCATCATTAATCGTTTCAGACAAATCGCCGCGGGCCAGTGCTCCCAATACCCGAACCACATCAGCAAGCCCCTTTTCATTAGATGACATCAGCTGATTCATGCCCTCACACAATTTGAGCGTAAAGCCTTCTTTGCCTTCTATTTTGGCTCGTTTAGAAAAATCGCCATGGACGGCTGCCGATTCAACAATATCAGCAATCTCTGCTTCCACAGCCACTTCTAAAGTGCGATCAAGCCATTCAACAACCGTGCCTTGACGAACCCCTTCATCATCATAAACAGGATTTGCCACCAGTTTAAAAGTGCGCCCGCCAACTACAATTTCAGTGGTATACGTACTCCGTAAATTAGCTAGCATATCACGCTGATGCGCTGGGTTTTTGTGGAAAATATCCACATTCTGGCCAATCAATTTACTCACATCAAACTGCGGCAATACTTTACGCAATTCATTCTGCGCAAAATTAAGCATACTCGTCACTGATTTATTCATGTAAATGATTTCACGTTCATTATTTGCAATCATCACATTAGTTGTACAGCCATCCAGTGCCGCCTTAATTCTGGCATTTTCCGCAGCCAACTGATTCGCCTTGGTGCTTGCCGCTAATTCATCCGTCCTATCCTGCCATTCTACAACCGTACCTAATCTTGATTTACTCTTAGAAAAAACTGGCGTAACGAGCAAGCGGAAAGTACGCCCACCTAAAACCAGCTGAGCTTCATGAGTAGATTGTAAACCTGCTAATAAATTTCTTTGATAAGCGGGGTTTTTATGAAAAACATCAATACTACTACCCAATACTTTTGAAGCGGAAAACTGCGGCACATCTTTCCGAATTGCAGATTCTGCATTGAGCAGCATTTTTTCCATTGAATCATTTGTATAAATTATATTAAAGTTTTCATCCGCCATCATGACATTAGTTGATGCAACATCTAAGGCGGATTGTAAATTAGCACTTTCTACGGCCTCGGTCATGTCTGAAGCATATTTCACTACTTTATAAGGCTTGCCATTAACATCAAGTAAAGGGTTATAGCTGGCTTGAATCCATACTTTTTTCCCTCCTTTACCAATGCGCTGATAAATTCCGGATTCAAACTCACCCCTTCTTAATTTATCCCAAAAAGCAATATATTCCGATGACTGCCGGTAGGCTGGGTCAACAAACATACTATGATGCTGATCTTTAATTTCATTTAATTTATAACCAAGACAATTTAAAAAATTATCATTTGCTGTTAATATTTTACCATTTAGATCAAACTCAATCACGGCCTGCGCTTTACCTACAGCCACATCTTTCGCCTTTAATTCATTGGCCTCATTAATTGATGATGTCACATCTGTTGCAAATTTAACGACTTTATATGGCTTACCCGTACTATCAAATATAGGGTTATAACTTGCCTGAATCCATACTTCCTTTCCCCCCTGACCGACACGTTTGTATTTTCCTGAATCAAATTCACCACGTCTTAATTTATCCCAAAATGCAGCATATTCTGCAGATTGCCTTTGCACTGAATCAACAAACATACTATGGTGCTGATCTTTAATATCACTTAAGCGATAGCCTAAGCAATTAAGAAAGTTATCGTTAGCGGTTAATATTCTGCCGCTTAGATCAAATTCAATAACTGCTTGTGATTTTTCAATTGCATTCGTTTTAGCTTTTAATTCCAGCAACTCCTCCTGCAGGTTCAAAATTTGCTTTTTAGAAGCTTCTTCTTTAAGCGGATCAAATGCCAGCTCGGCCTTCATGGCTCTGGCTCTTAGTTCTTGTACTTCATCCTGCAAACTGAGAATCTGCTTTCTGCTTGCTTCTTCTTTAGCCGGATCTGAAAAGAGATTAAACATAGTGCTCTCCTTGAATCATCAATTAAACGGTTACGGCAACATGATCGACTAATGACATATCGCTACTGGTCATGAGTTTCTCAATATCAACGAGGATAATCATGCGCTCCTCTAAAGTGCCTAATCCCTGTATATAGGCAGTATCGAGAACCGCACCAAATTCCGGAGCCGGTTTAACGTGATTAGCCGCCAAAGTTAAAACATCAGAAACACCATCAACTACAATACCTACTGTCCGATTAGCCACATTCAGGATAATGACTACGGTGAAATGGTCATACATAATATTACCCAGACCAAACTTAATTCTTAAATCAACAATAGGAACAATATTGCCACGCAAATTAATAACACCTTTAATAAAGGCAGGCACATTAGCAATGCTCGTTACCGCATCATAGCCACGAATTTCCTGCACCTTTAAAATATCAATGCCGTACTCTTCGCTGCCTAATGCAAAAACCAGAATCTCACGAGCGGCATCCGGGTGATCCAAACCATTATCCATCTTCAGTCCTCTATTAAATGAATGCGATCAGAAACACTTAAGCAACAGCCCGCGAGAGCCCCTGACTAATATGCACCAGTTGGGCTACATCCAGAATAAATGCAACGTGGCCATCCCCCATAATGGTGGCACCCGCCACCCCAGGAACTTTTCTATAATTTGTTTCCAGGTTCTTTACCACAACCTGATGCTGCCCAAGTAAATCATCAACAAACATGGCGACTTTCTCGCCTTCTGCTTCTAATATAATGACCAGGCCTTCATGAAAATGAGTCACTTTAGGCGGCACATTAAATATTTCATGCAGTGCTATTAAAGGGAGATATTCGCCACGTACATTAATCACCCGGCCTTTGCCTGCCATGGTTTTTACTTCATCAGGCCGGGGCTGCAAAGATTCGATAATAAAAGCCAGTGGAATTAAATAAATCTCTTCACCAACCGAAATAGACATGCCATCTAAAATAGCCAAAGTCAGCGGCAATCGGATGCTCATGGTTGAGCCAATTCCATACATCGAGCTAATTTCAATCCGCCCGCCCATAGATTGAATATTCCGCCGCACCACATCCATTCCCACCCCGCGACCTGACACATCGGTCACCTGTGCCGCAGTAGAAAAGCCCGCTTCAAAAATCAGCAGCCAGACTTCGCTGTCTGTCATGGCGTCGCTCACCGGAATATCGCGCTCACGTGCTTTGGCTAAAATACGCTCGCGATTTAACCCTGCACCGTCATCAGCAACTTCAATCACAATATTCCCCCCCTGATGAAACGCTCTTAATGTCAGCGTCCCCGTAGGGGATTTACCTTTAGCAACACGCTCGTCTGGTAATTCAATTCCATGATCTAAGCTGTTTCTCACCAAATGAGTTAAAGGATCTGATAGTTTTTCAATAAACCCTTTATCTAATTCTGTGCTTTCGCCAATGAGTTTTAATTCAATTTTCTTATTTAATTTGCCTGCTAAATCTCTGACGAGGCGGGGGAAACGGCTGAATACAAAGGAAATAGGCATCATACGAATCGACATCACCGATTCCTGCAGCTCACGGGTATTACGCTCTAACTGCCCGACACCTGACAGCATATTCTCATGCAGTACCGGGTCCAGATTCAGCGCAGTTTGCACCAACATCGATTGGGTAATAACTAACTCACCCACTAAATTAAGTAATTGATCGACTTTTTCTACGCTGACACGAATAGACGTATCTGCAGCCGCCGCAGCGGGCTTGGCAGCAGTACCAGAAGGCGCTTTAGACTTAGCGGCCTGAGGCTCAGCCTCTTCTGCTTTCACCTCTGCAACTTTAACCACTTCCACAGCGGCACCTGCAGGGGCAAGCACCTTTGGGCGAGGCTCAAAAAAGCCATAACCTGCACCATCAGTCACCGTTTCGGCAGGGGCTGGCGAAGGAGGCGCAGTAATATCCGTAAAGAAACCGTAGCCCTCTCCATCTTGGCTGCCAGCAGCGGGTTTATCATCGCTAAAAAAGCCATAACCATCACCGTCTTCTAATCCAGCTGACTTAGCCGGCTCATCATCGGTGAAAAAGCCATAGCCATCACCGTCGCTAAGCTTGCCAGAGGATGCAGAAATCTCTGGCTGAATAATTTGAATACGTGAGTGCTCTACTGCAAAAGCCAGAGTAGCGATAATTTCTTGTGGCAAAGCCTGAGCCACAATCTGATAAATCCAATCGCTTTCAGCCCCGCCTTCAATACAGGAGCGTAATTCCCCATACCCCTGCAAAGCATGCATAACAGACGAATGATCAAACGGCTCACCAGCAGAAATAATAACTTGTAAACCATTATGATTATCTGCTGCGGCGTTAACTGGATGGGCTTCATCTCCACCTGAATCGTTTGCAAATTTTTCAAGCAAGCTGGTAATTTCTTTTGCCGCATCCAGATCGGCAACACCCCCATCGCGGTGAGCAGACAGGATATTTTGCAGTACGTCGCCGCTGCGCAAAAACACATCGATCATATCCGCCCGAAGATCGAGCTCATTTTTACGAATTCTATCCAGCAGGTTTTCAAGAATATGAGTGACGCCCGCTAAATCAGTAAAACCAAAGGTAGCCGCTCCGCCTTTAATCGAATGAGCAGCACGAAAAATGGCATTTAAATCTTCACTATCCGGCTCATCCAAGCTGAGCTTAAGCAAAATGGATTCCATTGTTGCAAGATGCTCTGCAGCTTCATCAAAGAAAACTGCAATAAACTGGCTCATATCGATCGCCATATCCCCTCCTTCAGTGGCAAGCTGGGCTTTATAACTAACCAATCACTTTGCGTACCACTTCGAGTAATTTCTGAGGGTCAAACGGTTTCACCAGCCAACCTGTTGCACCTGCCGTTTTGCCCTGCATTTTCATGGCATCACTTGATTCAGTCGTGAGCATCAGCATGGGGATGGATTTATACTGTGGCGTGGCACGCAGCGTTTTAATCAGCGTCAGCCCATCCATGCCGGGCATATTCTGATCGGTTAGAATTAAATCAACCTGCATTTTTTTTGCCTGCTGAACGCCTAAATTTCCATCACTGGCCTCAACCACATCGTAACCTGCACTTTTCAGGGTAAACACCACCATTTGCCGAATCGATGCAGAATCATCAACGGTCAGAATCTTTTTAGCCATATTCCCTCCAACTATGTATTAATCGCTATACACGTGTTTAAAAAATCAAGCATTCAACCTTTACTTTTCTATTAAAGGAATCTATGCAAAAAAGACCTCAGCAGGGTATTACAATGAAACCATCAAAATAAATCGATATCGCCACTGCTCATACTTTCCTGAGCTACAGGATTTTTATGCAATGCATCCGCCATTAATAAAGACCGCTCGCCAAGTTCTTGTAATTCTGCTATTTTTTCTTTCCATGCCAAAACCGGGTTTTTCTGATTTGCAATATAGCCATAAATTAATGCCAGTGCTTCCTGTATTTCTGACTGAGCAGCAACACGGCCTTTAGCATGTAATAAAAGCTGATTTACCAAATCCTGAAACTGTAAGCCCCGGACCGCATTAGATACTCCGTGCTCTACCTGATTCGCAATTTTGGCTAATTCATTCACAACTGACTCAACATTTTTATTCATCACCCCAATACTTGCCATTGTTTTCTCTACTTGCACCTTTGACTGCATTGACTTGCTCATATCCTGCGAGGCCAGTTTCATAATTGCCTCCTCTGCTATAGCTACTGATTCATGAATTTGCCGGACATTACCGCGAATCTGCCGACTAAAGTGATTGGTGCGCATTGAAAGCGCCCTCACTTCATCAGCGACCACTGCAAAGCCCCTGCCTGCCTCTCCAGCTCTGGCCGCCTCAATAGCAGCATTTAACGCTAATAAATTAGTTTGTTTTGCAATTGATTCAATTTCATTTAAAACACCCAGTACCTCCTCTACCACTTTGCCCACTTTCTCCATTTGATCCACCAGCCCCATTGCGGTGTAAGAATTGGAGATAATACTATCCACAAAAATAGTCAGAATTTCGGATGTCTCAGTCACAAATGATTCAAAACAACCACCGCTCTCACCGGCTGTATGTTTAAAAAGAGATTCTGCCATTTCTTTTTGTAAGCGTGATTGATCGGCAATTTCAACAAAACCACTGAGTAAAGCAGGAATTGCATCTGCAAAAATCTCTACCGCCCGCTTCATTTCATTATCTGCCAGCTGTAATTGCGATACTGAAAAAAGACACATATCAGATTGTTTTTGTAAGGAGCCCCCCATATGCTGAAGGTCTTTAAACTGTGCCGCTTCTTTCTCTATTGCCGGGGTATGCTCTGTAAATTTCAGAATAAGTAGCGGGCCCCAGGCCGCAATTAAACCGCAGGTGGTGAATAACCACAGAGATGTATTACTCCATACAATCACTATTGTCACCACACTTACAAACACGGCGAAGTAAAACAATAGATGAAGGGACTTTTTAGACATAAAAAACCTCAGATTTAATACAGGCTATCAATAGCAAAATGCCTCCTTCTGCATTTAATAAAGATAGCTTATCCTGTAGGAATTGAAACCAAAACCAGACAAGACAGATTAAAGAATCGGGTATAGAAGGAATATAAGTGGGGGGGACAGACCGGGGATCGAACCAATAAAACAAGAAGCCACATTAATTGTGGCCGGAAGGTGGCTTTAATTTGTAAACAATGAAATACAGGAAGCAGAAAAAAAGAGAGGTGGCAATTTATACGGTTTCAGTACGAGGGATATAGTAAGCAACAACTTCATTACCCGTGCCGTGATATTGGGCTGAAGCACAGAGCGAGCGCACCAATGCAATTCCACGGCCAAAAGCCAGCTGGTGGCTTAATTCTACATTACCAGAATAAAGCTGAGACCAGTCAAAACCTGGGCCACTGTCTTTAACCCGGATTCTTAAAACATCTTTGCCATCATAATGTAATCCGGTTAAATCAATTTCTATCCGGCCCTCAGTCAGCATTTCTAAACGATTAGCACGTTCACATAAATACTGCTCCATCCCGTCTGCGCCACGTTTCATGGCCGAATTAAGGCCCAAAACGCCATGATCAAGTGCATTTACAAATAACTCGGTCAAAATCAGAAAAACATCAGACTGGCTGTGCGCTAATGATCTGACGCCGCCAATAAAATTCATCATAAAGGGCACGGTATTAATATGCCGGATTTCATCTACCCCCAGTGCAACGCTGTATCTCCATGCGCTTTCTCCTAAGGCAGCCAGTGTAGAAATATTTACTTCCTCCGAAACCGCAGGAATTCGCTCTTTAGATCTTGCAATTGGCCTGTCACCAAAATAAGCAAGTACAAGAGAAATATCATCATGATGAGCCTCACCATCTAAAAAATGGGCTAAATCATTTTTTGCATGGAATAAACGCTGATCTGCAGGTGCCGCCGCCAGGACCTGCAGCAGCCGGTCTAAACCATAATCGCCTTTGCTGGAGTGCCTGGCCTCGATCAAACCATCTGAATAAGCAGCAAGACATGCCGGCTCGTTAAAATAATAACGATCCGTCATCACGTCCATGGCGTTGGTTGGCACAATGCCAAGGGGTAAATGCGAGGACTTCCAAGTATGTTTGATTTCACCATCAGGGGACATTACCTGAACTGAAGGCATCCCTCCATTCCAGACCTCAATGCAACCCGCGGATTCATCTATAGAAATAAGGACCAGTGCAACAAATCGCCCTATAGGCAGTACTTGCCTCACTTTCTTATTCATTTCAATTAAAATATCAGAAATGGTATAGCCTTTTTCAGTCATCGTATAAAAAGGCTGGGTAAGGGGCAATACATTCAGTGCGGCGGTCAGCCCGTGGCCAATACCATCGGCCAGCATCAGATATAAAGCCTGACCGGGTGTTCTGGCGGCAGCAATTAAATCGCCTGACAGACTTTCCGCAGGGGACAGGTAGTATTCAAATTGGGGATCATAAAGCAATTCGGCATTGACCATTTGCTCCATTAAATGACTGACTACGCGTTTTTCTTCTTCTGCACGATCATAGTAATCTGCCAATTTAAGAGATTGCTCTCTTACTTTTCGATTTAATTCTAAGGTACGGCTAAATGCTTTTAACTTGGCTTCAAGCACACGAAAATTAACAGGTTTATTGATGTAATCATCAGCCCCCTGCTCAATCGCCTCCGCCAGCTTGTTTTCTTCGCCGACTCCAGTGACAAAAACAATCGGCACCCACGTCTCATGTGCCTCATGCTTTATCGCAACAGCCGCCTCCAAACCCGACATGACAGGCATCATCATGTCCATCAGCACCAGATCAGGCCTTTCCCGCCGCCAGGTTTCCAGTGCCTCCAGCCCATTGTGAGCCTGAATAGCCTTGTGCCCTAACGCCTCTACAAAACGAGAGATGAGTAAGAGTACGGATTCAGTATCGTCAACGACCAGAATTTTCATTGCAAGCTTCAACGTATAATAAAAATCTTACCAAAGCAGGCAATATCCAACACCTGTTTGACCGAATCCCTACAGTTTACAAGGGCTAAGCTTTTACTTGCAGCGCCGATTTTTTCTTTGAGCAGCAACAGCATCCCAAGTGCGGAGCTGTCCAGATAATTTACGTTTTGAAAGTCAACGAGGACTTCTTTGATGCCTGGGTTACTAATCAGCGTTTCACATACTTGGCGAAACTCGCGGTGGGCGCTGAAATCGAACTGTCCGGAGAGGACTACACGGCCCACATCCCCTTCAATCTGCACAGTTGGCGTCATACAAACCTCAACTCCATGAAAGTTACATGTTTAAAATCACAACAAAAAAACAAGACATGAGAAAGTTAAATAAGTGGTCTTGCTTTCATACCTTAGTCGGGCAATACAAAACTGGCAACCGTATCGTAAACGAACTACCGGCTCCAAGGTTGGAATTTACGCCAATCTCTCCGCCTAAGCGAGCCAGCAAATTGCTGACAATGGCCAGCCCCAGCCCTGTACCTTCTTTTCTGGTGGTAAAAAATGGCTCAAATAAACGCTCCTGCACCTCTGAAGACATACCACAGCCATGATCTTCCACCCTCAGCTCTGCCATATTTTCCTGTGCAGATAGAAAAAGCCCGATCACGTCCCCGGGCTTTGAGGCAAGCCTTGCATTATCAATCAGATTAGTCACACAGCCCAAAAGCTCTTTATGATTGGCATTAACAACTAAATGTTCATACTCCAGCGGCAAATCTAAAACACAATTCATGTCCTGAGCCTGTAGCTGCGGCAGCATTAATTGCTGCGCTTCCCTCAATAAACCCGAGAGGATAACAGGCTCTGCAGGCACCTCATGCCCGCGCACAAAGCTCAGCATATTTTGAATCAGTACTTCCAGATGTCTTAAGCGGGCTAAATTTTTTTGCCCGAATTTATGCCTGTCACTGTCACTTAATGCAGGTTTGGCCAGGTGTGTTGAATACAAGAGGGCTGTCGCCAAAGGGGTACGTAATTGATGCGCCAGCCCCGCGGCCATTTCACCCATCGCAGCAAGGCGTTTGTGTTGCGTTAAAGCCCGCTGTAATTCCCATGTATCGCTAATATCATGTACCAGCATGATTTTTCCAAATTCACCCGGCATATTATTCACAACAATACTGAGTCTTCGCTCCCCTTTTGAGGATTGAGACAGCCACAAGTCAGGTACATTTGTGGATTGTAAAAACCCACCAATATATTCCTCCCACACACAGCCAACTGACAGATTCTGCATCATTGAACGTGCTGCAGGGTTCAATTCAACTACAACACCCTGTTCATTTAATTCAACCACGCCTCCTGGTAATCGCTCCAGTAATACAGATAAACGCCTTGATAATGCCGCCTTCTCATCCAGCTCCCTTCGTAAATTGCCATTAGCAATTTCCAATTGACCGGTAAGAGAAACAACTTGCTGCTGCAAATCTGCGTACGCGAGACTAAGCTGATTTGATGCTTCGGTAAAAAGTGAAAAAGCACTTTCTAACTCACGGGGATCAATCGCCATTTTGGGATTAGGCATATAACACCTTTCTTGTTGCTTTTTTGTTTTTACATTATAAAGTGACTAGACAGTTGAGCAAAATAATGATCCACCCACAAATTCGTAAACTCAGTCATAATATTAGTGAAAGTTTATTTAGTTCCTGTCTTACGGCTATAATCGCGTCTTTATTGTGTTTGTACAGCTGCTTCCTAAATGTTCCACCCCTACACACAGTCGGTTAAGAATACTTAAACGCAGCTTGGAGCCACTCCGTGTCTGACTTATTAAAAAATATTGATGCTCGTACAAAGCTTGCTGGTACCAACAAGCTGGAAATTCTCTTATTTACTCTCGGACAGGATGAGCGAACCGGCCGGAGGGAAAATTTCGCCATTAATGTCTTCAAAGTTCGGGAAGTCATGCGAACGCCTGAAATCACGAAGGCGCCTGATATGCCTCCTTCCATTGAAGGCATGGTCAGCTTACGGGGCACCTTAGTTCCCGTTATTGATCTTGCACGATATGCGGGTATATCTACCTCATCGCGGCCTGAAATTATGATCGTTTCAGAATACAACGGTCATACACAAGGCTTTCTGGTTGAAGCAGTAGATACCATTTTGCGGCTTGACTGGTCTCAGATGCGTGTGCCGCCTGATATGCTGATGTCGCAAATGGGAGGCTTAGTTGTCGCTGTAACCGAGCTCGAAAACAACAAGCTTGTGATGATGATGGATGTTGAAAAGGTACTTGCTGAATCGATCCCCGGATCAGACAAAATTGATCCGGACACGATTATCCAGGATAAAAGTTTAACCACAAAAACAGTTTTCCTTGCCGATGATTCCGTTGTTGCACGGCGGCAGATTGAAATGACGCTTGATGCAATGAAAATCAAGCACATATCAACTATCAATGGAAAACGAGCATGGGATGAATTGCAGCGGATTGCGCAATCTGCTGATCTGCAGGGTAAAGTTGTAAAAGATATGGTGCAGCTGGTTCTTACCGATGTGGAAATGCCAGAAATGGATGGCTATATGCTCACAAAACTTATTAAGAGCGATCCACGATTTGCCGGTATTCCAGTGCTGATGCACTCCTCATTATCCGGTGCTTCAAATCAAAAACTTGGGCAATCCGTGGGTGTAGATGGCTATGTAGCAAAATTTGAGCCTCATCGCTTATCTGAAGCCATCGCCAACTTCCTTCTCAGTGAATGAGCAGATTAAAACGCAATATAAGGGAGGCCCTTCATGTCCAGTAATCAAACAAACTTGCTTGAAAGCATCGATGCCAGAACGAAACTGGCGGGCTCCAATAAAATGGAAATCCTGCTGTTTACTTTGGGCACACGCGAAATATTTGGCATTAATGTTTTTAAAGTACGCGAAGTATCGCAAACACCAAAAATTACCAAAACACCCAATATGCCTTTAGGCGTTGAAGGTGTGCTTTCTTTGCGTGGTAATATTATCCCGGTCATCGCACTGGCAAAATTTGTAGCGACGCAAGAAACGCCTGCGGCTGATGCCACAAGCACAATGATTGTGACCGAGTTCTCCAAACACACTCAGGCTTTCCTAGTTCACGAAGTGGATAGAATTATCCGTGTGGACTGGGATAAAGTGCGGGCACCGGAAACCATGTTAGCAGGCAATCAGCAGCTGATTACCGCTTTAACTGAATTACCCGATGGCAAACTTGTTTCAATCTTAGATGTAGAGCAAATATTAGCCAGCGTTATTGGCGAGCCAATTATCCCTGATCTGCAACGCGCCTCCATTAACCCAGAAACATTCATGTTTTTTGTGGATGACTCTATGGTGGCCCGCAAAGAAATCATCAGCGTTCTCGATAAAATTGGCGTGAAATATCATCAGGCAAATAATGGTCGGGAAGCTTGGGATAAATTACAAAACTTGGCGAATCGCGCAACACATGACGGCGAGCGTCTTCGTGAAAAATTAAAAATGATTTTAGTCGATGCCGAAATGCCGGAAATGGACGGATATGTTCTGACAAAGCACATTAAATCCGATAACCGATTCCAAGGCATTCCTATTGTTATGCATTCGTCATTATCTTCAAATGCAAACAGAGCAATGGGTAGCAGTGTTGGTGTAGATGCATATGTGGCAAAATTCGACCCGGTCATTCTAGCCGACACCATCACTCCCTTACTGGTTGGTTAGTTTCAGATTAATAAAAACAAGCCGTTTGCACATTTTATGTAAACGACATGGAGCAACACATGGCAGATAGTAACCTGCGTATTTTAGTGGTGGATGATTTCTCCACTATGCGCCGTATTGTGCGTAACCTTTTGAAAGAGCTGGGCTTTTCAAATGTAGACGAAGCCGAAGATGGCCAAGTTGCTTTGCATAAGCTAAAGAATGGTTCTTTTGAATTTGTGGTTACAGACTGGAATATGCCGAATATGACAGGCATTGAGCTCTTGCGCGCGATTCGTGCAGACGCACAGCTCAAACACTTGCCTGTGATGATGGTGACCGCAGAAGCGAAAAAAGAAAACATCATTGAAGCGGCTACGGCAGGCGCCAACGGATACATCGTTAAACCATTCACAGCCGCTACATTGGATGAAAAACTGAAGAAAGTTTTCGCCAATATGAGCAAGTAGAACAAGAACCTGACAGACGCACCGGAGGCGACTGTGAACGATCATGCACTAAATAGCGGAGATTCCGCTGACCTGGAAGCACTTTTCGATAGTATCGTTCATTCCAATCAGGATAGTGAACCCACAGAGCCTGCGCCGGTTGCCGTTACCGCCCCTGTCGCTACAAGTACTGTGCCAACGCTTACTGCCGAAGAACTCAATGATCCTGCCCGTGCCATGTTTTCACACATCGGGCATTTAACTCGAAAATTGCACGATACGCTCAAAGAATTAGGTCTGGATAAATCACTGGAAAAAGCGGCGAATGATATTCCCGACGCCCGTGATCGCCTTTCCTATATTGCAACGCTAACCGAGCAAGCTGCGGATCGCACACTCAATGCACTGGATGCGGCAAAGCCCATCCAAGACAAAATCAGTGATGATGCCAAAGCATTAAGCGGCCAATGGGATAAGCTTTTAGCAAACCAGCTTTCTGTTGATGAGTTTAAAGCCCTGGTTGAAAAAACCCGCACTCACTTAAACGAAACGGTCGCAGGCTCTGATCAGGTCAGCAGTAAGATGCTGGAAATCATGATGGCTCAGGACTTCCAGGACCTGACCGGGCAAGTGATTAAAAAAGTATTGGATATGTCCAAGCAAATGGAAGCCCATCTGATGGACTTCCTGCTGATGTTCTCTCCACAGGGCGGCGCAAAGGTCGAAGGGCTCAGACCGGACGAAGAAGCATCGCTTCTGAATGGACCAGTAATTAACCCTGAAGGCCGCACAGATATTGTGACCAATCAGGGCCAGGTTGATGACTTATTAGAAAGTCTGGGTTTCTGAGCACCTTTAAAATGAATGTACGCAACCTTTGGGGGAGCGAAGATGAGCACTGACTTTGGCGGCATGGAAGATCTGCTGCAAGATTTTTTAACAGAAGCGTCTGAGCTCCTGTCTGAAGTCGACAACAAGCTTGTAGAGCTTGAAAAACGACCTAATGATAAAAACCTGCTGAATGATATTTTCAGAGGGTTCCACACCATTAAAGGCGGAGCAGGTTTTCTGAATGTCGATGCAATGGTCAGGCTTTGTCATCGAACTGAAAACCTGTTTGATAAGCTTCGCACGCTGGAGCTTGTACTCACCCCGGAAATCATGGACACCATCATGGCCGCTACCGGCGTGGTGCGTGATATGTTTGGTGCCCTTGCCAAAGGTGCACTGCCCAATAATGCACCTGAAGATCTCATTGCCGCACTGGATGCCGTACTTGAAGGCCGCCCGCTTGAAACAGTGGCTGCAGCTGTTGCGGCCCCGGCTCCTGCTGCGCCGGCAGTTCATTTGGCAAGTGAGGGGCCAGATTGGGATGCACTTTATAATGCCTTACTTGGCAAAAACGAAACTCTTGGTGCAGTAATTGCTGCGCCTGTTAATGTCATACAGCATGAGCCTGCAGCCATGGAACAAGTTGTTTCTGACCCAATGAATAGCTTAAAACCCGCGCCTGTTACAAAAACAGCTGTGGCGCCTCCTCCCCAACAGCAACAACAACAGCAGCAACAAACTGCTGCGGCACCGCAGGAAGCCACCATCCGGATTGATACTGTGCGTCTGGATCAGGTGCTTAATTTGTCAGGTGAAATTGGTCTTACCAAAAACCGCCTCACCACATTACGCACTGATATTATGGCTGGCAAGATGGACAGCAACACCCTCAAAGCAATGGATGAGGCCATCAGCCAGCTGGATCTGCTTGTAGGTGATCTGCAAAATGCGGTGATGAAAACCCGCATGCAGCCAATCGGACGTCTTTTCCAGAAATACCCGCGTTTGGCTCGTGACCTTGCACGTCAGCTTGGCAAAGATGTTGAACTGGTTATTTCCGGTGAAGAAACTGAGCTGGATAAAACCATGCTGGAGGATCTGAATGATCCTCTGGTCCACTTGGTTCGTAATGCAGTCGATCATGGTATTGAAACCATGGAAGATCGCAAAACCAGCGGCAAACCGGCAAAAGCCATTGTTGAATTATCCGCCACCCAGGTGGGCGACCATATTCTGATCTCCATCACCGATGACGGACGCGGAATGCGCCCTGATGTGATTCGTAAAAAAGCTGTTGAAAAAGGCCTGATTGATATCGAAACGGCAAACAGCCTCGACGATAAACAAAGCCTGCAGCTGATCTTTATGCCCGGTTTTTCAACCAAAGACCAGGTTTCAAGCGTCTCTGGCCGCGGCGTAGGGATGGATGTTGTTAAAACCAATATCCAGCGTTTAAATGGCCGTATCGACATTCAGTCCATTGTTGGCGAAGGCTCGCGCTTCACGATTTCCTTACCGCTTACACTGGCTATTTTGCCTGTGCTTGTGGTTCGTGTGTGTGGCCAGCCGTTTGCAGTGCCGCTGGCCATGGTGCGGGAAATCATTCCTATCCGCCACGAGCAGATTCAGGAAGTATCTGGCCGGGCCACAATTGTTGTCCGCGACGAAATTCTGTCCGTACGCTCTTTAGCCAGCCTGCTCGGCTGGGAAGAAGTGCAGCTTCCTCAGTTTGGGGTGCTGATGCAATCAGCAGAACACTCGTTTATTCTGGCCGTGGACAGCTTTATTGGCCGGGATGATGTGGTGATCAAACCACTGCAGAACATCCGCCCTAAAGGCGTTGCAGGGGCAACACTGTCTGGCGATGGCTCGGTTGTACTTGTTCTTGATATGGAAGACTTGTTAGGTGCTGCTGATGCAGATAACTCTGCAATCCGTACTTCACGCTTCCTTGAAAAAACGCTTTAACCTTTAAGTAAATACCCGGGGTATGCTCATATCCCGGGTGCAAACTGATATTATTTTCCGATGCGAATGCCAGCCCGGCATCGCGCACAGGGTGTTTCAAAAATATGACGCAAGACCACGCATTTATCGGCAGGCAACCCATCCTCAACCGCCAGCAAGAAATTATTGGCTATGAGCTGCTATTTCGGCTTAATCAAGAAGCGGTTACCGCTAACTTCTCCAGCGATATGCAGGCTGGCACCAATGTTCTGGTCAACACACTCAGTAATATGGGTACGGATTGGCTGGTTGGTAATAAGCTTGCTTTTATTAACGTTGCTGAATCAATGCTTGAAAGTAATTTCCTTGAATTACTTCATCCTGAACGCGTGATTTTAGAAGTTGTTGAAACAACCGAAGCCACTCCGCAATTGCTCGCCCGTTTACAAAACCTTAAAGAGCTGGGTTTTTCAATTGCGCTGGATGATTTTGTACTTACTCCTCAAACTGCACCGTTTTTAGAATTTGCCGACTACATCAAACTGGATATTCAGCTTTTAGGCATGTCGCAAGTGCCAGCTCTTTCTAAAGAGTTGCGCTGCTCAAAAGCACTGCAGGTTGCTGAAAAAGTAGAAACAAAAGATGAATTCAAGCAATGCATGGAATTAGGCTTTGAATGCTTCCAGGGCTATTACTTTGCTCATCCTGAAACACTTGCCGCCAAAGTTATCAACCCAAGTTATGCCAACATCCTTAATTTATTAAATATGCTGCGCAATAATGCAGAATTAAAAGACATTGAAAACGCGCTTAAACGCGATGTGGCTTTGTCCTTTAAATTACTGCGTTATATTAATTCGGTTGGCTTTGGCCTCTCGTGTGAAATTCAGTCATTCCGCCATGCTGTGACGATATTAGGCTATCAAAAGCTTTATCGCTGGCTGACTCTGCTTCTTGTCACGGCAGGCGCAGATAATGGCTCACCCCCTGCATTACTTAAAACCGCAATTACACGTGGCCGCTTAGTTGAATTACTTGGCGCACATTTACTCGATGGACAAGACAGAGATAATTTATTTATTGTTGGTGTATTCTCTCTACTCGATGTGCTGCTTGATATGCCAATGGAAAGAATCCTGGAAACACTAATTCTTCCGGAAAATGTAACCGATGCGCTCATGACCAGAACCGGTATTTACGGTCCGTTTCTGGCGCTTGCCGAGGCCTGTGAAGACCCGAATATGACAGAAGTTCCTTTTCTTTGTGAGCAGCTCCAGCTCACGCCAGATATGCTTAACCGCTCGCATGTACAGGCGCTGAAGTGGGTTGAAGATTTAGGCGTGTAATTTTTCAGACGTAAAAAAAGCCGCGAATTGAACTGCACCCCAAAAGTTGGACACCCGTCCATATTTTTGGGGTGTTTTTATGTCCAAGTACTCAACGCAATTCAAGCTCTCTGTCGTTCAGCAATATTTAACTGGCGAAGCAGGTATCAAAAC
>NZ_PDZG01000032.1 GCF_002735645.1 Iodobacter sp. BJB302
TCTTGAGCAACTAGAGCAAGGCATCGTGGATTACATCCATTACTATAACCACGACCGAATCAAACTGAAGTTAAAAGGGCTGAGTCCTGTGCAATACAGAACCCAGCCCTTGAGCGCCTAGCTTTTAATACTGTCCAACTAATTGGGGTCAGTTCAGACCTGCGGGCTTTTTCTGCATACGCCATTTATTGCGGATAGGCTGGTGTTGCTGAGGCTAAATCCAGCCATTTTCCGCTGGAAACCTGGTTGAATTTCTTTTGGGCCAGCGCATAAAACTGCTCCGGGGCCAGCGGCAGCTTCAGATCGGCCACCGAATCCAGCGCGGTCTGGCTTAAAGGCAAGCCATACATGGCAAAGATTTTACGCACATCCTGCCCGATGATTTTGGAGCTCAACACATAGAGCAGCTCATGATTGCTGATGGTGTTATTGGTGTAACGGCTCATGCCATATTTATTGCCCGCTTCCCACTCCTTACAGACTAAACGATCGGCCTTTGTCAGCAGGGTGAAGTAATCCATGCTGGCCTGCATACCCGGCACGGCTTCTTTGGCACGGTATTTACTGAACAGAAAGGCCAGCTGAAAATGCACCGCCCGCATCGGGTCCTGAGTATCGCCGCCCCAGAGGCGGTTTTCCATATCGGCGCGTTGTGCTTCACCGCTCTTGCCGCTTTGGCGGTTTTCTACAATGTACTGATACAAAGCGGGGTGATCGGTGATATGGCCGTTATCAATCCCTGTAAGGGCGTACTGCCGCATCATATGGGCGCTGGCCAGTATATTGTTATCACACTCAACCAGGCAGCCTTTGCCGTTAAGCTCGATATGCATCACACGCTGCACGGTGTTGTGCCCCAGCTCATGAGCATGCCCCCAGCCTGTACCGCTTATACCCGCAAAACCATCCGAAGGATTACCCGAGCACAGATAGCCGCAAGCCGCTATCCAGCCCACAAAATGCTGTACACCCGGCGCACGGTGAATTGGCCCGTCACACGTCCAGCCCAGTTGCATACACAGTGTGGCCACATTGGCCGACATAGGCATATTGCTGTAGCCATTGGCAATATGGTTGGAATCAAACAGCAGGCCTTTAATCTGATCGACAATATAGACTTTAGGGTCCAAATTGCCCATCGCCTCATTGGCGTAATGAATGGTCTGCTGGATTTCTCCACCCACAAACTTGGCGGTTTGCCAGCCAAAATCTTTGCGCTTTAAAGCGGCAACCGCCTCGTTAATATCCTCATCGCTTTGCGCTTTAGTAAAATCAAAGTGTGAATATCTGGCAGCGCCACGGATTTTCAGCGTCACACTCTGGCCTGCAGCAGCGCCCGCATAATTTAAATACAGCGGGCCGCCAAACGGGCTGACCAGCACCGTTTCACCGCTCGCTTTCAATGGCAGCGTAAACGACTGCGGATGGCGCGGGCGCTTATAGCCCTCGCTCAGCTCATCGGTCAGCGGGTTGCCCCAGGTGCGCAGATAATTACTTTGCACGCCCAGCTTGCCGTTGCTTGCCAGCACTTCGATATAAACCGGCTTACCCGGCACCGCCGCCCGGCCAATCGCCGTTACACCATCAGCCTGAGCAATCGTTACCTCAATGGTTTCGGCACTGCTGCTTACTGGTAATTGCTGCGCAACCTGCGGCATAAAATCGCCCTGCCCGGCCCGTGCAACCGTGGTATTCGCCCGGTTAAAAGCCAGCCACGAATCAGAAGCATAAGTGCGCAAAAATTCAGCAGGCTGAGTGCTGCGATTAATTTTGCCGTATTCAATATCCGGACGGTACAGATCGGCCCACAAAACCAGCAACTGATGAAGATCTGCAGTGGCTTCGGCAAACACATCACCACCTGTGCTCTGCAGGCTCTCCAGCTCTTTATGTATTGCCGTAATTGCATCGGCAGATGATGTGTCTTTACTTAAATCCAGGCTTAAGTTACTGCTGCTCATCTGCGAAATGGCTTGTATCAACAGCGCCAACTTATCGCCCTGCTTAAGGGCATCGCTCACCGTACGCTGGCTGCCTGCCGACATCCCCGCCGTGCTTGCAAAATAATTACCGCCATAGCCACCCAAATCCATGCCCATGGCTTGCAATACCTTGCGCCCTCCTGCCGAATCACCCCAGTTGGGGTGCATATAGATCACGGCTTTGCCGCTTTCTAAATATTTACGGACCTGGCGGCTTAGCTCGGCATCGTCTTTTACCCCTGCGCCAAAGAACAACACATCGGCATCCTGCCAGCAGCTGTTAGTACTGGCGGCCAGATCGCAGGCCTGGGCTTGCGGCGTTTTGCCCATGCGGGTCAGCAGTTTAGTCACACTTCTGGCGTCGTAGCCCGCCGTGGCAAATTTAACGGTGGCGGGCAGTGGCCCGGCCGCCTTGCCTGTTAGCACCCAGTTAAAGGCACGGCTGAACAAAGCAAAGTGCTGATTCTCTTTAGACTGATCAGCCATCCAGGCCAGCACATCCGCGCCATAAGCCAGGCCGCGCCCCTTGCCATACTGGCTGATTGCCGCCAGACCCCGGCCTTCATCCGACACCATTAAGGGCGTGGCAATGGTCGACAGAGCGGGAGTAATTAAATTGCTGTTTTTGCTTAGATTAAGCGTCAGATCAAGGCTGGCACCGCCATAGATATCGCTCAGCGCGGCATTGTTCTGCTGCTGATAACGCTGAGCCAGCAGTAAAGCCTGCTGCAATAACAAGGCGCGATGTGAAGCGTTCAGGCCTGCCGTGCTGCCATTTTTAACCGCCGTCGCAATTAAACTTGCATCGCTGCTGCTGATGGGCACATTTGCCGGGGGTGAAACGGATGGTGAATCAGAGCTGCCACTGCCACCACAAGCGGTAAGCAGGCCCAGCATCAGCATACTCAGAAGAGATTTATATTTCATCAGGGGAAATGCCTCGTTGAAACCGCGCGATTTGCTCTGCTTGAAGAGCATTAGATTTTCATGATATTACCAAGCGCCCCAAAAGCATGACATTGGTGTTTCTAATCAGCAGGGTAAATCATCCACTGGCACGGCCCCTCGCTGCCGCCCGTCAGTAAAACCCTCATTACAGCGATTACTGAACAACAGTGATAAAGATCCTGCACTTGCAATGATAAAAACTATCAATCAAATTTAAACAATCAATTTGTTTTAACTATAGCAAAACTGCATAATCGTTTTCAACAAAAGCGAGGCCACCATGAAGCAAGAAATGTCTTTGGGGGAACTCTTTTGCGAGCTGCTTGCCAGTCTTGTCTGGATGCAGTAATCCCAAACCAAGCGCTGAGCAGGTTGTCCACTGCCCTACCCATGCCTGCAGCGTTAAGCAAAGGAAGCAAATCATGTCATCTAAAAAACTCACCACCCAGGCAGGCGCACCCGTCAGCGATAACCAGCACGCCCTTACAGCAGGCCCGCGCGGCCCGATGCTGATGCAAGATGTTTGGTATATGGAAAAGATGGCGCACTTTAACCGTGAAGTGATTCCTGAGCGCAGAATGCACGCCAAAGGCTCAGGCGCTTACGGCACCTTTACGGTAACGCACGATATCAGCCAGTACAGCAAGGCGAAGATTTTTTCTGAAATTGGCAAAGAAACCCCAATATTCATGCGCTTTTCTACCGTTGCCGGTGAGCGCGGTGCGGCAGATGCCGAGCGCGATATCCGTGGTTTCTCAATGAAGTTTTATACCGAAGAAGGCAATTGGGATTTGGTCGGCAATAACACGCCCGTGTTCTTTTTACGCGACCCGCTCAAGTTCCCTGATCTGAACCATGTGGTGAAACGCGACCCGCGCACCAATATGTTTAACCCCAATTCGCAATGGGATTTTTTCTCCAGCCTGCCCGAAGCGCTGCACCAAATCACCATCGTAATGAGCGATCGCGGCCTGCCTAAAAACTACCGCCAGATGCACGGCTTTGGCAGCCACACCTTTAGCCTGATTTCTGCCGACAACACGCGCACATGGGTGAAATTCCACTTTAAAAGCATGCAAGGCATAGCAAACTACAGCAATGAAGAAGCCGCAGCGGTGGTGGCCAATGACAGAGAAAGCTCGCAGCGCGATTTATACAACAGCATCGAAAACGGCGATTTCCCGCGCTGGAAAATGTGTGTGCAGCTGATGAGCGAGGCCGAAGCGGATAACTACGCAATCAACCCCTTCGATCTGACCAAAGTCTGGCCACACGGTGATTTCCCACTGCATGAAGTAGGGATTCTGGAGCTGAACCGCAACGCAGAAAACTATCACGCCGAAGTAGAACAATCCGCGCATAACCCGGCCAATGTGGTGCCCGGCATCAGCTTCTCGCCAGATAAAATGCTGCAAGGCCGCTTATTTGCTTACGGGGACGCACAGCGCTACCGCCTTGGCGTCAACCACGGTCATCTGCCGGTGAACGCGCCTAAATGCCCGTACCACAACTATCACCGTGACGGGCAAATGCAAATGGGCAACTACAACGGCAGCGCCTACCCAAGCTACGAGCCAAACAGCTTTGGCGGCCCGGTTGAGGTCCCAAGCGCAGCCGAACCGCCTTTGGCGATTCACGGCAGCGCAGATCGCTACAACCCGCTGCAAGATCAGCCGGATGATTACAAACAAGCAGGTGATTTATTCCGCCTGATTGGCAAAGAAGCGCAAGAGCGCCTGCTGGACAATATGGCGGGCGCACTGAGCCAGGTCACAATCAAAGAAATCCAGGTGCGCCAGCTACGCCACTGTTATAAAGCCGATCCGGCTTATGGCTTGGGCTTAGCGAGTCGTTTGGGGATTGATGGAGCTGAGATTAAGTAAATAGATTTGCCAAGCTATAAAGCAAAAAAAAGGTCACTCTGCAAGGAGTGGCCTTTTTTATGCTTATCAGGCATGCGGCTAGTGCATGTTTTATCAGTCCATAGGATTGCGATAAATTTTTAAATATCGAACGAATAAATCCTTAGCCCATGCCCCCGAACTTAATTTAAAATCGCCCGATGCAATGAATCAAAGCGCTATATCTTTCAAAATATCTTTCACCCCAAGGCCACTATGAAAACCGCAATGCTGATCATTGATGTACAAGAAGCGCTCTGCAGTGGCGAATATGCCGCCTTTGAAGCAGCGCAGGTCATTAACCGGATTAATGCTGTGGCCCAATTAGCACGCCAGAATAAGGTGCCAGTGATCTATATCCAGCACGAGGCCAATGATGGCCTGCTTGAATATGGCTCTGTTGGCTGGCAATTAGCCGTGGGCTTGCAAGCTCAGCCGGACGATTTATTTATCAGAAAAACGGCATCGGATTCATTCCACAATACCAATCTGCACACCCTGCTCAAAGACCTTGGTACCGAGCACTTAATTATTTGTGGATTACAAAGCGAATTTTGCGTAGACACCACCGTCCGCCGCGCCCTTGCCTTAGGCTACCCGGTTACGCTGATTGCCGATGGCCATTCCACCGTGGACAACGGCGTATTATCAGCCGCACAAATTTCCGCGCATCACAATGTCACGCTTTCAAACCTAGCCAGCTTCGGGCCACGGGTTAAAGCTATTACAGCGGAGCAGATAGGATTTTATTCAATATCATAATGTGCAGCATTGTAGGGCGTACTCAAAGCGCGACAGCACCGTAGCTTGGGCAAGTTTTATCTGCCCAAGTAACTGCGGTAAATTAAGAAGTGTTGAGCTGATAAAACTTTAGCCCAAGCTACCCTACTGTGCTCCTTCCCACGTAAATCTTCCCCCAAAACCAAGCCAGGTTTTAGCTTCGCCCCGCACACGGGTACAATCCTCCCTTTGCTGCACATAAGATTTGCCATGTCCCCCCATTCAGTCCTCGAACACGTCTTTGGTTACCGCAGTTTTCGCGGTGAGCAGGAAACCATTGTCAGCCATGTGGCGGGGGGTGGGGATGCGCTGGTTTTGATGCCTACCGGCGGGGGGAAATCGCTTTGTTATCAAATCCCCGCTCTGCTGCGGGATGGCTGCGGCGTGGTGGTGTCGCCACTGATTGCACTAATGCAGGATCAGGTGGACGCACTAAAAGAGCTAGGTGTTGCAGCGGCTTATTTAAATTCAAGCCTAAATCAGGAAGAAGCGCGTGATGTAGAAAACGCGTTTATCAATGGCCAGCTCAAGATGCTGTATGTAGCGCCAGAGCGGCTGGTTACGCCGCGCTTTATGGCGCTACTCAAACGCGCGCATATTGGCCTGTTTGCAATTGATGAGGCGCATTGCGTATCGCAGTGGGGCCATGATTTTAGGCCGGAATATCTGGCGCTATCCTTACTTGCCGATGAATTCCCCGGCATTCCGCGCATTGCCCTCACCGCCACGGCGGATCATGCCACGCGCACCGAGATGATAGAGCGGCTGCGCTTAGAGGACGCGCAAAAGTTTGTCTCTAGTTTTGATCGCCCCAATTTGCGCTACGCCATGGTGGAGAAAAAAAACGCCCGCGATCAGCTGCTCACCTTTATCCGCAGAGAGCACGAGGGCGATTCGGGCATTGTGTATTGCTTAAGCCGTAAAAAAGTTGAAGACACCGCCGCCTGGCTGCGAAGCAAGGAAATCAACGCCCTGCCCTATCACGCCGGGCTGGATGTGAGCGTGCGCACCAAGAATCAGCAAATATTCATTCGTAACGAAGGCGTGGTGATGGTGGCGACGATTGCCTTTGGCATGGGCATTGATAAACCCGATGTGCGCTTTGTGGCCCACTTGGATTTACCCAAAAGCATAGAAAACTATTATCAGGAAACCGGCCGTGCCGGGCGCGATGGCTTGCCTGCCAACACCTGGCTGGCGTATGGCCTGCAAGATTTAATTCTGCTCAATAGCATGATTGATAACTCCGGCTCGCCGGACATGCAAAAGCTGGTAGAGCGGCGCAAGCTCGACGCCATGCTGGGTCTCGTGGAGGCCACGGCCTGCCGCCGTCAGACACTTTTGGGCTATTTTGGCGAAGAAAGCCAGCCCTGCGGCAATTGCGATAATTGCATCAACCCGCCCAAGCTGGTGGAAATGACCGAAGCCGCCCGAAAAGCGCTGTCGTGTATCTTCAGAACCGGCAATCGCTTTGGCGTTGGGCATTTAGTGGATATTTTGCAGGGCAAGGCCACGCCCAAGGTAAAAGAGCATTTTCATGACCGCATCACCACCTTTGGCATAGGCAAAGATGTGGATGAATCCGGCTGGCGTGCTGTGTTTCGGCAGCTGTTGGCCCGTGGTGCAGTCCGCCTGAATGAGTCCGGCCACGGCGGCCTGGAGCTGACCGATGCAGCACGGCCCTTACTCAAGGGCGAAACATCGCTGTTTTTGCGTGAGCGCACCGAGAAATTTAATTACAAGGGCGAAAAAGACAGCGATTTTATTACCGGCTCTGATCAGGCCCTCTGGCAAGCGCTGCGCCGCCGCCGCAAAGAATTGGCCGACGAACAAAACGTGCCCGCCTATATTATCTTTGGCGATGCCACACTCAAAGAAATGGTGAGATTACGCCCGGGGGACCATTATGAAATGTCCCGCGTTTCCGGTATTGGTGACAGAAAGCTGGAAAAATACGGCGATGCATTTTTGAAAGTGATTGCAGAGAATATGTAAAGAAATCAACCAGTATAAATCAGCCCGTATATAATAAAGCTCGATATACAGCTCTGAATAAAACCCGAATCATCACAAGGCACAACAATGAAATACCTCTGCGCGCTTAGTCTTTTAGCCAGCATGGCAGCCCATGCCGATACCATGCGCTGCGATCAGCAGCTTGTTAGCAGTGGTGATCTATTAACGATGGCGGCTGAAAAATGCGGCCCTCCCACCGAAAAACGCGAATACAGCATGCCAGCTACTTATCGTAACTCAGCAGGTGATTTAGTAGCCGACCCAAGCAAAGCCCCCATTCAGCATCGGGAATGGACATATAACTTTGGCTCAAGCCGACTCATGATGCGGATCTATGCTGTTGATCAAAAAATAAACAAAATAGAAACCTTAGGCTACGGTAAGTAAATACTGGGGCCAGCTTGCAGCGGCAGATTTAAAAAAATCTGCAGCTTCTTCTGTCTTAATTACGCCCTGCCATCACTCCGCCATCCACATCCCAAACCGCTCCCGTTACCCAAGCGGCCTGATCACTCAGTAAAAAAGCAATCACCTTTGCTACGTCATCCGGCTCTGCAATCCTGCCTATTGGGTGGAAAGCATTAAATGAAGCCATTACAGTATCGATTTGCTCAGCTTCAATAAACGACTGGTAAATGGGTGTTTTAACTACGGCTGGTGAAACCGCATTCACGCGAATATGGTGCGCCGCTAATTCCATTGCTAAATGCTGGGTTAATGAATGCAAACCCGCTTTAGCCATTGAATAAGCCGATGAAGGCGTGGCTTTAATGGCCTGCTTAGCCCACATTGAGCCAATATTGACAATTGATCCGCCCCCGTTAGCCACCATATTTTTAGCCACGGCTTGGGTAATAAAAAAGGTAGCGCGATTTAAATTTAAATACTGATCGTACTCTTGCGCACCATGCTCCAGGAATGATTTAGGGTTAAATGATCCGGCTGCATTCACCAGATATTTAATATGCTGTTCATGATTTTTGGCAAAGTTAATTAAGCGCTCAATATCCGCTGCATTAGATAAATCAGCCTGCAGGGTTTCAATTTCACCAGTGCCAGCTAATTGCTGCTGAGCTTGTGCTAATTTGGCGGCAGAGCTACCCACAATCACGGTTTTAATGCCTTGCTCTGATAAACGCTTTGCCGTGCTCAGGCCCATACCGCTTGAGCCGCCCACAATAAGGGCAATCGTTTGATTTAAGTTTTTCATTAGTGCGTCTCCGTTAAACAGTAAGATGTGAAACAGAGTTTATTTCCCCCCTGGCCCCATGAAAACTAGGCACAAAACGGTGGGGTAGGCACAAATGGGTACATCTTGATGATTGAACAGAGCAAAAAATTTTCTAAAAAAACCGCACCAGAGCGCAGTGCACGCATGGTTGAAACCATCTGCGGCTGCAAATGGTCGCTTACTGTGTTTAGCCTTCTGGCGAACGGCATCAGGCGCCCAGGTGAGATGGTGCGCTGCGTGGATGGCTTAAGCACCAAAGTGCTGAACGAGTGCTTACGCAAAAATATGGAATTTGGCATTTTAGAAAAAACCATCTACCCCGAGCTGCCGCCGCGCGTTGAATACGCCCTTACCCCTCTGGGTGAAAAATTCCTTCATATCCTGGATTCGCTGGAAAAACTGCAGCAAGAAATGGATAGTACGCCAGCCAATCCGGAAATCCTTTCTGATAAATAATTTATAAGAAAGAAAAAAGTTAGAAACTAAATAGAAAATCCATAGACCATCATCTATCTTATTGAAAGCACTTCGCCAAATTTTTCATGTCTTTTGTAAGCACCCAGCGAAGATGCGTTCCTCCTTAAAATAATTTTAAGGAGCCATTCGTAACATTGTATGGAGTGACTGAGATGGCGGCGGCAAGCAAAAAATCGACAAAATCCCCCAAAGTGGTTCTTGTGCTTCAAGGTGGAGGTGCCTTAGGCGCTTATCACATTGGTGCTTATGCTGCGATGCAGGAAGCAGGCTTTGAGCCTGATTGGGTAACAGGTATTTCTATAGGTGCAATCAATGCGGCAGTGATTGCCAGCAACCCGCCGGAAAATCGCCTTGAAAAACTGGAAACACTCTGGGAATCGATTTCCCGCCCAGATGGCTGGGGCAGCTTTTTATCAGGGAAAAGCCTTTGGGCTTTTAATCAGTTTAATGTGGCCGAAGCCATGCTGCTGGGCCAGCCTAATTTCTGGCTGCCACGCCTGCCCAGCCCGCTTTTATTGCCATCGCTGCCAACCGATCAGGCCAGCTTTTGCGACACCACCCCTATGCTCAGCACCCTGCGTGATTTAGCCTCTTTTGAAAACTTAAATGCAGGAAAAACAGCAAGGCTAACGCTTGGGGCCACCAAAGTAGATACAGGCGAGCTGGTGTTTTTTGATTCTGCCACACAAAAAATTGAAGCCGAGCACGTACTTGCCAGCGGCTCGCTTCCGCCTGGCTTTGCAGCCACAAAAATCGGTGATGAGTATTACTGGGATGGAGGCTGCGTCAGCAACACACCTTTAAACGCAGTACTGGATGACAAGGGCGAAGATGACTTGTTGGTGTTTATGGTGGATTTGTGGAGCGCCGAAGGACCACTTCCTACCAGCATGGATGCCGTGGCATGGCGGCAGAAAGAAATCCAGTATGCCAGCCGTAATACCCAAGTAGAGGCCGCCTGCACCACGCACAATCTGCGCCGCGCTCTGGCCCAGGCCTCGCCAGACACTAAAGCCGTAGGCAAGGAAAGCGCAATCGATGTGCCACAACGCCATATTGATATTGTGCACATTACTTACACCCCCAGCGCAGAAGAAGGCTCTTGCAGCGATGCTGAATTTTCCCGCCCATCCATAGCCCGGCGCCGTGCGGCAGGCTATGCCGATATGCAGGAAGCGCTGGCTCAGTCACCATGGAAAAAACAAGAAAGAGCCGCCCATATCGCAACCACCCTGCACCGCTTGCAAGCAGGCAAATTAGATACACAGGTGTGTTTATAGGGAGATGTCAGTAACCTTGTTGCATCAACACCGTCAAAATCGTCGCCCCCGAGTGGTTTTATCGGGGGTCCAGCAAAGACTCTGGATTCCCGATAAAACCACTCGGGAATGACGATCCTTTGAATGCGTTTAAAACTAGAGATTCACCCGCTCAATCTTATTCAGGCTGCGCCCTAAGAAGCGCTCGCCGATGCTCTGGAACTTTACCGGCACATCGGTCACGTAAAAACGATAATCCGGGGCCTGATGAGATGGGTTGGCCATTCCGGAAGATTGCAGCAAATCGGCCGCCTGATCGGCAATGGATAAGGCTGAATCCACCAGCTTCATCCGCCCGCCCACTACATCAAGCAGCAGCGGTTTAATCAACGGGTAGTGGGTACAGCCCAAAACCAGCGTATCGATTTTTTCTACAAACACGGGCTTTAAATATTCCTGCGCCGTCAGTTTAGTAACGGCATGATCCAGCCAGCCTTCTTCTACCAGCGGCACAAACAACGGGCAAGCTTGCGAATACACGCGATAGCCGGGGTTGAGCTGATGAATCGCACGGGCATAGGCATTTGAATTAATGGTGGCTGGCGTGCCGATCACGCCAATGCCGCCGGTCCAGCTTACATCCACCGCATTTTTGGCTCCCGCCTCAATCACGTCCAGCACCGGCACATTGGCGCTGGCCCGCACCAGATCAGCAGCCACCGCCGCCATGGTATTACAGGCAATAATCAGCATTTTTACCTGCTGGTTTTGCAGAAACTGGGCAATTTCCTGCGTGAAATGAGCGATGGTATCCACCGATTTCACCCCGTAAGGCACACGGGCGGTATCGCCAAAATAAATGATATTTTCAAACGGCAGTCTGTCCATCAAAGCACGCACTACGGTTAAACCGCCTACGCCAGAATCGAACACACCAATTGGATGAGAAGGAAGAGATGGATTTTGCATGGGATGGCATTTTACGCCGGAGTACCGATCTGAGCGAGCCGGATATTGGGTAATGCTGGCTTATATCGCATATTTTTTGCTGATAAACAGGAAAACACACTCTGAAACCACTTCAGCAGCAGCGCTTATCGCGCTTCACGGTAGAAATAAAAATGGCCCGTTTCACTGAAACGGGCCATCACTCAGGTATCAATGACTAACGATACTTAAGCCACTTCCGGGTGCATCATTTTTTGCAGCTTCTTAGTCGACAAGAGCAAGAGTGCCGCTGCGGCCATCGCCATCCCTACAAACAGCATAAAGAATTCATAGATGCCGCTGATTTGGTAGCCCATAAAGCTTGGTATGGCCTGGCCTGATTCCGGGTAAAAACCCGCCAGGATACCGGCAAACCAGTTTGCAGCCGCGCTGGCCGTAAACCAAACCGCCATCAACAGCGATGCAAAGCGTGCAGGAGCCAGCTTATTCACCAAAGACAAACCAATCGGTGAAAGACATAACTCGCCCATGGTGTGCAGCCAGTACATAGTCACCAGCCACATGATCGATACTTTTACGCCCGGCTCGATATGCTTCACGGCCATCGCAACCACGATATAACCAAAGCCAAGGAATAACAGACCCCATGCCATTTTGGTTGGCGAGCTGGGCTCTGCGCCTTTTTTAGACAAGAAAGTCCAAAGCGAAGCCAGTACCGGTGCAAAAATCAGCACAAACACAGGGTTTAAGGATTGGAACCATGATGTGGGCACAACAAAGCCCAATACTTCACGATCAAGCGATTCAGCCGCAAAGAATGTCAGCGAAACACCTGCCTGCTCAAATGCAGACCAGAAAAAGATCACGAAGAAGGACAATACGCCAATCACGATAATGCGTTCGATATCCACCTGCGTGAGCGGGGTATCGCGTTTAGCGCGCTCTTCTGCACTGATTTTACCCGGAGCCCGGCCAATGAGCTGGCCAGCCGGATCAACCAGATATTTATCACGGAAAGTAATAAAGATCGCCAGAGAAATCAGCATACCTAAGCCGGCCGTTAAGAAGCCCCAGCGAAAATCGGCCGGATTACCTGTGTCGCCCAAAGCGCCGCAAATCAGCGGAGCCATAAACGAGCCTAAGTTAATCCCCATATAAAAAATGGTGTAGGCCGTGTCTTTGCGACTGTCGTTTGGCTCATAAAGCTGGCCAACCATGGTCGAGATATTGGGTTTAAAAAAGCCATTGCCCGCAATAATAAAACCTAAGCCACTGTAAAACAGCGGGATCGCAATTTTAGCTTCTTGAAACCAAGTACCCGCAAAGAACAAGAGAAACTGCCCCAGTGCCATCAGCAAACCGCCCACCACAATAGAGCGGCGATTACCCCAGAACCGATCGGCTACATAACCACCAACCAGGGGGGCCAGATAAACCAAGCCCGTATATTGGCCATACAGTGCCGAGGTAAAGTGCTTGTCAAACGACAAAGCTGAAATCATAAACAGTGCGAGTAAGGCACGGTTACCGTAGTAAGAAAAGCGCTCCCACATTTCAGTGGCGAATAAAAGGTAGAGGCCTTTAGGGTGGCTAGACTGTTTTGCCATCTGGGCATCCTTAGTGAGTGTGAGTGTTATATTGCTACTATTAATACCTTACAAACAGGCGGATGCGTTACTAAAAATAACCACTTTTTAGCTGGTAATTTTCACATCAAAGGAACTTCATTCCTAAAAACAACACTAAGGCGACGTAAATTTTATAGATTCAGGATGTGCAAAATCCCCGCAATGCCGCGTAAATACTCACTTTTAGTGCTGCAATTTTTCATGTAAGGAAATACGCCCAGGGGAATATACCAGGAGCCAGGTAAGAGCTTGGCTTTTAATGACAGGAGATTGCTTGATCTAGCGCAGATATTGGCTTTTTATGCTTATGATAGGATCATAAACATAAATATATTTGATAAATTAAATGATGAACGGCAAATAGTTGCTAAACCCATAAGAAAAACTTAAGTAAGAATACATACAATATTCTTACTTAAACAGAAAACAATTAAGCGGGCAGAAAGCAAGTTTACAAAGCGGCCATGGCCAGCCCGGCAAGCCATTATGGCCCAGCCAACCAAGCTCTGGCGAAGAGGCTTTTGGCTTAAAGCAAAATACCGCAGCCACAATCCATCCTTAAAATACACAGCGCCCCACAGAGAAACCCTGGTCTGATGGTTTTCTCCGCGAAGCGCTGTGAGCCTGCAAAAGCCAGCTACTTTAAAGCTGGCTGGCACTCAGGCACCGCCAAAAATCTTGCCGGTCAAAATTAATGAAAGTGCCCTTCTGCGGCTTTAACACCCATATCACGCTCCTGCACCATCACCGATACTTCTACTGATCCTGATTTTTTGAACTGCAATTTAAGCGGAAATTTGTCCCCTGCTTTTAGTGGCTGCTTCACGCCAAAAATCATCAGGTGATAGCCCATGCCCGGCTTCATCTTAATGGTTTCACCGCCCTTCACCTCCAGCTCTGGCACCTGGCGCATTTTCATCACATCACCTTCCATACTCATGGTGTGGATCTCTACCCGCTCAGCCCGATCGCTGCTTGCCGCAATCAGCTGATCATCCGCAGAACCTTTGTTTTCCAGCCCGATATACACCGAGCCAATGTCTTTACCCGGCAAGGTAGGCACCGAATACGGATGCACCACCCGAATCTCCCCGGCCTTGTATTCATGGGCAAAAGCAGTAGCAGACACGCAGACAGCGGCCAGTAGTAAAGCGATTTTTTTCATTTTTATTTCCCTTAAAAGAGGCAGAACATGGATCTGCCAAAGTAATAAACGAGCGTTACATCATGCTTAGGGCGGGTGAAACCCGCCGTTTTCCTGGCATTTCATGCAAAAGATTGATAGGTTGCACCCCATACGCGCTCAGCGATTTGGTTCTTAGTAGTAAACAACGAAAAAACACAATAACCACGCTCTCGGCACGGGGCTTAAATCTCCCCTTGAAACACGCCGGATGAGGGGGTGTGAGATAAATCCACAGGGGTGTGCACGATAAGTGGGACTAACTGGAATGATACGGGAAGGTATGGGACTGTTGAAGTGAAATACTCTTGCTGCAGGTGAAACGCAAAACGAGCCACAATTTTGGCTCGTTTTTGTTTACACAAACAGATCCTGCTGTCTGCGGGCGATCTCTTCCAGCCGTACTGTTTTGACTATCTTATAGATCCACTGCAGCGACACACCAAATTTGCGGGCCAGATCGCTGTGATTGGTGCCGTCAAACTCATCATAAATCAGCTGATCCCGTTTGGATAATCTCACCGACAAGCCCATCGGAAAATAAATATTCTGCCCGCCCCAATGTGCGGCCATCCGGTCGGCAATTTCGCTGGCCAATTGCGCGGCTTTTTCCTGGTCGATATTCGCAAGCTCAACCAATGCCGCTGCGATATTGTCTGTCAGATCCACCAGCAACTCTGGCCCCTTGCTGCGAAAATTTTTATCCATGCTCATGATTTTTTCTTTGAATGATTCAAATGATCCGTCATGAATTCCCACACCGCGTGCATCGGATCAAACGCGCCACGGCTGGTGAGGCTGAGCAATCTCGCCATCTCAATCTTCACCTCTTCAGTGCAGCCAACAGCGTCAATCTCTTGCTGCAGCTTGGTGACGGCGGCGGGTAGAAACCGCATTGCCCATTTTTTGAGTGATTCAATCAGCGTTTCTGCCTGCCTGTGATTAATCCACTGCAGCGCCTCTACACCTGTAATTCGTTTCACATAAGCACCCAGCGCCGCCTCTGATGGATTTTTAACGCCACCCAAGTCATGCAAAAACAACCACAGCGCCCGGATTTTTTTGCTCGTTTCTTCCTGATCCAATGGTCGGCTTGAACCCGCCTTTGCAGATGTCACTTTAAAACCCCGCCGTTTTAAATGGGCCAGCACTGCCAGTGCTTTCGGTACGCTTAAATTCTTGGCCGACTCAACACCCGCAATCTCTTTCAACATGGCGCGATAGGTGTCGTCATCCATTGCAAGTTGTTTTTTTGCAATGTGGATTTGAGCTAAATGAGCATTACTCGCCATGATCAGATTCCAGATTAAATTCACTTCGCACAGCGCCCTTATAGATAAAGGCGCTGTACGCAGAAAATTAACGATTCACTGCCGTTTTCAAATCCTTGCTCACGCTAAATTTAGCGGCGCGGCTGGCGGCAATCGTGATGGTTTCACCCGTGCGAGGATTGCGGCCCTCGCGCTCTGCACGCTCCGCAACCGACAACTTGCCCAACCCCGGCAACGTCACATCATCACCATTAGCCAGCGCCTCTTGCGTGACCTCACCCAATGCACTGAGAAACGCCTCGACATCGGCTTTGCTCATCTGACGGTCTTGAAGCTTGATTGCTAATTTGTTGATCAAGTCTGCTTTAAACATGCTTTGCTCCTTTAGAGCGTTAAAAAAAAGTTTTACTACTACACCCCGGCAACATCTAAAGAAATCGCCTCATATTTGCCTTCTTTACCCACCCGCTCATACACCCTGATATAGGGCACCGTACCTTGCACGCGCAGGCTCTCGCCCAGGGCTAACATCGCCAGCTCCCACTTGCCCGTGGCATCCACCATTTGCAAACGGCGCAGGCCCAGCACACGGCCTGCGCTGATTTTGCCTTCCTTATCCACCTGAAAAGCGTCATTCACCAGCACGCGGATATTCGGGTTTGCCCCTTCTGACCAGCTATTCACGCACTCATCAATCAGCGCCTTCGCCGCCTGCAGCCCCTCATCGAATGTCAGCACGTCATGCATAGCGCGCACAACTTTGTACTGGCCGTTAAACGTGGTCAGCGTCACATTGCCTTTTTTACCGCCGATGGGCGCGTTGTAGCGCTCAAAACTCAGATCGCAAAACGCCTCCACATCGCCCATCAAATCCAACTTAAATTTACGCAATAATTCGCGCATTTTCTTAGCTTTATCTACGATCTCCTTAACCAGTTTGTCGCGTTCGAGATCAATTTCTTTAATGCTGGCCACGGGGACCTGGCGTCCCTTAGCGTCTTCCATAAAATCTTCAGGTTTCATGACTTCACTCCAGCTTTTAGACGCATCTTCAGTTTTTCCAGCTCGCTGCGGGACTTCTGCATGCGCTCCGGGGTAAAAAAATCCTGGCCACTGTCCGGGCGGGGGATCTACCAACTTTTAGGCTGATAGCTTTTGCCCTTTTCCCTTGTTGGAGGTAATGGCGGCGGGCGCTCATCAATACCTGCCACGCCCGCCGCGATCGTTACCAGCTCGGCCTGGTAATCATCCCAAACACGGCGGCGAGCCAATAAGCGATCCATCCCGCCCAGCACCAACTTATCTACCTTGCCTGCCAGCTCAGCACGGGTGGCCTCGTCCAGATCGTGCATCACGCCGCTTCGCGCCATAAAATATGCACGCCATACAACTGGGTGCTGTGCACACACACCCGCACGCCCTCAACATCGCGCACCTGCATCTTGCCCAGCATCACATTGCGCAATGCCCGGCGAAAAACCGCGTCAATCTCCAGCGTGATTGCATCGTCTGCTGGCACTACTTGCGAGCTGGGTATCACCCGCAGTACTGGCACTCCAAACCCACGCAAACGGCGCAGTGCCTCGTTTTCGCGGTTCAGCACATCGGGCTTCAATACAGTAGCGCTCATGATTTCACCTCCAGCCATTGGATCAGGCAGCCATTCATTTCAAACTGCCACACCTCAAACGTCCCCGTGTGATTGCAAACGCAGCGCACCCGCTCGGCACCAAAATCCGCTTTAAATTTGGAGCAGTAACCGTGGGCGTATTCAATAAGCACAAACGGTTTGTCAGTCAGCTCATCCTTGCTGCCCTGCAAAGCCACAGACAAACCCTTGCGAATCAGCCAATCGATAGCGCGTAACGACATAGTTACGTTTTCAGCGACCTTCATCGCCTTGGCCAGCCCTGGGCGCTGCAGATCCACTGCATGCATTGCGATTCCCATCTCACACCCCCTTCACTACATCAGCAGTAACAACCGGCGCACCCAGCTGCGCCGCCAGATTCATGCATGCAGTCAGCAGGTTGCCTACTGCCAGCGGGTACAACAGAGAAACGGATTCATTTCGACCGGATCGGTTGCTGGCCAGAGTCAGCTTGCCCCGCAGCGCCTCAACACCGCTCGTGTCGATCACCTCGGCCACCGGCTTATTCATGCGGCTAAATTTGAATTTCAGATAATCATCCAGCCTTGCCCCATCCAAAGGCAGCAGCTCCACCACTTCGCAGCGCTGTACCACCTCGCGCACTTCAGAATTGCGTTCGGAGAGCTTCGCTTTTAGCTCTGGCTGGCCCACCAAAATAATGCTCAGCAGCTTTTTGAAACCCATTTCCAGCTCAAAAAATCGCTTTAAGTGCTTCAGCGTGGCAATCGGCAGCGAGTGGGCTTCGTCGATAATCAAACAATGGCTGTACCCTGCCTGATGGCTGTCGCACAGCGCAGTGTGCAGCTGCTTAAACCGCGCTTCTGGATTAACCCGGTTTCTTTGCAGCGGGGCCACCGCGCTTTTAATCGCCTCAACGATATCGGAGGCTTTCAGCGTTTTACCGCTGCGATCATTCCCCTCCATCGCCAAAACGTAGGGGCGGATAATCATAATCGGCAGGTTTTCGCGCAGAATACGGTCTTGCAAATCACGCATCAGCGTGGTTTTGCCCGCGCCAGATTCAGCCACTACAGCCATCATTCCGCCGTGCTTAGCGGTCTGAAACATCGCTTCCCGCACGTATCGCACATCCGGGCTGATATACATATCCTCGTGCGACTGCACCGCCTCATCCGCAAAAGGGTCTCGAAACAGCCCAAAGTGCTTGCGGGTGGCTTGATGCAGAGTTTGTTTTCGTAGCAACATAACGTCATCCTCGTTGAGTGCAGTTTTTGAATGGTGAATCCGCGCGTTTTGAACCTGATCGTTATTAACCCGAATTCCTGTAAATGCTGCAGGGCTGGGTTCAATTTCAAATACGTACTGCATTTGCGCCACAGCCGCGCCGTGCTCCGCTAAAAATGCCAAAATGGCGGCTTTTAATTCGTCTGTACTTCTCTGCTTGGGCCAATCATTGTGGTTAATGATTTGCGCTACACCCGCATCTGAAACACCAATGGCGGTAGCCAAATCACATTGCTTTATTAATAAAGAGTGCAAAACGCCTTTTAATCTCAACATTTTCAGCTCCCTAATCAGGCCGCTTTAACGATGCGCAGCGGTGTTTTTTTGTCCGCAGCAGGGCTAATCAGCTCAGCGGCGATTGCTTCGATTTGTTCTTGAGGCACGCCCGCTGGATAGCGCTGTGCCAACCATTGGAAACGCTCGCCTGACCACGCCCCACCGGCATTTTCAACAGCGGCTTTGAGCAATTTGGCGGCTTCAATATGCGTGAGCGGCTGGAACTCAATCAGGGGTGCGATCAGGTTATGCTCGGTACCACGGCGCGGCAGATAGGTCGGCAGCTCGGCATCATCTATGTGTTTATAAGGATCAAGCTGGCCTCCAAAGGGCAACACTTTGGCTTTGCGGGCGGCTTCAGCGTCAATCAAAGAGTCTGTACCAGTTACCAACTGCTCAATACGTTTAACCGCAACTTGAGCCGGTGTTTCTGCATGGGATTTAAATTCACCAAACGTCGCCGCTGTGTCCGCAAAGCCGTATTCGTTTTTCACCACTTCCGGCACGATGTGGAACACCTCCATGCCGTCCTCATTCACCAACACCACCTGCGCCGCATCACTGCGCCAGGGGTTGCGGGTGATCATCAGCTTTTCGCCCACCATCACATCCGGCACGCTGGACACATCAAACTCACGCCCTTGGAATGACACGCGCAGCTTAGGTGACACCTTGCGGCTTTCCGGCTCGGCCACCGCCAGCTCCCGGCATACCTCAAGCGAGGGTGCTTTAATCAACTGGCTGGCTAAAATGGTCATCCACATCTGATTGCGGGTCTTGCCATGGCGGCTATGCACGGCGGTAGCATTAAAATGAGCACGCCATTTCTTAGCCAGTGCATTTAACTCATCCAAATTAGCCACCGGCTGAAACTTCAAACCCGGCTCCAGCTTGCGTTCGATAATATTGCGGGCGTTTTCAACTTGGCCGGTGGCGCGGGCGCTGCCTGCCTTATGCACCACCATCTGAATGCCCAGCGCCCGACACAGATTTTTAGTCATGGATGCCGTATTGGCCGAGCCGGGGTCCAGATTCAGGATCTTCGGCACCCCGTGCAGCAGGTCTGCACCGCCACGCTCCTGCATGGCATTAATCAGTACCGAGCAGAGGTTTTCACCCGACTCTGCCCCCATCACGTATTCCACATAAATCCAGCCGCTGCAGTGTTCGGTGATCTCATAACTCCACACCCGATCCGCCGCAATTCGCGCCACGTTTTTAGGTTTGTTTTTATAAAACTCCGCGTGATCCATCACCCGCAGCCCGTTTGCATTCAGATCAATTGACGGCTTCAGGTAATACAACACGCATAAACTGGCATCGATTTGCCAAACATGATTAGGGTGCAAGCTGGCCAGCTCCATCACGGGTGCAGGGGCCAGTAATTGATCTGGGTGCAGGCCGTAGCTACGCAGTGCCCGTGAAATCGTAGTGATGGAGAGCGGCCGCACTTCACCCGATGCTTTATCAACACATTCCGCCCGAATCATGGCATTCGCCCGCAGTGTTTCCACCGCATCCGCCACCGAATACAAGCGCTTGCCATTTTTACGGGTGGATTCCATCAACAGAGCCGAAATCAGCATCGCCTCCTCTCTGCCCAGCTGGCTTTGCCCCGCATCGTTGCGCTGTTTTCTTGGTGGGGTCACGGAGACTTCCTTTAATTTTCTGGCCAGCGTGCCGGGGGAAAGGCATAGATCACGGCACGCTATTTCATAAATCGCCCCTTTGCCGCCATGCCCGGCAAGGCGAGCGGCGTGTGCCACAGCAACAATGCGTTCGGTAAGGACGGCGCTCATGGTTTAAGCCTCTTCCTGCGCGGTGGGCAGCGGGGCTTCTTCTCTCATCCAAGCGGGCATCACTTCGCCATCAGGGGCTTCTTTAATACTGAATTCACCGCGCAGCTGATTGAGTGCAAATTGCAATTGCCCCAATAGCCCCGCCATAAAATCGTCATGCATAAACCCATGCTGTTCGGTGTGCTCAGCTAATGCGGCAAACGGTTTTTTTAATAAACGCAGTGCTATTTCGGCTGCTGAGACTTTTTGACTCACCTCAACCCTAAGTTCATCCCCCACATCAATCGGGTCCATTTCTGCAATCAGTTTTTCGCGCTTAGCTAATTCAATTTTCAGTTGGTCGCGTTCTGCATTGGTATTGGCCTGTAACTTGCTAAGTGCCTGATAGTTTGACTGAGACTCTTCTCTTGCTTTTTCACTGGCCGCCAGTGCTGCCTTAGCCTGCTCTTTTTCCTTAGCGTGCTTAGCAGACAGATCATCAATCAACTCCAGCAGCGCTTCTTTGTCATCGCTTTTGGCTGCCTCTGCAATGACTGCCTTTTCATCTTCTGGTAACTGGCGCAAGTCGCGCATGGTGCCAGGGCCGATACCAATTTGGCGCATCGCATCAAATAGCTCGGGGCCGAGTTGCTTTAGATGATTAATATCAACGTCAATTGCCTCACGTGAGCGGCCTTCGATACGTTGGCAATACTCTTCCCAAGTGGTAATGGAATACCAGTTTCCACTTTCATCAAGATGCTTGAAACCCTTGTATTGCTTGGATTCCTTGATGCGTTGCAGGTCGATCAAATCGGTAACGGATAACAGTTTTCCAATCATCAACGCCATTGACCTGCGGCCAATCCGCTCGCCTATCATCTGTGTGACCTGTCTTTGCTCATCGCTAAAAGCGGCTTCCATTCGGCTTGCCAATTGCTGATCTGCCATGATTTTTTCAGCAGGCAGAGCAGGTAGTTCGACTGTTTCAGTGATACTGTTTTTAGTGCGTCCCATCTCACATCTCCTTTAGTTCATGGCCCCAGCCACGATACGGCGGTTAATTTCAGTAATCCGGTCCTGCAACTTCGCCACATGCTCGGCATGGGCCTGGGCGATTTGCAGCATGGCAATGCTGTGCGCGAAACGCCCGTTGTCCAACTTCACCACCAGACCCGCATCAATTAGATCCGCCATATCGCGGGTGATCGTGACCGCGCTGCAACCTAAAGCATCCGCAAGGTCTTTATTAGATAAGCCGGTAATCGTGTGGCCGCGCAGTGCTTTAAGCACTTGCAATACCCGGCTGCCCTTGCCGCTGGCTTGGGTCTTACTCATTCCTCCTCCTTGCCAGCCTTGCTGGCGGTTAATGTCCACAGCCCATCCCTTCGGCATAAATAGCGACACAATTCCTGTAGAAGAAAAAGTCATCGTAGGGTGGGTTAGGCCGCATCTTGACGCTCATTAGTGCCCTGATCTATTTCGGCCGTAACCCGCCATGACACTGCGCTGCGGTGGGTATGCCGCCAAAGCAGCGCCCGTATTTAATGCGTCTTCTGGTCTAACCCACCCTAGGGATGCATTCCTTATTTAAATTGGGTAGATACTTATGCCCCTAAGGCCTGTCACCTAATTAAATAAACACTTTCACCTAGTGAAAACTTATTACCGCAACTGAAACCGAACAGGCATAATTAGTAAGCTAATCAGCACATCGGCAGCAGGCTGGGCTTTACAAGGCCTCAATGGCATACCACAGGGCCCATGCCATAGTGATTATGGAATCAAATGATTCCAATTTCAGGGTATTTTATGGATATTTTTAATTCCATCGGGGACAGGCTGCGTGCAGAGCGCGAGCTTATGGGACTATCCCAAACCGAATTCGCTGCCATCGCCGCCCGAGCCGGTGTAGCGGGCGCCACCCGCCAATCTCAATCCCTGTATGAAAAAGGCAAGCGCCAGCCCGATGCGGGCTATCTGGCCGCTATCGCCCATGCCGGGGCCGATGTCGCCTATATTCTGACTGGTGAGCGGGATCATCCCGCGCCACAGCGGCTGAGCGCAGAAGAACAAATTCTGCTCAATGAATTTCGCGCCATGGACGAAAAAACCCGAAAACGCATCCTCGCCTTTGCCCTGAGCGGCGAAACCCCAGCCAGCAGCAAATTTGCCGTAGCAGGCCACGTGGGCCAGCAAATAGAATCCGTGAGCGGAGGAGATTTCAGAATTGATATGACGACAAGCAGGAAAGAAAAATAATGCAGCAAAGCGTGAAAATAGAAGGCAATGTAGGCGTGGCCGTGAATGCCGAGCACGGCGCAGCGATCCATTTTCATCTGCCGCAAAGCAATACGCCCCACAGTGCCGCCCTTAACCATGCCGTCTCCAAACTCATAAAAACGTGCACCGACGGCCAGTGCAAAGAAGAATTAGAAAAAATCAGCCAAACGCTCTACGGCATCAGCCTGTTTAAAAGCCTGCAACTCGAACAAATCGCCACCTTGCAAAGAATTGCCGAAGTCATCCAAACCCGCAGCCAGCGCGACGCAGAAAAACACCAACAAACCAAGGCCTTACTCGCAACAAAAGAGCAGGCCAGCAGCCTGATCACCCAGCAGCTAGCCCAAAGCCAGGCCGATTTAAACCAAGCCACATGCAGGGCCAATGATGCGCTGGAAAAAATGCATCAGCCCTGTATGGGCTGCGCAGAGCACATCCGCAGCAAACGCCTTGCCGCCGCTGTTTTACTACTGCTCATTATGGGGATGATGCTTTGGAATGGGTAAATAGCCATTGAGTATCAAACCCCTGCAGTCACACCATACACTGACAAAGAAGTTGAATAACGATGAATGAAAACCAACTCCCTCAAAAACTCTGCCTTAGAAATATCTATGAACTATTAGGAGAGGCTTTTTATATCCCAGCCTATCAGCGTGGATATCGCTGGGGAGCAAGCCAAGTAAAGGATTTATTGGATGATATCTGGGAGTTTAGTCAATCAGCGGGGGGGAGTGATTCTGCATTTTATTGCCTGCAACCGGTCGTTGTGATTCGGCAGAACGATTGCTGGCAGGTTGTAGATGGGCAGCAAAGGCTCACTACGCTCCGCCTTATTCTGCACTATATGGAGCAGGAACATCTAAGGCGCCCTTTGGCGGATGCCTACAAAAAACCCTTGTATGCGCTGCAATATGAAACTCGCCCGGAATGTGAAGCATTTCTACAGGGCATTCATGAAAAATCCAACTTAGATAACATTGACTTCTACCACATGGTCAAAGCGTACGAGGCAATTCAGTCCTGGTTCGCCGAAAAAGATTTCAATGATAACAATAAGTTAATGGCAATCTTACTGGCCAAATCTGCAGAAGAGCGTGCTGTAAAGGTCATTTGGTATGACCTGACTGATGAATGCATCAATAACGATTATGCCATTGATGTTTTCTCGCGCATTAATATCGGCAAAATCCCCCTGACTAATGCTGAATTAATTAAAGCATTATTTTTACAAAAAAGTCATTTTCACAATGATCAGGCAAGATTAAAACAATTGCAGATTGCCACCGAATGGGATGCCATAGAAAAGCGCCTACAGGAGCCTGCACTCTGGTATTTCATCAGTAATTCGAGCGAACGATACCCAACACGAATTGAATATATCTTCGACCTAATCAAGGGGAAAAAGTCGAGTGATGAGTCATTTTTCACTTTTCATAAGTTCCATGAAGATTTCCAAACCAACAAGGTGGATGTTGAGCAGTTATGGCAAAAAATTAAGCGTTATTTCCTGACTTTTGATGAATGGTTTCAGGATAGAGAGCTATATCACTTAATTGGTTTTCTTGTTGATTGTGGAGAGAAAATAGCCGATTTAAAAAAGGAATCGGAACGGGAAAACGCCACTAAAACAGACTTCAAAAACCACCTAAAAACGCGAATCCGTGGCTTGGTCAACGTTCAGTTAGATGATCTTGAATATGGCACCGCTAACATTAAAAAATTGCTTTTGTTGTTCAATATTCAAACCTTATTGTCAACAAAGGAAGCCGACGTTCGTTTCCCTTTTGACCGCTATAAGCAAGAAAAATGGGATATCGAGCATATTCGCTCCCAGACTGACTCCGCACCTGAAGGTACAGCTAGGCAGGAATGGCTAAGAGATATTGAGACCTACTTTGGCAAAAGTGAAACCAAAGAAAATGTCACCCAAGAAGGGCAAGAATTGACTACGCAGGCAAACAGCCTGCTTGGCAAAGAGCGGATTGATGAGAGTGAATTCAAAGAATTCTATGAGAGGGTGATCAAGTTTTTCAAACAAGCACCCATATCATGGGGAGATCAGCTAGGCAATTTAGCCTTACTCGACGCCTCAACAAACCGCAGCTACAAAAACGCGCTCTTCCCAATCAAGCGGGCCCGCATTATTGATAATGATAAACGTGGGGTATTTATCCCCATTGGCACCAAAAACGTTTTTTTAAAATATTACAGCCGCCAATCCGTGATCGAACTGATGTATTGGGAGGAATCAGATGCAAAAGATTATCAGCATGCGATAGGTGAAATGCTAAAAGACTATTTGCCTGAACAAGGAACAATAAAATGAGCAATATAGAAATCAATGCAGTTTCAGGCGAACAACTCAGTTTTTACCAGCTGTTTGAGCAAAAAAACATGCAAGTGGAGATCCCGATTATCCAGCGGGATTACGCCCAGGGCCGCGCTGAAGTGGCAGAAGTGCGCGATACCTTTTTGCAAGCTTTGCACCGTTATTTAGAAAAAGGCCAGCCCTTTCGGGATTTGGATTTTGTCTATGGCAGCATCACAAACAAAGCAGATGGGCGTGGCAGCTTTACGCCGCTGGATGGTCAGCAACGCTTAACAACCCTTTTCTTGTTGCACTGGTATCTTGCGCAAATTGCAGGTGAAGGAGCCTCTTTCCGCCAGGTATTAAGTGCGGGTGGCGTCTCCCATTTTACCTACGAAACGCGCAGCAGTTCGAGGGAGTTTTGCAATGCTTTGGTGGCCAAGGACATCGATTTCAGTGCTTTACTGCAGGAATCCGGTACGGGGTGCCTGAGCAAAACGATTAAAGATCGTGCCTGGTTTTATTTATCATGGGAGAGCGATCCTACGATTCGCTCAATGCTAACCATGCTGGATGCAATTCATCAACAATTTGCCGGGCATGCTGATTTTTTTTACAAACTGATCGACCAAGAAAACCCCGTCATTACCTTTCGCTTCCTGAATCTTGCCGAATTTAAACTCACCGATGACTTGTATATCAAAATGAACGCCAGAGGAAAACCTTTGACACATTTTGAAAACTTCAAGGCAAGGCTGGAAAAAGTCATTAAGTCATTTAAAGCAACATGGCCTGAATACCACCTGAGCTTTAAAGCGAGCGCGGTGTCTGGCTATGACTATTTTATTCATAAAATTGATACGGATTGGGCCGATTTATTCTGGCACTATCGTAATGTCGCATCACAAGATGAGTCTTATGATGATGAGCTAATGAATTTTATCTCTCTCAGTATCGCTAATTTTCTATTGCTTAACCCTGCACAAAACAATGAGAACCTGCCAAAAACCCTGTTTGGTCAGGGAGGTAAAACCAATCAACTTTCCTTTATTGAGTGCGATCGCAATGGGTATTTGTCACAGCCTCTGATCATTGAATTGATCACACGATTAGATTTGCTACGCGGAGCAAGCTCCCCATGCGCTGGGATTGCAATGCACCTGCAGAAAAACAGCCACTACGATGAAGAAAACGTATTCAAAAAAATAATAGCCAATAATTCCAGTTACCCAGAAAAGCTGAGATTCCACGCTTTTTATACTGCTTTGGCTAAGGGTAAGGCGGGTGCTGAATTAGAAGCCTGGATGCGGGTCATTTACAACCTGACAGAAAACACCATTTTTAATTCGGTCGATGATTATCACAAGGCCTTAGTCTCTGTTCATGATCTGGCCCAAATGGAAGGCACAATTCTTAATTTGCTGATCCAAGATGTACAAGTGCAGGGTTTTCTTCCTGTTCAGATTTTTGAAGAGAAACTGAAAGCGCATCTCTTGCTCAAGTCTTCTGAATGGGAGACGGCCATTATTCAACTGGAGGGCCATGAGTTCTTCAGAGGGCAAATCGGCTACGCATTAAAATTTAGCGGCATTGTTGACTACTTTAATCAGCATAAAAACCTTGAGTGGCGTGATGCAGAGGAAAAAAACTACTTCGAGCAATTTAAATACTACGCAAACTGCGGCTCTGCTCTATTTAGCGCAATAGCTCAAAGCTCTGAGGCTTTAGACTTTGCCTGGGAGCGTGCAGTGCTGGCTAAAGGCGACTATCTCACGTCAACAACGGCAGATAGATTTAACCTGCTCAGCACACGTACTATCAAAGGCAATATTGATCGTGACCATTCCTGGCGGCGTTTGTTGCGGCTTCCTCTTGATGAATCAAGCGTGTGGCATCAACGTCAACTTCATGTAAAAGCAGTATTCGATGACCCTCTCTTTGATATTCATCATTTAAAATCTGGCCTAGAAAAAATATGCTCCAAAGTGCTGATTGAAAAGCCACTGAACTGGCAGAGCATGTTAATTGCAAGGCATAAGTTATTTAGTCTTTGTAATCAAGGATTTATTGTTAGAAACTCCGAAGAAGTGGTGTTATTGCACGAATCTCAGCGCAATCACTATCACAGTGAACTTTACTCAAAATATTTAGAATTAGAGCTAAAAGAAAGTCAATCAAGTACCGCACCTTTCAAGAATAAACACTACAACAGCGTACGTAGTAGTGATGAGAGAGCTTCTCTAATCCTTGACGGCTTTTGTGCCAATAAACAACTTTTTGGCTTAAATATATTTTTTATGAAAGAGCAGTACCACCTTCTTTTTTATCGTACTCATGACCAAGCAATCCCGTTCCCAAGTGCTTTACAAGAAGTTCTAGTGCTCTGTGGGTTCTGCGTAATGATGGATTTAGAAGCCTATCCGCCTCAAGACTGGCTATGCACCAATGAGGACTATGTGTACCGCTGTAAAGACACCTCCAATGCCATTGCCAAGATCACGGAGCTTTGCTCCCAATTGGAGGGCTTAAGTGACGAACAAAAGAGCGGATGATGCTTTTGCCCTCGGATGAATCCGTTGTCCCTAGGATAGGTTGGCATGTCATTCGTGGCTGCGTAACCCAATCTTAAGGGTTTTGACTTTAGCTTCCCCCTTTTACTAAGGGGGGGGCTCAAGCAAAACCACGTAAGTGAACGGCATTACTCTTTGTACGGGTTTTATCCTCCCCTGGGGCCGCGACACGAGGAACAAGCGGGCGGGGGTTCTTTGATGCAGTTTGCGCAGGTATTTGACCGCTTAAGTGGCTACAAAATGACTTTTTTGCAGCCCTTACGGGTGGTCTATGCCTGCTGATAGCAGGTACAATGCGCTGATCTAAAATGATCATTCATGATCATTCTTCCCCCTTGTCAATCAAGGGAGTGTCTTTTATGTATTTAACTTCAATCTGGGACGTTCACACATGGCTTCTGGCAAACTGACTCTTGCCCGGCTCGAAAACCTATTGCTCACCGCCTGTGATGATTTGCGCGGCAATATGGATGCCAGCGAGTACAAGGAATACATTTTTGGCATGTTATTCCTGAAGCGCGCCAGTGATTTATTTGATCAACGCCGTGCCGAAATCCGGCATCAGGCCGCTGCGGATGGTCTGGTGGGCCAGGATGTGGATAATTTACTCAATGATCCCGACCAATACACCGGTAAGTATTTTTATGTGCCGCCACGTGCGCGCTGGAATGACCCATGGTTCGAGATCATCAAAAACAAAGATGGGACAACGGAGTTGTTGCCTCACCCTGCGCTCAAACACGTTAAAGAAAACGTCGGCTCTACGCTAAATAAAGCACTCGAAGCATTGGAAGAAACCAATGTCGATGCCTTGCAAGACGTCCTGAAAGACACCATCAACTTCAACCGCAAAATTGGCCAAAATACACTCGACGACGATACCTTGGTCGACTTCATTCAGAACTTTGAAAAAATTCCGCTGCATGATGATGATTTTGAATTTCCGGATTTGCTCGGTGCTGCATATGAATGGCTAATCAAACACTTTGCCGATTCGGCGGGTAAAAAAGCGGGTGAGTTCTATACCCCTGCTGAAGTGGTGCGGATTTGCGTTGAAATTTGCGACCCAAAGGAAGGCATGAGCGTGTACGACCCGACTGTTGGCTCGGGCGGCATGTTGATCCAGGCGCGCGACTATCTGCGTGAATGCGGCTCTGATGCCTCTGAACTCTCGCTTAACGGCCAAGAAAAAATGGGCACCACTTGGTCTATCTGCAAAATGAATATGCTACTGCATGGTATTTCACATGCCGATATTCGCAATGCCGATACGCTGACCGATCCGCAGCATAAAACCGAAGGCAATGAACTCAAGCGGTTTGACCGCGTGCTGGCTAATCCACCCTTTAGCCAAAACTATGCGCGTAGTCAGTCCAAAGACGATGGCAGCGGCACCAAGAAAAAAGTCGCTATCGCTTATCCGGGGCGCTTTCAGGTCTGGATGCCAGAGAAGGGCAAAAAAGCCGATTTAATGTTCGTTCAGCACATGCTGGCGGTTTTAAAGTCGGATGGTCGTATGGCCACCGTCATGCCGCATGGTGTGTTATTTCGTGGCGGCGAAGAGCGCGAAGCGCGGCAGTATTTTATCGAGCGCGGCTATTTAGAAGCCGTCATTGGCCTGCCGAGTAATCTCTTTTACGGTACTGGCATTCCGGCCTGCATTTTAGTGCTGAATAAAGCCGGTGCGGCAGAGCGTGATCACGTCTTGTTTATCAATGCCGATCGCGAATACCGCGAAGGTAAAGCGCAAAATCATTTGCGCCCCGAAGATATCGATAAAATCGTCCACGCCTATCGGGATGGGAAAAATATTCCTAGTTACGCTCGCCGCGTGCCAATTAGCGAAATCAAAGCCGAAGATTACAACTGCAATATCCGCCGCTACGTTGATAATGCGCCGCCGCCAGAGCCTCATGACGTTCGTGCGCACTTGCACGGTGGCGTACCCGTGAGTGAAGTCGATGCTCTAGCGCATTTCTGGCACAACTACGCAGGCCTGCGTGAAAGTTGCTTTGTGCCGCGCGCAGCACCGGCGAGCGGCGTTCCTTATGCGGATTTTGCTGATGGATTGCAAGATAAACGCGCCATTGCGGGGCATATTAATACTCACCTCGGTGTAACAGAGCGGCAATCTGGCTTTATGGCCCAGCTTGAGGCGTGGTGGGATGTGCATTTACCGATTGTCGAAGCGCTGGCGCCAGATACCAGCAACCAGCTGGCCAAGCCCAGTAATGTCTTCCAAATGCGCGCCACGCTGCTCGATAGCATCGAGCGCACTTTTGCCAGCCAGCATTTACTGAGCCGTTATCAGGTGCGCGGTGCATTTGCCAATTATTACAAGCAACTGGCCTCCGATTTTAAATCCATCGCCGCCAGCGGTTGGGGCCCAGAGCTGATCCCGGACGAAGACATTCTGCAAAGCCAGTTCCCGCAAGTCTTGGCCGAGCTGGAAAGCCAGCACGCACGGCTGGCCGAATTGCAGGCGCTATTTGCCGCTGCCAGCGAAGAGGACTTCGAAGATACCGACGATACCGGCGTACTACCCGCCGATGAAGTCAAAGCACTGAAAGACGAGCTCAAAGAAAACACCGCCAGCTGGAAGGCAGAACTCAAAGCCCTCAAAGCCGCCGCCACCGATTTGTTTAGCGAAATCAAAGTCGCTGGCCTCTTACCCAAAGGGGCCAGCAAGAGCTTTTATTGCAGCGAAGGGCTGAGCGTGGCCGAGGCGGAGTTCAGCCATGGTGAACGCATCCTCACGCTGGCGGCAGAAGTGCAGCATCGCTCGCCACGCATTGCGCTGGTACAGCAAAGTATGCAGCAAGGCCAAGAAGCCAAAGCCGCTGCTGCGCGGGTCGAGGCAAGGCTAGCCACCCACAAAGCGCTCGAAGATGAAGCTAAAAATCTAAAAGTGCTGATCAAATCCACCGAACAAAACCGCGATGAATTAGTAGCGAAAGCGCGTGAAAACATCAGTAGCGATCAAGCGCGCCAGGTGATTATCGAGCGTTTGGGTAAAGTATTGTTTGATAGCTACCGCCAGTATCTGCGCGCCGACCAGCGCGCCTGCATCGCTGCGATTGAAAACCTGTGGGCGAAATATGCGGTCACCGCCAAACAAATCGAAACCGAGCGAGATGCTGCTGCAGCTCAATTGCAGGCGTTTTTGGTGGAGTTGGGGTATGAGTGAGTGGATTGAAGCCCCGTTATCTCAATTAGTAGTCTTTCAAAAAGGACGGAAGGTTGATACCTCTGCATTTATTGGTGAGGGTTTTGCTGCTTACTTAGGAGCATCTGGCATTGAAGGCAGAAATGACGGATATGCCGCAACTCAATTTGCCGTGCTCGCCAAACCGACTGACATATTGATGCTGTGGGACGGTGAGCGATCTGGCTTGGTTGGTTTTGGAAAATTAGGCGTAGTTGCGTCTACGGTGACAAAACTCACACCCAAAGATCAAATTGACCCTCAATATTTATTTTTCGCGTTATCAGATAGGTACAGTTGGATTCAGCATCGACGAACAGGTACAGGTGTTCCTCATGTACCCAAAGATCTTGGTCGCATTCTCAATCTGCGTTATCCAAAAGGGATTGCAGTCCAAAAAAAAATCGCCACCATTCTTTCTTGCATCGACACCGCCATAGAAAAAACCGAAGCACTGATTGCTAAATACCAGCAGATCAAGGCGGGGTTGATGCACGATCTGTTTACGCGTGGCGTTCTCCCCAACGGCCAGCTCCGCCCCCCACGCGAGCAAGCCCCAGAGTTGTATCAGGTGACTGCGATTGGGTGGGTTCCGAGGGAGTGGGAAATTGTACATATGATTGAATTGGCAGAAGATAAAAAAGGTTCAACTACTATTGGACCATTTGGCAGTGACTTGTTGGCAAGTGACTATCAAATTGAAGGTGTGCCAATTGTTTTTGTGCGTGATATCAAGGAGTCTGGGTTTGAATGGAATAGTGAAACTTATGTTTCAGAAAAGAAAGCCATTCAGCTTAATGCTCATCGTATTAAAGCTGGGGATGTTCTCGCAACTAAAATGGGTTTGCCACCTTGTATTAGTTGCCTTTACCCTAAAACAATGCCAAACGCAGTAATGACCGCGGATATTATTAGGCTTTCTCCGGATAGAAATAAAGTAGCAGCAAATTGGCTGGCCTCCGCAATAAATCAAGATCGAGTTAAACGGCAAGTAGCCGGTATTACTGCGGGTGTTACACGACTTAAAGTTACTTTGGCTGATTTTAGGGGAATCAAAGTGGCAAAGCCTGAGTTATGGGAGCAGGAGCTTATTAGTCAGCGTCTCGAAGCGGTACAAACAATGATCGATACAGAGAATGCTCGTGTTGCGTTACTTTGCAATCAAAAACTCGGCCTAATGCAAGACCTACTAACTGGCAAAGTGCCCGTTAAGATCGATGATGTCGCTATTGAGGCCACGCATGGCTGAGGCACAGTACCCCAATCTAAATCCGGAAAAAGCCCTAATTTGGCGAATTGTGCATCGTGATAACCTGTCATGGATTCTGGACCATGGTGTGCCATGCGCTAATTCAGCGGAGCTGGCACCGAACTACGTGCATATCGGCCACGCGGAGTTGATTGATCGACGTCGCCACCGGAATGTACCGATTGCGCCGTATGGTACGCTGGCAGATTTCGTGCCGTTTTATTTCACGCCGTTTTCGGTGATGATGAAAAATATCCACTCCGGGCGGGGCGTGCCACAGCGGCGCAATGATGAGATTGTGATTTTGGTGTCCAGCCTGTATCGGGTGCAGGAATTGGGCTTGCCCTTCGTATTTACCAATGCGCACGCCTATCCGGACTGGACCGAGTACTACGATGATCTGAACCAGCTAGGGCAGATTGATTGGGGTATTTTGCAGCGGCGTGATTTTAAGCGCGATGACGATGATTTACGCAAGATGGAGCGGTATCAGGCTGAAGCCCTTATCTATCAAAGCCTGCCTATCCATGCCCTGCTGGGTATTGTTTGTTATACCGATGCGCTAAAACTCAGTATTGAGCAACAAATTCAGGAGCGGGGGTTGACCTTACCGGTCCATACCCGCCCTAGGTGGTATTTCTAATGATTATATTTACTCAAGGCAATCTGCTGGAAGCCCGCACTGAAGCGCTGGTGAACACGGTGAATACCGTGGGCGTGATGGGCAAAGGCATTGCGCTGATGTTTAAAGAGCGTTTTGCGGATAATTTCCGGCGCTACGCGCTGGCCTGCAAGGCGGGTGAAGTGCAAACCGGCCGCATGTTTGTGACTGAGGTCAACGAGCTGGACGGCCCGCGCTGGATTGTTAATTTCCCAACCAAGCAGCACTGGCGCTCGCCCTCCCAAATGGCGTGGGTGGTGGAGGGTTTGCAGGATTTGCGCCGCTTTTTGCTGGCAAATAACGTTAAGTCGATTGCCATCCCCCCCTTGGGCGCGGGCAATGGCGGCTTGAAATGGGCTGATGTGCGCCTGCAGATTGAGGCGGCGCTGGGTGATTTGGCCATTGATATTCAAATCTTTGAGCCGACCCAGCAATACCAGAATGTCGCCAAACGCAGCGGCACAGAAACATTAACCATTGCCCGCGCCTTGATCGCAGAGCTGGTGCGGCGCTATTGGGTGCAGGGCATGGAATGCAGCCTGCTGGAAATTCAGAAACTGGCATGGTTTCTGGAGCGGCATATCGAGCGCAACCTGCCCAACGATAAAACCCTGAATTTGCAATTTACTGCGCATAAATACGGCCCCTACGCCAACCGCTTGCAGCATTTACTGAATCATCTGGATGGCAGTTTCTTGCATTGCGAAAAACGCATTCAAGATGCCAGCCCGCTGGATGTAATCTGGTTTGATGATGAGCGCAGGGATGATTTGCAAACCTACCTTAAAACCGAAGCCGCGCCCTATTTGCCCGCCTTGGAGCAAACGGCCGCACTGATTGATGGCTTTGAATCACCGTTTGGCCTGGAGCTATTGGCAACGGTGGATTGGTTGCTGAGCCAGCAAAACGTGGCACCGCAAGTCGATGCGGTGCGTGAGGCATTAGCGCACTGGCCAGCAGGCGCGGCAGAGCGTAAACGCAGGCTGTTTGATGCGCCCTCGCTTGAGTTTGCGCTGGCTCGCCTAGGGCAGCAGCCACTTTATAGCCAGTCACCTTCTAGCCAATCACTTTATAGTCATCAGCACTGAGATCACCATGTCGGAATATACCGAAGTAGAGCAGCCTTTTTTGGCGCAATTGGCTGGGCTGGCATGGACAGTGATTGATCAGGGCTGTGCAATCCCTTCAGACCCCAGCGTCAGTTTGCGCTCCTCTTTTCGCCAATGGCTGTTACCGGATGTATTTGATGCCGCAGTGCGGCATATTAATCGCACGTCCGATGGTGAGCCCTGGCTCACCGATGCGCAGCTGGATGAATTGCGTGGGCAATTGTCACGTCAGCCTAATCGCACTTTGTTGGAAGCCAACGAGGCCGTTCAGGCCTTGTTGTTCAAGACTCAGGTGGGCGTAAATGAACTGACGGGTGAAAACGATCCCGTGGTCAGGCTGATTGATTTTCACAACCCCGAAAACAATCAATTTCATGCCATCAATCAATTTCGGATTGATACGCCGGGCTGCGTAAAAGCGTTCATCATTCCCGATATTGTCTTGTTTGTGAACGGTATTCCGCTCTGTGTGGTGGAGTGCAAAAAAGGCTCTGAAACCTGCGCCAATCCCATGCAAGAAGCCTTTGTGCAATTGCAGCGCTATATGCGCCGTCGTAAAGAAACGGAAGCTGCGGGTCTTAAGGAAGGTGAGCCACGTTTATTTCAAAGCAATTTGTTATTGATCCGTAGCTGCGGTCTTGAAGCGGATTACGGCACGATCACGTCGGGTGATGAACATTATTACGCGTGGAAAACCAGCTACCCTTTGCCAGAAGCATCAAGCGAAGGAAAAAACGCGCAAGAGCAGTTGATTGCCGGCATGCTCAGCAAACAGAATCTGCTACAGATTTTGCGTACTTGCGCCGTTTTTATGGATACCGATGGTGGCCCACGTGTCAAAGTGGTGTGCCGCTACCAGCAGTTTCGTGCCGCCAATAAAATCATGGAGCGCCTGCGCACGGGCACTAATGTGCTGGAGCGTAGCGGCGTGGTGTGGCATACCCAAGGATCGGGCAAATCACTGACCATGGTGTTTCTGGCCCGCATGCTGCGTGCAAGTCGTGACTTAAGTGACTACAAAATTGTACTGGTGAATGACCGGCAGGATTTGGAAGCGCAATTAGGCGAAACAGCCACCTTGATTGGTGGCCGCGTGAATGTGATCGAGACTAGACTAAGCCTTCGCCATCATCTTGCGACCGCTAGCTCCGATATCAGCATGGTGATGATTCACAAATTTCAGGAGCATAAGCAGGTTTTAAGTAATGCCGTTGCTGAGGCGCTGGGTACTTATACGGCGATGCCGGCAGCTAAAACCTTCGGCTTGGTGAATTCATCTGAGCGCATTGTGCTGATGATTGATGAGGCGCATCGAACCCAAAGCTCTGATCTTGGCGACAATTTGTTTGAAGCCTTTCCGAATGCCGCCCGGCTGGCCTTTACCGGCACGCCGCTGATTACTGAACGCCATGGCGAAAGAAAAACCCACAAGCGCTTTGGGGAATACATCGATACCTATCGCTTGATGGATGCGGTGGATGATGGTGCCACACTGCAAATCCTCTATGAAGGTAGAACGGCGGATAGTGCGCTCAATGAAAAGCACGCATTCGATCAGGCGTTTGAAGATTTGTTTCGTGATCGCTCCGAAGAAGAATTACTGGCCATCAAGAAAAAATATGGTGCCACTGGCGATATTCTGGAAGCAGAAAACCGCATCAATGCGATCGCAAAAGATCTGGTGCAGCACTATGCCGATCATATTTTACCCAATGGCTTTAAGGCACAGGTGGTGTGCCACTCCAAATTAGCGTGCATTCGTTACCAGACTGGTATTCAAGCCGCTCTGGCTGAGCGGATCGAGTTGGAGCTTGGGCGAGCACAGCCGGATCAGGCGCTCATTCAGCGGCTGAAGTTTTTAAAAACGGCGGTGATCATTTCATCCGATGGCACTAACGAAGCGGCGTTTATTACTCACGCGCGTAAGCAAGCTTCGCAAATGAATGCCGTGGATAATTTCTGCCGAAGCTTCGATTTTGATGATCCTGATCGAGAAAATACCGGCATTGCATTTTTGATTGTCTGCGACATGCTGCTAACCGGTTTTGATGCGCCCATTGAGCAGGTGATGTATATCGACAAAAAGTTACGCGAACACACCTTGCTACAAGCCATTGCACGGACCAACCGGGTTAAAAAAGGCAAGTTGCGTGGTTATATTGTTGATTACATTGGTTTGGCTAATCATTTAACTGATGCTCTAACTTTGTATGCGGCTTCTGATGAGCTGCAAGAGCTTCACGATGGGCTGCAGAATATCACCTCAGAGCTGCCCATTCTGGAAGAGCGCTATCAACGTTTGCTGCAGCATTTTCAGGGCTTAGGCATCAAGCAGATTAAAGCTTTTGTAAGCGGCGCTTTGCCCGATTTGGATGCGGATGCTGCGGTTGTTCATGCCGCAGTAACTGCATTAAAAGATGAAAAGCAGCGGGCAGATTTTGAGGTCTATCTGAAAAAGTTTTTAATGAGTCTGGATATTATTCTGCCGAATGAGTCCGCACATGTGTACCGTGTACCAGCCAAGCGTTTTGGCTATATCTTGCAAGTGGCTAAGGAGCGCTATAAGGACAGTAGCCTGGATTTGGGTAGTGCCGGAGAAAAAGTCAAAGCACTGATTAATGAGCATCTGATTAGTCTTGGCATCAATCCCAAAGTCCCGCCCATTGAATTGCTGTCTGAAGACTTTTTGGAAAAATTGGCGGCGCACTCAGGCCAGAATATTGAAGCAAAAGCCAGTGAAATGGAACATGCGATTCGTAAGCACTGCACGGTGCATCATGACGAGGACCCTGCTTTCTACAAACAGTTATCTGAAAAAGTCGATGCGCTGATTGGAAAACACCATGATGAGTGGGAGCTATTAGCAGAGAAATTGGCCGAGTTGCGTAATGAAGCCATTGCGGGGCGTCAGCAGGGTGAAGAAGGCATGAGCCGTGAAGCCACTACTTTTTATGAGCATATTATTCAAGTGGGCTTTGCTGCGGGCACGGTCGATGAAGCAGATAAATTTAAATTCAAGTTATTAATGGAAGCCATTGTTGAAGTGCTGCAAGAGACCATTGGTAGTATCGATTTCTGGCAAAACCCAGATAAACAGAAGCGGGTTCGTGGTTTGATTAAAACTGAAATTACTAAAACGGGCATTGCTGAGCTAAAAGAAAATCGCGAGCGCGTGGCCGTTGAAGTGATGCGGCTCGCCAAAAACCGGCATGACAGTTTGGTGCAGTTAGCAAGGCAAGGAGTTCATTGATGCAAGTTCGACATATCCGCGATATTGAATATCGTTTACTGCCCGGTACGGATCGAATGACCACCGATATTGTCCTTGAGCGCGATGGCATTATTTCTGTGCGCCCCCCTATCCGCATGACACCTGAGCAGATTGATCAAACTGTATTAAGTAAACGCATGTGGATCTATCGCAATCTGGCCGAATGGCGCGAGCTTAATGCCACAAAAATCCGCCGTGAATGGGTGGGGGGTGAGTCCTTTCCCTATTTGGGACGAAATTATCGCTTGCAGTTTGTAGATCATCAGGATGCCCCGTTGAAACTCAAGGAAGGACGGCTTTGTCTTTTGCGTCAAGTGGTTCAAGACGGCGGCATTGAGGCGGCACATCAAGCTTTTGAGACGTTTTATCAGGAAAAAGGCTTAATCAGATTGCCCGAGCGAGTCGCTCTATTTTCAGCCAAAGTAGGCGTTAAGCCAGGAAATATTCAAGTCAAAGATCTAGGCTTTCGCTGGGCTTCATGCTTAAAAAATGGGGATCTGCATTTTCACTGGAAATGCTTGATGGCACCTCTAAAAATCATTGATTACATCGTGGTGCATGAGTTATGCCATTTTCACCATCGGGATCACTCTGCTGCGTTTTGGAATGAAGTCGATAAAATTATCCCTGATTATCGGGAAAGAAAAGACTGGCTAAAAATGCATGGCGCTGCGCTCAATCTTTAAACCCCATTAAAAGACGCCCCCCACCCATGCCGCTGAAACTAGCGGCATGGTTTATTCAGGGGGTGGCTATGTCACGCAGCATTGAGCAGATTGTGATTCATTGCTCGGCCAGTTTAAATGGCCGCAGCTTGGGCGGCGGGGGTAAAAGCGCGGCAGAGGTGATGGATGCCTGGCACAAGCGGCGCGGCTTTATGCGCCATGCGGCGGCGTGCAGGGTATTTAATCCGGGCCTGCCAGCCCTGGGCTACCACTGGGTGATCGATTGCGGCGGCATACTGGAAAGCGGCCGCAATATCGATGAACCCGGCGCGCATGTGGCCGGGCACAATGCCCACTCTATCGGCATTTGCTTAGTGGGCACCGATGCGTTTACCGCTAGCCAATGGGCGGCATTAGCTAGCCAGATCCGCTATTTACAGCGCCGCTTTCCCGCCGCGCACATCGTCGGCCACCGCGATTTATCGCCGGATCTCAATGGCGACGGCAACATCTCCCCCAATGAATACCGCAAAACCTGCCCCGGCTTTAGCGTGGCCGACTGGCTGGCGGCAGATATGCAGCCGCTGCCACACCATCTGATTGGGGGCAGCAATGCCGCTCTCTGATTTAATCACCCACCCGCAAACCCAGCGTTTAAGCCATAGCAAGCTGTGGGCCAATGTGGCTTGTGCGGCCTCCACAGCGGTGTTTATCAAGCAGGGCTGGGCAGGCACGCTGACCAGCGATGGCTGGCTGGTTTATCTGGGGGTGGTGGGCGGCTACGCCGTGGCCCGGCACTGGCTGGCTACTCGCAAGGGAGGCACCGATGCAGCTGATTTACAAAAGCATAAAGAGCAGTGAAATCAATCAAGAGGAGTCGGTGTTGGGTTACGCGATAAAGCAGTTCATAGCCATCAAGTTAGGCTTTTGTCATCCCCGTGACCACTCATTTGCAAGCATTGCATCATTGAAACCCAATCTTATCAACTAAAGGGGAATTCGTAGGTTGGGTTAGCAGGCTTTATCGCGTAACCCAACATTCTGTTTACGCTGAAGTGTTGGGTTACGCTGGTTTATCCGCCCTAAAATCGGCGAATAAACCAGCTAACCCAACCTACAAAAGCATCCTTTCTCGTTGGTTTTTCTTAAATTGATAGGATTGGGGTGAAACCCGCCAGAATTTGGCCTGAGATGCTACAGAAACGGCGGGGTTCACCCGCCCTACAAAAAAAGTCGGCATGCCATTGGCTTAATTTGGTGTGCTTAAGGTGACGTGATAAAGCAGCTAACCCAAGCTACGAATTCACCTTAAGTTGAAAGGGTTGAGCACAATCGGCCGTACATAAAAGGAACGCCCCCGCAGTGGCTACCGCTCCAAAATCAACGCGCCGAAGGCACTAAACAGCACTGTCTTTGCCAACAAATCTCAGAACAAAGGCAGCCATCATGAGCATCAATATCGATTTCTGGCAGGCACTGAGCTGTGCGGCAGCGGTGTTTGTGTTCTTTTTTGGCTTGCTGATTAGCCTGCTTAAAGTGCTGTTCAAGCAGTTTGAAGATCGCCAATCCGCCAGGTTTACGCAGATCGAAACATCGCTAATCAAGCGCGATGACGATTTCACGCGCTTAGAGCGGGACTGGCTCAAGCACTTAGCCGAGCTGCCCATTCAATACGTGCGGCGCGAGGACTACATCCGGGGGCAGAGCGTGCTAGAGGCCAAGCTGGATGCGCTGTATTCCAAAGTTGAACTAAACCAATTTAGAGGCACCAGCCATGACTGATTTCGTAAAAATCCGCCGCGAATCCATGCGCTGGAATCTGATCAATACCCTGGATAAAGCACGCCCGCACACCAGCAACGAGCAGTTTTTGCTGGAGGTGATGCGGGCCATCTATCCCGATGCCACCGCGCTAGAGGTTCGCCGCGAGCTGGATTACCTGAGCGATCGCCAGCTGGTCGAATTACGCAAGGAGCCGAGCGGCACATGGTTTGCCGACCTGACCCGCTGCGGTGTGGATATCGCTGAATACACGATTGATTGCGAGCCAGGCATTGCCCGGCCCGTTAAATATTGGAGTACGTCATGATCCGGCCCCCCACGCGCCCCCCAAGGGGCAGGATTGCCTCCCTTGGGACGGCCCTGCGGGAGGCAATCTAACATGGCCCGCCGCAGCAGTATCGACGGCCTGCCAGAGGATGCCCGCCGCTGGCTGGAGCGTGCGCTCACCGATAGCAATTTCTCCGGCTATCAGGCGCTGGAGGAAATGCTGCGGGAGCAAGGCTATGTGATCAGCAAGTCGGCCATCCACCGTTATGGCCAGAAGATTGAGCGGCGTTTTGCGGCCATTAAAGCCAGCACCGAAGCCGCCCGTATGCTCACCGAAGGCGCGGCAGATGACAAAGATGCCCGCTCCGAAGCGCTGGTGGCACTAGTGCAAACCGAGCTGTTTGATTCGATCATGAATCTGCAAGAGGCTACTGCAGAAGATGTCAACCCGGCAGACCGCATTGCCATGCTGTCTGACGCGGCTAAAAACATCGCCACACTGGCCCGTGCCTCGGTCAATCAGAAAAAATTCCGGCTGGAGCTGCAATCACGGGTAGACGCTGCGGCTGCAGCGGTTGAAAAAGTGGTTAAAAATGGCGGGCTTTCGGACGCCGCTGCCGATGCCATCCGCCGCCAAATTCTGGGCATTGCAGCATGACAGCCGATACCCGCGCCGCCCGCGCACCTACCGTTCTGCTGCCTTACCAGCAGCGCTGGTGCGCCGATACATCGCCGGTCAAGGTGATGGAGAAATCCCGCCGGATTGGTTTATCTTGGGGCGAGGCGGCTGATTCAGCCTTGCTTTCCGCCAGCCAAAGCGGCATGGATACCTGGTATATCGGTTACAACAAAGATATGGCGCAGGAGTTTATCCGCGATTGCGCCGACTGGGCCAAGCACTACAGCCTGGCCGCTGGCGAGATTGAAGAAACCGAAGAAGTGTTTGTGAATGGCGATGATGAAAAAGCGATCTTAGCTTTCGTCATCCGCTTTGCCTCTGGCCATCGCATCACCGCGCTGTCTTCCCGCCCATCCAACTTACGGGGTAAAGCAGGCCGCGTGATCATTGATGAAGCCGCCTTCCATGAGCAGCTGGGTGAGCTGCTTAAAGCCGCAATGGCGCTGTTGATGTGGGGCGGTCAAGTCCATGTGATCTCCACCCACGATGGCGTCGATAACCCATTTAACGAGCTGATCACTGATGCCCGCTCCGGCAAAAAACCCTACAGCGTGCATCGCGTGACATTTGATGATGCACTGGCAGAAGGGCTGTATCAGCGCATTTGCCTGCGCCTGGGCAAGGATTGGACTGCAGAGGGTGAGGCCCAATGGGCTAAAGAAATCCGTGACTTCTATGGCGATGATGCGGATGAAGAGCTGGATTGCGTGCCCAAAAATAGCGGCGGCGCATGGCTATCACGGGCGCTGATTGAATCCCGCATGAATAAAGACACGCCGGTGCTGCGCTATGAATGCAAAGCAGGCTTTGAGCTATTGCCCGATCACATCCGCAAAGCGGAGTGTGGGGATTGGCTGGAAGAAAAGCTGGCCCCACTGCTGGCCAAGCTGCCGCCGGATGCCATCTCATTTAATGGTGAAGACTTTGGCCGCACAGGGGATTTAAGCGTGCATGTGCCACTGATCCAGCAGCAAAACCTGACATGCCATGTGCCGTTTGTTTTAGAGCTGCGCAATGTGCCGTTCCGCCAGCAAGAGCAGATCTGTTTTTATCTATTAGATAGATTGCCCGGTTTTATGGGTGGCGCATTTGACGCACGCGGCAATGGCCAGGCACTGGCTGAATATGCCATGCAAAAATACGGCATCAGCCGCATTCAACAAGTCATGCTCACCGAAGGCTGGTACCGCGAACACATGCCGCCGGTTAAAGCGGCATTAGAAGACGGCACCATTACCGATCTACCCAAAGATGCCGACATTCTGGCCGATCTACGCGCCATTGAAGTGGTACGCGGCGTGCCGCGTATTGCAGAAAAACGCAGCACCGGGGAAGACAAGGGCAAGCGCCACGGCGATGCCGCCGTCGCCCTGGCGCTGGCCCACTTTGCCAGCCGCGAACTCAACAAAGGCCCGGTCAAAGTCAAATCGCGCCGCCGCCGTGGCGGTGAAAAAATCACACGGGGCTATTTATGATCCGGGATTGCGTAGGTTGGGTTAGCGGCTTAATTCGCCTGATTCTTGGCGAATTAAGCCGCGTAGCCCAACAGTCGCTGGTGAAATAAGCTTCAATAAACAAGGATAGAGTAAGCGATGAAAAAGAATGGCTTATGGCTTAGCCCCACAGAATTTGTCGCTTTTGGCGAGCAGAACAAAGCGCTCTCCGAGCAGCTGGCCACGCGCAGCCGCAGCATTGATTTTTACGGCCTGGGCATGTACCTGCCCAACCCGGATACGGTGCTAAAAAAACTAGGCCAAGACATCAGGGTCTACCGCGAGCTGCGCTCGGATTCCAGCGTAGGAGCATTTATCCGCCGCCGTAAATCCGCCATTAAAGCGCTGGAATGGGGTATTAACCGCGAGTCAGCCAAAAGTGCCGCCAGCAAATTAATTGAGTCGGTGTTTAGTCAGCTAAAACTGGAACGCATCATTAATGAAATGCTGGATGCGGTGCTGTATGGCTACCAGCCGATGGAGATCGTGTGGGGTAAGGTCGGCAGCTATATCGTGCCGATCGACATCATCGGCAAACCCGCCGAGTGGTTTGTGTTCAGCCCGGAAAACGAGCTGCGCTTACGCACCAAAGAAAACCGCATTGCAGGCGAAGCGCTGCCAGATCGCAAATTCCTCCTGCCCCGGCAAGACCCCAGCTATGACAACCCTTACGGCTTCCCCGATCTGAGCATGGTGTTCTGGCCAACCACCTTTAAAAAAGGCGGCTTAAAATTTTGGGTGACGTTTACGGAGAAATTCGGCATGCCGTGGATTGTGGGCAAACACCCACGCGGCACACCCGAATCAGAGTCTGACCGGCTACTCGATAGCCTAGAGAGCATGGTGCAGGATGCAGTTGCCGTGATCCCCGATGACTCCAGCGTGGAGATCAAAGAAGCCGCAGGCAAGGCGGGTAGTGCCGATGTGTACGAGCGCTTATTACACTTTTGCCGCTCTGAGGTTTCCATTGCCCTCTTGGGCCAGAACCAGACCACCGAATCCACCAGCAATAAAGCGTCTGCCACGGCAGGGCTGGAGGTCACCCGCGATCTGCGCGATGGCGACAAGGCCATTATTGAGGAAACGCTGAATCAGCTGATTGCCTGGATCTGCGAGCTGAATTTTGGCGAGGGTGTAGCGCGGCCCACATTCACCATGTGGGAGCAGAAAGAAGTAGATGATGCACTATCGGCCAGAGATGAAAAGCTGATGCAAGCAGGCGCTAAATTCACCCCCGCTTATTTTATGCGGGCCTACCACCTGCGGGCGGGGGATTTACAGCAGGAATAAGACGCCTTACAAACGCACGCCCGAAGAGCTGTAGCTTGGGCTAAAGCTTTATCAGCCCAACATTTCAATTGGCCTCAGAATGTTGGGCTGATAAGGCGCTAGCCCAACCTACCGTACTACCGTTTTAACCCTAAGCAGAGGACTAGTCATGGATCTTATCTCCGTTTCATCTTCAAACCTGAAAGCCGTTGGCTACGATCCAGCAAGCCAAACCTTGCAAATCGCTTTTCGAAACGGTGGGCGCTACGAGTATTACAACGTGCCCCCAGCCATCCACGCCGCACTGATGGCAGCCAGCTCCAAAGGCGCTTACTTTCACGCACGCATCAAAAACGCCTCCTACCGCTACCGCAAGCTGCGCTAGGGAAAGTCTGTGGTTTTGCAGGGGGCAATAATTTTTAAGCCGTGGAGGTAGTTTGGCCTGAAACTGTATCAGCCCAAGCTACCTTGCCTGGATCACCTCACGCAAGCAGCTCTCCGATAATGAGCCTGTTTACGCTCTTTGCTCCCGCTTGATATGCAAGCGTAGCAGAGCAAGCACAGCAAAGGCTTCTAAAGCTTTATAAAGGCTTTACGCCCTGTTTAAACTACCTTAACCCTTCGCTGCTTTTCAGCCACGTACCCCATGCCTGCACTAGCTATGATTTGAGCGGTCCATCGCAGAAATAAATTGCTCTTTAGGAACCTGGGCGTTCCTGATCATAATCAGATTATCTCTGACAGAATGAATAATGAAGTCCTTAATGTAATACCCTTCCGCAAACCTGCTTTCTAAGGCGATCCCATCCATGGCCCAGTTGTCAGGGTCAAATCCAATATCGTTAAATTTTGCATTAAATGGGAAAACTTTGTATTCATGCCAAAACTGGCTGCTTACGTCATAAGCCCGGTAATTCACATCAGCAATGCGCTCACCATCCAAACAAAGCCACCAGCCGAACACTCTTCCAAAATCAGTATGATCGTAGGGGTGAGGAGGTGTTTTTTTCTTGAAAAACATGCAGCATCCCAGTCTGTAATGATGTTTTATCAAAATAATCAGCGCAGCCACTAGGGTCTGTTGACGTTTCATTCACGGCTGCGTTGGCTGCAGTTTTGGGGCTGAACAAGGCAAAAATTGCGACATGGCACGAGTACCATTAGCGATTTTTAACGATGTGCAGCCCCAAAAATGCAGTCAACCCGAAGGGCTGAGCCGGAAAACGGCCATTCACTGCGTTATGCTCCTCGACAATAACCAGTTATTGCCTTCGTCGTATGCCTTGTGCTTGGCCGTTTTCCGGCTCAGCGCAATTGTGAATGAAACGTCAACAGACCCTAGCCTAAGCTGTTGCGCTGCGTTTATTCAGCATCCAGAAAGCCATCCTGTCGGACTAGGTATTTATCGCCCTCGCAGCCGCCTTGCCATTTTGCTTTAGCATCGTTATCTGTTACGCCTTTGTATAATATTTTGCCATCTGAAACCCGGCGAATTGAAAATTTCAGGTTCGCAAATAATTCTGTATTGCCATCCGCATCTTCAAATGAAACCTCGCCATGTGCAGGTTTACAAACTTTTTTTGCAGGAGCGGAATAGGCCGCAGCAGAAAGTAATAGTGCCAAAACACAGCATGTCGTTTTCAACATAAAAATACCTTAATGAATTGGAAGCGCAACACTTGAGGGCGTGCGTTCAATGATTTACTTAGGGAGTTGAGCAGCGGGGCTAGTCTTTAGCGGCTTTTTCAATCACAAATTGATATACATTCTCTGGATCAATAAATTTTGCAGTGACTTGCTTGTCAGATTTGTAGAATTTTTTGCCATCACTTGTATATTCAGTAAAGGTAACGCCTGAAGGGAAGTCCGCGTTTTTTTCATAGCGGTATTCCACTTTATCAAAGGTGATTCCACCCTGTTGATTCAAACGAACCCCTTTGCAGGAGGCAAACAAGCTGGGCAGTTTTATAAAGACCCGTGATTTGGGCTTGTTTCCAATAAGGTGAACGGCGGTGTGCCTCACTGCACTGCCACTGGCCGATGGGGAAACGCTTTCTAAGCAAGTAAAGTCTTTGGAAAAGTAGACCGAAGTACCCCTGCCAAAATCATCCCTGTTGCTGTGCTCATTAGGAAAAATCACCGCAGATTGCATCGTTAAACATCGGCCATTGATCTGAATACGGCCTGTATCCAGAACAACACGCTGCTTGCGCCCGTCAGCCACACCTTCCCAGGCATATTTAATCTCTTGGCCAGTGCTTAATGGCTGCATCTCATAGCCCGCATCAGCGTGAAAAATCGCTCCGGGTAAAGAGGCATAGTAGGAATCGTATCCGTCATAAACCGCTTCAGCATTGGCTAAAGAAGCGGCAAAAATGAGTATTGCGGCGGTGAGTGCAAGAGGCTTGCCAAACATGTTGGTCGTAGAAGCCCCACTTAGTACAACACCACCATGACTGGTTTGATCGCCTAAGCGAATCACTTTTTTCATAAAGCCCTCTGTGAATAGCTCAGTACGGCAATCTTAAATGGTGCTTACAGTCTTAACAATCAGCAAAGATACCCATTTGCTCCCTTAATGCCGTGGCCACAGCGGAAGTTTCCACGAGCGTTAATTGTAAAGTCGATTAAAAGACCCTCTCCCCCATGGCGCTGAAAATAGCGTCATGAATACTCCAGCCCCCCTCCATATTTTTAAGCCCGGCCGTCAAACCGCAATGAGCGGGGTGACGCTGGATTTTACTGACGCAGATTTAGCAGCGTGTGCCGCTGCATACGATCCGGCGCTGCATGAAGCGCCGATTGTGATTGGCCACCCCAAGCATGATGCACCGGCCTATGGCTGGGTAAAGTCGCTTAGCACTAATGCTGACGGCCTGATGGCTGAGCCGCAGCAGATGGATGTCAGCTTTGCTGAGCTGCTAGCCGCAGGCCGATACAAAAAAATCTCCGGCTCTTTTTACACCCCCGATGCTCCGGCCAACCCGGTACCTGGCGTTTATTACCTGCGCCATGTGGGCTTTCTTGGTGCGATGCCGCCAGCGGTTAAAGGGCTAAAGCAGGCCGAGTTTGCCGAAGCAGAAGAAGGTGTCATCGAATTTGGCGAATTGCCCGCCGGTGCCGTCTCACGCATTTTCCGAGGTCTGCGTGAGTGGATGATTGGCAAGTTTGGCTTGGATGAGGCCAATAAAGCCCTCTCGTCATGGGATGTTGACTGGATACAGGAACAAGCCGCCCAGCCCGAACCTGAATTTTCCCCCGCTTTTTCCGAACCTGACCCCGTTACCAAGGAGCTTACTGTGACCCCAGAACAAGCCGCTGCTCTCGAAGCAGAAAACACCAAGCTCAAAGGGCTGGTTGCCTTTGCTGAATCAGAACGAAAAAAGCTACTGGCAGACCAGCGCCACGACGAGCATGCCAGTTTTGCCGAGGGGCTGATCGCAGACGGCACGCTGGCCCCTAAACACAAAGAAACCGTGGTTGCGCTGCTGGATTTTGCTGACGGCGAGCAAGTGCTGGAATTTGGCGAAGGCGCTGCAAAGCAAGCCTTGCCTGCGGCGCTGAAAGGGTTTCTCTCCGAGCTGCCCAAGGTGGTGGAGTTTGGCGAGCACGCCACCAAGGGCAAAGCTTCTACGGCAGACGCTGGGGGTGCCGTGGATTACGGTGAAAACGCAGATCCAGAGCGTGTTCAGCTGGATCAAAAGATTCGTTCACATATGCGTGAGCATTCAGTGGATTACGCCACTGCGGCGAATGCAGTTATTAAATAAGGAGTAGGTCATGGGACGTTTATCTAATCTGCGCGTTGTTGATCCGGTTTTATCGCAACTGGCGCTGGGCTATAGCAATCTGGAATACGTGGGCGAGCTGCTGATGCCTACTGTTGAAGTGCAAAAGGAAGGCGGCAAGATCCCTAAGTTTGGGAAAGAAGCTTTCAAAATCTACAACACCGAGCGGGCCTTACGCGCTAAATCCAACCGCATTAATCCAGAAGGCTTGACTGGTATTGATGTGGTTCTGGATGAGCACGATCTGGAGTACCCAATCGATTATCGTGAAGAGCAAGAAAGCGCCTTCCCGTTGCAATCTAACGCCACCTTTGTGGCCACGGAGGGGATTGATCTACGCCGTGAAAAGATGATCGCAGATATGGCGCAAAACCCTGCCAACTATGCGGCCAGCAATAAAATCGCGCTGTCCGGTACCAGCCGCTTTACTGACCGTGTGAATTCCGACCCAATTGGGGTGGTTGAGGTGGGCAAGGAAGCCATCCGCGCCAAGATTGGCCGCTACCCCAACACCATGATCATTGGTGCCTCAAGCCAGTCGGTATTAAAAAACCACCCGCAGTTGCTGGATCGCATCAAGTATTCCATGAAAGGCATTGTGACTGCCGATCTGATGCGCGACATCTTTGAGATCGAAAACATCGCTGTTGGTAAAGCGGTTTACGCCAACGATCAGGATGTGTTTTCGGATCTCTGGCTGGACAACATCATCCTGGCCTATGTGCCAAGCAAACGCGCTGGACAGAGTCGCACCCCCTACGAGCCTGCCTTTGGCTACACCATCCGCAAAAACAAGCCGATCGTGGATACCCGCACCGAAGACGGCAAAGTTGAGATTGTCCGCTGCACCAATATTTTCCGGCCCTTTATTGTGGGCGCGGAAGCGGGCTATCTGATCTCAGATACTAACGCCTAAGGGGTGCTGAAATGATCGAACGTTTTCTCGTGAAAGACTCACCCATTTTGCACAATGGGGAGCGTTATGAACCAGGCGATAAAATTGAAATGAGCATGAAAGAAGCGTTCAGCTTGCGTGCTTTTTTAGAGCCTGATCCGAGCTGGGTGCCAGAACCAGCAGCGCCAGAGCCTGAGGCCGTCATCACCCCTCCGGCCATTATCGAAACCCCACCTCCGGCAACGGATAGTTTGCCTGCCGATGCTGCCCCAGATGCAGAACCGACAGCGGCAAACAAAAAAGGAGCTAAAGCATGAAAACAGCACAGCCTCTAGGTATTACTTCCATCCTTGCTGCGGTCAACTTACCCCGTTTCCGGTTTGTCGATTTCAGTGGTGGTCTGTGTACGGCTAACTCAAAAGCACTGGGTGTAACGGATAGCGAAGCAGATGCGGGCCAATATGGGGCGCTGGTTTTTTCCGGGATCGCCCTGGTTGAATGCGCGGGGGCAATTAATCGGGGAGTATCGGTCACGTCCGATGCCACCGGCAAGGCTGTCACCGCCAGCATGTTCACTGCCACATCACCCGCAGGAGGTACGGCAGTGACATCGACCAGTGCTGCACCAGCCATGACGCTTGCAGGCGGCGTATTGCCGCAGGCTATTAATGGCTATGCCCTGGATGCCGGTGTGGCGGGTGACATCATCCGTGTCCTGGTGATCTGAACATGCGCTACTGCACCCTGGCTGACCTGCAGCTGGCCATCCCACTGCAAACGCTGATTGCGCTGAGTAATGACGCTCAGCCAGATCTGAGCTACGGCGGCACATCCACGCCGCCGCAGCTGGTGATGGAAGTGATTGAGGATAAGGTGCGGCAAGCGGAAGAGGTCGTGGATTCGCATCTGCGTGGCCGCTACACGCTGCCGCTGCTGCCCGTGCCTACTGTGATTAAAGACCTCACCATCAAACTGGCCCGCCATGAGTTGTATGCCCGGCGGCCTGAGGGCGGCGATTTGCCCGATGCCGTAGTGCGTACTTACAAAGCATCCATGCTCATGCTGGAGCATATCCGGGACGGCAAACTCACTATCGGCATTCCGCTGACGGGTGAAGCCGCGCCCGAAGCGGGGGAAATGAAAGCACGCACGCGTGTGCGCCGTTTTAATAACAACTTGCTGGATCGCTACTAATGGCCAGCACAGTAGAAATTCTGGATGCCGTTGTGCAGCGCCTGCATTTGAAATTGCCGCAGCTGGCCGTGGAGTATTTCCCTGAAAACGCTAAAGGCTACATGCTGAATCATTCACTGGGCGCATTGCTGGTCAGTTATCTGGGCAGCCAGTTTGATGACACAGCGGATACGGGTTTTGTGGCCCAGCCCCGCACCATCAAAATCTCCATCACGGTGGTGGTGCGCCAGCTCAATGGCCGTGGTGGCGTGATTGAGGTATTGGATTTAGCTCGCCGTGCTGTGGTGGGATTTAAGCCCCCGGATTGCAAAAAAATACGGGCCGTCAGTGAAAAATTTTTAGGCCAAAACGCTGATCTTTGGCAATACGCATTAGATATATCCACCAGCGGCATGCTGGTGGAAGACGAAGAAGTTGGAACAGAGCACCCGCTCACTGTTGTCAATTATGAGGAGGCACCATGAAGTTTATATATAACGGCCCAAGCTCTGGTGTCACTCTGCGTGATGGCGAGGCTGAAACAGAAGTCATGCTGCATGACGGCGCAGAGGTAGATCTGCCTGCAGAGCATGAATATACCAAAACCCTAGAAGCACTGGGCCACCTCACTGCGGTGATTGAAAAACCGGCCAAGGCCAGCAAGACCGCCACGGCAGAAGGAGCGTAATCATGCCTGCAAGCTATTTACACGGTGTAGAAACGATAGAACTGGAGCGCGGCCCGCGCCCTGTAAAAACGGTCAAAAGCGCAGTAATTGGGTTGATCGGCACCGCCCCCATTGGGCCTGTAAATGTCACGACGCTGAGCCTGTCAGAAACAGACGGCGCGGCATTTGGGCCTCAACTGCCTGGCTTTACTATCCCGCAGGCGCTGGATGCCATTTATGATTTTGGCGCTGGCACCGTGCTGATCATTAATGTGCTCGACCCTGCAGTGCATAAAACCAATATTGCGGCCGAATCGGTTGCGCTGGATGCCAGTACCGGCAGCGGTAAAACCAGCAAACCTGCTTTATTGAATGCCACGGTTAAAAGCGGGGACAATGTCACTACCTATGTGGCAGGCACTGATTACTCAATCGATCTGGTCTGCGGCGTGATTACCCGCATTAAAACCGGGGCAATTCCTGCATCACCGCCACCACTCAAAGTGACGTATGACTATGCCGACCCGACTAAAGTCACGTCTGCAGACATCATTGGAGCCGTCAACGCAGCAGGCCAGCGCATTGGTATGAAGGCACTGAAAGATACCTATAATCTGTTTGGCTTCTTTGCCAAAATTCTGATCGCACCAGCGTTCTGCACGCAAAACTCGGTGTCAGCCGAGCTGATTGCAATGGCGGATCAGCTGGATGCCATCGCCTATATTGATGCGCCCATCGGCACCACATTTGCCCAGGCCCTGGCTGGCCGTGGCCCTGCCGGTACGATCAACTTTAATACCTCAAGCGATCGCGTTCGGCTTTGCTATCCACACGTTAAGGTTTACGACACGGTGCTAAAAGCCGAGCGACTGGAGCCATTGTCCGCTCGCGCTGCTGGCCTGCGGGCCAAAGTCGATCTCGATCAAGGCTTTTGGTGGTCTAGCTCTAACCATGAATTATTGGGCATCACAGGCGTAGAGCGCCAGCTTTCAGCCATGATTGACGACCCCAGCTCTGAAGTGAATATGCTCAATGAGGTGGGCATTACCACGGTATTTAATAGCTACGGCACCGGCATGCGTTTGTGGGGCAATCGCTCCGCTGCATTTCCTACCGTTACCCACATGCGTAATTTTGAAAACGTGCGCCGCACTGGCGACATGCTGAACGAGAGCATGCGCTACTTCAGCCTGCAATATACGGATATGCCACTTAATCAGGCGCTGATCGACAGCCTGGTCGATTCAACCAATGCCTACGGCCGCAAGCTCATCGGTGATGGGGCATTAATCGGATTTAAAGCCTGGTTTGATCCGGCACGTAATCCGCAGACCGAGCTGGCTGCCGGGCATTTACTCATCAGCTATAAGTACACCCCACCGCCACCGATGGAACGGCTGACGTTTGAAACCGAGATCACATCGGAATACCTGCTCACGTTAAAAGGGGCTAAATAATGTCCAGGATCGAAATCAACCGAATTACCAACGGTAATTGTCAAACCAGTTGTCGCCTTAATCGTTTAATATTTATGCCGTTCTTTGCTCTGCTTTTTTCCTTACAGCACCCGTCTCCGCTTCCGGTGATTTTTCTGGATTGAGGTGGACGATATTCA
>NZ_PDZG01000033.1 GCF_002735645.1 Iodobacter sp. BJB302
ACAATGCGCCAATGGAAAGTTTTTGGGGCTCATTGAAGAATGAATTGGTTCATCATCGTAGCTATAAAACACGAGCAGAAGCGCAGGAAGAAATCACCGAATACATTGAAATATTTTACAATCGGATCCGTCGCCATTCGCGTCTGAACGACGAAGCACCAGCGGTATTTGCTAAGCAGTTTGAGCTAGCAAATCAAGAATAAACCCAAAGCGTGGTGTCCGTGATTGACGCAGCCCTCATATTTCTTGCCTGCTGCTATCTTATCGCATCCTTTACATCTATCAGCGCTCTGCAGCACGCCCATGTGGCAGAGGCAATGATCAATGGCCCTGCAAGAACTAAACAGATTACAGATCGAAACGGATGCCTCCGGCAGGCGGATTGTAAGCCTTCCTGCGGCACAAATGCATGCATTAGACGTGGCCGCCGCCTTTTTGATTGTTTCTTTAGAGCTTTTAAATGGCAACCAGCGGACCTGCATAACAAAAACAAGCACAGTAAGGATTTATATATAAGCATTTTGTAATATTAAGCAACAATGCAGTAAGTTCAAAATAAAGGTAAACTCCTTGTCATGACATGTAGAAAATATGTCATATAAGCTTCCAGTAGGAAGTTTGAAATACAAATCAGGTATCTTCTTAGCCGTAAAAGCTCAATAAGTAAGGATTTTGTGATGTGGTTTCGCGTTTGCCTGCTGGGTTTGTGTTCTTTGGATTATGCACAAGCTGCTTATGGGCCAGAAGACACATTAAAATTAAATGCCAATTTAGCTTCTCAGTTTGATAGCAATTTATTTAAGTTGGATGAAGATTCAGAAAACACACAAACAAGAAAACATGGGCATAAAGCAGATCTGAATTTAGAAACAAAAGTAAGCGGGAGTTTGGATTTAAAGCTGTCGCGTCAGCTATTGCACCTGAATGCGGATGTGAGCCAGATTAATTATCATCATTTCAGCGAGCTCGATCACCAAGAGTGGAATGCTGGCCTGGCATGGGACTGGTTTATAGGCAGCCGTTTCAGTGGACAGCTTAGTGCAACGACAGCAAGCAAAATGTCGTCTTTTGAAGATAATCTTTTTGCGGGCGAAGGAAATAGTGCGCTGGATATGCAGCGCCAGAACAGTATTGCATGGCAAGGCGTGTTGCAATTAAAAAGCACAATTGCAATTATTGCATCTGCGGGAATCAGCACTGAAGAGCATGATTTAAAAAAATATATAGATGCCAAAAATAATACGGCAAGTTTAGGCCTGCGTTATCAGACAACGAAGGGTAATTATATTTCGATCCGGCATGGCTGGCGAAAATACACCTATGATATTGATTTGCCTTTCAGGGCTGGTTTTACCGAGCAAACCAGCTCAATTGATCTGGGCTATTCCCCAAGTTATAAGCTGATGCTCAGCACCTCAGTGGGGCTGAGCCGCTGGGTCTCTGCATTTAATGATCAAAGCCAGAATACGCCGCAATGGGATCTTGGGCTGACATGGCAAGCTACAGATAAAACAACTCTAAAAATGGGCTATGGGCAAAGCTTTTCAGAATTCACCAGCGGAGCAGGGCGTAATTTAGATCAGCATTTTAATGCCAATGCAAAATGGCTGATGACAGATAAGGTGGCCTGGAATATTGAAGCCAACAGGCGTGAGCGCAGTTTTGAAGTGGCCAGCGGTAATGTGCAGAAAAATGAGAATATCAGCAGCTTACGTCTTGGATTAAATTATAAAGCGCTGCAACCTTTAACCATTTCAGGCTATGCTCAGGCAGAGCAAAGAAATAGTGAAGTGATCAATAGTAATTATAAAGACTATCAGTTGGGCCTGAATGTGAGGTTTGATTATTGATCAGCGATAAAACATAAGTAGTGCGTCACTGAAAAATACATTTTTTTTGTGAAAAGCAGTGTTTTTTTGGCGCATTATTTATGCTTTAAAACTTGCATATATTTGAAACAGTTTGCCTCCAGAGGCTTTGAATATTTTGAATGATTCAGTAAAAAATATCGATCAATATATGGATAAAAATACTTTAGAAGCAAGTCTTGTTTCTGCCCCCAGCTTGCTTGCGGATCGTTTTCGTGAATTTTCTAATGCAGCGCCTTTTATTAGTTTTTTTAAGCTTTTTATTGACCCTATTATCGTTGTAGCATCACTATACTTACTGTCTGTCCCTTTTAATGTGGCGATGGATGGTTATGAGTTTGTTCTTGCAACGCTGTCTTTTTTGCTCACAGCCTTATTGCTGGATGGTATGTTTTTATTTATGCCGGGGTATTCAAGATCCTGGCTGGGGCTCGGGCGGTTTATTACCGAGTGGCTGGCAGTTGTTGTTGCTTTGGTTCTGATTGGCAGAATTTCAGGATTTATAGATTATTATTATCCGCCATTTATTATTACCTGGTTTATTGTTTCACCCTTAGTATTAATTCTGGTTCATGTGGCGATACGGGTTTATGTATTAAGGGTAGATTCGGGCGAAAATGCAGAACGCAGTAAAGTAGTCGTAGTCGGAATTAATCAGCCCAGCCAGATTCTGGTTAAGAATATTTATGATGAGCCATTTTTAAAAATGGATTTCATGGGCTATTTTGACGACAGAGCAACCAGCCGCTTACCAAAAAGTGCTGCTCAGCACTTAAAAGGCTGCCTTGATATGCTGCCAAAATATATTAAAGAGCACGGCATAAAAAAAATATTTATCTCATTGCCCATGAGCTCTCAGCCCAGAGTGCTTGAATTAATTGATGAATTAAAAGACAGTACTGCTTCAATATATTTTATTCCGGATTTGTTTGTTTTCGATTTAATTAATGCCCGGTTTGATAACGTGGCAGGAATGCCTATTGTTGCTATTTGCGAGAGCCCGTTTATGGGCCTGAATGGGGTAATAAAAAGAATCAGTGATATTTTATTATCACTGCTCATTTTATCCATGATCTGGCCCGTTCTGTTCATGATTGCTTTAGCTGTAAAACTAACCTCTGCCGGCCCTGTATTTTTTAAGCAGCGCCGTTATGGCGAGAATGGCGACAGCGTACTTGTATATAAATTCCGATCCATGACTGTAATGGAAGATGGCGATCAGGTTGTACAGGCCACCAAAAATGATCAGCGCTTAACGCCAATTGGCAGTTTCTTACGTAAATCATCATTGGATGAGCTGCCGCAGTTTATTAATGTATTGCAGGGAAAAATGAGCATCGTTGGTCCGCGGCCACACGCCAATGCACATAATGAGCAATACAGAAAACTGATCAAAGGCTATATGATCCGCCATAAAGTAAAGCCGGGTATTACCGGCTGGGCACAGGTCAATGGTTTCAGGGGAGAGACAGATACCCTGGAAAAAATGCAAAACAGAATTAAATATGATTTAGACTATCTGCGTAATTGGTCTGTCTGGCTGGATTTAAAAATCATTATATTAACGGTTGCTGTTATTTTTCGTGACAGAAACGCATACTAAAACTCACCTCAAAATAATTCTTAGGGGATTCACCGTGTTTAAAACAAAAATGAAACCACTGGTTTTAACGATTACAGCTGTAGCATTATTGGCAGGATGTGGTGATAAAGAAGAAAAAAAATCCCCAAGCCAAGTCTTGGCAACCGTTAATAAAACAGAAATTACAGTGCATCAGTTAAATACATTACTGGGGCGTGTACAGGCAGCAACACCGGCAATGAAACAGCAGATGCTGGATCAGCTGATTGATCAGGAATTACTGGTGCAAAAAGCCGCCGAGCTTAAATTAGACAGAGAGCCTAATGTTTTGCAATCGATAGAATCAGCAAAACGCCAGATTCTTGCTCAGGCCGCGGCAGAGCGTGTATTGGGTAAGCCAGAGGCTTTAAAGCCGGCTGATATTGATAAATTTTATAATGATAATCCTGCCCTTTTTGCAGAACGCAAAAACTACGAATTTGTAGTATTTAGCGTAGATAAAAAATCATATAACGAAGATTTAACCAGGCAGCTGGATAAGGCGGGTAATGCACAGCAGGTTAAAAGTATTTTTACCTCTGCACAGATTAAGTTCAGTGAAAACGAAGTAAAACGGACCGCCGAGCAATTACCTCTTACTTTATTGCCAAAATTTTCAGCGATGAAAACAGGCGATATCATCACAATGCCGGAAGGCGATAAAGTTGTTTTACTCTTATTAAAAGAAAGCGTTTTAGCACCGGTGCCTAAAGAGAACGCTTCACCATTGATTCAGCGCTATTTGCAAAATGATAAAGTGCAAACCGACGCTAAAATTAAAATTAAAGCATTGCGCGATGCTGCAAAAATTGAATACACACAAAAATTTTCAGAGCAGGCACCCGGCGCGAGCAGCCCTGCAGCAGCTGCTGCTGATGATGGCATCAAAGCGGGATTGAAAGGACTTAAATAATGAAAGTTACCCGAGTAATTGTTTTTGTCTGGGGTTTATTCATCAGTTTTTTTGCAATGGCCACGCCTAATGCAGAGTACCGTCTTGGGCCGGGTGATATTGTAAAAATAAGTATCTATGATCACCCCGATTTAAGTACTGAATTGCAGCTTAATGATAAGGGAGCTGTTTCATTTCCTTTATTAGGCGATATCAAGCTTTTAGGCTTGCAGTACACAGAGGCAGAGGCTCTTATTGCGGGTAATTTAAAAAAAGGCGGGTTTGTAAATAACCCTAATGTCAGCGTAATGATTTCTCAATACCGCAGCCAGCGAATAGCGGTGATTGGTGAGGTCAATCGGGCCGGCCGCTATGCACTTGAAGGTGCGACTGGCCTCGTTGATTTAATTGCAATTGCAGGGGGGCTGAATTCGAATGCCGGCGATACCATCGTGATTTTGCGCGGATCAGACCGGATTGAATATAGCTTAAGCCAGTCGATGAAATCATCCGACGAAACAAAGCGCAATATGGCGGTGGTTAATGGCGATGTTATTTATGTGCCGCGTGCTCAGCAATTTTATATCTATGGTGAGATTAATCGCCCTGGTGCATTTCGCATGGAGCCTAAAATGACAGTCATGCAGGGGCTGGCTCTGGCGGGGGGCTTTAATCCCCGTGCATCGCAGCGTAATTTAGAAATTCACCGGGTAGATCAATTTGGTGTAATGACCACAATAGAAGCAAAACTGACAGATTTTTTGCAGGAAAACGACACTATTTTCGTTCAGGAAAGTCTTTTTTAATGAAACAGCTCTTCGCAATTTTAAAATCGCCACCGATTACCGGCCAGGGTGAATGGCGTGAATTCAAAAGCAAATATGTACTTATTATTAAAGAGCTTAATTTAATATGACACTTGAACAATTTATCAATATTTTGCGAGCCAGAAAAATAACAGGTATCAGCATATTTTTCGCTATTATTTTGGCCACTCTGGTCATTAGTTTTCTATTACCGAAGCAATATACTTCAGATGCCGCGCTGGCCGTGGATGTTAAAGCAACAGACCCTGTTACTGGCCAGCAGGTTGCAGGTTTTTTAGCGCCTAGTTTTATGGCAACGCAAGTTGAAATGATTGCCAGCCAGAATGGTGCACTTAAAGTTGTGGATGCTTTGGGACTGGCCAAATTGCCAGAAGCACAGGCGCAATTTATGGAAGCCACCAAAGGAAGGGGCGATATTCGTAATTGGTTTGCCGAGTCTTTATTAAAAGGTTTAGAAGTAAAGCCCAGCCGTGAAAGTAATGTGATTAATTTATCATACACAGCAACTGATCCACAATTTGCAGCAGCTTTGGCCAATGCTTTTACTCAGGCCTATATCCGGACTACGGTCGATATTAAAATGGCATCTGCTCAGCAAAATAATATTTTCTTTCAAGAGCAGTTAAAAACATTGCAGGCTAATTTAGAAAAAACGCAGCAAAAGTTATCTGAATATCAGCAGGAAAAAGGCATTGTAGCGACGGATGAGCGGCTCGATATTGAAATGCAGCGCTTAAACGAAATATCCAGCCAATTAGTTGGGGCACAAGCACAAACTTTTGATGCACAAGCGCGCGCCCGTGGCGGGCAGACGGCCCCTGATGTATTAAATAACCCTCTGATTTTGCAATTAAAGGGCCAGCTTTCTGCACAGGAAGCAAAGTTAAAAGAACTGGCTGTTAAAAATGGCCCCAATCATCCGCATTACCGGCAGGCTTTGGCAGAAGTCACTGCAACACAGAATCAGCTGAATGAATTAATGCTGCAATATTCAGGCGGATTAAGCGGTGTGGCGGGGAATTCTCAATCACGGCAAGCTGCTTTAAATCAGGCGATGAAAGCGCAAAAAGAGCGGGTACTGGAGCTTAAATCAGGCCGCGCCAATATCGATGTATTGCAGCGCAATGTGGATAACGCTCAGCGCAGCTACGATCAGGCACTGCAGCGCTTTAGCCAGACCATGCTGGAAAGCCGTGCGGATCAAAGTAATATCACCATTTTGAAATCGGCAATTGCGCCACTCACTCATTCAAAACCAAGAACTTCATTAAATATGCTGCTGGCAGTTTTTGTTGGTGCATTACTTGCTGTGGCATCGATATTAGCGCTTGAATTTTTAAACAGAAGAATACGTACTAAAGTCGATATTGAAAGCTATTTAGGCCTGCATGTATTGGCAGAGCTGGGTAAGGAAGATGCAAAAAAATTATTCGGTAATCAATACCAGGGTAAAAGAAGAGCAACTGCAGGAGATATCGCATGATGGCTGCTCAGATTGAAAAAACAAATTCAAACAGTAATATTGGTAAATTATTATTAGATAACGGTAAGCTGGATAGTACTCAGGCGGAGAAAGTTCTTCTATTGCAAAAAGAAGAAGGAATTCGTTTTGGTGAGGCAGCAATTCGTTTAGGTTATATCAGTGAAGCTGATATTCAGCAGGTTTTGGCTTTACAGTTTTCATATCCTTATTTGCAAAAAGGGCAATCAAAGCTGAGCCCCAGCCTTGTTGCCGCATATGATCCTTTTGATAAAATTGTTGAAGAAGTACGTTGTTTGCGCAGTCAGATTTTATTACGTTGGATTAGTCTTGGGCATAAAAGTGTTTTACTTGCATCGTGTGGTGAAGTGGCTGGTGAATTAATTGCTAATTTAGCCATTGTATTTTCGCAATTGGGTGAAAAAACTTTACTTGTCGATGCAAATTTACGCCAGCCGCATCAGCATGATTTATTTGGTCTGCAAAATCGTCAGGGCTTCAGTGAGGTTTTGGCAGGACGCGTATCTATAAAAGCGGCTATTCAGCATGTTGATGGCTTATTGGATTTAAGCGTATTAACTGCAGGAACTAAAGCACCTAATCCCCAAGAGCTATTATCAAAAGGGGATATGGGGGAGTTTACGGCCGAATTAGAATCTATTTATGATGTGATTTTATATGATGCGCCACCCAGCGCAAAAGCTGCCGATGTGCAATTGCTGGCTGCAAGAACAAAAGGCGTTATTTTAGTGGCAGTACGTCATAAAACATCACTCAAAGATTTAGCTCAGTTGCGTGATCAGTGTGAAATGGCGGGTGCCGAGGTATTAGGCTGCGTTTTATTAGGATCATAAAAGATGAGTTCTTTGCTTGCCCGTTATATTCCGGAATCAATTGTGCAGTTTATCCGGCAGAATTATTTGCTCATCTTAGGTTTTTCTATTCTTTGCATACCTACTATCGCAGATTTAAGTCAGGATTTATGGCAAACCCCTGAGCAGGGGCATGGCCCATTTATTCTGGCGATTATTCTGTGGCTTTTCTATAAGACCAATACAGAAGGCCAGCCAGCAGAGGTGCGAAGCAATAATATTTCGGGAGCCATTCTATTTTTTGCGGGGGCTTTGTCTTATATTCTCGGCAGGTCACAGGAAATCTGGTTGTTTGAGGTTGGGGCCTTCATTCCCATGCTCTGCGGGCTGATCTTACTTATGGCCGGAAGTGCAGCTTTAAAGAAATACTTTTTTGCTATTTCATTTATTATTTTTTTAATTCCATTACCAGGCGTAGTGGTCGATGCATTAACCAGCGGCTTAAAAAGCCAGGTTTCGCATTGGGCAGAGGTTTTGCTTTATGCGGCTAATTATCCGGTTGCCCGCTCAGGGGTCATGCTGGTGGTAGGGCAATACCAGCTGTTAGTTGCAGATGCATGCTCGGGTATGAATTCTTTATTCAGCCTGTTTGCACTGGGATTGTTATATATCCACATTGGCGGATATGGTTTTAGCTGGCGCGGTATTGTGCTGTTTTTATGTGTTGTGCCGATTGCATTTATAGCCAATGTAATCCGCGTGATGATTTTAATATTGGTGACGTATCATTTTGGCGATGCGGCAGGCCAGGGCTTTATACATGGCTTTGCAGGTATGGTGGTTTTTGCGGTTGCTTTGATTGCTTTTTTTATAACAGATTTTTTACTAGGGCTGATCTTCGTTAAAAAGGTCGCAAAATAATGGTAAACAAAAGAATTATCCTTTTTGTCCTGATGGGCTTAACAGCACTCTTTACGTATATGGTTACCCCCAGAATTGTGATGGCGGATATTCATCATATTGATTTAGAGAAAATGGTTCCGCTCAGCTTTGATGGATGGAAAAAAGAAGATGCAGCCGTTGCATTGGTGCAGGCTCCTGATGTTGAAGCGGCTTTAAGTAAACTGTATTCAAATTTATTAATGCGCACCTATGTAAACAGCAAGGGCGAGCGGATGATGCTCTCAATTGCCTATGGCCCGGATCAGAGAGATAACGGCGGCAGACAGGTCCACAGGCCTGAAGTTTGTTATCCCGCTCAGGGTTTTAATATTTCACAAAATAAAGAGGCTGTTTTTAGCTCGCAATATGGTGATATTCCTGTCCGCCATTTAATTGCCAGGCAAAACCAGAGAGTAGAGCCCATCACCTACTGGCTGACTGTTGGATTAAAAGCGGTAAACAATACAAGCAGCTTTAAATTGAATCAATTATCCTATGGGGTTAAGGGCTATATCCCTGATGGCATGCTCATTCGTGTTTCAAGTATTGATGAAAACGTCGATGATGCATATAAAAAGCAGGAAGTCTTCTTGAAGAGTTTTGGTGCAGCAATCTCTGAAAAGAATAGAAAAAATTTTGGATTTAATTGAAATATACTGACTGGGATTTTCTTGATGGCTCAAAAAAAAGTTGCACTGATTACAGGCGTTACCGGCCAGGATGGTTCTTATCTTGCTGAGTTTCTTTTAGAAAAAGGCTATGAAGTGCATGGCATTAAACGCCGTGCTTCATCGTTTAATACCCAGCGCGTTGATCATATTTATCAGGATCCGCACCATGGCAATAACAGCTTTAAATTGCACTACGGTGATTTAAGCGATTCATCTAATTTAACCCGCATTCTGCAGGAAGTGCAGCCGGATGAGGTTTATAACCTTGGCGCGCAATCGCATGTGGCAGTGAGCTTTGAATCGCCTGAATATACGGCCGATGTGGATGCAATGGGTACATTGCGCCTGTTAGAAGCCATTCGCTTTTTAGGCATGGAAAAGAAAACCCGTTTTTATCAGGCATCTACTTCAGAGCTGTATGGATTAGTGCAAGAGACTCCGCAAAAAGAAACGACGCCATTTCATCCGCGCAGCCCCTATGCTGTGGCAAAGATGTATGCCTATTGGATTGTGGTGAATTATCGCGAAGCCTATGGCATTTATGCATGTAATGGCATTTTGTTTAATCATGAAAGCCCGCGTCGTGGCGAAACATTCGTAACACGCAAAATTACCCGTGGTCTCGCTAATATCGCCCAGGGATTAGAAAAATGCCTGTTTATGGGCAATATTGATTCCCTGCGTGATTGGGGCCATGCCCGTGACTACGTCAAAATGCAATGGATGATGTTGCAGCAGGAAACGCCGGATGATTTTGTAATTGCCACAGGTGTGCAATACAGCGTACGCGATTTTATTCGCATGGCGGCTGCCGAGCTGGGAATAACGCTTTCTTTTGAGGGAAATGGCGTTGATGAAAAAGGCATTATTGCCAGTATTGAAGGCGATAAAGCACCGGCTTTAAAAGTGGGCGATATCATTATGCAAGTAGACCCGCGCTATTTCCGCCCGGCAGAGGTTGAAACACTCTTGGGTGATCCGACAAAAGCCAAAGAAAAATTAGGCTGGACGCCAGAAACAACCTTGCCGGAATTAGTTAAAGAAATGGTCGCACATGATTTAGTGCAGGCACGCCAGCATGCTCTGCTTAAAACGCATGGCTATTCTGTAGCTGTTTCTACAGAGCAGTAAAATTAACCCGGGCGATTATGCCCGGTTTTTCACCTTGATAAATTGAATAAATAAAATGTCCTATATTTTACCTGAACATAAAATCTATATTGCCGGTCATCGTGGCATGGTGGGATCTGCCATTGTGCGTGAATTAAATAAGCAGGGGCTGAGCAATATTGTTACACGCACGCATGCAGAATTAGACCTTACCAATCAGGCTGCAGTTGAAGCATTTTTTGCTGCAGAGAAACCTGATTTTGTCTTTTTAGCTGCAGCAAAAGTAGGAGGCATTCACGCTAATAATGTTTATCGTGGCGATTTTATTTATCAAAACTTAATGATACAAAATAATGTGATTCATGCGGCCTATCAGCATGGCGTTAATCGCCTGATGTTTTTGGGCTCCAGCTGCATTTACCCAAAAGATTGTCCGCAACCGATTAAAGAAGAATATCTCTTAACAGGCCCGTTAGAGCAAACTAACCAGCCCTATGCCCTGGCTAAAATTGCCGGTATTGAAATGTGCTGGAGCTATAACCGTCAGTATGGCACCCAATATCTGGCCGTTATGCCAACCAATCTTTATGGCCCGGGGGACAATTACCATCCGGAAAACAGCCATGTAATTCCTGCCCTTATTCGCAAAGCACACGAAGCAAAAAAAAGTGGTGCAAAAGAAATGATGGTATGGGGCAGCGGCACTCCGCGCCGCGAGTTTTTATATTGCGAAGATATGGCAGAGGCCTGCGTTTATTTACTGAATTTGCCCGATACTGAATATACAAAGCAGTTAAATGATCAGCACCCGCCCCTGATTAATATTGGCACGGGTGATGATATGACCATCCGTGAATTAGCCAGTACGATTTGTGATGTGGTGGGCTTTAAGGGCGAGTTGGTATTTGATGCAAGTAAGCCTGATGGCACGATGCGTAAATTGCAGGATGTGAGCCGCTTAAATGCCATGGGCTGGAAAGATAAAATGGAATTTAAGCAAGGCTTAGCCATTGCTTACCAAGAGTTTATGAACAGATCAGGCATTTAGTACTTTAAAGGTATATTTAATGTCTGATTTAAGTAAAGTAAAGTTGGGAATGAGTTGGGGGACCGCTTCGACTGTAGCAGTGGCAGGCTTTCAAATTATTTTTATGGCCGTTTTAGCCAGATTAATTGATCCTGCCGCATTTGGATTAGTTGCTCTTGCAAATATAGGCTTGAGGTTTTTAAGCTATTTTGCTCAGCTGGGTATTGGCCCGGCGATTATTCAGCGCCAGGAAATTGACGATAAAGATATTGCTGCAGCACTTTATGTTTCATTGAGTGTGGCTTTGTTTTTTTCTTTATTGGCTATACTTCTGGCGCCATTATTTTCATTATTCTTTGCCATGCCAAAATTAACCCTGGTATTGCAATGCCTTGCTTTAAATTTTGTTGTGGCTGGTTTTTCTGTCGTTGCACAAAGTTTGCTGCGAAGAGAAACCCGGTTTAAAGCGATATCGATTATCGATGCAGTGTCTTATATTGTATCGTACGGTGTGGTCGGCTTATCAATGGCCTATCTGGGTATGGGCGTGTGGTCTTTAGTTGCTGCAGTCAGCACACAAATTTGGATGAGCGCTGTTTTATCTTATGCACTGACCCGGCACCCTGTTATCAAAGTGATCGATTTTGAGCGTTGCAAAAGTTTTTTACTGTTTGGTTCAAAGTATTCTCTGATTGGTTTTGTAGAGTTTTTTTCTTTGAATTCAGATTCACTTTTAGTGGGTAAATTACTGGGCGACTCTATTGCCGGACAATATAACCGTGGCCAGCTTATTGCACATCTGCCGGTGCAGAATGTCGTCAATATTTATTCAAAAATAATGTTTCCAATTATGTCCAGAGCCAGAAATGCCGGGGCAGATATTGCTGATTATTTTTTATTAAGTATTCTGGCAGTCGGAATTTATGCGTTTCCTGTTGGTTTCTTTATATCTGTTTATTCCAGTGATATTGTATTTATTTTACTTGGGAAAAACTGGCAATATGCCGGGATGGTGACTGCATGGTTCAGTTGCATTGTTGGCTTTGTGTATTTAAATCAGATTTGTGGTATGACTCTGGATTCATTAAGTGAAATAAATGTAAAGATGAAAATACAAATATCGATGTTTGTATTTTTACTGATTTTGTTTTTACTGCTATATCCTCATTTTGGCCTGCAGGGTTTAATCGCTTCTTTTTTTGTCACAGAAGTAATCAGGTTTTTTACTTTTACGCGCGTTCTGCAGCCCAGATTAAATATTAAAGCAGCACTCAATCTGCGCTTAATCAGCTATATTGCTGCAGTTTCATTATTTTGTGGCGCTTTTTCATTCTTTACTAAAGCACTTTTCTTAGAAGGCTTTACGCCATTAATTAGGGTTCTGATTGCTGGTTCCGGATTTGTACTGGTGTATCTTTTTTCATTGTTTATCTTTATATCATTGATAAAAAATATACCATGTATCCTGCTTGCCAAGAGCAAAGTCAAACTCTTAAACCGGTATATATAGGAAATGGCTATGCATATAGGCATTGTGGGCCCTATATCTTTTACAGATATTGCTTATTTGCTGCCTGATGCAAGTGAGCAGGCAGCAAAAGAAATGCAGGGCTCTTCCTTATTGATCAGCCTGATTGATGAGTTACTTAATCTGGGATACCAGGTTTCTGCCTTTACTACGGAGCCAGGTTTAGATCCAAATGCTGCAGAGTTTGTACTGACAAAGCATGGGCAATTTTCTTTATACCAGGTTCCTTTACGCCGCAAAGGATTCAGATCAGATCGCGGATTGCATGGGCGAATGCTGGATTTATTTGCGCTGGAGCGCCGTTGCCTGCTTAAAGCCATTCAGGCAAGTGGTGTGGATATTTTGCATGCTCACTGGACATATGAATTTGCATGGGCAGCCCAAAATTCAAATATTCCGGTGCTGATTACTTGCCATGATGCGCCATGGCAAATTATAAAATTAATGCCTGATCTGTACCGACTGGGGCGATTACTGATGGCTCACCGTGTTTTAATGCGGGCACAATATCTTTCAGCGGTTTCTCCATATATTGTGGAAAAAATCAGCTGGATGCATCGTGCAAGTATGGTCGTTATTCCAAACCCTTTACCTGCAGATTTGTTTACGGCGGCTGCCGCAGAAAAAACAGAAATAGTCATCGGCATGATTATTAATAACTGGTCCAGGCTAAAAAATGCGGCAGCAGGAATGGCTGCATTATCAGCGCTTAAAAAAATACGGCCAGATATCGCTATGCATTTATACGGGCCAGGAATGGGGCAGGGAGAAGCCGCCTGGCAATGGGCTGAGCAACATGATTGCCTTGATTCATTTCACTTTTTTGGTGCCCAGCCGTATCAGGCCATTAAAGATGCAATTAAAAACTTTACGATTTTACTGCACCCCTCACTAGAAGAATCTTTTGGTATGACTTTAGCTGAAGCAATGGCCGTTGGCGTGCCTGTTGTTGCCGGAAAAAATAGCGGGGCAGTGCCTTGGGTTGTTGAAGAGGCCGGCATATTAGTGGATGTGCAAAGTGTGGATGAAATATTAAAGGCTCTTAATTATTTATTAAGTGATAAAGAAAAATACCAGTATTGTGCTGATGCAGGACTGAGAAGGGCAAAGAATTATTTTTCAGTACAGGCAGTAACAAAACAGTATATAGAGCAATATAAAAAGATAGTGGCCTTTAAATGAAAAATAAACGTGTTCTGCATATTCTCAATGAGCTAAAGCCTTCTGGCGCAGAAACAATGCTCTTGCATGCCGCCCCCTATTGGGCTGATTTGGGGGTTGAATGCGATATTCTGGCCACTGGTGAAAATATTGGCAGCTATGCTCCACAATTAAAAAATGCAGGCTACGGTGTTTTTCATCTCCATAATAATAAGCGGCCCGGATTTTTTTTAAAACTGAATCAATTTGTTCGTGATGGAAAGTATGATGTGATTCATCAGCATGCAGAAGGCGCAAGCTATTGGACAATACTTTCGCTATTGACGCTGAAAAAGAAAATAATAAGAACAGTACATAGTAATTTTATATTTGATGGATTATTACTTCTTAAAAGAAAATTTCAGCGGAAGCACTTAAGCCAGCTTGGCGTTCAGTTTGTGTCAATTTCAGACAGCGTTGCTAAAAATGAGTTTCAGCGATTCGGAATTGAAACGAAGCTGATTTATAATTGGGCCGCTTTAGATTATTTTAAAGTACCCTCGGTGCAGGAAAAAAACCTTGCCCGTGCAGCATTTGGCCTGGATGATGATGATATTGTAATGGTCAGTGTCGGTAATTGTGCATATGCAAAAAATCATGAAGCAGTTTTATATGCAATCGCCAGATTATCGTTTGATAAATTAAAATATCTTCATATTGGTCATGAAGCTGAAAATGGAAATGAAAAATTACTGACAGAAAAACTGGGCATTAATAAAAAAGTTATATTTGCAGGCAGGCAGGACCCTTTAACAGCATTGCACGCAGCTGATTTTTATGTGATGCCCTCCAGGTTTGAAGGGTTTGGGATCGCTGCATTAGAAGCGCTTTCAACTAATTTGCCGTCAGTTTTTAGTGATTGCCCTGGCTTGTCGGATTTTAAATCATTTTTTCCTGATTTGTTATATACAGACGCCTATGCTGAAAACTTACATACTGTGATTGAAAAATTTATTAACAACAGAGATATGTATGTATTAAGTGCAGCTTCTTACCATGATATAGCTGCAAAGCACTTTTCGATACAGAAAGGAGTTTCAGCTTACTCCGCTCTCTATAACGCCGTGTAATTGGTTGTTTATTGAAGTGTATCTTACATAAATGCAGGTGGTCTGATGAAATATTTTTTATTTGCTATCTGTTTATATTTTTTTCAGTCAGCCAGTTTCGCTGGCGCTGAGATGAAAATGTTGCTTGTTCAGGATACCGAAAGCAAGAATATGAACATTCCGGTTTGTAATTTTGAGTATCACCAGGAGTGCTCTGTTCGTTTTAATGATTTAGATAAACTAATTTCAAATCCATATTTTTTTGAAATGGTTATTAAAGAAAATGCTTCGGTTAATATTGAGTTCAGCGAAGGTATTTATCGTTTAAATAAAGCAATAAATATTGTCTGGCCGGCAAAATCTGCGGCTAATTCTTTATCGATTACTGCCTCTGGAAATGTAGTTATTTCTGGCGCACAAAAAATATCAAAATTTTATCCTGTTGATACCCATGCTGATGCGCGCTTTCAACCAGGGCTGGATAAAAAAGTTTTTGCGGCTGTGGTGAAAAATATATTGCCGAGTACAGCGCCTGTCCGGGAAAAAGGTTTTGGCTGGCCAACCCGGCCTGTAACAACTGAGCTATTTATTGATAATAAGCCAATGACGCTTGCCCGCTGGCCCAATAAGGGGTTTTCAAAGATTATTCGCTCACGCCTACTTCCTGTGGCGGATAAAACACATTTTTCAGCGGAGGGCCAAAGGCTTTCAAGATGGTTAAAAGAGCCGTTTATGAATGCTTTTGCATACTGGCAATATGACTGGGCGTCTGAAACTTTACCTGTTAAAAAAATTGATATTGTAAATGGCATGATGGAGCTGGGCGGAAAAGGGGCTCTGTATGGAATTATTGGCGGGCAAAGGGTTTTTGTTGAAAACGCCATTTCTGAACTGGATGATTACAGTGAATGGTATTTAACCGCAGATACAGGCGTAATTTATTTTATTCCTTCTGAAAATGCTAATCTGGAAAATGTTGAAGTTTCAGTTGCAGAGAATATATTTACAATTACTAATTCTGCTTTTGTTCATGTAACGGACATTAATTTAGAAAAATCAAGAGGCGATGCGGTTGTTTGCGAAGCTTGCTCGCAAGTTGTGTTTGACCATACAACAACCAGATTAACGGGTAACACGGCTTTTGTTTTCAGAAATTCTGTTAAATCGGGTTTGATTAATTCCAAAATTAATGACACTGGAGAAGGTGCTGTGTCATTGGGAGGGGGGAATCGTCAGACTTTAGAAGCAGCTGGCAATTTTGTTAAAAGCTCGCAGATCAAAAATTTTAATCGTTTTGGGCAATCTTATCGCTATGCGGTATCTCTGGGCGGAGTTGGGCAAATTGTATCTGCCAACGCTATTTCTGAAGGATCGCATTCTGCAATTTTCTTTCTGGGTAATGATCATCTGATCGAGAATAACTATATTTCAGATGTAGTCTTGGATACCAGTGATGCAGGGGCTATTTATACTGGGCAGGATCTGACTTCCAGAGGGACGATGATCAGCAATAACTTTTTTACCCGAATTGGCCCTGTGAATAAGCAATTCGAAGTAAAAGGGGTATATTTAGATGATCTTGCCAGCGGTATCTTTGTTGTAAAAAATACATTTTTAAATGTTCCTCAACCTGTTTTTATTGGTGGTGGCCGGGATAATATTGTTGAGGATAATTTATTTATCAATAGTGCTCCCCCGATTCATCTGGATGCAAGGGGGCTGGGCAGTAAGCCTACGGCTGAACAATTAAGAACACTGACCGCAGTTCCATATAATCAATCGCCTTATACCGAGCGTTATGTTAATTTAAAAAATATATTGCAAGATGAGTTTGCTAAGCCAAAGTATAATGTTGCTAATAGAAATATTGTGCTTGGTTTTGCTAATGCAGATATCTCACAGGATGCACGCTCAGGCATTGTCCTGAGTGAATTTTACAGAGAGAGTGATGTTGTTTTTTTAAATAACAGTATTCTTCAAAAAAACAGCCCTCAGGATTATATTTTGTCCCCTGCATCTCCTGCTATTAAGAAGGGTTTTTATCAGGGCGATCTGACTTTAATTCCAGGTCCTTACTGACTTTTTGCGTTAAATTGATTGAGATAAATAATGAGTGTTGATGTTATTGCAGTGCTTACCGCTTTTAACAGAAAAGAAAAAACAATTAAATCTTTAGCATTATTCGAGCGTGCAGCAAAAGCGGCAGGGCTGACATATAGTGCAGTTTTGGTGGATGATGAAAGTACTGATGGTACCGCCCAGGCCGTTGAGCAATCCTACACTTGGGTAAAAGTGATTCGTGGTAAAGGAGATTTATATTGGTGCCGTGGTATGGCTTTAGCCGTCACAGAGGCGTTAAAAGAAGAGTCTGCGCATATTTTATGGCTTAATGACGATACTGATTTGAATGAAAATGCTTTAAGAATAATGAGTGGTGCAGGTATTGAATTAAAAAATATATATGGAAAAAGTGGAATTATAGTCGGATGCACTACTTCAGATGGAGGTGATGTTTCGTATGGCGGCTTGAAAAGTATCAGCTCATTCAGAAAATTTTCATATCAGAGAGTCTTTCAGGAGCATCAGTCAATAGAATGCGATGCAATGAATGGCAATGCCGTTTTAATTACCAGGGAGGATGTGCAAAAAATTGGTAATTTAGACGTTAAGTATGAGCATGCAATGGGTGATATTGATTATGCTTTAATGGCTAAAAAGCTGGGAATAAAGATTTTTACTGCTCCTGAAATTGTGGGGATATGCGGCCAAAACTCGGATAAGGGCACATCTAAAGATGTATCACTGGGGCTGCTGACACGCTGGGATAAGATGTTAAGCCGGAAAGAGCTGCCTCCTAAATCATGGTTTCATTTTACATTCAAGCACGGCGGTGTGTTGGCTCCTCTTTATTTTATATGGCCGTATATTAAATTCTGGGGGCAAGCCTTTAAATCGTGTCGAAAGAAAATGAGTGATTGTGATTAATCTGGCAGTGGATTTGGAAGGCAGTTAATGGAATTTCTTATACATAAATGGAAATATTTAAAAACGACTGAAATAATAAATGTAATGGTTATGTTTTTTTCAGTTTTGTTTTTTTATTTTTTTTCACCTTTCTTGTCTGTTTTAGCAGCGTTATTTTTTTTATCGCTGGTGTTTGAAAGTGATAAAGTCAGGATTTTCATCCTAACTTTTATATTCCTTTCAGTTTATTCAATGATTATTTTTTTTAAACCTGTTTCAGGTGACTGGAATTGGTATACCCAGCATTACCGTGCACTACAATCGATCGATTTTTTATCTTATTATGGCCATGCCTACGGGCCGTTTACTATTAAATATGCAGAGCCTGTTTACTATTTTTTGTCATTTGTTTTGTCGAGAGCAACCGGGGCTAATGTCACTGTATTGGCCCTGCTGGTATCAACTATTTTTTATGGTGTATTTACTTTTTCATTATTTAAGTTAAGTAAATACTTCTCTGTAGTATCCTGGCAGCAGAATATTGTAGTGATTGCCGCTGTTCTGCTGAGTGTTACCCCCAGCCTGGTTTTACATCTTGTCCGGCAGGAAATGGCCTCTGTTTTTTTGTTTTGCGGTATAGTTTTATTACTGGCCAGAAATAAACGCTCCGCAATCTGTTTTTTAATTCTTTCTGTGTTTACGCATCAGTCTGCTGCTATTGTGCTGGGTATTTATGTTTTTTCTTATTTATTATCCAGGGCTTCATTCAGAGGCAGCTGGCTTCTTGCATTTGTTTTTTCTCTGTTTATCGGCTTGTTTTATGTAAAGTCGGGCTATTTTATCAGTGAGGATAATGCGGGCAAGGGCGATGGTACGGTTAACCCGCTGGTTTATCTCTACGATGCAATTTTATTATTCTCTTTTTTATTTTCTGTATACTCGATTAAGCTAAAGCCAGCTGTAAAAAATATTTTTTACATTTTTGTTGCATCTTATATGGGGTTTCTGCTTGGGGTTTCTCCTGAGCCTTTGCCTTTGCTGCGCATGTATTTTTATGTTGAGTGGTTTCGTGCTTTTTTTATTGTTGTTGTGTTAAGCCGCATGGTTTCTTTTGTTTATTTCAATGCCCTTTCTGTTTTTATTATATTACTGGGCGGCTTTTATACTAATTATAGAATTTCATCCTCTGACCTGGGTTTTCCCTTAACTATTTATTCTTTTGTTAACAGGACCATTCAATCCTGGATGTATCTTTTTTGATTCTTTGCTTTGTGCGGGGGCTTTATGTTGTTTTTAACATCCTGGGATGATGGTCATCCCTCAGACCTGCGCCTTGCGGATATGCTGAGTAAATATAATTTAAAGGGTACATTTTTTGTGCCGGCATTTAATAAAGAAGGGCGGGAAGTTTTAGCTAAAGAGCAGCTGAGGCGGCTGGATCAGAATTTTGAAATAGGCGGGCATACACTTACCCATTGCTATTTAAATGGTTTGCCTGATGATGTTTTAAAGCATGAAATTTGTGCTGGTAAGGCTGCGCTTGAAGATGATTTAGGTCATGCAGTTAATGGCTTTTGTTATCCTGGTGGCGTTTTTGATTCGCGCACGATTCAAGCTGTGCAGGCTGCTGGTTTTGACTATGCCAGAACGGTTGAAAATTTATGTTTTGATTTAGGCAAATCAGCATGGCTTATGCCGACTAGTTTCCAGTTTTATCCGCACAGTGCATTTGTATTGGCTAAAAACGCAATAAAATATCCGCGCATATCAAAATTTAATATTGTCAGGATGCGCTGGAGCGAGAAAGAGTTTATGCGTTTTATGGAAGCACAGCTTGCTGCCGCTCATCATCATTCTTCTGTTTTTCATCTTTGGGGGCATAGCTGGGAGCTGGATGAGCATGATTTATGGGGCAAACTTGAGTCATTTTTTAAGCTGACAGCACATTATCCCATTCAGGCTTTAACTTTGTTTGAAGCTCATCAACTAAAAAATTAGTGTTTAATCAGAATTATTCATATTTCTTTTCACCATAAAATCATGACAAATAAAAATTTTAATAATGATTTTCCAACCGTCCTCTTTGTGCAAAGACGCTTGCCACATTATCGTGTTCCTTTTTTTGAAGCATTAAAGCGCGAGCTGATAAGCAGGGGCTGTAATTTACGTGTACTGCATGGTTTACCGAATCAGGAAGAGCTGCTTAAGAATGATTCAGGCGTTTTAGCATGGGCAGAGTCTTTACCTAATCACTATTTTTTGGGTGGAAAAATATGCTGGCAGTCATTTCATCACCAGTCAAAAGAGGCTGACTTAGTTATTTGCAGCCATGAAAATAAGCTGGTATTTAATCTATTCTTTCAATACTTTTATAAGAAGACAAAATTTGCTTTGCTGGGCCATGGGGCTAATTTGCAAGGAGATGCAAATAGCCTGCGGGAAAAATTTAAACGCCGTGCGGCAAAAAAAGCAGATTGGTGGTTTGCATATACATCGATGAGTCTGCCGCTCATTACCGGGTTTGGCTTTCCTGAGGATAGAATTACCATTATCAATAACTCGATTGATACCCAGGTGCTTAATCTGCATATTGAGGCGATTGATGATATCCAATCCATAAAAAATGCATTAGGGCTGTCCGGCAGCCGGGTGGGCGTTTTTATGGGGTCTTTTTATCATGAAAAACGCATTGAATTTTTACTGGATTCCCTGCTTTTAATTAAAAATGAGATTGGTGATTTTGAAATGATTATTGCTGGTGATGGTGTTCAGCGGCATTTAGTTGAAGCTTTTTGTGCTCAATATCCATGGGCAAAATATGTGGGCCTAGTAAAAGGGGAGGAAAAAGCTGAAATTTTAGCTGCCGCCGATGTAATGCTGAATCCTGGTTTAATTGGCTTAAGTATTTTAGATGCGTTTGTAGGTGCTGCACCTGTATTAACCACGGATTGTGGTCTGCATAGCCCGGAGTTTGTTTATCTTAATCATGGAGTAAATGGAGTCGTTTCCATTGATTCATTACAAGATTATTCGGCTGCAGTGGTTGATTTATTGCGTGACAGCGATAGATTGGCGGCAATGAAAACGGCTTGTCTGCAAAGCTCAAAAGAATTTAGTGTAGAGAATATGGCAAGAAATTTTGCTGATGGAATCATGAATTGTCTGCACATGCCGCTTTTTAGGAAATTATATTAATGTTGCGCATTTTGCTTGTTCATAATTCTTATCAGCAAAGAGGAGGGGAGGATTCTGTTGTTGAAAATGAGCTTGCTTTGCTGAGGTCATATGGGCATCAGGTTGAACTTTATTTTCGGCATAATAATGAGTTGTCTGGATTAAACCGGCTTTCTATTTTTCAACAGGCTATATGGTCTGGTAAAACCTACTGCGAATTAAATGTTTTACTGCAGCGTTTTAAACCTGATGTGATTCATGTTCATAACACACTGTCTTTAATTTCCCCTTCATTGTATTGGGTTGCTGCTAAATTTAAAATTCCCGTAGTGCAAACTCTCCATAACTTCCGCTTATTATGCCCTCAGGCTATGTTTTTACGTAAAGGTCATATCTGTGAGCGCTGTGTGGGCCGTAATACATGGCGTAGTGTGATTCACCGTTGCTATCGTTCTTCTTTATCGCAGTCTGCTGTTGTTTCAGGAATGCTTCATTTACATCGTGGCCTCGGAACATATAAAAAGAATGTGAGTCGTTATATTGCTTTGAATGCATTTTGTAAAAATAAATTTATTGAAGGTGGTTTACCTGCCGAAAAAATACGTGTTAAACCCAATTTTATTCCGGATATAAATCCGGCTGTTGTTAAGCGTAATGGTTTTTTATTTGCCGGGCGTCTTTCTCCTGAAAAAGGCCTTCATATTTTAGTCCGGGCTTTTAATCATCAGGCCCATGGCCAATTAAGCGTAGCCGGCGAAGGGGAAGATTCGTTTCTGCTGGCACAGTATCCGGCGATAAAGAAGCTTGGCATCTTATCTGCCGGTGGTGTTCGTTCTGAAATGCAAAAAAGTGCGGCTTTGATTTTGCCAAGTATTTGGTATGAGAATATGCCTATGATTCTGCTTGAGGCTTTTATGAATGGTCTGCCAGTGATTGCGAGCAGAATTGGGGCATTGGCAGAGCTGGTTGAAGAAGGTGTGACGGGGCTGTTATTTAATGTTGGAGATTCTGCTGATTTAGCAAAAAAAATGCAGTGGGCCACTGAGCACCCTGATTTAATGCTGGAAATGGGAAGAAATGCCAGAGAGAAATACCTGAACTCTTATAGTTCTGAAGTAAATATTGATTTGCTTCTTGCCATATATAAAGAAGCCATTACAGACGTGAAATCCAGGCATTTACTGCAGCCTGTCTGATGTTTTCCTGGGAAATGGGTTTTTTCAGCTAAAATATTGTGTATTAAATGATATTTATATTAATGAAATGCTCTGATGTTATGTTTGATTTTTTTTGCGAGAACGAATGAGAAAGATTTTGATTGTGCATAATGTCTATCAGCAAAAAGGTGGTGAAGACTCCGTCGTTGCCAATGAGGCCGCATTGCTCAGAAAATTTGGCAATCAGGTCGAAGTCTTTTTACGCCATAATGATGATATTGTTGGGCAATCAAAAATAAGTCTGATGTCTCAGGCGGTTTACTCAAAAAAATCTTATTCAGATATAAGCGATAAGATTAAAGAATTTAAACCTGATATTGTTCATGTTCACAATACTCTTCCTCTGGTTTCTCCTTCTGTTTTTTGGGCGGCGCATCATTTTAAAGTGGCTGTTGTTCAGACTTTGCATAATTTCCGTTTGTTTTGCCCTCAGGCTACTTTTTTGCGTAATGGTAAAATTTGTGAAGATTGCTTAGGAAAAACTCCTTGGCGTGGTATTTTGCATCGTTGTTACAGACAATCATTTACACAGACTGCTGCGTTGACGGGTGTGCTGCTTGCTCATCGTGCACTGGGAACTTACCGGAAAAAAATTGATGCTTTTATTGCTTTGAATTCTTTTAGTAAAACTAAATATATTCAGGGTGGCATGCGTGCAGATAATATATTTATTAAACCTAATTTTGCAGAAGATTGGGGATTAACGACTCAGCCCCGTGCCGGTTTTTTGTATGTTGGCAGGCTTTCTGTTGAGAAGGGGGCAAGAATTTTTGCCGCTGCATTTAATGCAGAACAGCATGGTTTTTTAAATATAGTGGGTGATGGTGACGAGCGGATTTATTTAGAAAATATAAATCATCTTTCACTATTGGGCGCATTACCTCAGCAGAATGTGAGGCTGCTGATGCAATCGTGCCAGGCCTTGGTTTTACCCAGTATTTGTTATGAAAATATGCCGATGACTCTTGTTGAGGCGTATTCATGTGGCTTACCTGTGATTGCCAGCCGCCTTGGCTCTCTTTGTCATTTAGTTGAGGATGGGGTGACGGGGTTGTTGTTTAATGCGGGTGACGCCAATGATCTGGCAGAAAAAATGAGCTGGGCAAATGCTCACCCTGATTCTATGGCCGAGATGGGGCGTAATGCACGTGCCAAGTATTTAGCAGAATATACGCCTGAAAAAAATTATGAAATATTGATGAATATCTATGACGAGGCGTTACTTTCATGTCAGAAGTAGAAATAAATTTTACGTTTGCCAGAAAAACGGTGTCAGTTCTTGGTGCATTTATTGATGTGATTGATTGGGATCTTGCTTTACACAAAATTAAGGTTTGGGGTAATAAGCGGGACTCCCGGTATATTTGTATATGCAATGCGCATTCTGTGGTAACGGCAAGCAGTGATATTGAGTTTTATAATGTTATTCAAAATGCAGATATGGCAACATCGGACGGAGCACCGGTTGCCTGGTTAATGAGAAAATTAGGTTACACTCAGCAGCAAAGGATTAACGGGCCGGATTTAATGTGGAAATATTGTGCCGAGGCAAATAAATCGGCAGACTGGCCTTCGATTTATTTGTATGGCGCACGGGAAGAGACTTTAAGTGCTTTGCAGCTGCGATTGGCGGAGCAATTTCCTCATTTAAAAATTGCGGGTGCATATTCCCCCCCTTTTCGCGCATTATTTCCTCTGGAAGAAGTCAATATAATCAATAAGATTAATGATTCCGGGGCGGGTGTGGTCTGGGTCAGCTTAGGTTGCCCCAAGCAAGAGAAGTGGATGGCTGCGCAGCGTGGAAAAGTGATGGGTGTGATGATAGGCGTGGGCGCAGCTTTTGATTATCACGCTGGAACGGTTGTTCGTGCACCACTGTGGATGCAAAATTCAGGTTTAGAATGGCTGCATCGCCTGTGCTCGGAGCCGCGGCGCTTGTGGAAACGTTATTTGGTAACTAATACCCTTTTTATTGTTAAGGCGATTGGGCAGCTGATTCATAAAGATTATTAATTGTGGGAGTGTTTTTATAATGAAAATTACCGTTATTGGTTCTGGTTATGTGGGTTTGGTTACAGGTACGTGTCTGGCTGAGTATGGCAACGACGTAGTGTGTTTGGATGTGGATGCAAATAAGATTCGAATTTTGCAGGAAGGCGGGGTGCCGATTTTTGAGCCTGGCCTTGAGGAAATGATTAAACGTAATGTATCGGCAGGGCGTTTGCGTTTTACTACCGATATTAAAGAATCGGTTGATCACGGTACGATTCAGTTTATTGCTGTTGGTACGCCGCCGGATGAAGATGGCTCAGCAGATTTGAAATATGTAGTGGCCGCAGCGCGAAGCATTGGCCGCCATATGAATGGCTATAAGGTGATTGTGGATAAATCTACCGTGCCGGTTGGGACGGGAGATAAAGTGCGTGCGGCTATTTATGATGAGCTGCAGCAGCGTGGTGAGCAGACCAGTTTTGCGATTGTGTCTAATCCGGAATTCTTGAAAGAAGGCGCTGCGATTGAAGACTTTATGCGCCCGGATCGTATTGTGATTGGCACGGATGATGATACTGCTAAAGATTTAATGAGCTCTTTATACGCGCCATTTGTGCGTAATCATGATCGTATTTTATTTATGGATGTGCGTTCGGCTGAAATGACTAAATATGCAGCCAATGCCATGCTGGCCACGCGTATTTCATTTATGAATGAATTAGCTAATTTATCCGAGGTGATGGGGGCGGATATCGAGCTGGTGCGAAAAGGGATCGGTTCTGATCCGCGTATTGGTTACCACTTCCTTTACCCTGGTGTGGGTTACGGTGGCTCTTGTTTTCCTAAAGATGTACAAGCTTTACAGCGCACTGCAGAAGAGCACGGCATCAGCCTGAAAGTATTGGATGCGGTAGAAAAAGCCAACCATGCGCAAAAATCAGTGCTGGTTGATAAGATTGTGAAGCGTTTTGGTGATGATCTTAAAGGCAAGCATTTTGCTTTATGGGGTCTTGCTTTTAAGCCAAATACGGATGATATGCGCGATGCGCCAAGCCGGGTGATTATTGAGTATTTGCTGAATCATGGTGCCACAGTGGCTGCGCATGATCCTGTGTCTATTCATGAGGCACAGCGTGTGATGCCTGACTGGCAAGGATTAAGCTACGGGGATAGCCCAATGGCAGTATTACCTGGTGCTGATGCCTTAGTGATTGTGACAGAATGGAAAGCGTTCCGCAGCCCTGATTTTACTGAAGTTAAGGCTCAGCTAAAAAACGCATTGGTTTTTGATGGCCGGAATTTATTTGATCCAAAGCGTATGCAAAAAGAAGGCTTTGAGTATTACCCGATTGGCCGTCAGCAAGTAACAATTTAAACTCACTACAATGCAGCCCAATAAAGATTGAATAAATTTTTATTGGGCTTTTGTTTGTCATCATTCTTTGGATCTGCGAAAATAATTCCTGTGCTTATTTAGAAAACGCTTTATTAGAGAATACTGTTGAATAATTTTTTATTCATTATTTAATAAAAATAGAAATGTATTTTTCGTAATATCACATGTTTTTCAGACAGCTCAATTAAATTTTATGGATCGTTCATGTCAATAACTCCGGTAATTCTTTGTGGTGGTTCGGGTAGTCGTATGTGGCCGCTGTCCCGTGGCGGCTATCCTAAGCAGTTTTTAAAATTGCACGGTGATCAAAGCTTGCTGCAGCAAACAGCAACACGCTTGCAAGGAATGCCGGATGTTGTGGCGCCGCTGCTGATCAGTAATCAGGAGCACCGCTTTCTGGTGGCTGAGCAATTGCGTGCCGTGGGTATGGGCGATTCAAAGGTGGTTTTAGAACCGATGGGCCGTAATACGGCGCCTGCGGTAGCGGCAGCTGCATTGATTGCGCTGGAAGAAGATCCGGACGCCATGCTGTTGGTTTTGCCATCAGATCATGTGATTCAGTTTGGTGATGTATTTCAAGCCCTGGTGGCGCAGGCCGCAAGCGTGGCTGCAACAGGCAAGCTGGTTACTTTTGGCATTACGCCCACTGAGCCGCAAACCGGCTACGGTTATATCCGCCGTGGCGATAGCCTGTCTGGCGACGCCTATGCCGTTGCTGCCTTTGTAGAAAAGCCAAATCTTGAGCGTGCTGCACAGTTTTTAGCTTCGGGTGATTACTACTGGAATAGCGGCATGTTTATGTTCCGCGCCGATGCCTATGTGCGTGAAATGGCGACTTATCAGCCGGCCATGCTGCAAGCGGTACAGGTTGCGGTTGCCAAAGGCGTGCGCGATTTAGACTTCTTGCGCTTAGATAGCGATGCTTTTGCGGCGTGTGAATCAGATTCTATTGATTACGCGGTAATGGAAAAAACCGCCCATGCGGCAGTCATTGCAGCTGCTGGCCTGGGTTGGAGCGATATTGGCTCTTGGTCGGCTTTGCGTGATGTGACGCCGCAAGATGAAGCGGGCAATAGCGTGCTGGGCGATGTGATGCTGGACCGTGTAAGCGGCAGCTATATCCGCAGCGAAACCCGCATGATTGCAGCGATTGGTGTGCAGGATCTGGTGATTGTAGAGACCGCCGATGCGATTTTGGTGGCGCATAAAGACCATGTGCAGGACGTGAAAAAGATTGTGGAGCGCTTAAATAAAGCGGGCCGCAGCGAATCGGTTACGCATCGCCGCGTGTACCGCCCTTGGGGTAGCTATGAAGGCATCGACTCTGGCTCGCGCTTCCAGGTGAAGCGGATTGTGGTGAATCCGGGCGCATCGCTCAGCCTGCAAATGCATTACCACCGTGCCGAGCACTGGATCGTGGTGAAGGGTACGGCCAGGGTGGTGAATGGGGATCAGGAAATTCTCTTATCAGAAAACCAATCAACGTATATCCCTTTAGGCACAACTCACCGCTTGGAAAACCCGGGCAAGATGCCGCTGGAGCTGATCGAAGTGCAGTCTGGCTCCTATCTGGGTGAAGACGATATCGTACGTTTCGAAGATGTATATGGCCGCAGCAAGTAAGCCCGAAGCTGCCAGCCTGCTGCCGTTTGCTGATTTTTTGCAGGTGGTTGAGCGCGCGCCGCTGATCTCGATTGATCTGGTGGTACAAAACCCGGTAGGTGAAGCCCTGCTGGGCTGGCGCAACAACCAGCCCGCCTGTGATCACTGGTTTGTGCCGGGTGGGCGGGTACAAAAAAACGAAACGCTGGATGCGGCTTTTTTACGTCTGACAAAGGCTGAGCTGGGCGTGGCGCTGAACCGCTCTTCGGCCCAGTGGCTGGGCGTTTACGAGCACTTTTACGATAGCAATGCCGGGCGTGTGGATGGTTTTGGCACGCATTATGTGGTGCTTGCCTACACACTGCAGCTTGATGAATCCGATATGGCCCTGCCACTGGGCGAGCAGCATTCGCGTTATCGCTGGGCAAGCAAGGCAGAAATCGTGAAAGACGCTAGCGTGCATCTTCATTCCCGAGCTTATTTCGAGTAAGGCTTTAAAAAACCCAAATCTTAAAACACGGAGTTACGGAGAACACAGAGGGCCACGGAGAAAGGCAATACGAGTACGAAGCAGCTGTGGAGGGTGAAAGGCATGCACGGCGAAGCGCTCATAGGCGTTTGGGCCTTCACTCAGGTTTTCTCCGTGAAACTCCGTGCTCTCTGGGGCCTCCGTGGTTCAAGACTTGGGTTTTCTATTATCTCTATCGCTTATTTGCAATGCTTCTTTCGAGTAAACCAATGACAAGTTTAACGTGTTTTAAAGCCTACGATATCCGTGGCCAGCTGGGCACTGAGCTTAATACCGATATTGCTTATCGTATTGGCCGCGCTTACGGCCAGCTACTCAAACCGCAGCGCATGGCGCTGGGTGGCGATGTGCGCCTGACCAGTGAAGAATTAAAGCTGGCACTGGCCAATGGCCTGATGGATGCGGGTTGCAATGTCATCGATCTGGGCATGACCGGTACTGAGGAAGTCTATTTTGCTGCGTTTCATCTTGATGTGGATGGCGGGATTGAAGTGACTGCCAGCCATAATCCGCTGGATTACAACGGCATGAAGCTGGTGAAGCGCGGTGCGGTGCCGATTAGCGGCGACACTGGCCTGCGGGATATTCAGCAGCTGGCCGAATCGGCTGATTTTGCCCCGATTGCTCAGCGCGGCAGTATCAGTTCGCTGTCTGTCCTGGATGCTTATATCGGGCACCTGATGGGCTATGTGGATTTATCCGCTCTGCGCCCATTAAAAATTGTCCTGAACTCTGGCAATGGCGCGGCTGGGCATGTGGTGGATGCGCTGGAGGCCAAATTTAAAGCGGCAGCAGTGCCGGTTGAATTTATCAAAGTGTATAACCAGCCTGATGGCACTTTCCCACACGGCATCCCTAATCCACTCTTGCCTGAAAACCGTGCAGACACCGCCAATGCGGTGATTGCGAATGGCGCTGATTTAGGAATTGCTTGGGATGGCGATTTTGATCGTTGTTTCTTGTTTGACGAGCGTGGCGATTTTATTGAAGGCTATTACATCGTTGGCCTGCTGGCGGAAGCCTTCTTGCAAAAGAACCCAGGCCAGAAAATCATCCATGATCCGCGTTTAACCTGGAATACCGTCGATGTGGTGCAAGCTGCGGGCGGGGTAGCGATCCAAAGTAAAACCGGCCACGCCTTTATTAAAGAGCGGATGCGCCTCGAGGACGCGGTTTATGGCGGTGAAATGAGTGCCCATCATTATTTCCGCGATTTTGCCTATTGCGACAGCGGTATGATTCCGTGGCTGCTGGTGATCGAGCTGATGAGCCGCCGCGAGCAAAAATTGTCCGCCATGGTTGAGCAGCGCATTGCGGCTTATCCATCTTCAGGTGAGATTAACCGCAAGCTAACGGATGCTAAAGCTGCGATTGCTCGTGTTCGTGCTGTCTATGAAGGCGATGCTTTAATCGTTGATCTTACCGATGGCATCAGCATGGAATACGCCGATTGGCGTTTTAATCTGCGCTCGAGCAATACTGAGCCTGTAGTGCGTTTAAATGTGGAATCGCGTGCGGATATGGCTTTAATGCAAAAGCATACTGAGGCGATTTTGCAGCTGTTAGACGCATAAAGCTGCATTTGAATAAAAAAACGCCTCCGATGAGGCGTTTTTTTTGGGTGAATCAAATTTACTTGGCGGCCTGCGAATTCAGCACAGCATCTAAACTAGCCTGAAAATAGCTCATCGCCTCGGCGGCTAATTCTGGTTCTGCGGTAATGCTAAATTCAATATGCGGCTCAGGGTGAAGCTCGTTGCCATACGAGGGCAGGCTGCTAAAGCCAACCTGAGGATAGCGCGTGGTAAATGCCTGCATCACGCCAATCAGCTCGCCTTCGCGGGCATTGAGTAAGACGATGGATAGCGTGGCCTCAGGTGCCTCGTCGCTATAGTGCTGATCGAGTATCCAGTCGAGCATCGGCCATGCCATGCTGGGAAAACCTGGCACCAGATAATGATGCTGCATAAAGCAGCCAGCCACTTGATTAACCGGATTAGGGATCAGCCCGCTGCCCGTTGGAAAATACGCCATTTGAATGCGGTGCGGGTAAGCGGCTTCGGCAAAGCGGGTCGTAATGAGTTCAGCGGCCTCAGGGTGCAAGCTCAGCGGCAGCCCTAATGCCTTGGCAAATGCTAGGCGGGTGTGATCATCGGGTGTTGCGCCTATGCCACCACAAGAAATCACATGTTGACCTGCACTGAGGCTGCGTTTAAAGGCTTCAGTGAGCACGGCGCTATCGTCGGGTAAGTAGGATGCCGCGGCCACTTTATGGCCTCTTTTTTTAAGCGTTTCCAGAATATGGGCAAAGTGCTTATCCTGACGACGTCCGGACAGGATTTCGTCGCCAATAATAAATAAATGAAATGTAGCCATAACGCGCCTCTCTTTGTGAGCTTTAATCTAGGGCTGAATTGATTCAGACTTTTTGATTCGGGTGCATCAGCAGAGTATGTATCCGAACTGCGATTGTCCGGTATGTTTTTTGAATTTTATCATCGCAATCATTGGTTTTATATCCTTACGGCATATTGAACTTGTGCAGGTTTTATCTGCCAAAATGGGTAGTGGACAAATTAATACTTTGATCCGCTCAGATCCCTTGTTTATGATCAATCTTTTCAGCCTTCCCAATTCAAAATGTCCATATATCCCAGCCCTTTATTTGAACAAAAAATTTGCCCGCCCGAAGAATTAGCCGCAAGGCTGGCCAGCCTGCCTCGCCCTTTGGTTTTTACCAATGGCTGTTTTGATATTTTGCACCGTGGCCATGTGACTTGCCTGGCCCAGGCGCGTGAATTGGGGGCGGGTTTGGTGGTGGCGATTAATACTGATGCTTCGGTTAAACGCCTTGGCAAGGGGGAAGACAGGCCGGTGAATCATACTGAGCAGCGTGCCGCAGTGCTGGCTGCGCTGGAATGCGTGAGTCTTGTAACATGGTTTGATGCCGATACCCCGTTGGATGTCATTCTGGCGCTTCATCCTGATGTGCTGGTAAAAGGCGGCGACTGGGCGCCCGAGCATATTGTGGGCAGTAAGCAGGTTCTGGAGTGGGGCGGCAGCGTGCATTCTATTCCCTTCTTATTTGCGACTTCCACCACCGAAACAATTAAGCGGATTCGTCAAAGCTCATGAGCTCACGCAATAATTTATTAATTGATTTTGTAAACGAGCTGGGTGATCAGGGCTATTTGCATCCGCAGTTTTTTGCCCAGCTTGGCATGGTTTTACTGGCCTTAGGATTGTCCTGGTGGGTGAATCGCACCGTAAAGCGCAGAGTGAATCCAGATCAGAACAGCTGGCACTGGCGCATGGGGGGGGAAGGATTACTGCGGGCGTTTTTCCCTTTAAATGCATATTTATTAGTGGTTTTATCGGGCGTTATTCTTAAAGCTTGGTTTGTACCGCCCTTTAAGCTGATTGCTCTGGCGAGCGTGCTTCTGCTGGCCATGGCCAATATTCGTATCCTTGTTTATGTGATCCGCCGTGTTTTTGATGGCGCATCCTGGGTGATGCGCTGGGAGAAATATATCTCCGGATCGATCTGGTTTATCTATGCCCTGCATGTATTGGGTATTTCACCAGAAGTCGCTGAAATGCTCGACAGCATCAGCCTGCCGGTGGGCAAAGCACATATCTCGGTATTAACCATCGGGCAGGGCCTGTTGTCTGTTGCCGCGACCCTGCTGATTGCGATGTGGATAGGGCGGGAGTTAGAGCGGCGGCTGATGTCCAGCCAGATGATGGATATGAATGTTCGTGTGGTGCTGTCTAAGATATCCAGCGTGCTGTTGCTGATTTTTGCCATTGTGATTGCCCTGCCACTCGTGGGGATTGATTTAACGGTGCTGTCTGTTTTTGGTGGTGCGGTGGGGGTGGGCCTGGGTTTTGGCTTGCAGAAAATTGCATCTAATTATTTATCGGGCTTTATTATTTTGCTCGACCGCTCAATCAAAATTGGCGATTTGGTGCAGATTGATAATCGCCTTGGCACCATAAGCAGCATTACGGCGCGTTATGTGGTTTTAAAATCTGCGGATGGTACAGAAGCCTTAGTGCCTAATGACACGCTGATTACCTCCACGGTGGTCAATCAATCGTATAACGATAAATCGATCTGGACTTCACTGCCTGTTCAAGTGGCATATGGTACAGATCTGGATTTTGTATTGGATTTACTCCGCTCCGTGACCGAAGGCGAGGCGCGAATCTTAAGCACGCCAGCGCCCGGCGCCTTTGTCTCGGCCTTTGCGGATAGTGGTATTAATCTGGTATTGGGCTTTTGGCTGGCCGATCCAGAAAATGGTCAGCTTTCTTTGCGATCTGGTCTAAATCTAAAGATCTGGCGCTTGTTTCAAGAGCACAATATTGAGATCCCTTACCCCCGGCGTGAAGTTACCGTGCTGAATTCGACGGCATTAAAGCCGCCACTTGATGCTGCCTGATCGGCAAGTCTTGCGTAGAATCCGTGCTTACAAAAAATAAAACAGGCTGCTGGCCTGTGTGGAGATAAGAAAATGAACTGGCTTAATGGGCTGATCGACCTGCCTTGGTGGGCTTATATATTGGTGGCTTTGGTATTGACGCATATTACGATTGCATCAGTAACCATTTTTTTGCACCGGCATCAGGCGCACCGTGCGCTGGATTTGCACCCGATTGCAAGTCATTTTTTTCGCTTCTGGCTTTGGTTAACCACAGGGCAGATCACTAAGGAATGGGCATCTATTCACCGTAAACACCATGCCAAGTGTGAGACGGCGGAAGACCCGCACAGCCCGCAAATTTACGGGATTAAAAAAGTATTCTGGGAAGGCTACGAGCTGTATCGCGCCGAAGCCGCGAATAAAGAAACCATGCAAAAGTATGGTCATGGCACACCCGATGATTTTTTAGAGCGCCATCTGTATGGCAAATACAATACGCTTGGCCCTGTGCTGATGCTGCTGATCGATCTTTGCCTGTTTGGCGTTAATGGCATCTGGATTTGGGCCGTGCAAATGATCTGGATTCCTCTGACCGCTGCCGGCATTATTAATGGTATTGGCCACTACTGGGGCTATCGCAATTTTGAATGCGAAGATGCATCCACCAATATTGTTCCATGGGGAATTATTATTGGCGGTGAAGAATTGCATAATAATCACCATACTTTTGGCACATCGGCCAAGCTGTCTTATAAATGGTTTGAATTTGATATTGGCTGGATGTATATCCGCAGCCTGCAGATTTTTGGCCTGGCAAAGGTGCGTAAAATTGCGCCTAAAATGACTTTATCTGCAGCGGCAAAACGTGAATTGGATGAAGCCTCTTTACAAGCGATTATTGCAAACCGCTATGCGATTGCTGCCAATTATGCGCGAACCTTAAAAGGCACGGTAGGCGAAGAAGTAGAACGCATGCGCCATAGCGCCAGATTGCCGCAAATTGATTTTGATCCGGTACGACAAATGAAAATCTGGCTTAAGCAGGATGCCAAAGATACGCCTGAGCAGGATCAGAAAATCCTGGCGAAGGTGCTGGCAGAAAGCACTGTGCTGGAGCAAATTTATCAGATGCGCCAAGAGTTAACACGTTTGTGGGAGCGCTCAGCTTTATCCCGTCCTGAGCTGGTGAAACTGCTGCAGGACTGGTGTAACCGAGCTGAAGCCAGCGGTATTGCCGCATTGCAAGACTTCTCTTTCCGGCTGCGCACCGTGGTTTAATCATATAAAAGGCGAACGAGGGTTCGCCTTTTTTGTGTTTCCTATATACTTGAACAAAGATTTGCAGACACGGGGAAAGTGAAAGAGCACAGCGCGCGCAGAGAAAAATAAAGAAATTCATTGCCGCAGAATGCTGCTTACATAATGATAAAACCTGCAATTTATTCAAAACAAAAAAATTTATATTCATTCTGTTTTTCTCCGAGTGCGCTGTGTTCTTATTGATCTCTGTGCCTGCAGATTTTTTTAAGCTTTTCTTCAATTTAAAGGGAGTTCTAAATGTCTTCAATTCAGCGTTATCACGTCGGTCCGCGTTTATCTGAAATTGTGGTGCACAATAATACGGTTTATTTGGCCGGGCAAATTGCGGAAAATCTGGAAGCTGATGCAAAAAGCCAAACCGTTGAAGTATTGGGCTTTATTGATAAATTATTAGGTGAAATTGGCTCTGATAAACAAAAGATTCTTTCAGTTACAATTTATCTGGCGGATATGGCCGATTACGATGCAATGAATATCGCATGGTCTGAATGGGTGCCTGCCGGTCATACCCCTTGCCGCGCAACGGTAGAGGCTCGTCTGGCTGATCCGCGTTATAAAGTAGAAATGTCGGTGATTGCTGCCTTGTAAGCAGGGCGGTCTATGCCGCTTGGCGATGGGCAGGGTTGAGTGCAGATGAGGACGCTATGAAACATATTTTATTGGGCTATATCGCGGGCTGGACGGATTGGTCTGGTTTGCCGCTGGAGCGCGATGCCGCAAGGCTGACGCACATTTGCTATGCCTTTGCCAATATTCAGGATGGCGAAGTAGTGCTGTTTACGGAGCAAAGTAAAGATCAAAGCCAGCCTCGTGCGGTGGAGGGGATTGCTCATTTACGCGGTCTGCGCTCCAGGCATCCTCATCTTAAATTACTGATTTCAATTGGTGGCTGGGGAGCAGAAGGCTTCTCGGACGCGGCTTTAACGGCCCGCTCGCGCGAGCAGTTTGCGGCCTCTGCAATCCGCTTTATGCATCTGCATGGTTTTGATGGCATTGATCTGGATTGGGAATATCCGGCCAATGATATGGCAGGGATTAAGGCAAGGCCTGAAGACAAGCACAATTTTACGCTGCTGCTGGCCGAGCTGCGCCGCCAGCTGAATGCAGAATCCAAAGCGCATGGCGATTCTTATTTGCTGACTATCGCTGCCGGTGCGGGCCAGTATTATCTTGATGGCGTAGAGATGCCCGCAGTGGCCGAGCTATGCGATTTTATTAATTTAATGACTTACGATTTTTATAATGGCTGGGCGACTCGTGCTGGTCATCACAGCAATCTGTTTAACACCCCGGCAGATCCGGAAGGCGATAGCTGCGCCAAATCAGTGGCCTTACTGACGGCCAATGGCCTGCCTGCGCATAAACTGGTTTTAGGCTGTGCGTTTTATGGCCGCAGCCTGATTGCCCCTGCTTTGGGTGAGGCAGGGCTTGCAAAGAGTAATGGCAGCGCCAGCTATAGCCAGATTGTGCACGAGCTGATTCCGGCCGGCGCGGTAAAACACTGGGATGATGAAGCTAAAGCGCCCTGGCTGATGGCTGGGGAGCGCTTTGTCAGCTATGAAGACGAAACTTCTATTGCTCACAAAATGGCTTTTGTGAAGCAACAGGGCCTGGCAGGCGCTTTCTTTTGGGAATACTCAGAAGACCGGGACGGCGTACTGATGGATGCGCTGTGGGAAGGTTTGCAGTATGAGTAGGGCGGTCATAAGGCCGTGGCCGGATTCATCAACTTAAGCCACGGCATTGACCGGTACTTCTCTGGGGGTACAAGGACGCAGCTTTTGTGCTCAGAAAGCGGTGCACAAGAAAATCGACTTGCACACCCTGAGAAAATCGGCTTTTTAACGATCATTTTGTATTTAGTAATGCCCCAGGGGGCACAAGTTCGCGCACCCCTGAGTTATTACTTAAACAAACTGCCTATCCGCTGTTCTGCGGACAGAATGTATTTCTGGCCATTGTCTTGCAAGGCTTTGCCGTCAAAGCGATCAATGCGGTAGATCGTGCCAAAAGAGAACGTAGGCGCGGCAACACCGGCTCCACCCACTACTTCTGCCCCGCGGCGTACATTGTCGGCCATCCATGAGGTTAAGCGCAGGTGGTAAGGATTACGTTGCACTTCGCCCACGTGGCAAGCCAGCGCAGCGATCAGATCAGCGGTGTCAGCAATATTCGTTTCAATCAGCGCATTTGGTGTGGCCATTGCGCGCCAGAATTCAGATTGCACCACAAAGCAGGCATGGCCTAGCTTGGCCAGAGCATCCAGCAAGAGGAAATGCGTGCCGATATGCGCGGCGTGGCCGTCGTTGTCGTTAGGCACAACGCATACTGTGGGCTGGTATTGTTTGATCAGTGCGGCGATGGCATCTACTTTTTCTGCCCATGCGGCAGGATCGCTTTCGCGGGTCTTCGGGTTGACCGCCATCAGGCCGCCGGGAATCGTTTCCTGTAATTCAAAACCAAGTACCTGACAGGCACGATCCAGCTCGGCCAGCCGTTCTGGCTGGCGTGGCAAATTAGAGCCCAGTGTGACGGCCACATTGATGACGCGGTAGCCATCTTCGCGCGCCAGGCGCAGGGGTAAAGCACCAATAATGCATTCATCATCGGGGTGGGGCGCAAAAACCATGGCCACGGGAGAGGAGGTTTGCGCTTGCTTTGCCGCAATCGTCAGGCCATCTAAGGTCGTAAACAATGGTGCATGTTGTTTTTGTAACAGGGCGTCGTGGGCCTTAACCAGCTCGATATACGGATTGCTCATTGGCGTCTTCTCCAAGTCTTTTCGTTAAGTGAAATTACTTACGCAGTATATGCTTTTGCGTTAAGCGAGGGGAGGGGCCTGCCTTGATCTGGATCGTGATCTGGCGGGCTTTTAGCGCAGATATCCGCGTTGCCACTCCCCACCCGCTGATATTTTTCTATAAGGCGGCTAATAATTTGCCGTGCACACCACCAAAACCGCCGTTACTCATAATCAGAATATGGTCACCTGCTTGCGCGGCCAGGCGCACTGCTTCAATTAAGAGGCTGAGATCATCAAAGCTTTGCGCTTTGGTGCCCAGAGATGCAAGGGCTTCGCTGCTGCTCCAGCCAAGGTTGGCGCCATAGCAGAAAATCAGGTCCGCACCTTGCAGGCTGCCCGGCAGTGCTTCTTTCATGCTGCCCAGCTTCATGGTGTTGGATCGCGGCTCCAGTACGGCCAGAATGCGGGCATTGCCGACTTTTTTGCGTAAGCCCGCCACAGTTGTGGCAATGGCGGTTGGGTGGTGAGCAAAGTCGTCGTAAACCGTAATGCCCTTGCTATGACCTTTGATTTCCATGCGGCGCTTCACGTTTTTAAATTCTGCGAGTGCTTCAATGGCCACAGCAGGGCTTACGCCCACATGGCGGGCTGCTGCTATCGCGGCCAGCGCATTCATTTGATTGTGCTCGCCTATCAGATCCCAGTGCAATTGCCCCTGAGGCTGATCACCAAGCAGTACTTCAAAGCCATCGTCAAAGCAACGGCCCGCGCGCCAGCCGGATGCACCGCCAAAGTATTCCACTTCACTCCAGCAGCCTTTATCGAGGACTCGTTTTAAGCTGTCTTCCTTGCCATTCACCAGCAGCCGCCCAAGGCCCGGCACGGTGCGTACCAAATGGTGAAACTGGGTTTCAATGGCGGCCAGATCTGCAAAAATATCGGCGTGATCAAATTCAAGATTATTCAGCACGGCAGTGCGCGGGCGGTAATGTACAAATTTGCTGCGCTTATCAAAGAAAGCGGTATCGTATTCGTCGGCTTCAAGTACAAAAAATGGCGAGGTGGACGCGCTGTCCTGGCGTGGCACGCCAGGAGCACGGGCAGAGATGCCAAAGTTTTCCGGAATGCCGCCGATTAAAAAGCCTGGCGCTAAACCTGCGTATTCTAAAATCCACGCCAGCATCGAGCTGGTACTGGTTTTACCGTGAGTCCCTGCAACGCAGAGCACCCATTTATCGCGCAGCAGATTGTCGCCCAGCCATTGCGGGCCTGATGTGTAAGGCAGGCCGCGGTTCAGGATTTCTTCCATTAAAGGATTGCCGCGCGTAACCACATTACCGATCACATACAGATCTGCGCCCAAAGACAGCTGGTCTGAATCCCAGCCTTCGATCAGCTCAATCCCAAGTGCTTTCAGCTGAGTAGACATCGGTGGGTAAACATTGGCGTCGCAGCCGGTTACTGTATGGCCTGCTGTACGGGCAAGTGCAGCAATGCCACCCATAAATGTGCCGCAAATTCCGAGAATATGAATATGCATATCGGTTTAAATTCCTAGGGTAATAAGGGTATTGTCATGGATTCATCGCTCGTGTTTGCGTACAATCGTTCTTCTAAACTATTGTGCAATGGCTTTGTGTCACTTATGTCTAATGTAACTGTATCAGCGTCTGTCAATCCGGTAGAAATTGCCCGGATTGCACTTAAAAAGCTTTCGGAACGTGGATTAGCGCCTACACCTGAAAATTACACCAAATTTTACAACGCCATTGCCACGATTAAATCGCCAGATGCCAAAACATCGAACGAAACCTTACAAGCATGGCAGTTGCTTTACAAGGTGGAAGATATCCTTGGCGATATGGGCGAAACCACAGGGCAGTTATTAAGCGCTTTAGCCGGTGGCAACGAGGCCATGACCGCCAGTTTAGACCAGCTGCAAGATACCAGACGTGCACATTTAGAGCAGAGTGTCAGTGCTGACGATACGCACAGCAAGCTGGAAACCCTGCTCAATACCATCATTAATTCTACGTCTGAAATGCATTCATCCGTAACCGCATCGAAAACCGATTTGCTGGCTATCCGTGATTCTGTGCGCAGTATCGAAGAAAACCTCGCCATTAACCGGCAGATTTTAGAGCAAGACGCGCTGACAGGGGCAATGAATCGCCAGGGTTTTGATAATCGTTTAGTACGTGAAGCCAAGCTTGCCCAGCGGCACGGCCATAAATTATCGGTGGTGCTGTTTGATCTGGATGATTTCAAATTAGTGAATGATCGTTTTGGCCATGCCGTGGGCGACAACGTCCTAGTTCATATTGCTGGTCTCGCAAAATCAGTTTTAAGAGAGTCAGATATTCTTGTGCGCTATGGTGGTGAAGAATTTTTGATTTTGCTGGCCGAAACCGATATTCATGGTGCGCGCTATGTGCTTGAGCGTTTGCAGCAGGTGGCCCGCCGCAATCCATTTATGTATAAACAGCAGCGCCTAGATGTGACGTTTTCAACCGGGATTGCCATGTTGCGCGGGGATGAGAATGGCCGCGCGCTCGTGCTGCGCGCCGATGAAGCGCTGTATATTGCCAAACGCAATGGCCGTGGTCTGATTGAGTTGGCCCAATAGAGGCTGCGCTCAGCTAAAAATTGAAACCCGGTTTCTGCCATTATGCTTTGAGGCATAGAGTGCCAAATCGGCGTATTCAAGCAGTTTTTTAGAGCTTTCAGTGTGATTCGGGTAAACCGCGATGCCTGCAGAAAAAGTGATTTTTAAAGTACTGTTTTGATGGCGGATGGTGATTTTAGAAAAATCTTCACGGTATTTATCAATTTTAATTTGGGCGTTTTCGGCTGAAGCGCCCATCATCAGAATTAAAAACTCCTCTCCCCCAAGGCGGCAAACAATATCGCTGGTTCGGGCCTGAGCGCTTAAAAAGCGGGCCAGGCATTTCAGTGCTTCATCCCCAGCCGGGTGGCCATAGGTATCATTAACTGTTTTAAAGTGATCGATATCAATCATCACCGCGCTGAGCGGCATCTGATTGCGTGTGGCCTGGGCCAGCATAATATCTAATGTTTCTGCCAGATAACGGCGGTTGTATAAGCCGGTCAGCGAATCTCTTAAAGCGGCTTCCAGCAGTTTTTCCTGCAAAGAAATGATTTCTTCCAGCTTGTTTTCCAGCTTTAGTTTGGCTTCTTGTAAGGCATCAAAAGTGTGTTTTCTCTGGGTGATGTCTTCATAAGCCCCCACAATCCCAATGACAGAGCCATCGCTTTCCAGCAGCGGTACATGGTTCAGGCTGATATGGGTGAGCTTGCCATCGTGAGTGGTAATAGCCCCTTCCTGATTAAGCAGGCTTTGCCCGGTGCGGATCACAGTCTGGGCGAAGGCTTGCAGGGCATTAGCGCGCTCGGGCATCAGCTCAAAGTCTGTTCTGCCGATGATCTCCTCTGATGAGCTGACCCCATTGTCATTGGCAAAGTGCCGGTTACAGCCAATATAGCGGGAATCGGGGTCTTTCCAGAAAACACGGATGGGGATGGCATCGAGCACCGCATTCAGCAAGCGCTGGGATTTCTCTGCATCCTGTTCTTTTTGTTCTAATTCTTCAGTAAAGGCCAAGAGTTCATGATGCATTTTATTCTGAGCAATATGGGCACGCACCCTTACGCGCAAAATGGCACGGCTGATGGGCTTATTGACATAATCCACCGCACCCGCTGCAAAGCCCCGCTCTTCATCGGCGGCACTTAATAAGGCAGTAACAAAAATAAGTGGAATTTTCGCTGTACCAGGGTTGGCTTTGAGTTGCGCACAAACAGAGTAGCCATCCAGCTCCGGCATAATGACATCAAGCAGGATTAAATCCGGCAGATATTCTTTTGCTAGTTTTAATGCAGTGTGGCCATTGCTGGCGGTGAGCAGCTGGTACTCATCCTCAAGACAAGAAGAGAGGATGGCAATACTGTCTGGCATATCATCGACGATTAACACGATCGGCTTAGGTCTGGCAGTCGGTTTACTCATGGCCGGGCTCTTGATGTGTGTTTGCTGACAATAACAGTTCGCTTGCGTTCTGGTTTTAAGCTCCTGATGACGGCTTGCTCCATATACAAGCCGTCATCAGAGAAATGTGGCTTGTGTTTATTTAATTTAAGCCACGTTTGGCAAGCAGGGGAGCTACCTCTGCCGGACGGCCACGAAATGCCAGCCATGCACTGGCCGGATCAATAGAATTGCCCACGCTGTAAATCGTGCGGTACAGGCGCTCTGCCGTTGCCGGATCGAAAGGGTTGCCAGTTTCTGCAAAAGCATTAAAAGCATCTGCTTCTAAGACTTCGGCCCACATATATACGTAATAGCCTGCCGCATAACCATCGCTCGAAAACAGATGCCCGAAATGGGGCAGGCGGTGGTTAATTCCTGCAGCTTTGGGCAGGCCGATTTTTTCCAGCGTGGCCGCTTCAAAAGCACTGATATCCTGCACTTTTTCAGTTAAATCTAAATGGATTTGTAAATCAAGCAGGGCTGAACCCAGATAACGCACGGTTTCAAAACCCTGATTAAAAAAGCGCGCATTTTTGATTTTGGCAAGCAGGGTGTCGGGAATCGCTTCGCCGGTTTTAATATGCAAGGCGTGCTTTTTGAGCACTTCGTCCTGCTCGGCCCAGTTCTCAAAGAGCTGTGAGGGCAGCTCTACATAATCTCGTGCCACAGCCGGGCCTGCCAGCAGACTGTATTCAACATCCGACAGCAGCCCGTGCAAACCATGACCAAACTCGTGGAATAAAGTACGCACATCATCAAACGACAACAGCGTAGCCTGGCCTGCCGGGGCTTTAGAGAAATTATTATTGTTGATCACAATAGGCACAATCCGCTTGCCTTCACTGCGGCTCTGGCTGCGAAACTCATGCATCCACGCCCCGCCTTGCTTGCTGGTGCGGGAGAAATTATCTCCAATAAAGAGGCCGATCACTTCCCCTTCGCGGCTGACTTCCCAAAGCCGTGCATCGGGGTGATAAAGCGGCAGATCAAAGCGTTCTTTAAAGCTCAGGCCAAATAAGCGATGCGCGCAATCAAAAGCGGCGGTAATCATATTTTCCAGAGCAAAGTAAGGCTTGATTTCGGCATCGTCTAAATCAAATCGCGCTAGGCGTTGTTGCTCGGCCAGATAAAACCAATCCCAAGGCTCAATATCCAGTGGCTCGCCCAGCTCAGCGGCCAGGGTTTGCAAATCGGCTTGCTCTTCGAGTACGCGTTTAAGTGCCGGTGTCCACACTTTTTGCAGTAAATCCAAAGCAGCTTGTGGCGTGCCTGCCATGCGGTCATTTAAGGCGTAATCCGCAAAATTGGCGTAACCCAGCAATTGGGCCTGCTCTTGCCGTAGCGCCAGAATTTGCGGGGTGATGGGGCGGTTATCTGTTTTACCTGCTGTGCACCGCGGCTTTTCCATGCTTTGTGCGCTGTTTCGCGTAAATCGCGGCGGCTGGAATAAGTAAGAAATGGCACAACGGAAGAGCGGCTGAGCGTAATAACATAGCCCTCTGTACCTCGGTCTGCCGCAGCCTGTCTTGCTGATTCTCTGATGGAGTCCGGCAGGCCGGCCAAATCATTTTCATCATTAAGCTGCAGGCGGTATTCCGCCTCATCGCTGCGTACATTTTGTGAGAACTGTGTGCAGAGTGTGGCCAGCGCGGCCACGATTTCAGAAAAGCGCTGTTTTGATTCGCCTGTCAGCTCGGCGCCATTTCTTACAAAATTTAAGTGAATACGCTCTAAGAGTCGCAGTTTTTCTGTGCTTAAGCCCAAATCTTTGCGCTGCTGATAAAGGGCATTAATACGTGTAAAAACGCCTTCCTGCTGATAAACAATATTATTGTGGGCAGCAAGTTGCGGTGCGAGTGTGAGCTCGATCGCCTCAAGCTCCGGGTTTGTTTCAGAAGCCGTCAGGTTTTCAAACAGGCCATTGATGCGCGCAAGTAATGAGCCGGCAAGGGCAAAGCGTTCTACACTATTCGCAAAATCAGGCAGGCTGGTTTGTTCGGCAATTGCATTTAATTCGGCGCGATGCTGCGCCATCGCAAAAGCAAAAGCAGGGGGGAAATGCCCGGGCATAATTTGATCAAATGGTGGCAGGCCAAAAGGGCTTTGCCATTCTTGCAATAAAGGATTGTGCTCTGTGTGCATGATTGACGCCTGAGACTTTGGAATATTTATTTTATTGCATTGGCATAGTGTTGGCTATTGGTGAAATCAATACTAAACATTTAATGCTAAATTATTATTTAATCATTACTCTGTTAAATGCGTATTTTAAGAAAATTGTCATATTTTACTGAAAAAGCGTGGTATTAATCTGAACGTGTATAGGGTGAAGATGGCGTGACCCATGCCACTGTTTTGATTGAAAATCAGTCCCAACCCCGGTATTTGTGAATAATTTGGGAATTTTTCAAATTGAATATTGCCGCAGAGTGCTATAAACAGCGTCGATGTTTTTATCATCAATTCAGAAAATGATGATGTAATAAAATGATGACAGGCATGAGTAAGGTCAAAAATGAGTGGCGATGCTGTGAGTGATTTACAGATTACGTCGTAATGCAAAAATAGCTTAGGAGAAAGCGTTGGAGAATAATCAGCTATTACACACTTCTGTTGTTTTACTGGCAGCAGCGGTGATTGCAGTTCCGATTTTTAAGCGTTTTAATTTGGGGTCAATCCTCGGCTACTTAGTGGCCGGAGTGATTGTGGGGCCCTATTTTTTGGGGTTTATTGAAGACCCTGTTGCCGTGCTGGATTTTGCAGAAATAGGCGTGGTGCTTTTATTATTTGTTTTGGGATTAGAATTAAACCCCAAATCACTTTGGCAGATGCGTAAAAAAATTATTGGTCTGGGCGGCGCTCAATTATTGCTCTGCGGCCTGGCGCTTGCTGGTTTATCTGTCGTTTCTTTAAGCCTTGAATTTAAAGCGTCGCTCATGGTTGGCGTAACGCTGGCTTTGTCTTCTACGGCATTTGCTGTTCAGCTGCTAAAAGAGCGCAGTATGCTTAACCAGCCAATTGGCCGGATTGGTTTTGCAATTTTGCTGATGCAGGATTTGGCGGTTATTCCTGTATTACTAAGTTTACAAGCGATGGCGCCCGATCCAAGCGGCCATATTGTGCCATGGTGGCTGGGTTTGCTTGCCGTAGTGATTACACTTTTTATTGGCACCTATTTGTTAAGCCCGCTGCTTAAAATTGTGGCGAAGTATGGCAACTCAGAAGTCATGACTGCAGCAGCGTTACTGATTGTATTAGGCGCTGCTTTAGGTTTTGATTATGCCGGCTTATCCATGGCCATGGGGGCGTTTATTGCAGGGATTATGCTGGCTAATTCCAGCTTCAGACATCAGCTTGAGGCAGATATTGAGCCATTTAAAGGCTTATTATTAGGTTTGTTTTTTATTACTATCGGCACCAGCATCAATTTAAAATTGTTACTGGCAGATCCGTGGTTTTTATTCGCAGGCGCTTTATTACTGCTTCTGGTAAAAAGCTCGGTTATTGCGGCTTTAATTGCGGGCACAACAGGGCAATCAAAGTTAAATAGTTTTAGGCTGGGGCTGATGCTGGCACAGGGTGGTGAATTTGCTTTTGTGGTGATGGCACAGGCTTTATCTTTGCATATCCTAGATAAGCAGATTACCGAAGAAGTTACCATTGTGGTGGGATTATCAATGGCCTTAAATGCGCCCCTGCTTATGATCTTTGAGCGTTTAATTCAGCGCAAAGGCAAAGAAAAAACTGTTGATTACAGTAATGTCAAATTTGACAGCAATAAAGTCATCATTGCCGGGTTCGGGCGGTTTGGCCAGGCAACCGGGCGTTTATTATCGGCAAAAGGAATGCAATTTACCGCGCTGGATAAAGACCCTGAGCATATTGAGTTTTTAAAGAAAGTAGGGCATAAAATTTATTTTGGCGATGCAACCCGCCATGATTTACTCAGAAAAGCAGGGGCAAAGCAGGCCTCGGTATTACTAATTGCCATTGATAATATCAGCGATTCACTGCATTTAGCGCAGATGGCAAAGCGCAAGTTTCCGCATCTGCGTATTATTGCGCGCGCGCATAATCGCACCCATGCTTTATCTTTAATGGATTTAGATGTGGATGTGGTGATTCGTGAAGTATGGGAAAGCAGCTTAACGGCTGCCGAGCATACTTTATTGGCGCTTGGATATTCACCTGCCCATGCAGAGCGAATGATTGATATTTTTCAGCGCCACGATGAAGCATCATTATTAGAGCAATTAGAGCATAAAGATGATATGGAAGCATTAATTGCCCTTGCTAAAGAAAACCGCCAGCAAATGAGTGATTTATTCGTGGCAGACAGAAATGTTTATGCTGCAGAAGAAAAGAAAGTGATTGATTAATGAATAAAACAATTCGTTGGGATATCTTTTGCCGTGTGGTTGATAATTACGGAGATATTGGTGTCTGCTGGCGCCTGGCGCGGCAATTGTCGCGTGAATATGATTTAACGGTAAGGCTGTGGGCAGACGATTTAATCAGCTTCCAGCGAATTCAGGCGGATATTCGCAGTGATTTGTCTTCGCAGGTTTGCTATGGAGTGGAGGTGAGGCATTGGTGCCATCCTTTGTCTGATGCAGAGCCTGCCGATGTGGTGATCGAGGCTTTTGCCTGTGATTTGCCTGCAAGTTATATTGCCGCCATGAAATCTGATCCGCGTGAGCGGGTTTGGTTGAATCTGGAATATCTCTCTGCAGAAGATTGGGTACCGGGCTGCCACGGCCTGCCATCGCCTGCCCAGGGCCTGCCTAAATTTTTTTTCTTTCCCGGTTTTGTGGATGGCACAGGCGGTTTACTGGGCGAGCAGGCTCAGCTTAGTGCCAAAGCGGCATGGTCGCAGGCGAACAGCGATGCGTATCTGGGGCAATGGCAGGCTGTACAGGCCAATAGCATTAAGGTGTCTCTTTTTGCCTATGCCAATCTGGGGCTGGCTGATTTACTGAGCTGCTGGCAGCAATCAGACCGCCCTGTGCAGGTGTTTATGCCCGAGGGCCTGTTGCTGCCTTTGGCCGAAGCCGCTCTAGGGCAGGCGTTGCCAGTGGGCACAACGATTTGCCGTGGTGCGCTCAGCCTGTCTGTGCTGCCGATGCAATCGCAGGATGATTACGACCGGCTGCTTTGGTGTTGTGATCTTAATTTTGTACGGGGTGAGGATTCATTTGTGCGGGCGCAGTGGGCTGCTTTACCTCTGATCTGGCATATTTATCCGCAGGATGATGATGCACATCGTGCCAAACTGGATGCATTTTTGGCACTTTATCTGGCCGCTTGTCCCGGTAAATCTGCACAGGTATTTAATGATTTTTGGCAGGTATGGAATCACGGAGGGGATCTCAAAGCCGCATGGCATAAGCTTTTGCCAGAGATTTCAGCCTTAAAGCGCCATGCTGTGGCATGGCAGGAAAATTTGATTAAACGCGGGGATCTCGCCACTAATCTGGTCAGATTCGTAAATAGCAAGGTAAAATGGCGAGTTAAATTTTAACCATCACTTAAGCTCTAGGTAAACACCGCAATGGCAATCAAAACCGCACAAGAAGTTCGCGTTGGTAACGTAATCATGGTTGATGCTCAACCTTGGGTCGTTCAAAAAACCGAATACAGCAAATCTGGCCGTAACTCTTCTGTTGTAAAGATGAAAGCAAAAAGCTTGCTGGGTACATCTTCTTCAGAAAACGTTTACAAAGCTGACGAAAAATTTGAAGTAGTTACATTAGATCGCAAAGAATGTACTTATTCTTACTTTGCTGATCCTATGTATGTATTTATGGATGCTGAGTTTAACCAGTACGAAATCGAAAAAGACAATCTGGGCGATTCCCTGAACTTTATCGAAGACGGCATGGAAGATCAGTGCGAAGTAACTTTCTACGAAGGTAAAGCTATTTCTGTTGAAATGCCTACCACCATCGTACGTGAAGTGGTTTACACCGAGCCAGCAGTTCGCGGCGATACTTCAGGCAAGGTAATGAAGCCCGCCCGCCTCTCCAATGGTTACGAATTGCCAGTTGCTGCCTTTATTGAAATCGGTGACAAAATCGAAATCGATACACGCTTCAACGAATTCAAAAAACGCGCTTAATCGCCGTTCAGAATTAAATGAGCCACCTTTACGAAGGTGGCTTTTTTTATGTTTGAATAACATTAATTTAAACATAAAGCATCTGAGGAATTGGTTTGCTATAGCTATAGTGGTATCAGCCTTATTGGATATCACTCTTTATGACCATGCCCCCTGTCCCCCCTGACGAAACCGAGCGCTTGCATCTTTTACATGCTTTGGAGCTGCTTGACAGCGAGGCGGAGCCCGCTTTTGATCTGATTACACGCTTAGTTTCTCAAATCCTGCATGTGCCTGTTGCCTTGGTTTCTTTGGTTGATGAGAACCGGCAGTGGTTTAAATCCAGGGTAGGGCTGGATGCCACAGAAACCCCGCGTGAATTCGCTTTTTGCGCTCATACCATTATGAATAGAGAGCCTATGCTTGTGCAGGATGCCACGCAAGACGAGCGCTTTGCGGATAATCCTCTGGTCACTGGTCAGCCCAATATTCGTTTCTATGCAGGAGTCCCGATTCGAAGCACGAGGGGGTTAGCTCTTGGTATGCTTTGTGCCATTGATTCAAAGCCACGCCTTCTCACGCAGGATGAAGTGAGTATTTTGATTGCTCTTACTGACTTGATTAATAAAGAAGTACAAATGCGTGAAGCAGTGCTGCTGACACGCAGCCAGATGAGTTATTCAGAGAAAAAAATTCAGGAGGGTGAGGCACGGTTCCGCACTGTATTTGAGCGGGCGGGGGTGGGTATTGCCTTGGTTGCGCCAGATGGCAGTTGGATTAGTGTGAATGAAGCGCTTTGTCAGATCGTTGGTTATAGCAAGGCTGAATTACTCCAGCTCACATTTCAGGATATTACCTGTCCCGAGGATCTTGATGCTGATCTCCATCTTTTACAGCAGCTGGTAGCTGATCAAATTGATCGTTACCAGCTTGAAAAGCGCTATATCCGTAAAAACGGCAGTACGGTATGGGTGAATTTGGTGGTGACCAAGTATGTGGGCGAGAAGGGGGAGCTTGATTATTTTGTGTCGATTATTAAAAACATCCAAGACAGGAAAGAGGCAGAAGAATCACTGGCTGCTTTACGGCTTTCTTTGGAAGAGCGTGTGCTGTCCCGTACTCATGATTTACAAGAGGCGAATGAAAAGCTTTCTTTTGCCATGGCTCAGCAGCTGCAATCCGCGTTGGCTTTGCGTAAACGTGAAGCAGAATTAAGCATGGTGATTGAAAATGCCAATGATGCCTATGTATGCATGATCAGGCTGGTGTCATCATTGAGTGGAATCATCAGGCCGAGCAGACTTTTGGCTGGAGTGCTTCAGAAGCCATTGGCTGTGCCCTGGATGAATTGATTATTCCCTTGGAAATGCGTGAGGCGCACCGGGCAGGGATAAAGCGTTATAAAGCTTCTGGTGAGCATAAGGTGCTTAATCAGCGGCTGGAGTTGCTTGCTTTGCGGCGCGATGGGAGTGTGTTGCCTGCAGAGGTAAGAATTCGTGCTTTACATATTGAAGGGCACGTTATTTTTAGTGCTTTTTTGCATGATATTACTGAGCGCAAACAGGCGGAATTAAAGCGCGAACATGAGGCTGGGCATGATGCGCTGACGGGTCTGCCTAATCGGCGAACGTTGTTTGAGCTGATTACACAAGCGATCGCAAGGGCAAATCGTCAGCGAATTCCTTTGGCCATTGTATTTCTTGATTTAGATGGCTTTAAAGCTGTAAACGACACTCAGGGGCATGAAGCGGGCGATGCTGTTTTATGTGCCGTTGCTCAGCGTTTGCGCCAAAGTGTGCGGGATACTGATACCGTTGTACGCTTGGCAGGGGATGAATTTACGCTGATTTTAGAGTTTTTAGGCGGGGGTATTCAGGATGCGTGGCAATTGGCAGAAAAGCTGCTATTGCGTATTCAGGAGCCCATTTTCATCGGAGAAAATACCGCACATGTGAGTGCCAGTATTGGTCTTACACTTTATTTGCCAGGCTCTGAAACAACACCGAACCAATTAGTCAGCACCGCTGATGCCGCAATGTACGAAGCCAAGCGGGCGGGCAAATCGAGAGTATGTGTGCAATAGCTATTTGTAAAAGATCATGGCTTAGTCTTTAGTCGCGAAGCTGCAGGTGAGGGCTAAAAACGCCCCCACCCTAAGCCGCCATGATTACTTCAACATCTTCCACAAAAAGCTGTATTCCAGCGCAGTCATATCAGCTTTCTGGCTGTTGTCTGCCGCACCTGCATGGCCGCCTTCCATGTTTTCATAGTACCAAACCGATTTAACGCCCTCGCTTTGCATCTTTGCCATCATCTTACGCGCGTGGCCCGGGTGGACACGGTCGTCGCGGGTGGAGGTGGTAAAGAGGATGTTCGGGTATTGCGTTTTGGCCTTGAGATTGTGATACGGCGAGTATTTGCTGATGTAATCCCACTCTGCGGGCACATCCGGATTGCCGTATTCGCCCATCCACGAAGCCCCTGCCAGCAGCTGATTAAAGCGGCGCATATCTAAGAGCGGCACCTGGCAAACCACCGCGCCAAATAAATCCGGGCGTTGGGTCATCATTACGCCCATCAACAGGCCGCCATTGCTGCCGCCCATAATGCCGAGCTTTTTAGGCTGGGTGATTTTCTTGGCCACTAAGTCTTCCGCCACGGCAATAAAATCATCATAGGCTTTCTGGCGGTTTTCTTTCAGCGCGGCCTGATGCCAGCGCGGGCCAAATTCACCACCGCCACGGATATTGGCCAGCACATACACGCCGCCTTTTTCCAGCCATGCCTTACCTGCACCTGCCGAATAATACGGCGTGAGGCTGACTTCAAAGCCGCCATAGCCATAGAGCAGCGTAGGGGTATTGGCATCGGTTTTTAAGTTTTTAGGCTTAACGATAAAGTAGGGAATGCGCGTGCCATCTTTAGAAACGGCTTCGTTTTGCGCGATTTCCATGCTGTTTGCGTCAAAGAAAGCGGGGCGCTGCTTTAGTAGCTCCCGTTCATCGTTGCCTGCATGGGCCAGATAGAGCGAATCCGGTGTCAGGAAATCGGCGTGGGTGAAGAAGTAATCATCCGAGGCATCCGGATCAATCGCCGTCGCTCCGATCGTGCCAAAAGCAGGGGCATTAATCGCGCGTTGCGACCATTTTCCTTCTTTAAAGCGCCATTCTGTCAGGCGGCCTTTTACATTATCGAGCGCTTCAACAATCAGGAAGTTTTTTGTGGCGGTGGTGCCATTCAGTGCGGTGGTTGGGCTGGGGTTAAAGAGCTGAGTAAATTGGCGCTCACCTGCCTGGAATTTCTCAAAATCGCTGGCGATCAGGCTGCCGCTGGGCCAGGTTTTGCCGCCGATAGTCCATGCGGATTTAAGTGTGATCAGGATTTGCGGGCCAAAGAAGCTGATATTGGCATCATCCGGCACGGCAATGCGGCTGAGTTTTTCGCCGCTGCGCAAATAGGTTTCATTGGTATAAAAGGTAACGCCACGGCGGATAATCTCGCGTCGGTAGCCTGCATCTTCGGCCACCATGGCAGAGACAGAAATATCTGTTTTTTGCCCTTCATAAATAGTTTTAGCGGCGCTAAGCGGCGTGCCGCGCTGCCAAAGCTTAACAATGCGCGGATAGCCCGAATCAGTCTGGCTGTCTTTGCCAAAATCGCTGGCCACAAACACGCTATCTTTACCTTGCCAGCTGACATCTGATTTAGCTTCAGGCAGGCTAAAGCCATCTTTTACAAAGGCTTTTTTATTTAAATCAAATTCACGCACTTCCACCGCATCGGCACCGCCACGGGAAAGGCTGATTAAGCATCTGTCGTACTGGGGATAGCGGCAGTCTGCGCCCTTATAAACCCAATTGGCGTTTTCAGCTTTGGCCAATGCATCTAAATCTAATACGGTTTCCCAATCTGGATTCGCTGTTTTATAGCTGGCCAGGGTAGTGCGCCGCCAAATACCACGCTGATGATCGCCATCGCGCCAGAAATTATAAAAATAGCCGCCCATTTTATTCACATAGGCAATACGCTCTTTTGAATTAAGAATATCCAGCACTTGATTTTTAAGCGGATTAAAACCTGCTTCTTTTTCCAGCATGCTGTGGCTAATGGCATTTTGCGCCTTTACCCAATCTAATGATTTTTTACCCGCTACATCTTCAAGCCATTCAAATTGATCGCTGGCGGCATGGGCCAGCAGGCTGGCGCTGGCCAGAGCCATTGAAAGTAATACTTTTTGCATATTCTTCCTTTCTGAAATCAATGATTAAACAGATGGGCAGGCGAACATTTGCACATATGCCATATGGGTCGGAAAATATAGCATATTTGCCTGAGGCAGGAGAGGATTAAGCAATAAGTGTGATGGGGGCGGTGTTTAAATTCCAGCACTTATTTGCAGGAATTACATCATTTCTAGCTTACTCATATGTTTGATGTACTTGTCCCCCCTTTGAAAATGGGGGGCTAGGGGGATGCTGTTCACTTTATAGTCAAATGATGGATAATTGATAGATAATTTCTTTTTTTCATTAATCATGAAGTATGGCGAGCAGAGCTGCACATTTGGAAGATTCGATTCGAATATCTGACTACTTAAGT
>NZ_PDZG01000034.1 GCF_002735645.1 Iodobacter sp. BJB302
AGCAAGCATTTTGCTTAAAATGGCATCTTTACGAGCCTTGGGAATACGCGACATGATAAGTAACCAGCCCCCTGAGTAAGTTGGAATCCCTGAAAAGGGAGTATCTCAACTATCCTGACACAGGGGGAGGGCTTGCGCTTACGCGTTAAGGATGTTGATTTTTTACGGCATGAAATTGTGGTGCGTTCGGGCAAGGGCGATAAAGACCGCGTGACCATGCTGCCTGCGAATATCATCACGGCTTTGCAAGCGCAAATGGCATATGCAAAAGCGCTGCATGACGCCGATTTGGCGCAAGGCTGGGGCGAGGTTTATCTGCCGTTTGCCCTTGCTCAAAAATATCCGAATGCCAGTCGGGAATGGGCCTGGCAATATATTTTCCCTTCGGCTCAGCGCAGTGCTGATCCGCGCTCGGGGCTGATCCGGCGGCATCATTTGGATGAAAAGGGCATGCAGCGGGCCATGAAGCAGGCGCTGCAGGCAACGGGCATCCCAAAGCTGGCTACGCCACATGCATTGCGCCATTCTTTTGCTACCCATTTATTAGAGGCGGGCTACGATATTCGTACTGTGCAGGAGCTGCTGGGGCACAACGATGTACGCACCACGATGATTTACACACATGTTTTAAATCGGGGTGGCATGGGGGTGCAAAGCCCGCTGGATAGGTACGGCGTTTCTTAAGTGGCATTCTTAAATTAAAGGACGTCTTTCAATCCGGTTAAATAAGAGTTTGCAGCTCGTTAATGAGCAAGATTCAGAAGGTGCTTTAACGAATAAGGTTTCGTGTTGAAGGCGATGGTGCAGGGTTTGGCAGGCAAGAAAAAAGGCAGGTTAATGATAAGAGGGTGTGGCCTCCGTATCATTAACCCGCCTTGCCGCTATTGGCGGATAAGGTTTTATTTCATCAGCAAGTGTGCTGGCCACCATTGATGGCGATATTGGCGCCGGTCATAAAGCCGGATAAGTCAGAAGCAAGGTAGCTGACTAAGCCTGCAATTTCTTCCGGTGTACCAAGACGATTAACAGGGATGCCGGCAATAATCTTGTTGCGCACATCTTCAGGAACAGCCATGACCATGTCTGTAGCGATATAGCCCGGTGAGATGGTATTAACTGTAACGCCTTTTTTTGCAACTTCTTGCGCTAAAGCCATACTAAACCCGTGTACACCCGCTTTTGCTGCGGAGTAATTGGTTTGGCCAAACTGGCCTTTCTGGCCGTTAATGGAAGAGATATTAATAACACGGCCCCAGTTACGCTCTACCATGGCATCAATAAACTGCTTGGATACATTAAACAGCGAATTAAGATTAGTGCTGATCACGCTGTCCCAATCCAGCTTGCCCATGCGTTTGAACGTGGCGTCACGGGTAATGCCTGCATTGTTTACTAATACATCAACAGGGCCGATTTCTTCATTGATTTTTTCAGCCATGCGAACGCAGGCGTCATAATCAGTGACATCACACTCATAAGCGCTAAAAAGATAGCCCGATGCTTTCATGTCTGCCAGCCATTGCAGCTCTCTGCCTGCCTTAGAGTAAGTCGCTACAACATTAAAGCCGCTATCTGCGAGTGCCTTGCAAATAGCAGAACCGATACCACCCATGCCACCAGTGACGAGTGCGATTTTTTTCATAGACTCTCCCTTTCTTTGCTTGTGTGAATGTTTGTGTAGAAGCCGTTAAAAATCTTACATTGTTTGTACGTATAAGCAAAGCATGTTTTGTTGTAAGGTGTGTGTGAATTGTATTACTAGTTTTTTCTAGCCATAAAAACAAGCTTGTGTTGCATAAGTATTTGTATTTTATGAAATTTGCATTAATCAATTCTAAATGTGATTTTTCTTTGAATGTTTAGCTTTATTTTAAGCACTTAAGATATTTACAAGTTTAATTGTTGGTTGTTGAAATTTATTGGCGCAATATTGCGCGGCTCAAATGAAAAGGATGGCTGCTGTGGCGGTTGGCGTGATCTTAATTACAGGCTGTTCAAGTGGAATTGGCTATGTAACGGCCCATGGGCTAAAGGCCAGTGGGTGGCGTGTTTTTGCAACAGCCCGGGCGGATGCAGATGTGGAGCAGCTGAAGGCCGAGGGTTTTGAGGCTTTACAGCTTGATGTTGCCGATTCGGCTTCAATACAAAATGCTGTGGCGGCACTGCTTAAAAAAACCGGCGGGCGTATTGATGCATTATTTAATAATGCAGGTTTTGGTGTGCCGGGCGCGGTGGAAGACCTTAGCCGGGAGGCGATGCGTCATCAGTTTGAAACCAATGTATTTGGAGCAATAGAGCTGACAAATGCCGTTTTGCCGGTGATGCGCCAGCAGGGGCACGGGCGCATTATTTTTAATGGATCAGTACTCGGTTTTGCGGCCATGCCTTACCGTGGTGCTTATAACGCGAGTAAATTTGCATTAGAAGGGTTTGCAGATACGCTGCGGCAAGAAATGATGGGCAGTCATATTCATACTGTACTTTTGCAGCCCGGCCCAATTACCAGCCGCTTCAGGGCCAATGCCCAGCAGCAATTTATGCGCTGGATTAGTGCGGATAAAAGCTTTCATCAGCCTTCGTATCTGGCCATGCAGGCGCGGCTGGCGAAAGTGGGGCCTGCCGCGCCCTTTACTCTGCCCGCCGAAGCGGTGCTGGCTGTTGTGTTAAAGGTACTGAGTGCCCGCCGCCCGTCTGCCCGCTACCAAATAACTACGCCAACAAAAGTGTTCTGGCTGCTTAAAAAAATCTTACCGGGCCGTTTACTGGATTATATTTTATTAAAAGCATCGGGTGATGAGCCCGGATGCAGTTATGGCCGCTCCTAAATGACGTGTGATTTCTGCACTTGATTTTTAATTTTTAGCGCAAAAAAGCGTAAAACAGACGCGGAAGCGGTGTTTTTGCTTGGTTTAGCGACGAGTCAATCCTGTTTGGAGAAAATAATGGGTCTTTTTTTTGATGGACGCACAAAGTCAGGCTCTTGTCGAGAATTGAGCCGCTTCTCCCTATCGGGTAAAATAGCGAATTCCAACCTGCTATTCATGCCATGACCAAGTTTATTTTCGTAACCGGTGGTGTTGTTTCCTCACTGGGCAAGGGCATCGCCGCTGCGTCGCTGGCTGCTATTCTTGAATCGCGTGGCCTTAAAGTCACGATGATGAAGCTCGATCCGTATATCAACGTTGATCCGGGCACAATGAGCCCATTTCAGCATGGCGAAGTTTTCGTAACCGAAGACGGCGCTGAAACCGATCTGGATCTCGGCCACTATGAGCGTTTTATTCGCTCTAAGATGCGTAAATCTAATAATTTCACGACCGGACAAATCTATGAATCCGTGATCACTAAGGAGCGCCGTGGCGATTACCTGGGTGGCACGGTGCAAGTGATTCCGCACATCACCGACGAAATCAAAATGAAGGTGAAAGAAGGCGCGGGCGAAGTTGATGTGGCGATTGTAGAAATCGGCGGTACTGTGGGTGATATCGAATCACTGCCGTTTCTTGAAGCGATTCGTCAAATGCGCTCTAACCTTGGCCGCAAAAACACACTCTACGTTCATTTGTCGTATGTGCCTTACTTGGCCACTGCTGGCGAAATCAAGACTAAGCCAACTCAGCACAGCGTAAGAGAATTGCGTCAGATCGGTATTCAGCCTGATATCTTGCTGTGCCGTATGGACAGAGAGTTACCGGATGAAGAACGCCGTAAGCTGGCACTGTTCTGTAATGTAGAAGAAAACGCCGTGATTGCCTGCTACGACGCAGGCAGTATTTATCAGGTGCCGGGCATGCTGCATGCCCAGGGTATTGATGATATTGCGTGCGAATTGCTGCAAATTGATGCACCTAAGGCTGATTTATCTGCTTGGGATAAGATTGTTTACGGCTTAAACAACCCTACACGCACTGTTAATATTGCGATGGTAGGTAAGTATGTTGATCTGACAGAATCTTACAAATCCTTGTCTGAAGCACTGATCCATGCCGGTGTGCACACCACAAGTAAAGTTCAGATTCATTATATGGATTCTGAAGAGCTTGAAAAAAATGGCACAGACAGCCTGAAAGATATGGATGCCATTCTGGTGCCGGGCGGCTTTGGTAAGCGCGGTGTGGAAGGCAAGATTCTGGCTGTGAAATATGCGCGTGAAAACAATGTACCTTACCTCGGTATTTGCTTGGGCATGCAAATTGCGCTGATTGAATACGCACGTGATGTAGCCGGCATGAAAGGCGCCAATTCAACTGAATTCGATCTGGATACTGAATTCCCTGTTGTTGCGCTGATTAATGAGTGGGTAAACCACGACGGCAGGATTGAAACACGCGATGCGAATTCTAATCTGGGCGGCACGATGCGTCTGGGTGCACAAGAGTGCCGTCTGGGTGAAGATTCATTGGCTGCACGTGTATATGGTGCATCAACGATTACCGAGCGCCATCGTCACCGCTATGAAGTAAACAACTATTACCTACCACGCTTAGAAGCGGCAGGCCTGACCATCAGTGGTAAATCAACAGGCACAGAACAATTGGTTGAAACCATTGAATTAAATGGTCATCGCTGGTTCTTTGCTTGTCAGTTCCACCCTGAATTCACGTCAACACCGCGTGATGGTCATCCGCTGTTCACTTCCTATATCGAAGCGGCACTATCGTACGCCAAAGAGCAGGGTCGTGAAGGTCTGAGCTGCTAAAACCGTGAGGGGTAGGTGTGAGGGGCCAGGAGGAACTCCCTCTCACCTTACACCTTACTCCTCACTCCTCACGGAGCGAAAAATGAAATTATGTGGCTTTGAAGTCGGTATCGATCAACCTTTCTTTTTGATCGCCGGCACCTGTGTGATTGAAAGCGAGCAAATGGCGCTGGATACAGCAGGTCAATTAAAAGAAATGGCCGATGCGCTGGGCATTCCTTTTATCTATAAATCGAGTTTTGATAAAGCAAATCGCAGTTCTGGCAAATCATTCCGTGGTTTGGGAATCGATGAAGGCCTGCGTATTTTGTCTGAAGTTAAAAAACAGATTGGCGTTCCGGTAATTACCGATGTGCATACTGAAGCCGAAGCGCCGATTGTGGCCAGCGTAGTTGATGTATTGCAAACCCCTGCCTTTTTAGCGCGTCAGACTGATTTTATTCACGCAGTGTGCGCTACAGGCAAGCCGGTTAATATCAAAAAAGGCCAGTTTATGGCCCCCGGTGATATGGTAAATGTGATTAATAAGGCGCGCGATGCAAACGGCGGGCTGGATAATCTGATGGTATGCGAGCGTGGTGCATCTTTTGGCTATAACACGCTGGTAAGTGATATGCGTGGTTTAGCGATTATGCGTGAAACCGGCTGCCCGATTGTTTTTGATGCAACGCACTCGGTACAACAGCCGGGCGGGCAGGGCGATCGCTCTGGTGGCCAGCGTGAATTCGTGCCGGTATTGGCGCGTGCTGCGGTGGCAGCGGGGATTTCCGGCTTATTTATGGAAACCCATCCGGACCCGTCAAAAGCATTGTCTGATGGCCCTAACGCCTGGCCCTTGGCCCGAATGAAAGAATTGCTGATGGTGTTAAAAGATATTGATCGCGCAGTAAAGGGTCATTCTTTTATTGAACACAGTTTGTAAAATAGTTTGCAAATGGCCAGATAGTCTGGCCATTTGCATCTATGAAAGAATATTTCATGGTATTTGTAGGATTTGTGGCTTATTGGCACGCAAAAACGCGTAGCGTCCTTGTTGAAATTGCTGTTTATGTAGTAAAAGTACATTTTGTGATCTGAGATAGCCTGCCATCTTAGGTATTGATGGCGTGTTAGCGATGAGAATCACAGATTTGCTGATCGTACTCAAAGACACTGACTGTGCTGTTAAGGCACACTTATTGATTGAACACTCACTGTCATAAAGAGTGTGTATTTTTAGTGCCGGACTATTCCGGCAAGCTAGTCTTCAGACCAACCCTCCATATAGGTGTTTGAAATATGAGCGCAATTGTTGAAGTAATCGCCCGCGAAATTCTTGATTCACGCGGCAATCCAACTGTAGAAGCCGATGTATTGCTGGAATCCGGCGTGATGGGCCGTGCTGCAGTGCCGTCTGGCGCATCCACAGGTGAGCGCGAAGCGCTTGAGCTGCGTGATGGTGATAAAGCCCGTTACCTGGGTAAGGGTGTACTGAAGGCTGTTGAAAACATCAACACCGAAATCTGTGAAGCCATTATTGGTCTGGATGCAGCTGATCAGGCGTTTATCGACAAAACCATGATCGATTTAGATGGTACTGACGACAAACGTAACCTAGGCGCAAATGCAATCCTGGCGGTATCGATGGCTGTTGCTAAAGCGGCTGCTGAAGAAGCAGGCCTGCCACTTTACCGTTACATCGGTGGTTCAGGCCCGATGAGCCTGCCAGTACCAATGATGAATGTGGTAAACGGCGGTGAGCACGCATCTAACAGCCTGGATTTCCAGGAGTTGATGATTGTTCCTGTTGGCGCGCCAACTTTCCGTGAAGCACTGCGTTACGGTGCAGAAGTATTCCACAACCTGAAAAAAATCCTGCACGACAAGGGTATGCCTACCCAAGTTGGTGATGAAGGTGGTTTTGCTCCGGATGTAGCCAATGCTGAAGAAGCATTGGAAATGATCATGTCTGCTATTGAAAAAGCAGGCTACAAAGCTGGCACTGATTTCTGCATCGCTCTGGATTGCGCTGCTTCTGAGTTCTTTGATAAAGAAACCGGCAAGTATGTTTACAAGAAAAGCGATAAACGTGCACTGACTTCCGAAGAGCAAGTGGATTACCTGGAAAGCCTGGTCAATAAATTCCCAATTATCTCGATCGAAGATGGTATGGGCGAGCGCGACTGGGCAGGCTGGAAAGTACTGACCGACCGCCTTGGTAAACGTGTACAAATCGTGGGTGATGATTTGTTTGTTACCAACACCAAGATTCTGGCTGAAGGGATTCGCTTAGGCGTTTGTAACTCCATCCTGATCAAGGTTAACCAAATTGGTTCGCTGTCCGAAACACTGGCTGCAGTTGATCTGGCTAAACGCAATGGCTACACATCCGTAATGAGCCATCGTTCAGGTGAAACCGAAGATGCAACGATTGCAGATCTGGCTGTTGCAACTAACTGCATGCAAATCAAAACTGGCTCATTAAGCCGTTCTGATCGTATTGCTAAATACAATCAGCTGATTCGTATTGAAGAAGAATTGGGTGAAGCAGCGGTTTACCCAGGTAAAGATGCTTTTTACCAAATCAATAAGTAATTGCAAAAGATAGAGTAATATACCGAACCGGAGCCATCAGGCTCCGGTTTTCTTCTATACAGAATGAACTATGCGCCTTCTTGCTATTATCTTTTCTATTATGATTGCAGCCCTGCAATGGCCTCTTTGGGTCGGTAAGGGGAGCTGGTTGCGTGTATGGCAACTGGATCATCAGTTAGTAGAAAAAAAACTACATAATGAAAAATTAAAAGAGCGCAATGATACTCTGGATGCGGATGTGCGCGATTTAAAAACCGGATCAGATGCGATTGAAGAGCGGGGCCGCAATGAGCTGGGCATGATTCGGCAGGACGAAGTGTTTTTTCAGGTATTGGATAAAGACCACCCCGCCTTAACGGCAACAACTCCCTCTCCTGTCACGAAGTAATCTCTCCATTACACTTTCTTAATTTATGGTTAAATTTTTAACTGTAATGGCTTCACTCAGGTATAGTGAAACAAAAAGGGGGTGTATATGACAGAGGTTCCCGTTGCAAGGCGCAAGGCAGACACATTGTATTTTCAATTGGCGGGCGAGATTGCCCATGCAATTGCTACAGGTGTTTTGCAGGCCGGGGAGAAACTCCCTTCTATCCGCAAATTGTCGTCGCAAAGACAGGTTAGCTTGTCCACTGTTATGGAAGCCTACCGGGAACTGGAAGACCGCGCTCTGATTGAAGTGCGGCCTCAATCCGGCTTTTACGTTCGCAGTAAACCCACCGCTTTGTTTTCCCCGGAGCTAACTCAGCCCCCTCAATCCCCAAGTGATGTGGTGATTGATCCTATGTGGCTGCCTGCCACTTTAGCGCGCCTGCACGATATTAAAATTGATTTTGGTTTTGCTATTTTAGCCCCTGCATTATTTCCTAATCAGCAATTGCAGCGTTTGCTGGCGCAAGTCACCCGGCAAGATCCTGATTTAATTGCCGATTACGGCCGCCCGGCAGGCGATGTGGAATTGCGCCGCCAGATTGCACGCCGCTCTTTAAATTGGGGTGGGCAATTTGAGGCGGATGAAATACTGATCACACAAGGCGCAATCGAAGCACTTAATTTATGTTTAAGAGCAGTGACCCAGCCGGGTGATGTGGTGGCCATTGAATCACCTGCTTATTTCGGTTTACTGCAAATATTAGAAAGTTTTCAGCTTAAAGCGCTGGAAATACCCACTCATCCGCAAACAGGTATATCCATTGAAGCGCTGGAATTTGCCACGCGCAATGACAAAGTAAAAGCTTGCGTATTACTGCCTAATTTCTCTAATCCATTGGGCAGCTTAATGCCTGATGAAAATAAAAAACGGCTGGTTGAATTGCTGGCAGAGCGGCATATTCCACTTATTGAAGACGATTTATACGGCGAATTCTATTACAAAGGTGAGCGCCCGAGGCCAGCAAAAGCCTTTGATAAAGAAGGCAATGTCATGCTGATTTCGTCTTTCACTAAAACAGTTGCGCCAGGGTTCAGAATTGGCTGGGTGGTGGCTGGAAAACACCATCAGAAAATAGAGCAGCTGAAGTTTATTAATACTTTTTCCAATGCCATGCCGCTGCAAAGAACGATTGCCCGGTTTTTAGAAAGCGGGGGCTACGATCATCATTTACGCCGCTTGCGCCGTGCATGTCATGAGCAGGTGGGGTATGCGGTTGCGGCCATTGAGCGTTCATTTCCTGCAGATACTCGGCTCTACGTGCCACAAGGCGGCTATGTGTTTTGGGTGGAGCTGAATGCTGCGGTGAATACGCTGCTGCTTTTACAGCAGGCACTGAAAGAGGGGATAAGCTTCACCCCTGGCTCTTTGTTTTCCCCAAGCCACAGCTACGGGCATTGCTTAAGGATTTGCTGCAACGAAACTTGGAGCGAGCGGCATGAGCGGGCAATTGAGCGCTTGGGCGAGCTGATACAGCAGCAAATTGGCCCGGTTTTACCATGAAACACTGACCACTTTGCCCTCAGCTGCTTTGTCTTCCTGATCTCTCATAACAACCTGGCAGCTTTGGGGCGAATCAGGCTGTGTTTCTTCACAGCCATCAGAGTAGCTTAAGATGCAAGGCGGATTGCTATGTGATTCATCGACCAAAATCACATTCATTTTTGCGCCGCAAAAAGCGTTGATTGCTTGTTGCAAGCCAAGAATATCGTTGATATCGGCAAGTGCAAAAGGGTGGATAAGGCTTAAGCCAAGCAGTGCTGAATAAAAATGTTTGCGCATGATCAAACTCCTACTCTGTATTTGCAGAATAGAGCGCAAAGCTGACGTGTAAGGGCTGAATGGGGCTAAATCCGCCGAACGGATACATCCGGTAATGTTTGATAACAATCAGCAAAAATTTGAGTGTTTTTGTCCTCTTTCGTCAGACAACTTGTTTGTTATTGCTTGCTCTGGCGGTATTTTCGTAATATAAACCGCGCCGGATCAATGGCTTGTTGTAAGTCTGCCTCGATGGGGGCCGGGTCATGATGAAGCTGACAAGCCAGTGTTTCAGCCGCAATCAGCGCCCAGCTCAGCCCCCTGGAGCCGAGGCCTAACAAGCAATATGCGCCATTTAATCTGGGGATTTGATGAAGCTGGTGTATGGCCCCGCTAATACTCTGCGGATCCGGCAGGGCACCGGCAAGCGGCAGGCGATCCAGGCTGTTTGGGCGGTAGCAGGCGCGGCTGCCTGCACTCTGGCGGGGTGCAAAGGCAGGCAGCAAGGATTGCAGCTCAGATAGATTGGACTGCTCTGCAGAGGCTAAATCATCATTTTTAACTTCGGCGGCACCAATGCAGCGATAGCCCTGAAAAGCGGGGGTGATGTAGCCCGAGCCAGTAAGGCTGTGGCGCGGCGTTGCAGATGCGGGAATCAGCGTCGTGCTGCGCAATGTTTTACTCAGCGGCAATTCAAGTTCCGGAAGCAGCTTCAGGGCTTCGGTGGCATTGGCGATAATTAAAACCGGCGCCGCAGCCAAAACGCCGCCATGCTGATCCAAAGCCTGCCACCCTTCGGTTGTGTGTATCAGCTGTTCCACATGGCTGTTGCAGCGCAGCTGTATCTGCGCTGGCCATTGCGCCAGATTGGCGCGGCATACGCTGGCAGGATTAGCCCAGCCCCCCTTGGGGAACCACCATCCACCGTGATTTGGGCACTCGCCCAGCAGGTTGGCAGCGGCGTCTTGAGTTATCCAGCTTAATACTTTTTCAGGTAAATCCCTGGCTATTTCCTGCATCAGCATGGCTTGCGTATCGTCTTTGGCAATTTGCAAAATACCATCGCTACCAAAGAAAACATCCAGCCCTGCGTTTTTTAATTGCGTCAGGTGCGCTTTAGTTTCTGCACAGCCTGCACGGCTTAGGCGGGCAGGGATATTGTCATCCCGGCTGGCGCTGGGGTGGAATAAACCCGCGTGGTTGCCCGATGATTGTGTGGCGATTTCGCCTTGTGCTTCCAGGATATCGATTTTCCAGCCACGAGCCGCCAGCCGCGCAGCAATGCTGGTTCCGGCAAGCCCCGCGCCAATAATCATGGCGTGGTGAGGGTGCTTTGGCGTTTTATCAAAGGGCGGGCGCGTGCACAGACCCGCCTGATAGTCCCCCCAATCCTGCAGCAGATAGCCTGCGCTTTTTAAATGCGCCTCTCCGGATTTTTCGCGGGTGACCACGCGTGTGGCCGCGCCCGATAAGCGCCAAAGGGCTTTGTAGTGTGCGGTACTCAGATCAGGCGTGTTGATATCGGCCGCATCCAGAGTGGCGCTCAGGCTGCGAAGCTGGGCCAGTGGCTCGCCCCACATCAGCGTAAGAATCAGTGCGCCGTCTTCTAAATGAATTCGCTGAAAGCCACGCGGTAAAGCGGGCCATTTACTGACTAATTCATCATGTAAAGCGGCCAGCTCCGGCAGCGGGCAGGCCGCCAAGCTGGCTGTATTAATCATGGCAAAGTAATAAAAGCGCTGGCTGCGCTTTGGGTCTTGCCGCCACGCCTGCCAGGCCTGCAAAAAGCCCGCACCATCTGCAAAATCAAATTGCAGCATGACAAAGCGATCTTTATTTTGCCAGCGGTCTGGCAATTGATGGCGGGCTAAAAAAGGGTGAAGTACAGGCATCAGGCTTTAAGCGCCTCAATGCGCTGATGTTTATCCATAAAGCGTTTGAGTGCGATCACAAATACCGCACCCACCATCAGCAGGGCGGTAGCAAAAAAGCGGTTACCTGCCAGTAAATGTCCTGCCTTGATGCCTTCAATACCCAGCGAGTAAACGCCCATGGTGATCATGCCGAATGCGGCGGCGACCGTGCCCTTGCTGACGTTACTGGAAAAAAGCACCAGCCTGAATAAGCCGGCGTTCACAAGCCCGCAGCCAAAAGCATAGAAGCTAATACCAATCACCAATGAAATATAGTGGCCAGGGGCGATCATCATACTAATAAAGCAAAATCCCAGCCCAAACAGCTGTGGAATCAAACCAAGGCCAATCATGCGCCGCACGGGTAAATAATTGCTTAATTTAGCCAGCGTGAAGTTGCCAATAATCAACGCACCAAACACAGGCATTTGCCAGTAGCCAAATTCAATTGGGGAAAGGCCCGCGTCTTTAATCAGGATAACGGGCGAAATGCCAATCCAGGTCAGCAGGGGGACGCTGCATAGGCCCATCGCTAATGCGCCGGTTAAAAAATGCGTATTGCCAAAAACTTTTCTGTAATCCTGCCAGACCGCATTCAAAGTGAACGGTGTATTGGCCTTGGCGGGTGTCACCGTTGGCATGGCGTGCCAGAGGCCAACAAAAGCAACAAAAGACACTGCCGCAATTAAAACAAAAATCATCCGCCATGGCGCAAATTCAATCATGATTGCGCCCGCAAGAGGGCCAAGCAAAGGGGCGATCATTGCCACATTGGCCATCAGTGCTGTTACTTTAATGGCGGTTTTTTCGTCGAAGGATTCTTGTACCAGTGCATAGCCCACTGCACCAATAAAACACATGCCTACGCCCTGAAAAACCCGCAGCACAATAAATTGCTCGATCGTGCGATTCAGCAGGGTGAGTAAGCACATACAAATAAAAAACATCACCCCTGTCAGCATCACCGGCCTGCGGCCTATCCGGTCGGACAGCGGGCCCAGCAGCCATTGCAATGAGGCTCCGCCAACCAGATAAGCGGTCATCGAGGTGGGTATCCACTGTGGGCCCGCGTTAAATTCGTGCGTCACCGCCAGCATGCCCGGCAAAATCATATCGTTAGCGATATAGGTAGAGAATTCAAATAATACTAATGCCAGCGGCAAAAGCAGGGTACGCCAAGTGAGCTGCGTAATAAGGGCGGGAGATGCGGGCATGAAATGTAAGCAGGGCGATGATTAACCAAGTATTTTGTCGTGTTTGGCATAATTTAGATAGGGAAGGATTGCCAGCCGCTTAATTATTTTCTGCGGCTGAGGCTTGCTCTGCCGCTTGTTTCAGTACGACACCCTCTACTTGCTTGGCTTTTTCTAAAGCTTCGCGTTGCGGCTCGGCAATTTTATGCGGCGCTGGGCTAGGGCCGCAGGCGCTCAGAGTAATGACAAGAGGGATAATGAAAAGTGATTTCATGATAGGCCTGTGTTGTAAGGGAATTTCGAAGTAAGCCCAAATCCCAGTCCGTAGAGAACACGGAAGCTTTACGGAGAAAGCCTTGTTTTGCTGCGTTTTTCCCGCGCACCTTCGTGCTTTACGGGGTTTAAGGTTTGGGTTTGCTTTGCGTAATATCAGCTGTTAATCGTAAGCATTCTGAATGCACTGCAGGTATTCGCTTACCGTTTGTGTATATCCCAGCTCCAGCGCATCGGCAATAAAGGCGTGGCCGATGGAGACTTCCAGCACGCCGGGTACGGCACGTAAAAAGCGGGTTAAATTGTCACGATTTAAATCGTGGCCGGCATTGATGCCCAATCCCAGAGCCAGAGCGGCCTCTGCAGTGGCCGTAAAACCTGCCAAAACCTGCTCTTCTTTGTCTGTGCCGTAAGCATTGGCGTAGGTTTCGGTATAAAGCTCGATACGATCAGCTCCCAGCTCGGCCACAAAGGGCATCACAGCAGGGTTTGGGTCCATAAAGAGGCTGACGCGCACGCCCAGTGCTTTGCATTCTGCGATCAGCGGGCGTAAGCGATCCATATCGGCGGGCAAATTCCAGCCCACATTGGAGGTGAATTGCTCTTCGCTGTCGGGCACAAAGGTGGCCTGATGCGGGCGGTATTCACGGATAAAATCCATCAGGTTTTGGGTGGGGTTGCCTTCAATATTGTATTCGGCCTGCGGCCAGCTTTTAAGTAAGGCGGCTAAATCACTCACATCATTGCTACGGATATGACGCGCATCGGGGCGTGGGTGGACGGTAATGCCCTGAGCACCGGCAGCAAGGCAAATCTGCGCAGCTTTTACAACACAGGGTATGCCCAGATGGCGGGTATTGCGCAGCAGCGCTACTTTATTTACGTTAACAGAGAGGGCGCATGGGTGTGTTGGCGTTGTCATGGTGATGTGTTTTCTTTTAATAAGACAGCAAGTGGTGCGTGGCGTTAGAAAGAGGATTGAACAATCATGTCACGGCGGATCAAAAGCCCAAGCTCTTTCGTTTTTGTAAGGATGCAAGAGGGGGATTCTGCCTCAAGCTCGCCCAAAGAGCCATAGCCCCAGAGTACACCACAGGCATTTAAACCATTGATATGCGCGGCTTGCAAATCAACGGCACGATCGCCAATCATTAGTGTTTGCCGGTCGATCGACTGGCTGGCTAGCAAAGATTCAATCTGCTGCCATTTATGGATGCCAATATCACCACCGCAGATAAAATCAAAGTAATCGCTGATGCCAAATAGTTTCAGAATTTTATCGGCAAAATCGGCGCGTTTAGAGGTGCAAATCCCCGTGCGGATATTCTGTGTTGCCAGCGTTTGCAGTGCTTCTGCGATGCCGGGGTAGAGCGTATTTTCTGAATAACCCACTTCAGCGTAGCGCTCGCGGTATTTTGCGACCAGCGCAGCAATTTCTGCATCATCATTCACCCCCGTAATCAGCTTGAAGGATGCATCCAGAGGCGGGCCAATATACTGCGCCAGCGATGCCTCGGCTTGCTGTGGATAGCCTCGTGATTCAAGGGCGTAATTAATCGAGCGGGAAATCCCTGTAAATGGATCACTGATTGTGCCGTCTAAATCAAATAAAAGCTGAGCCATGCGTATCCATGATGTGATTTAAAGGGGGGGGGGTGCCATAAAGACCAGCTCCCAGATATGCCCGTCTAAATCCTGAAAGCCATGTGCGTACATAAAACCATGATCCTGCGGGTCGTTATAGGTAGCGCCACCTGCGGCTACCGCCTTGGCCACTATTTCATCGACTTCTTTATGGCTGTCGCACGACAGGCAAAGCAGTATCTCGGTGTGGGTGTGGGCATTACAAAGGGGCTTGGGCGTAAAGGTTTGAAATCTGGTTTCGTTTAACAGCATGACAAAAATATCATCTGAAACAATCATACAGCTGGCACTGCTGTCAGAATACTGAGGGTTAAAACTAAAACCCAGTGATTGAAAAAAACCAAGGGATGCTTCGAGGTTTTTTACAGGCAAATTAACAAATATTTTACGGCTCATAGCTACACCCTCAGAATAGGATTTCAGCGTGGCAGATTCCTTGCGCTGTTGACTAAGACGCCAAAGCGCCCAATCCAGTGTAGAGAGCGCTGGGCTAAATCGCTACTGATCCGTGTTTGTTTGTTAATTTTAAGGTAAGAATAAGTAAGCGAATTGGGCGCTTGCCTATTTTTTAAGTGGCTCGCACCAGCAATCGCCACTTTTGGCAGAGCAAACACGTATTTCATTTGCGCAAGGCAGCGGGCTTTCTACCCAAGTTTCTGGCTTTTTAGTCTTACTGCTGAGCAAGCCTTTAATGATTTCTTCATCTACTGCGGCCCCTGCCTGCATCAGCGGCTCCTAGTAGAGCGGCGCATTTCGATGGTCATCCAGTTGCTTGCCCGCAACCGCACCCAATAGCGTGCAGCCACAAAGCGGGGCAGTCAAAAATAGACTGCACAGAAATTTATTTGGCATGGATATTCGCTGGAATAGTAATGCCGCTACCTTACGCCACCTAAAAGAAATATGCCGTTGCAATAAGTGCGGATTGTTATTTGTCTGTAACTGAAATCCAGATTTCAACCTCGCCCGAACCTGCATTCCAGTCAAACGTGGCCTCATAAATTTCAAAATCTGGCTTATGCGCGGATTGATAAGCAGAGTGCGGCAGCCATTCATTACAAATCGCCCCCCATAATGCGCCCAACTGAATAAGGGGGCCGCTGTGTTTAAAGACGGCATATTGCTGGCTGGCAATCCGCATCCTGCCCATGTCAGTGGGTACGTCCTGTAACGATGCGACTTCAACTCCACACATATATTCAAAGCCCAGTGCCGGATCATGCCCGCACATTACGCCGTAAACATTTGATCCTTGCTGGCCAGGGAGGGGCAGAAGCGAGCGAAACTGCCGCCATTGCTCAGGCTGGCTTTGGATGGATTCAGCAAAACCATGTTGCTGCCTTAAGCCACCCAGCAGCATGGGGCGGCCTTGTTCAAACCGTATGGGGTGCAATGAGCTCAATTTGTGATCCTGAAAAAATGATAAGCAGGGCAGGCAAATCGATGGCCTATGAAAACCACTGTTGTAATTTTTGTGCCGCCTGCTCTTTGATATCCGCCGTGATATACATCGACACCATGCCAATTGCAGCGGCGAGTGCGCCCAAATCATCGCTGTAGCCCGCAACGGGAATCACATCAGGAATAGCATCCAGAGGCAAAATAAAATAGGCGAGTGCGCCAAACATAATGGTCTTGGCCCATGCGGGGGTTTCAGGACGCTGCGCTGCGTAATAAAGCCAGAGTGCTTTTTCGATGACTTCTTTGCCAGCCTTAAGGGCGAATGATTTGAGCTTTTGCCAGAAGCCGTCATCAGAGTAGTTTTGTGCTGCAGTCATGAAGTTCACCTTGAGGTTGATGCTGATGCATGGGCATTCTGGTATTTCAGTAGTGATGAAGATGGTTTGATGTCAGTAAATCCACATAAGCTACATCAATCAGCTGGCCGGGGCGAATCCCTGATTGCTGCATCAGGGACTCTGCTTCTTGTATCCCTGCTGCCTGGCTTTTATTTCTATATATCTGGCCATGAGTGTTGTTTTACCTTGTTTTTGTCTGCAGGGCGTAACTCAATCCACAATAAATAATTTTGCACCTGATACGGTAGAAGAGCGGTGTGGCTCTGCCTGATCGGCCACCTGGTAGCTCATGCCTGCGCTTAAAGTAAAGCGCCGCCCGTCTTCCAGCTCGGTGAGTAGTTCGCCATCCAGGCAAAGCAAAATGTGGCCCTTGCTGCACCAGTGGTCTGCTAAATAGCCTGCGCTGTATTCCACCATGCGTACCCGCAGATCACCAAAATATTGGGTGCGCCAATAAGCTACACCTTTTTCGCCAGTATGTTCTGTGCGTTCAATGGCTGACCAGTCTGTAGTACAAAAAGGGGTATCGGTGATTTTCATGCGGAGCTCCGGGAGTGAGAGGGCTTGCGTCGCCACCACGAACGTTTTTGCGTGGTTTTATATGATTTTTTCTTGTCCATGCTGCCGTTACAGGAGCCAAGACAGTCGCATACATCAATACAATCCAGTGCGTCGGTGAAATCACAATCCCCTCTTTGCGCGATGGCCGGGCGGCGCTGCAAAGGTGTGTGCAGGTGATAAATCTGCCCGCATCGAATCATGCGCTGCCTGAGAATAACGATTCCTGCCCATGCACCATGCCTGCGAATGCCCCGAAAGCCCAGTGTGGAGCAACTGGCCCTGCCTGTGTGAAAATGATAAGCGCAGCAAAAACCTTTGTAGGGTGAAATGTATTTTTTATAAAACCGGATGAATAGCAGCAGAATATAGCGCAAGGCAAATTAACCTTTAATAGCATAACAAATGAGTTAAGCAGACCTGAATGCGTTTGTTTTTAAATGCTATTTTGATGAGCTTCTGACAGATACGCCTTTAAATGCTTTGCTTCGATATCGCCCGCTTCTTGTATTTTGATATGGCGGCGGATTTTTCCTTTGCCTTCCAGTACCTGATGGGGGTCTTGCAGATCACAGCCCCGGCTAAATTCAAGGCTGATATGGCTGGTATATGCAAATACGCCGCAAAACGGAATGGTGTCTGCAAAAATCAATCCGCCATACATCACGCGCTCGCTGGCGTGGGGAATCAGCGAATAAATCAGCGCCCTTATGGATTGCACTATTGCATGTAATTCCGGATTATTTAAGCAAATATCACGCAGTAATTGCTCTGTTTTTTCATCGCTCATGCGGGTGTGCCTCAGGTAAAAATAATGAATAAACAGAGTTGCTTGCTTTGATTAATACAAAACACCACGTCATCTGCCTGATGTTGCCATCTCAACTTGCTTTCATCAAGATTAATTTTAAAGCGGGCATGTCAGGCTGTTTCCGGCCCTGTTTGTCATGATGCAACGCCGGGATTTCATAGATTGCGTTTATAATTCCGGGGCAGCTGACCAATAAGAGCGTAATGATGAGCAATGAACTAATCGTTGAAGATATTCAGCTGGGTGATGGCAAAGAAGCCGTAAGAGGCGCTTTGATTACCACGCAATATCGTGGTTTTTTGGAAGACGGCACGCAGTTTGATTCTTCCTATGACAGGGGTGTGCCGTTTAAATGTGTGATTGGCACCGGGCGCGTGATTAAGGGCTGGGATCAGGGCTTGATGGGTATGAAGGTGGGTGGCAAGCGTAAGCTTTGGGTGCCCGCGCATCTGGCCTATGGCGAGCGGCAAATCGGCGGGCATATCAAGCCAAATTCTAATTTGATTTTTGAATTGGAATTACTGGAAGTGCTGACGCGTGACGAATAGCGCAAATTAAAAAGCAGCCCCGCATGCGGCGGGGCTCAGGCGGATCTTATAAGGATTTGCCGTCGTAGTGATGTACAGGAATGGCGGCAAGATCGATGCCTTCCAGACAGCGCAAATTCACCGCCATCACGGTATTGCCCTCTGGGTCTTTGCCTTCGCCATAGGGGTGGATGCCGCAATTAGGGCAAAAATGGTGATTGATCAAATGCTTGTTGAATGTGTAAGTGCTGACCGCTTCTTTGGGCGTATGAAGGGTGAACTGATCGCCTGGCACAAACCATAATAAAGAGCCTTTGCGCGAGCAGATCGAGCAATTGCAAGCAAGAGCGCTGCCAATCTCACCTTCAGCACTGAACGCAATCTTGCCACAGTGACAACTGCCTTTATAAACCATGAAATTTCTCCTTTAGGTCTTTGGGTATAACGCTGGGGAAAATGAATTCAAAATAGCATGTGTTTTATGGATTGCGGATCTGTGCAGTATTGCCTGCCTGATGATTCAATTAAAGCTACTCCATCAGGGCGACGGATTTTATCTGCGCCCATACCTGCATGCCGGGGCGGATATTGAGCATGGTGGCCGATTTTTTGGTCAGCCTTGCCAGAATCATGGCATCGCCGACTTTTACCCTGACCAGCACGAGGCCTTGGTGCTCATCGCCGGCAAGGGCATCAACACAGCCAAGTAAAATATTCTGGATGCTGCTTTTGCCCGGCGGCTCAATGGCCAGGCTGACATCTCTGGCGAGTACCCGTACCCGCAGTTTACGCCCTACCGGCAGGCCCTGATCTCTGGCCCACAGGCTGCCGCCTGAAAAAGTGACTCTGGCTAAATGCCATTCCGCATCCAGCTCTGCCACGCAAACATCCAGAATGGCACCGGCATCTTCACCCAGGCGAATCGGCAGATCGAGACGGGTCAGCGTATCGGCCAGCGGGCCGGTTGCCAGTACTCGGCCGTTTTCCATCAGCACTAAATAATCGGCGAGCCTGGCAATTTCATCAGGGGCGTGGCTGATATACAGCACGGGGATGCGCAATTCTTCGTGCAGACGCTCCAGATAGGGCAGGATTTCTTGCTTGCGTTTTACATCAAGCGCGGCCAGTGGCTCGTCCATCAGCAAAATATCCGGGCTGAGCGCCAGGGCGCGCGCAATTCCAACCCTGCTGCGCTCGCCGCCAGACAGCCGCTCGGGTTTGCGCTCCAGCAGATGAGCAATACCCAGCAGCTCAATGGCTTGCTCTAAGCTGACCTGCTGCCTGGCAGGGATGCGCTTTAGCCCGTAGCGCAGATTGCCTGACACGCTGAGGTGCGCGAATAAGCTGGCTTCCTGAAACACATAACCCAGCGCGCGTTTGTGTGTGGCTAAAAAATGGTGTTCATCCTGCCAGACTTCACCATTTACGATCAACCGGCCCCTGGCGCGCTCCAGCCCTGCAATACAGCGCAGCAATGTGGTTTTGCCAGAGCCGGAAGAGCCGAACAGGGCGGTGATGCCATGGCTGGGCAAGTCTAAATCCACATCAAGCTGAAAGCCGGGCCAGTCCAGTTGAAAGCGTGCCTGAATACCTGTCATTTTGTGCTCCTGCCGGGCCGCCACAGATACATGGCCAGCAGCACAATAAAGGAGAACGCCAGCATCACGGCAGAAAGGCGGTGCGCCTGCAGATAATCCATCGCTTCTACATGATCATAAATCTGTACCGAAACCACGCGGCTGACGCCGGGGATATTGCCCCCTATCATCAGCACAACGCCAAACTCGCCCACCGTATGGGCAAAAGTCAGGATCGATGCCGTTATAAAGCCGGGCAGGGATAAGGGAACGGCAACGGTAAAGAAAGCATCCAGCGGAGATGCCCGTAAAGTCGCCGCGACTTCCATCGGGCGCTCTCCCACTGCTTCAAAAGCGGTTTGCAGCGGCTGCACCATAAAAGGCAGCGAGTAAAACACTGAAGCAATGACCAGCCCCCAGAAGGTAAACGGCAGCAGCCCAAGCCCCAGCGCCTGAGTCAGCTGCCCGACAGGCCCCTGCGGCCCCATCGCCAGCAGCAAATAAAAGCCCAGCACCGATGGCGGTAAAACCAGCGGCAGCGCCACCACGGCAGCCACCGGCCCTTTCCACCATTTCTTGCTGCGCGCCAGCCACCATGCGATGGGCGTGCCAACAATCAGCAGAATGAGGGTCACGATGCTTGCCAGCTTCAGCGTCAGCCAGATGGCTTGCAAATCATTCTCAGCTAAAAGCATTCATCTTTTCTCGATCTGCTTAGGGATAGTTGTCACAGGGCAGGTGATGCCTGGCGCAATAAGGCTGAATATCAAATCGTATATCCAGAAGCATTAATGATTGCTTTTGCCGGGGCGGATTGTAAAAATTTAAGCAGTGCTTCAGCCGCAGGCTTGCCTTTTCCCTTGTTTAGTAAGACCGCATCTTGCCGAATTTCTGAGTATAAAGACGGCGGCACGATCCATGCAGATCCACTTTTAAGCTTGCCTGCTTCAAACGCTTGTGACATTGCAATAAAGCCCAGCCCGGCATTGCCAGTAGCAATAAACTGATGGGTTTGAGCGATGTTTTCGCCCGTTACCAATTTAGGTGTTAAAAGTTCAAACAGCCCGAGCGCTTTTAAGGTTTCGCTCGCGGCTAATCCATAGGGGGCAAGCTTGGGATTGGCAATGGCGAGGTGAGCAAAACCGCCTTTTTTCAGAACCTCACCCTTATCGTCAACATAATTGGCTTTTTCGCTCCACAGCACTAATTTGCCAATGGCGTAGGTGAAACGATTTGTGGCTAAGCCTTCTTTTTCCAGTCTGGCTGGGGTTTCATCATCGGCAGCCAGTAGAATCTCAAAAGGCGCACCATTTTTGATCTGCGCATAAAATTTGCCTGTTGCCCCGCTGGAAAGCAGCAGTTTGTGGCCGCTGCTTTGCTCAAACAGCGCGGCAATTTTTTGCATTGGCCCTGCAAAATTAGCTGCAACCGCTACTTGAACTTCATCGGCACAGGCCGGGATAGAAATGCAGATCATGGCGGCTGCAATAAAGTGTTTGGCAGTCATTGATGCTCCAATTAAATAAGTTGGCCAATTCGGAGGGGTAAGCTCAGCTTGCTAACGGATAGCTTAAAGCTTTTCGCTGCGGGTGTGTTGGTGCGAAAGGGGTAGGCCGCGTAAAGGCTTACTCTTCTGTAATAAAATCCCTTATTCTTGCAAACGCTGCCTCCGGATTATCCCGCCATGCGCCGTGGCCACAGCCTGCAAATTGCGTAAATTGCATCCACTCCTCAGGCAGTGCCCGGGCAATATCTTTCGCGTCTTCCAGAGGGCAGACAGGATCCAGCTCTCCGGCCAGGACGAGTACCGGGCATTGTGCTTTTGCAAGACCCGGTAATAAGTTCATGGTTTGCTGCTCCGTGCCTGCCCAGGTAAGTAAAATTTCGTGATTGGGAAGGCTGCGTCCTGAAGTTGCTTTCTTTGTGGAATAAAGTGGTTTGCAGATTTGCTGGTAGGGCCGCAGTGTCGCTTCGCAAGGGTTGCTCCAAAATTGCAAAGCGGCCTCTCTTGCCGCCGGGCCACCTAATTGGGCAAACATGGCAAGCTTACGCTCCAGATTAAGCGCAGCCGAGGTGCTGGATAAAATCACTTTGCCGGGGTGTTCCGGGTATCTCGCTAAATAATGCTGAGCCACAAAGCCACCAAAAGATTGCCCTAGCACGATGGGTTTGCTGATGCCCAGTGCGGCGCAGAGCGCCACCAAATCATCTGCAAAGTGATCCAGCGTCAGCTCTGCCACCGGGCGCGGATTGCTGCGGCCATGGCCACGGTGGTCGTAATAAATAATCTGTGCAATATCGCTAAGCTGGCTGAATGCTGGTTTAAAGCCGGTGTGATCGTAGCCGGGGCCGCCATGCAGCAGGATCAGCGTTGGTTTTTCGCGCATTTGCATGCCATCAGCAACCAGGCTTAAGCCCTCGGTATCTACAAATAATTGCACATCGTGGCTGAGGGCTATTTTCATTGGGGGCCTAATTTAAGGCGATCATGCCAATCACTGACTAAAAGCCCATACAAGGCCGTATCGGATACCACGCCATCTACAATCCAGCGTTCACGCAAATAGCCTTCGCGGCTAAAGCCCAGGCGTTCCAGGCTTTTTGCTGAAGCCATATTTCTGGGGTCGATATCTGCTTCTACGCGGTTTAAATTTAATTGAGTAAAGCCAAAATCAAGCAATGCACTCAGCGCTTCATGCATATAGCCCTTACCCCATGCTGAATGGGCCATGCCATAGCCAATTTCTGCACGGCGGCATTGTTTATCCAGATCAAACAGCGTGCAGTTACCAATTAAAACACGGTCTTCTTCGCGCTCAATTCCCAGACGAATATAGTCTCCCGCGGCCATGGCTTTTAAATCGCGGGCAATCAGCGCTTCTGCAATTTCAATAGAATCCCATGGGGGTGTGCTCCAGTATTGCATTACTTTTTCATCAGAAAAAATAGCCAGCAATGCAGCCGCATCCGTTTCTTGTAGTGGCCGCAATATTAAGCGGCTGGTCTGCAATTTAACTTTTTCAAAAGTGGTCATTTGTGCAATCTTTAAAATATTAAAGGCCTGATATGGGCGAAAGGCCCCTGGCAAGGAGCAATGATGGATATATAAACAGCGAGGCAGAGATTCAGCGTTTAATTGCCAGCACTAACACACCCGCAGCAACCAAAGCGATGCCCAGCCACTCTCTTGGGGAAGGGCGCTCACCTAAAAATGCAAAAGCAAAAACGGCAACTAAAACAAGACTGAATTTATCAACAGGCGCCACTTTTGATGCGTCGCCAATTTGTAAAGCCCTGAAATAGCAAAGCCAGGATATACCTGTGGCCAATGCAGAGAGTGTTAGAAATATCCAGGTTTTAGCAGTCAGTGCGAATGGATTGCTCCATTTTCCTGTAAATCCAATAAATCCCGTGAGCACAAAGACAATAATCACCGTTCGCAACAGGGTGGCAAAATCAGAATCGACACCTTTAATACCTATTTTTGCAAAGATGGCAGTCAGTGCCGCAAAAATAGCCGACAGTATTGCCCAAAAAAACCACGGATTACTCATTGGCGATTACACCTTAAAACAGGTGATACAAACAGATTTAAAGGCATACCTGCATGAATGAAAGCTTATTACAATTTTATGGTGGGAATGCCTTTTGTACTAAAAATTTATTCTGCCTTTGGTGCGCAGGAAGGTATCTTATCATTGGCTGTTAAAGCATTCAGCTGTTTCCAGCTGGCTCTTGGGCAAGCTGCTGGTTTTTTATCGGGCATGCACAAAATGTAATAGCTTTCGACGGCCTTATCTTTTAAGCATTTTTTAAAGTCTTTAATTTCAAGATACTTCGGAGGCAGGGCGGCAGCGCCGTTTACTGCAGTGCCAGCCGTTGTTGCAAGCAAAACAATTGTACTGATCTTACAGATATTTTTTCGCATATCATGGCCTGTATAAAATGAACAATGATGTTGTAATTTATAAACGAACTGCGGAGCATATATAGGGTACAGGCAAACAAACAAAGTGGCGTACTCAAAAGGGTTTGATTCGTTTATTTTGCATTTAAATAACTTGCCTTCGGCAGATTGCTTTGATGCAGAGGATGTCACTTATGTCCAGCGCATCACTGCCATGATGATCTGAGTCTGCCTTGAATAGCCATGGTACAAGTATCCGCTGCTTAATCCATCATCAACTTGCCTTTTGCATACCCGGTGGAGTTATAGTTTATTTTCAAATCATTCAGAAGAAAATCGATTGAGTTAAAAAGATCAATTTTTATGGCTGCGGGCGTTTGGGCTTCTTTTATGGTCAATATTGTTTTTTTACTCCAGCGCTCAAGCATATTATTGATGGATGCACCTTGCCTTACGGATAGCTCAATACTCAATACATTGCTTTTTTTACTTCTTATATCGATTCTCAGGGCATCTTCTGAGTCTTCATACACGGCGCCAGGATTGATTGCCTGAATGGTATATTTCTTCAGCGCGCTGTTTGAGTATTCTTCCAGTGCTTTTGCAGTTATTTCGTATTTTTTTAACAGTTTTTGTGCGGATGGGGATGTGTAAGAATAAGCTAAAAGTGCATTATTAGTTGTTTCAGCATAAATTGTGCTTGAAAAAATAAACACTATAAGACAGATCAAAATCTTCAAGGCAGTCTCCTTTGTTTTAAATATTGCAGGGTTTATGTATGGCGATTAGACCTGTGCTATCTCCCTCGTCCATCAGTGATATGCCATGCAAAGCAGCGCGCTAATTTTGGGGGTATGCCCGGCGCATCTTCTTTCAGCCATTTTTCAACGGCAGGCCCTTCGCCATCGGCGGCCGATCCGGCCCAATAAGTCAGATACCCGCTGCTTTTATCAGGCGCAGCGTTATAAACCAAATAGGGCTCATCGGTTACACGGGTGCTGATATAAATAATGTACCATTGCTTATAATGAATCACTTCAAAAATATCAGTGCTATCTGTAATTAAGGTCTGATTAAGTGAAGGCCCTAATTCCCGGTTGAGATGCACATTAATGGCTTTGGCAAATATGGTTTTCTTTTTTTCTGAAACAGGCCGTATCATTTTTTCGCAAGGGTTTGCAAATGCAGAAAAAGAAACGCAGTAAAAAATAGCAGCGATGAAACATATTCTCAAATTTTTTACTCTGTTTGCCATTGCCTCTGTTGAATATTCAGCCATGGGCAGGCTCTTTATTTCGCCAGTCATTTTTATTCATGGCCAGTACAATAGTATTCCATGAGGCCCCTTTGAAAAACCGATCATTGATGCGCTCGGCTTCAATATGCATGCCCAGTGATTTACAAAGATTGACCGCGGCTTTATTGCCTGCGATTGTTTCAGCATAAATACGCTGAACTTTTAATACGCTGAATCCAAAATCAATGATCGCCTGCGCGGCTTGTCTGTCTGCACCTGTACCGTGCCAGCGCCTTCCTAATTCGCAGCCAACAGAGGCATTGGCCGTATCTTCAAGACGAATACCACAAGAGCCCATTAATTCGCCGGTGAGGGAAACAACAGCCAGTTGAAACTTTCGCCTTGGCTGCTCTTTTGATTGCTGAATAAATAAATCCAGTAAAAATTCGGATTTTTCAGCTGAGAAATCTTCCTCGCTATAAAAACGCTGAAATTTTTCATCATTACGCAGTTTCTTATATTCATTTAAGTCTGCGGGCGTGAAATCTCTCAGTAATAGCATTGGGGTTGAAATGGGCAGCATGACTTAATTCCATCCGTAAAAAAATGCGTAATAAGCCGAATTTTAAAGCAATGTTTCAGTTTAAAAGCTCAGCCTGAATAGCAGCGCCTCCTGATTATCCGCCTCCGGGCCTGCATTAAATTGCCGCAAAAGAATAGCCCCCGCTTTTTCTGCAGCGCGGCGCGAAGAGATATTATCAATACCCATGGCGATATCTATCCAGCTCAAACCGTGGCTTTGTGCCAAAGGGCAAAGTTGCATAATGGCTTGCGCGGCGTAGTTTTTTCCGCGCTTCCACGGAACCACCGCATAGCCAAGGTGCCCCAAGCAATAAGCAGGCAATTCTGAAGTCCCTTTTTGCCAGCGCAGGCTTATATTGCCTGCAAACTTGCCATCGGAAATCCAATATCTGGCTCTGGGTAGCCGGGGCACCGTGCTGCCGTCATTTAAAACCACCGGCGGGCCGCGCCCCTCTAAATCTGTTAAAGAAGCCAGAAACTTGTCTGCATTTTGCGCAATGCGGGCCAGTTGGGCTGACGCACCTTCGGGATCTTGATCGCTGTCTCTGGTCCAGCTTCGTTCGAGCGCTGCGACATAGCTGGGCAAAAGAGCCAGGTTGGGTAAGGTGAGTGTGATGGGCATATATTAATCTGGCCTTGGTGATAAACTTGCTATTCGGGGTGGTGTATAGTTTATTTATTCATCCGGAAGGCCATCCCATCCTCTGCGATCCCACGCGGCAGTGACTCTGGACCATATTTCATCAGGGGTTGATCCTTGCCAGACGCCTCCTAATAAACTGGCAAATAGAGGATTTGTTTTTGCTTCCTGCTCTATTTTTTCAATCATCGATTCGCCAAAATTTTCGATTAAATCCTCAAGCGGGCCCGCAGATAAATTCGCCATAATCTTATTGCTGCTGTCTTCCCTTAAAGTGGCGAGAATAAAAGCAAAAGTGTGTTCGGGATTTTTCTGGGAAAAGAAAAACACCTCTTCCCATGCCCACCATAACTGATCTGCAATCTCTGATTCTGCACCTGCATGCTGTATTTTTATCCAGGCAGAAATTAATTCGGGTGAAATCACTGGGGGCTGATTCATAGTGCCAACTTTTAAAAGGGTTGCTCATCATAAAGCAATAGTGCGATTTGCTTGTAGTCTGATAGATTTGCTATTGCCGCAAATAATGTAAAACATTGTAATGCAGCCGAGGGCAATTAATGATTCTTTATGCTAAAGACTGGCATGAGTGTTGCTGATAAAGTATATGTAAACTTTTTAAAAAGTTGTATTCTGATTTATTTAAGGACTATTCATGCGCCAACGCCTTAACCTGATTTTGCTTGGGGTAAACGATATTGAAAAAGCCACGGCTTTTTACGAAGCACTGGGCTGGCCTAAAGCAGCATCGAGCCATGCCGGATTTGTGAAATTTGATTTGGGCGGCATTGTGATGGCGATTCAATCCCGTGAGGCATTTGCCAAAGACGCCAACTTTGCTACGGCAGAAGGGAGCGGTTTTTCAGGCGTGGCATTGGCCTATATCGCCCGCAGCCCGGAAGAAGTGCCGCGAATTTTAGATAAAGCCGCCAGGCTAGGTGCAACAATCACAAAACCAGCCACAAAAAACGCATGGGGTATAGCAGGCTATTTCCGAGATTCAGATGGTCATTTATTTGAAGTGATTTATGAAGATGGCTGGGTTTTTGATGAGTTTGATGATTTGGTTGTTTGATAAAAAGTATTGATCTTTGAAATTGAATTTGTTTCTGTAATTATTTAGCCTCTCCCTTCGCCGCCAACAACAAGGGCAAGATAAAAAGGGAACAAGCACATGCAATTCATCGTGCTTGAAAAAGTGGATTGGGTGCATAGCTGTAATTCAAGGCAATATGCATGAGTGATCATGGCTAAAAGAATAAGCCCAAGTGTTAAGCCGAATGCGATAACAGCAGCGGCCAGCAGGAGAACAAAAAATGATTGAAAATCCTTATTGCGTAAGGAGTACCAGCTAAGGGGGATTCCAATTATGGGAATAAACCAAGCAATAATGATGTCCATTTAATTCTCTGTGATTGTAAATGCTTGTTGCCTCAATTGTTTAGTGTATATCTAAAACAAAACCCCGCATAAGCTATTAACTTACGCGGGGTTTTGTTTGTTCAGGCAAAAAGCTAAAACTTACTCAGGGCGCATTTGCGGGAAGAGGATGACGTCGCGAATGCTTGGTGAGTCTGTCAGCAGCATCACTAAGCGATCAATACCAATACCACAGCCGCCGGTTGGTGGCATGCCGGATTCCAGTGCGCGGATGTAGTCTGCATCGAAATGCATGGCTTCATCGTCACCTGCGTCTTTTTGCTCGACTTGGGCCATAAAGCGTTCGGCCTGATCTTCCGGATCGTTCAGCTCGGAGTAACCATTGGCGTGTTCACGGCCAACCATAAACAGCTCGAAGCGTTCGGTAATACCGGGCTTGCTGTCGTTGGCGCGGGCCAGCGGGGAGACTTCGGCCGGGTAGTCGATGATGAAGGTCGGCTCCCACAACTTGGCTTCGGTGTTTTCTTCAAACAGCGCCAGTTGCAATGCGCCAACGCCTGCGTTTGGCATTGGTTTGCCGCCTAAACGCACCACTTCTGCAGCCAGGAAGGCTTGATCGTTCAGTTGCTCGTCGGTGTATTCCGGGTTGTAAGCTTTGATCGAGCCTGCGATGGTGTAGCGGGCAAAAGGCTTGGATAAATCGACTTCTTTGCCTTGATAGGTAATAACGGTGCTGCCCGTAGCCAGCAGGGCACAAGCGCGGATAATGCCTTCAGACATTTCCATCATGCGCTGGTAGTCGGCATACGCTTCGTAGAATTCGATCATGGTGAATTCTGGATTGTGGCGTGTGCTCATGCCTTCATTGCGGAAGGAGCGGTTAATTTCAAATACGCGCTCAAGGCCGCCAACGATCAGGCGTTTGAGGTAAAGCTCAGGCGCAATACGCAGGTAAAGTGGCATATCCAGCGCATTGTGGTGCGTTACAAATGGCTTGGCTGTTGCGCCGCCAGGGATGCCGTGCATCATTGGGGTTTCAACTTCCAGGTAGTTTTCGCCCACCATGTAATCGCGGATGCACTGCACGATTTTAGAGCGCTTGATAAAGGTGGCGCGGCTTAAATCGTTAGTGATTAAATCCAGATGGCGCTGACGGTAAATTTGTTCCTGGTCTGCAAGGCCATGGTGTTTATCCGGAAGAGGGCGCAGGGATTTAGTCAGTAAACGCAATTCTGTGACTTGGATCGAAAGCTCGCCGGTATTGGTTTTCATCAGCAGGCCACGGGCAGCAATGATATCGCCCATATCCCATGACTTGAAGCTGTCGTAAACGTCTTCGCCCACTTTGTCTTTGCTGATGAAAAACTGAATACGGCCGGAAGAGTCTTGCACAGTGGCAAAGCTGGCCTTGCCCATTACGCGTTTAAGCATCATGCGGCCAGCAACGGCTACGCTGACTTGCGCTGCTTCCATGTCGGCTTTTTCAAACTCGCCATACTTGGCTTGCAAATCGCCAGCCATGTTTTCCCGTTTAAAATCATTCGGGTAAGCCACGCCGGCAGCGCGCAGGGCAGTCAGCTTAGCGCGGCGTTCTGCGATAATCTGGTTTTCATCTTGCTGGATAATTTGTTCTTCAGCCATTTTTATATAAACCCAAATCTTGAACCACAGAGGGCACAGAGAACACGGAGGTTCACGGAGGAAACCCTTAAAGCACAATGCGTTTAATGCCGTGCTTTAATAATGTGGTATTGAAGTTAATCAACAAGCCAACCTTATGGCCACTTAGTCTTAAATAAGTCAATAATTGCGCTTCATGTATCGCTAACAAATGATCGCAACTTTTTAATTCAACAATAACTTGCCCGCCAATCAGCAGATCAAGCCGAAATGCATGCTCGACAATGGTGTTTTTGTAGTGGATTTTACAATCCACTTGTCGTTCCGCCGTCAGCCCGCGCAGAAATAGCTCATGGATTAAACATGTTTCATAGGCTGATTCAAGCAAGCCTGGCCCAAGATGGCGATGCACTTCAATGGCAGCTCCCAAAATATCGTCGGTTAACTCGCTCAATTGCATCAGAAACCTCTATGAAATGTGCCTTACAGCTTCTTGAGTATTTACATGTTGCGACGAGCCTTGGGGAGCGGTGTTAGGCAACAAAAAACGAAGAGCTGGCTTTAAATAAACCCTCACGATTCTCTCCGTGAAACTCTGTGTTCTCTGTGCCCTCCGTGGTTCAAGATTTGGGTTTTAGAAAATTAAACCCCGTGTTTCAGGCTGGCGGCGATGAAGCCTTCCAGGTCGCCGTCCATTACGCCCTTGATATTGCCAACTTCATAGCTGGTACGCAGGTCTTTGATGCGGCTTTGGTCGAACACATAAGAGCGAATCTGATGGCCCCAGCCGATGTCGGATTTGGTGGCTTCCAGTGATTGCTGCGCTTCCATGCGTTTACGCAGCTCCAGCTCATACAATTTGGCGCGCAGCATTTTCCATGCTTCGTCACGGTTTTTGTGCTGGGAGCGATCATTCTGGCATTGCACCACGGTATTGGTCGGGATGTGTGTCAGGCGAACCGCAGAATCGGTTTTATTAATGTGCTGACCACCTGCGCCCGAAGCACGGTAGGTATCGGTACGCACATCGGCAGGATTGATTTCAATCTCGAAACTCTCGTCCACTTCCGGGTAAACGAATACCGAAGCAAACGAGGTATGGCGGCGATTGTTTGAGTCGTACGGCGAGCAGCGAACCAGGCGGTGTACGCCGGTTTCAGTGCGCAAAAAACCGTAAGCGTAGTCGCCGGTCAGTTTGATCGTTGCCTGACTGATACCCACGATATCGCCGTCTGATTGCTCCATGACTTCAACGGTAAAGCCTTTACGCTCACCGTAGCGCACGTACATACGCAGCAACATGCCTGCCCAGTCTTGCGCCTCAGTGCCGCCTGCGCCCGATTGAATATCAATAAAGCAGGGCATAGGGTCCATCGGGTGATTAAACATCCGGCGGAATTCAAGCTCTTCAACACGGGCAGAAATGGCATCCACATCGTCCGATACGGCTTGCAGGGTGTCGAAGTCGCCTTCTTCCTTGCCCATATCGAATAAATCTTTGGCGTCACCAAGGCCTGCCAGAACTTCATCCAGCACCACAACCACGCCTTCAAGCGCTTTTCGTTCGCGGCCTAATTCCTGCGCTTTTTTCTGATCGTTCCAGATATCCGGGTCTTCCATCAGGCGCACAACTTCTTCAAGCCGATCGCTTTTGCCGGGATAATCTAAGTATTTGCGTAGTTCTTCGCTGCGAGAAACCAGGTCTGCAACCCGGTTCTCGATCTGATTAAGCTGTTCTGCTTCCATGCCTGTGGCTTTGTCCCATTAAGACGGCTTGCAGCCTGTCGGTCTTATGCCAGGCAGGCTGCAAGCACTAAAGCGCGAAATTATACCGTGAGAGTGGCTCTCAGTGGGAGTATCAGATTGAAAATTGCTAAAAGTACATTTCCCGGTCCGGCTGCCGCGCGTTGTTTTGGGGCTAAGCCTGCGCAGAAAATTGCGGCATGCTTACTTGAATGGCGGTGGTGTTGCCACTGGCAGAGTAAATCATTGGCGCGTTTGCCGCTTTGGCTGCTTGTTCTAAAGCGGCGGTGGCTTTTTGCAGCGAGGTATCCATGGTTTTAATCGCATCCTGATAAAGCGATTTATCCGTTTTGGATTCTCTTTTGCTTTTCTGGATTTCCAAAGCCAGAAGCAGCTTGGCTTTTTGCATGATTTTTTTTGCGTCTTCCAGAAAAGCTTTATCCTCAGCACTCATGCCCTTATTGGATGGCGACGCCATTTCATTATTTGATTTTTCAGCTTTCTCTTCTTTTTCGGTTTTTTCAGTCGCTTCGGCTTTTTCAGCCTTCTCTGCAATTTGCAATGCTTGCTCTGCGGCTTGCCCCGCTACTGCCCCGGCATTTTCTGTGCTGCCAGCTGCAGGTGCTGTTTGCGGGGCCGCTGCAGCCGGGCTGCCTCCTGAAATGAGCGGCGTTTGCACAGCGCTGCCGCCACTTACGCCTGCATATTCTGCAACAGCGGCCGCAATTTGCTTGGCCAGCCTGGCTGCTGCCGCGACATTGCTTTTGCCCACGCCTGCAAATTTCAACATGCCATCCAGCTGGCGTTTGAGCATATCCAGCCGTGCTTTGGCTGCACTTTTTCTGCTTGAAACCGGATCCCATTTCGGGATTTTAAAAGAGAAGCTGCTTTCCTGCGTCTGGCTGCCTTCGTTTTTTTCGCTGTGCGGGCGGGCGTTTAAGGGCTGGAGGAGTGTTTGGATAGAGTCGGCAGCAATTTTCATATAAAACCTTGATGAGAAAGCAAGTAGTCAGTCTTGTGCCTATATATCGAAGAAAAACCGTCAATCTTTAATGTGATTTGTAAAGATCGGTTTTTTGATGGCTCGCGATGCAATAGATCTGGCCTGAAGCAGTTTGCCATAATTGTATTTGTTGTAAATTTTTATAAAATGATTTGTCAGTAAAAAAACAAACTAAACCATGAAAATCTTTCGTTGAGCAACAGTAATGAGTAAGTGCTCTGCTACCCAGAGGAAACTCGCTCATGTTATTTCTTCACCGCCTTAGTGTGCGTACCAAGTTGGTGTGCTTGTTTTTATGCTTAAACTTGCTCACGGTACTGTCGTTTTCCATTCATACCTATCTTCAAAGCTCTGAACAAGCTGTGGCCCTGATTGACAGCCGCCTGAATGCCGCTGCGCGCGCTGTGCCTACCTTGCTGGGTGAAGCCTTTTTTTTCCTCAATGTTTACCGAGGGCAGTGTAAGCAAGGCGCAAATGGCCGCAAATGCTCTTAAGCTGGATCATTACGCCAGGCCGCTGGAGGTGAAATACCTCTACCTTTTATGGCAAAAAGAGGATGGCGTTTATTATCTGGCCGATGGCGCAGGGGAGCAGGAGGTGGCTGCGGGTAAATTCAGCCAGCACCTGGAAAAATACAATCCCAGCGAGGGCGTTTTACGTGCTTTCAGCCGCAATAGCATTGAATACGACGAATACACCGATAAATATGGCACCTTCCGCTCGGTATTTATCCCGCTGCAGCACAAAGGCCAGCATATTTTGCTGGCAGCAGATGTGCCGCTGCAGGCCGCTATGCAAAGCCGTAATGATGCACTAAAAGAAACGCTGCTAATTGGCGTGGTGTCCTTACTGGTGGGGGCGATTATTTCTTGGTTTTTAGCTAATTTGCTTGGCCGCTCTATTTTAGGGATTGCCAATCATATATCCCGTCAGGCTCAGGACCATAATCTGTCTACTGAGCTGAAGCCACGCGGACAAGATGAAGTCGCCACCATTGCCCGCAGCTTTAATCATCTTTGCTCGGCATTCAGCAGCACTTTAAGAGAAGTTGCTGATAATGCGCTTGATACTGTTAAAAGTGCAGAAAGCGTGCGGCAAAGTGCTTTGTTTGTGCGGGATGCAGCCAGTAAGGGCCAGCACTATCTGGCCGATATCGCACACCGCTCCGGCCATATCGGGCAATTGTCTGCGGGCAGCCGGGAAATGCTGGGCCAGGTACAGCTGCAATTAAGCGGCGTAGATCAGGAGATGGCAGGCTCTGGCACTGCGGTGAAAGAAATGACATCGGGCATGGCCGATCATGTGGCCGCCAACCGCCAGCTGGCGCAGCGTTTTAAAGCGCTCTCTACCGATGTGCAAAGCATTACCGTGATTTTGCAGCGCATTTCAGGTATTTCTGAGCAAACCAATTTACTGGCACTTAACGCCGCAATTGAAGCGGCCAGGGCTGGTGAGGCAGGGCGCGGCTTTGCCGTGGTGGCCGATGAAGTCAGAAAACTGGCGGGGCAAACGCAGGCAACGCTTTCAGAAACTGATCTTTTTGTGGGCACGCTCACCCATTCCATTCATGAAACAGCCAGCATCATTACGCAGCATGCCGATGAGGCCGACCGGCTTTCCGGCGCATCGGATCTGGTAGAAAGCGCGCTGGAAAAAACCCGTGGACTGCTCAGCCAGTTGCGCCATGCCTTTGCCCAAAGCGTCAGCCAGAGTGAATCCATCAGCGATTCGGTGGGCGATATGCATACCGATCTCAAAGAGCTTGAAATCAATGTGCGTCAAAACACCGAAGAAGCCGACCGCCTTTCTGCCGAAGCGGTCAGTCTGGAAAACACCTCGCGGCTGTTAAATCAATCGCTGGTGAGCTTTAAGCTGGGTTAGTGTTTTCATTCTGCTTAATGCCCGAAGGCGTTATTTCGGGCAATGCCCGTGTTTCGCATAAAAAAATGCGGCCCCTCACAGGGCCGCATTTTTTATAAAGAGAGCCTGAGCTCTGCTTTCTTTATACCGCCAGGCGATGACGGATTTCGCGTAATGCTGCAGACATCATGGCGAGATCTGGCGCGAGTGTTTTCATTTCTTCAAACATTCTGCGGCAGTGGGCTATGGCTGTTTCCTGGCTTTGCAACCATGATTCAACCCGCACACTTGGCGCAGCACCAGGGCTGAGCTCCAGCGCGGCGCTGGTCAGCGCGATATGAGCGCGCTGCAGATCATCGCGGCAAGCCAGGCGTGCCAGCGTTTGCCAGTGGTTGGTGCGTGGCAATTGCTCAATCAGGCTGTGCAGCCAGTCCAGCTCCAGCGCGTCACCCAGGGCAAAGTGAATGGTGGCTACGGCATCCACATCAGCGGCTTGTTTTTTGGTGAGCAGCGCGATATTAAGCAGCTGCGTTGCACCATCAAGGCAAGCGCTTTGTTTGGCCAGTGCAGCAGGTACGCCTGCAGCCAGCCAGCTTTGGGTGATTTCCACCTGCTTGGCCGAGCCCGCATACCACTCAGGCAATTGCGGCAACAGCGCCGGGATGGTCCCTTTCAGCTCGCGGATCAGCTCTGCGTAATCTGGCAGGGTGTCCTGATTTTGCACCAGCCAGCGTGTTGCATGCTCCAGCTGACGGCGCTCGCGCAGCAGCATAGCGTATTGCATGGATGCCGGAATGCTGTTGTCCAGCGATTCGATGGCAACAAAGCGGGCTTCGCTGTCCAGTAGCTCGGTGGCGTCGTACCATGCACGCACAATCGTGGCTGGGGAAAGCTCGGTTTCCTCAGAAAGACGGAAGACAAAGCTGATACCCATGCGGTTGATGGTGCGGTTGGTCAGCTCATTGGCCACAATTTCACGGCGCAATGGGTGCTCGCCCAAGCGATCACCAAAGCGATCCACCAGCGGTTTAGGGAAGTAAGCCGCCAGCAGATTGTCCCAATCCGGGCTGTCTGGCAAATCACTTGCCAGCAAGTCCTGGAACAATGCCATTTTTGCGTAGGCCAGTAATACCGCCAGTTCCGGACGCTCTAAGCCCTTGCCTTCTTGCTGACGCACGGCGATTTGTGTGTCGGTGGGCAAGAATTCAATGCGGCGGGATAGGCGGCCGCTTTTCTCCAGTGCCTGCATAAAGCGCTGATGCACAGGCAAGAGCGAGGCCGTTTGCTGGTATTCCAGGCTGATGGCTTCGGTTTGCAGATAGTTATCACGCAGAACCAGCTCGCCCACTTCATCGGTCATTGAGGCCAGCAGATCGTTACGTTGCTTCATGGTCAGATCGCCACCGGCCATAATGCGGCCCAGCAGAATCTTGATATTCACTTCGTGATCGGAGCAATCCACACCGGCCGAGTTATCAATCGCATCGGTATGCACGCGGCCACCGTGAGCAGCGTATTCCACGCGGCCCAGCTGGGTGAAGCCCAAATTGCCGCCTTCGGCGATTACTTTGCAGCGGAATTCCTTACCGTCGATACGTACTGCATCGGTACCGCGATCGTTGGCTTCAGCTGGCGTTTGGGTGGATGCCTTCCCGTATGTACCAATCCCGCCGTTGTAGAACAAATCAACCGGCGCTTTCAGCATGGCGCGGATCAGCTCGTTTGGCTCCAGCTCGTCAGCTTCGATGTCCAGAATGGCTTTAACTTCGGCCGACAGCGGGATGGTTTTGGCATTGCGCGGCCAGACACCGCCACCTGCAGAAATCAGCTCTGCGTTGTAATCCGCCCATGAAGAGCGGGGCAGATTAAACAAGCGTTCGCGTTCTTTAAACGACGCGGCAGGATCCGGATTTGGATCCAGGAAAATATGGCGGTGATCGAACGCCCCCAGAAGCTTGGTGTGTTCGCTGCGCAGCAGGCCGTTACCAAATACGTCGCCGGACATATCGCCCACGCCGATGACGGTAAATTCATCGGTACGGGTGTTAATGCCCAACTCACGGAATTGGCGCTCTACCGAAACCCATGCACCCTTGGCGGTAATGCCCATTTTCTTGTGGTCGTAGCCTACCGAGCCGCCCGAAGCAAAAGCATCATCCAGCCAGAAGCCATAATCGCGTGAAATACCGTTAGCGATATCAGAGAATGTAGCCGTGCCCTTATCTGCAGCCACCACCAGGTAAGGATCATCCTCATCCAGGCGGCGTACTTGCGGTGGATGAACCACTTGGCCCGCTACTAAGTTATCGGTTAAATCGAGCAGACCACGGATAAAGTTTTTGTAGCACTCAATGCCGCGTGTCATTAGAGTTTCGCGATCGCTTGGTGGGTTTTTCACCACAAAGCCACCTTTGGAGCCCACCGGCACAATGACGGTGTTCTTTACCATCTGTGCTTTTACAAGGCCCAGCACTTCGGTGCGGAAGTCTTCGCGGCGGTCAGACCAGCGCAAGCCACCACGCGCTACCTTACCGCCGCGTAAATGCACGCCTTCCATTTCTGGTGAGTAAACGAAAATTTCAAATAGCGGCACAGGCTGCGGCATATTCGGAATACGCGCCGATTCAATCTTGAACGAGGTGTAGGACTTGCTCTTGCCTTCAGCATCCAGCTGGAAAAAGTTGGTGCGTACAGTAGCCAGAATCGCGGCCAGCAGGCTGGAGAGAATGCGCTCCTCATCCACGCTGGATTGATTGGCGCAAGCCTGGCGAATTTCTTCGGCCAGAATATCCGCCACGCCAGGTGCGCTGGTGGATGGATCGTGCGACATCACAAACAGCGCAGCCAGCTGGCCGCTCAGCTTGCCGTGGCGCAACAGGCAATCGGCAATGATTTCAATACCGTATTTCAGATTCACCTGACGCATATAGCATGAATAAGCACGCAAAATCAGCACTTCGCGCCAAGCCAGACCAGCCCCCAGAATCAGACGGTTAAAGCTGTCGTTCTCGCATGCGCCTTCAAAAATAGCGGCAAAGGCAGCAATCAGGCGCTCACGGTCGATGCTGTTTTCCAGTGACGTGCCAGCAGGCAGGCGCAGACCAATATCAATAATCCATGCGTGTTCTGTCTGATCGAAGGTCAGCTCATAAGGGCGCTCGTCCAGCACGCGCACGCCCAGGTTTTCCACGAGTGGCAGGCAATCGGACAATTCAATCGGTTTGCCACGGTAAAGCTTTAAGCGCCACAGCGTTGGATCAACCACGCTGCCCGGTGAAAGGGTGATGGCAATTTTGTCATTCTTTAAGCTGGTTTCCAGCGCTTCAATATCGTAAACCGCAACACGGCCGGAGAAATCTGCGCAATAAGCCGGGGAGAAAGCTCGCTGATAACGCTGATACAGCGCGGCACCTGCTTCTTCGCCGCGCACATGGGTCAGCTGATTGCGTAAGTCATCCTGCCAGCGCTGGGCAGCACGGGCGATTTCGTCTTCAATTTCTTTAACATTGTAAACAATGCGCTCGCCCACCGGCAGATGAATCAGGAAGTGGATGCGTGCTAATGGGCTGTCAGCCAGCAGAACATTAAATTCTGCTTCGTAGCCACCCAGGCGTTCCATCAGAATTTTCTCAACCTTCACGCGCACTTCAGTGGTGTAGTTATCACGCGGCACAAACAGCATCACGGATACATAACGGCGGTAGAGGTCTTCGCGGAAGAAAGTACGCACGCGGCTGCGCTCGTGCAGGCTGACGACGCCCTGAGCGATGCGGGTTAAATCGTCGATGCCGATTTCCAGCAGCTCGTCGCGCGGATAGGTATCGATGACATTCAGTAAAGCCTTGCCACGATAGCCGCCTACATCGGCATTGCTCGCCAGCAGAACCGCATTAATTTTTTTACGCAGCAGTGGGATATTGCGTGGCGGTGTGGTGTAAGCGCTGGCGGTGTAAAGACCAAGAATGCGTAATTCACCAATGACTTTGCCATTGGCATCCACTTCGCGCAGGCTGACCATATCGAGGTAAACCGGGCGGTGGATCAGGGAGCGGGTATCGGCCTTGGTCATCAGAATCAGCGGATCGGCTGAATAGGCGCGCTCTCTTAAATCAACAGGTAAGGCTGCCCATGTGTGCGACAGGCCGGAATCGCCGGAGTCGCGCAGCAGGCCATGGCCAGAGCCACCTACAAAATGCAGGTTGCCATCTTCCGCAAAGCGGTAATCACGCACGCCAAGGAAAATAAAGTGGCCAGCCAGCATCCATTCTAAAAATGCACTGGTTTCGCGCACCAACACCATATCCAGCGGAGGCGGGCGATGACGCAGTCCTTCCAGTGCTGCAGTGACGCGGTCTGCCATGGATGGCCAGTCGGTTACGCATGCGTCCAGCATGTCCAGCGCGTTGTTCAGATCGTTTTCCAGCTGGGTAATGGCTTCGCTGGCCGTGATGCGGTCAATCTCAATATGCATCCATGATTCGGCCGTGCCTTGCTCGCCCATGCCTTGCCAGTCGCCATTTTCCTGACGGCTTACTTGTAGTACGGGGTGTACAACCTGATGTACGCCGTAACCCAGCCGTGCAACAGACATGCCGATCGTATCAACGAGGAAAGGACGATCCGATTGAACAATCTCAATGACGGTGTGGCTGCTTTGCCAGCCATGATCAGGCACGCTTGGATTATAAATACGGATTTTGCGCGTATTCGCCACCCGGGTGCGAGCCATACGCCAATGCGCAAGCACCGCTCCAAACCAATCTTCCGGCGTTTTTTCTATTAAATCGTCTTCAGAAATGTGTGCGAAGTAAGCAGAGAGAAAATCTTGGGTGATTGGCTGGTCACTCGCTGCAGCAAGTTCGCCAAGTGCTTTGAGTGTGGACAAAACGGTCATAACAGAAGCTCCGGTTCAGTGTGCCCTGACTCTATACCCACCTTTCAGGCATTGCCAGCTTTGGCGCATCATGATTTTCACTAATAGCAGGAATACAATAGTAAGGATATTGCCGCCAAGTTGTTGTTGTTAATGAATAAGCCTGACAGCATGTTATTTTTAACAATAGGGTAAATTGTAAATTTCAAGAATGTTTAATTTGTCACCCCATTAGTAATCTGCGGTTTTAAAATTTAATCAAGAACATATTGATAAGTGAAATCACCTATGGTGCTGGTTTTTGCTAAGAATAAAGCCGCTTGCAATGCCCATGTTATAGGCGCTTTATGACCGTTTATATTTATAAGTAGTAAACGACTGTTTTAAAATTGCTGCTCGGGTGTTATTTGTTAATGCACTGCAGAAAAATAAATAATTGCTTCATACATGCAGCGCTGTTATTGATTGGCTTGATAAATAAACATGAAAATCCAATTAGGGCAGGAATGGAAAGTGCTTGTAAGTTTTCGTGCTTTTGCCAGCCTGCCGCATCCACATTGCCCATAAAGGTTTCTCACTTGTCCAGAGCAGAAAGATTACTGAGTTTAATGCAGCAATTACGCCTGAATCACTACCCTGTAAGCGGTGCCGTACTGGCAGAAACACTGGGGGTCAGCTTGCGAACGCTTTACCGTGATATTGCAAGCTTACAGGCACAGGGCGCAAAAATTGAAGGCGAAGCTGGTCTGGGTTATGTATTGCGGCCAGGCTTTACGTTGCCGCCTTTGATGTTTACGGTGGAAGAAATCGAAGCGCTGGCGCTGGGAGCCAAATGGGTGGCCAATCGCGCCGATTCAGGGCTGGGGGATGCCGCAAACCATGCATTAAGCAAAATTGCGGCCGTGTTGCCTGCAGAGCTGCGCTTTGAGCTCGACAGCGCCGCTTTATTAATTGGCCCCAGTATGCATCCGGGTGATTCGGATGAAACGCTTCATCTGATCAGGGCAGCCATCCGCCATGAGATGAAGCTGGATTTGCTGTACATGGATGCAAAACAACAAGCATCCCATCGTCTGATCTGGCCCTGCGCGCTGGCTTTTTTTGATCAGGCGCGGGTTATTGTGGCCTGGTGTGAAACAAGGCAGGCTTTCCGCCACTTTCGGGTGGATCGCATTCAGTCAGTGATCAGCCTGGATGAGCGTTATCCAAAGCGGCGCCAGACTTTGCTTAAAGCCTGGCGTGAAGCCGAGGGTATTCCTGCAGGGGGCCGGGGTGCTTAGGCAGCCTCATGTGCGCGGTCGAGTTTCTGAACTTTGCGCCATACAGAGGGAGAAAGCGTTTCAGCCTGCCGCCATGCGGCTCTGAATGCCTGAGGGCTGGCAAATCCGCAGTGCTCGATAATGCCTTCAATAGAGCGGTGGCTGTCTTTAAGCATGCGACGGGCCAGATCAAGCTTCAGTTTTTGCTGGTATTGCTTCAGCGTAATGCCGCAGGCTTGTTGAAATAAGCGGGCCAGGTGCCGGTAGCTCAGCGAAAACTGCTCAGCCAGCTCGTCATAAGTGCCTGAATCGCAAGGGTGTTGTGTCATATAGTCCTGTACCAGATGAATGACAGGATCATTGTGATTGCGGTAGCAAAGCGGCGCGCTCAGCTCCGGATCGTGCTCCAGACGCCGGAACTGCACCAGGTTTTCCCGCGCCACTCGCAGCGCAACTGCACTGCCAAAGTACTGGCCCACCAGGTGCAAGGCCAGATCAATCCCGGCTGAAACACCTGCCGACGTATAAACAGGCCCGTCCTGCACCATCAGCCGTTTACTCAGCACGCGGGAGGCGGGAGCTGCTTTCTGTAAGCGCTCCAGGTAATCATGATGAGTGGTGCAATATCGCCCGTTAAGTAAGCCTGCTTCAGCCAGAAAAAGCGCGCCTGTGCAGACACTGGCAATGATGACGCCCTCAGGCATGTTTCTACCTAAGGCACTAAGCCAGTCCACCACTTTTAACTGATGAGGCGTGTATGGCTGATCGGTTTGAATTTTGCTACCCACCATTACCACCACATCGCCCTTGATTAATTTTGCGGGCAGCGGTGCAATATCCATCAGGCTGACCCCCTGAAAGCTGTTGAGCCCTGTATGGGGGCCAACGCAGTGAATGCTGAGCTCAGCAAGGCCCAGTTCGGGCAGCGTGCCCAGAATTTGCATCGGCCCGCCTAAATCCAGGATATGTACATGGGGAAGCAGCACAAAGAAAATACGTTTCATGGCGTAATGGCAAAGCGTTCGTTAAAAAAACTTACAATCCGGCGGCGTGCATCTTCGCGCGCATCAGGATTGGGGGCTGAGAAGCTTTCTCCCCCTTTGCCGCGATGTGAGTAAGGATCCTGATAAAGGTTTTCTTTTTCCAGCATATCGAAGCCATGCTCTGCATTGGGGTAGACCTGCACGCTCAGCTGATTGCGATATTCAGGCTCCAGCGACTGAGCCAGCTCAGGGCAGGCTTGCTCACTATCGTCGTAACGATCTTTTGCTCCCGCCAGAATCAAGACTTTGGTGGCTCTCAGCGCCTGGAAGCGATAGCCGGGCACTTTGTTATAAGCCCAGCAAACAGGGTAGAGCGCAATATTTCCCTGTAAAGGCGGAACCCCTGCTGGCGGTCCGTTCTCTTTGGTGGCCGAGAGCATCGCCATCACGCCTCCCCATGAAAACCCCATCACACCGATGCGTTTTGCGTCTATTTTTTCCTGATTGGCCAGCCATACTTCCGCGCCCCATAAATCGGGCAGGGTGTCGTGCACTTTGTCCGGGCGGCCTTTTGCGCCGCCACTCAGGCCTCGGGCCCCCCACATATCCAGCTCCAGGCTGGCGATGCCTGCTTTAGCCAGGTTCTGAGCATGCATGGCACCGCGTGAATCTATACCTGCGGAGCCATGCAAAATAATCACGACAGGAAATTTCCCTGTGCCCTGTGGCGTGCGAAACACCCCCATGACTTCCAGCGGCGTTTTACCACCCAAAGCAGGAAAGTGAACTAGCCGGGTATTCAGCGCGGCGGCTTCTGGCTCGTTGGCAACCGCCGCAGACAAAAGTCCGCAGCAAAGCAGGCCGGTAAGGCCTTTAACAGCAAAATTTTTCATGAGCGTGCAGGTCTGTGAATTTGCAATTGTGCTCATTCTAAATGCAAATTCATAATCATGTGCATTAAAAATTTTATGTCCTTATTTTTGCTTTTTTTGTCCTTTTTTTCGCTTATCCATTTGGAATTAACCAAGTAAGATCAATAATAACTTGCATTAATAAGTATATAAGGGGCGGATGTGTCAAAACTTGAATTGCACTGGAATCCAGATTTTTCTGCGGAATATGGCAGAAATATTGTTGATCTGATTAATGCCACGGTGGCTGATGGCGGAACGCTCGGGTTTATCGAGCCGCTGGATGCAGATAAAGCCCGGCAATTTTTAAGCGCGCTGATTCAAAAAATAGCCAAAGGGGAAACGTACGCGCTTTACGGCTCTGAAAATGGCGAGCCGGTTTTTTTTGTTTTAATGAATCTCAGCACCATGCCTAATTGCCGCCATAGCGCTGAGCTGGCCAAAGGCGTGGTTTCTCCGCGCTTCAGGGGGCAGGGGCTGGTGCAGGCGGCTTTTAAGGCTCTGATCAGCAAGGCGCGCGCTTTGCAGATTGAGCAGTTTGTGCTGGATGTACGGGCCAATTCACGGGCGCATCAGGTGTGGCAATACTTTGGCTTTAAAACATGGGGCGTATTAGAAGACTACGCCAGAATTAACGGCCAAAAGCATGCCGGGCACTATATGGCGCAATCGGTTGAATCGCTGGCGGAACGAATAGCATACACACAGGAGGAATCAGCATGTTAATGACAAAAGCAGAATTTAAAACCACCTTAGAAAAAACTTTACATAAACATTTAACGCTTTCTCATCCGATTTTTTTGCACTTACTGGATGAAAAAAATCCCAATAAGGAGTTGCTTAAACAAGTTGCATTGCAGGGCTATCAGCTGACTAAGCATTTTCTTGATTATGTGGAGCATCTCTTCTTTTATTGCCCGCATCCCAAGTTTAAGAAAGCGCTGCTGATTAATGTGTACGAGGAAGAAACAGGCCAATTATCCCGTACCGATAACCATGTTGTGCTGATGCAAAATTTTATCCGGGCTTTGGGCATCAGCGATCAAGAGCGTGATGCTGCTGTGGCGCTGCCCGCCACCCAGCGTCTGATTGATTACCGGCTGAATGCGGTACGCAATCCTGATCAATACCATATTGGCGCAGCGGCGGTCATGATTGCCAGTGAAGGACAAAACCTTGAAACCAAGGCGGGTGAAGCAAGGCATACGCTGCTGGGCGGGGTTTATGGCCTGAACGAGTACGATCTTTTGTTTTTTTCGGTACATCAAAAAGAAGACGTTGGCCATGTGCAGCAGGGCTTGAATCTGGTGAGCACACTCTGTGATACCCAGCAAAAACAACAGGAGGCCCTGTTTGCCGTAGAGCATACCTGCGAGCTGTTCTGGGGCATGTACGAGAACCTTTATCAAGAATATTGCCAGCAAAGCGAGCCTTGCCTGAGCAACTGACGGGAGCCCCCGATGAATAAAGCCAGAATCACCTGGACCCTGGTTGGGCTGGGTTTCTTTACGATGTTTTTATCCAGTGCGCTTAAAGGGGTTTTTCAAGTGTACTTCAGCGATCTCGCCCAGTCTTTTGGGCGTGGCCGCGCAGATTTTGGCTTTGCTGGGGGCTTGTTTTTGCTGGTGTCTGGTCTGGCTTCACCGCTGGTAGGCGCGTTATCTGACCGGGCCGGACCCATTAAAACGGTGATGCTGGGCAGCCTAACAGGCGGAATTGCATTTGTGCTGCTGGCCTGGTTTTCTGGCCAGTACTGGTTATTTGTTGCTCTGTATGGCCTAGTTGCAGCATTTGCATTGGCGGCCATGAGCTATGTGCCGATGGGTGTGCTGGTTGATCGTCTGTTTGAGCAAAAAAAGAAAAGCTTTGCCTACGCAGTGATCAGTAATGGCACGTCGGTGGGGTTTATTGTGCTGTCGCCCCTGTGGTTATGGCTGCAGCCGCACTTTAGCTGGCAACAGATCTTTATGGTGATCGGCGCATTATTCGCAGGGCCAGTCACATTATTGCTGTGGTGGGCAAGCCGCCTTCCCATGCCTGAGAAACCCGTTGCAGAGCATAAGCAAGAGGGCAACTGGCGCAGCGTACTGAGCGATCAGGGCTTTTACGTTTTAGCGCTCGGTTTTATTGGCTGCGGTGCCACCATGGCCTTTATTGATATACACCTTGTGCCGCTTTGGCAGGATGGCGGGGCCAGCCGCGCAGGGATGGGGTTCAGCTTAAGTTTGCTGGGTATTCTTGAATTAATCAGTGGTTTGGCCGCTGGCTGGCTGGCTACGCGCTATGCACAGCAAAATCTGCTTGGCCTGTTTTATTTAATGCGCTGCCTCGCTATGGCGCTGCTGCTTGTGCAAAACAGCCTTGTTACGACCTATCTTTTTGCAGCCATTTTTGGGGCCAGCTACTTGGGGACGGTTGTGCTCACTTCGGCAATATGCCTGGAGCGCTATGGCAATCAGGTCAAAGGGCAGGTATTTGGGGTCTTATTTTTACTGCACCAGGCAGGTGGCTTTGCCTCGGCCCAGCTGGGGGCTTATGGCTACGATCTTTTCCATAGCTACCGGCCCACTATTATTGTGCTGACCCTGATCACGGCCATAGCGGGGCTGGCATGTTTTCTCTTTTTTACCGAATCAAAACACCAGCCTGCAGTAGAGCCGGCATAAACCATTGAGGCCATGATGTTTGATATCCAATCCGACAGCCAAGTCTTGCGCCAAGGGCAGTTTGCCGATTATTCAGATAGTTTTTGCGAGCCGATTGCCATGACATCGGCTTACCGCTTTCAATCTGCAGAGCAGGCGGCAGCCCGCTTCAGCGGTGCAGAGCCGGGCCATGTTTACAGCCGGTTTACTAATCCGAGCGTACAGGTGTTTGAAGAGCGCGTGGCCTTGCTGGAAGCCGCAGAAGGCGCGGTGGCTTTTGCATCAGGCATGGCCGCGCTGACGGCAGTGATGATGGCGTTTGCCGAAAGTGGTAGCAATATTGTCTGCTCACGGGATGTGTTTGGCACCACGCTGGTGGCATTACGCAGCTACTTTGCCCGGTTTGGAGTTGAAGTGCGCGTAGTGGGTCTGATGGATTATGCGGCATGGCAGCAGGCAATTGATCAGCAAACCCGCCTGGTTTTTGTTGAAACCCCCTCCAACCCCATGCAGGATATTGTCAATATTGCGGTGCTGGCTGGTTTGGCCCATGCAAAGAATGCCTTGCTGGTTGTGGATAACACCTTACTCACACCCATCATGCAGCAGCCCTTATTGCTGGGCGCTGATCTCGTTTTGCATTCAGCCGGTAAATATATGGATGGGCAGGGGCGCTGCGTTGCGGGTGTTGTTTGCGGCCCCCAGTCGCTGATGTCCCCTCTGCGCGGTGTGCTGCGCACCCTGGGTTTTTCTTTGAGCCCGATGAATGCATGGCTGCTGTTAAAAAGCCTTGAAATGTTGTCACTGCGTATGGTACAGATTAATCAAAGTACTTTGCAGCTGGCCTCCTGGCTGGAACATCAGCAAGATGTACAGGCTGTTTATTACTCCGGCCTTGAGAGCCACCCCTGCCATACGCTTGCTTGCCAGCAGCAGGCCGGTTTTGGTGGTGTATTCAGCTTTAAAGCGGGCACAGACCGCCACGATGCCTGGGTCTTTATTAATGCTTTGCGGCTGATATCTATTGCCACCAATATTGGCGATACACGCAGCATGGTGACGCATCCTGCTTCAACCACGCATGGCCGCCTTTCACCAGAAGAGCGGCAGCAATCAGGCATCAGTGAAAATCTGGTCCGGCTGTCCATTGGTCTGGAATCAAGAGAAGATCTAATCCAGGATCTTGCCCAGGCTTTAATGCAGATGCGCAGCGCCCGCTTGCCGCATTCCATCTCTTTACAACAAGCCAGTGCTTTGGCTTAACTGCCATGTTAAGTGCACTGTTATTGCTTGCCTTGGTATTACAGGCGCTGGCCTTGTCGCCCTCGTTGCGGCGGGCCTGGCCAGGCGTCTTGCTGGCTGGCATTCTGGCGCTTAGCCTCGATGCCGGCCGGGCAGGCTTTGCCAGAGTGGACGCCAAACTATTTGGTGCAATGTGCAGCAGCCCAATCCCGCTTAAATCCTCCATAAACACTGCTGACAAAAACTGACACAGCCCGCCTATAGGATGAAAATACTTTCAACCACACATGAGGTTTAACGTGTTTAATCCTGACTTTGTATTGCTTTATGTGAACAGCCCCGAAGCCAGTGCGGTGTTCTATCAGAAAATCCTTGGCATTGCCCCTGTTGAGCTTTCGGCCACATTTGCACTTTTTAAATCAGAGTCTGGCTTAAAGCTTGGCCTCTGGGCAAAAAACACCGTAGAGCCTGCCGCGCTGGCTTGCGGTGGCGGCGCTGAGCTGGCTTTTGCTTTAGATGATGCGGCAGCCGTTGATGATCTTTATGCCCGGTGGTCTGAGCTGACTATTATACAAAAGCCTGTGCAGATGGATTTTGGCTATACCTTTGTGGCCACAGACCCAGATCAGCATCGTTTACGGGTCTACGCACTGAATGCCGCTTAGCAAAACTCTGGCAGAAAAGAGATGAATAACTGGATCGCAGTGGTATGTGCCACCCATGTGGCGCGTGGCAGGGAAGGCGGTTTTATGCAGGTTTGCCATGGCAAGGCAGGCCCGCTAAAACGCATTCAGCCTGGCGACAGGGTGGTGTATTACTCCCCTGCAACGGAAATGGGCGGCAAAGATAAATTGCAGTCTTTTACCGCCATTGGGATGGTCAGGGCAGGGGAACCCTATCCCTTTGATATGGGAGGCGGTTTCATTCCTTACCGTAAAGATGTAGATTGGTGGCCCGCACAGCAAGCGGCCATACAGCCTTTATTAGAACCGCTGGAATTTTCTAAAGGTGTGCGTCAGTGGGGCGCGCCATTTCGCTTTGGCCTGTTTGCAATCAGTGCGCATGATATGCAGATTATTGCGAATGCAATGGGGGTAAATATTGGTGCACCTCCGCCTTTATTAAGCAGCGGCCCGAATCAAACTGTTTTTCCTTTTTAAATTCACATAAAGCATCAAAAATGAATCCAAAACGTCTTGAAGTGAGTGGCTTTACGGTTGCAGGTATTGCTGTCAGAACAAAAAACAGTGATGAATTCAACCCCACAACGGCCAGAATTGCCAGGCTTTGGGGGCGTTTTTTTTCAGAGAATTTAATCGATAAAATCCCGGGGCGCATGGCGAATTCTCCTGTTTATGGCGTTTATTCAGGGTTTGAAAGCGATGCAAATGGCTTTTACGATTTAACGGCGGGCGTCTCTGTTCATCAGGGGGGTGAGCATTTCACGCATATCGCCATTGAGCCAGGTAGTTATTTGGTTTTTGAAGGCGTGGGGCCTATGCCCGGCGCTGTGATACAGGCATGGGGGCAAGTCTGGGCTTATTTTGAACAAAACCCACACATTAAACGCAGCTATCAGAGTGATTTTGAATCCTATATTGGCCCGGCCGAAGTGCATATTTACATCGGTGTAGCTGCAGAATAAAGTGCGAATAAAGTGCTGTTCCTGTAAAGTCTGGTGGGCTGCATAATCATTGCGGCCACGCCAGAGATGCTTATCCCAACAGGAAAACTTATGTGCAGAGTGCTTGTTCTTCTTTTTATTTTTTTATGCCCGGTGCTTGTCGCGTGCTCCCAGATGCCCGTTTCAGCTGCGATACAGTCTGAGCAAACGCCACCAATTAAATCCTTAATCAGCTTAATGACACAGCGCCTCGCTGTTGCGCCTTTGGTGGCACAAAGCAAATGGAATAGCGGTGCTGCGATTAATGATCCGGCCCGCGAGCAGGCTATTCTGGCTGATGTGGAAAAACAAGCTCGGGCGATTGATCTTGACCCCCGCTTTGCAGCGGCGTTTTTTCAGGCTCAGTTCGATGCAGGTAAGCTGATCCAAAGCCAGCTTCATCAAAAATGGCAGAAGCAAAAACAAGTCCCGTTTTCTCCCGCGCCGGATCTGGCAAAAGAGGTGCGTCCTGTGCTGGACCAGCTCACCCCTCAATTACTGATGGCGCTAAAAACGATACAGGCTGATTTATGCAAGGCCGGAGTTAAACAATCTTTACAAACCGCAACATTTGGCCAGACGGATGACGAAGTCAGCAAAATGGCCGTCAGCACATTGCAATGCCCCTGAAGCTTGGCCGCAGCTGCCGCTGAAAAACGCGCTAATTTGATAAAACAAGGGGGCAGGGGGCTTAATTACTTAGCAAACAGCGGCGAAGAAAGTAAGTCACTCTGTTAGAATCCTGCCCCATGATACGACTTAAATCCCTCACTCTAAGACGCGGCACCAAGGTGCTGCTTAATTCTGCAGACCTTCTCTTGCAACCCGGCAGCAAAACCGGTGTAGTAGGGGCCAATGGTGCAGGTAAATCCAGCTTCTTTGCGCTGATGCGCGGCGAATTACACCCGGATGGCGGCGATATCGAAATGCCGCCACGCATTACAATCAGCCATGTGGCTCAGGAAACCCCGGCACTTGATTGCTCGGCGCTTGATTATGTACTGGATGGCGATCGCGAATTACGCCGTTTAGAACACGAATTAGAAAACGTCTCGCACGATGACGGCATCCGCCACGGCGAGCTGCTGGGCGAATTTGACGCCATTGATGGCTATACCGCAGCATCCCGCGGGGCAAAATTGCTGGCGGGTCTGGGTTTCTCTACCGAAGAGCTTTCTAATCCTGTATCTAGTTTCTCTGGCGGCTGGCGTATGCGCCTGAATCTGGCCCAGGCTTTGATGTGCCGCTCAGATTTGCTGCTGCTGGATGAGCCAACCAATCACTTGGATCTGGAAACAGTGGTTTGGCTTGAGCAATGGCTCAAAACTTACCAGGGCATGTTGCTGGTGATTTCGCATGATCGCGATTTCCTTGACAACACCATCAAGCAAATTCTGCATGTGGAAGGCGGCGCACTGACGCTTTACACCGGTACCTATGAAGACTTTGAAAACCAGCGCGCCGAGCGTTTATCGCTGCAGCAGCTGGCTTTTGATAAACAACAGCGCACGATTAACCACTTAGAATCCTTTATTACCCGCTTTAAAGCCAAAGCAAGTAAGGCACGCCAGGCACAAAGCCGGGTTAAAGCGCTGGAAAAAATGGAGCGTATTTCTGCCGCGCACGTGGATTCGCCATTTACTTTTGCCTTCCGCGAGCCTGAAAACAGCCCTAATCCTTTAGTTAAACTGGAAAACGGCCAGGCTGGCTATGATATTAATCGCCCCATCTTAAAAAACCTAACACTCAGCCTGGAAAACGAAGCGCGTCTTGGTTTGCTGGGTGTGAATGGCGCGGGTAAATCAACTTTCATCAAGGCTTTGGCTGGCGAAAACCCACTGCTGTTGGGTGAGCGTGAAGAGGGTAAGGGCCTAAAAATTGGTTACTTTGCCCAGCATCAGCTCGAGCATTTGCGTCTGGATGAATCCCCGCTCTGGCATATGCAAAAAATTGATCCGCAAACGCGCGAGCAAGAACATCGCAACTTCTTAGGCGGTTTTGATTTTAACGGCACCATGGCCACCAGCAAGATTGAGCCGTTTTCCGGCGGCGAAAAAGCGCGTCTGGCTTTGGCTCTGTTGATCTGGCAAAAACCAAATCTATTACTGCTGGACGAGCCAACCAATCACTTAGACATCGAAATGCGCCAGGCGCTAACGATGGCGCTGCAAGATTTCGAAGGCGCGATTATTGTGGTCTCGCACGACAGGCACTTGCTGCGCGCCACGGTAGATGATTTCTGGCTAATCGAAGACGGCACAGTTCGCCCGTTTGATGGTGATCTGGATGAGTACACCAAATACAGCCAGCAAAAGCGCAGCGAAGAAAACAGCGCACTGCGTAATTCCAGCAGCGCCATTGATCGCAAAGCACAGAAAAAACTGGAAGCCGACGCACGCCAGCGAAATGCCGTGCTGCGTAAACCCGTAGAGAAAAAGCTCGCCAAGGTAGAAAAAGACATGGCGGTGCTGACGGCAGAAATGCAGAAAGTGGTGGCTTTGCTGGCCGAAGAAAGCCTGTATTTGCCTGCAAGAGCCGCAGAATTAAAAACAGCGCGCGAAAAAGAAACCGAGCTTAAAAATAAGATCGATCCACTGGAAGCGCTCTGGTTGGAAATCTCGGATGAGCTGGAAGCTTTACGCTAAACGCGGCTGATAAGCCGTTACAAACGCATGGACAATCGGGGTGCTTTCACAGGCATTCTGATCACCATGCGTTTTTCTTTGTAAATTGCCGGTGATATCTCTGTAATATTGACCATTTATTCTCTTTGCGTATAGTTCGCCGTAATGATAATGCAAACAATGCCCTATGTTTTTATCTGCTTAATCTTTGTTTCTTTTTCAGCATCCGCTGAAATGTTCAAATGTTTTGACGGCGTCCGCCCCAAATACACCTATCAAAATAAGCCTTGCGAAGAAGCGGGTTTAAAAACAGAAAAAATTATTACGGATAAAGATGCCCTGATTGGCAGCGTTGATTACTCTGACTACAAGCGGGAAGCCAAAGAAAGAGCGGCTTTGGCTGATTTATCAGAGCAAGGCAATCATGAGCACCGCAAAGCAGATTATGCCCGCTCTTGGGCAAATCAGAGGCAGGATACGGCTGATGAATGCGCTGCCTTGCTGTTAGAGAAGCGGCATATTTTATCGATGCAGCGGCAAAACTCGACCGCATGGCTGCATGAGCGTTATGCGGCAAATCGCAAAAGAATGCAGACAATCGATTGCAGGGCGTTTAATTAGCGGCATGAAAAAGCCTTCTTTTCTATGCATCACTCCGTCAGAACAGAGCTTGTAAGTTTTCTAGTTATTTATGCATTAACTTTACATAATATACAATATACGAATACTGACAAATCGGGGGTGTAAGATATATTACAACATGTAATTATTATTGTTGGCTTGAAAGGATTTGCAGGTTTACACTGCGACAACAAAGAAGGGAAGAGGGTGTTTCCCTTTGATAATACTCCTTATAAACATACATATAAGCAGACAAATTCGGCAACCATATGGTAAGCGCTCAGCCCTCCCACCTAGCCAACTGCTTTAGCCTTCGTTATCTTGTGGGTTCTGATCTTTAACAAATGGCAGCAGCTCGTCAATTCGGCTATTGGGCCAAGTCGGGAGTTTTTCTAATGT
>NZ_PDZG01000035.1 GCF_002735645.1 Iodobacter sp. BJB302
ATTACATCCATTACTATAACCACGACCGAATCAAACTGAAGTTAAAAGGGCTGAGTCCTGTGCAATACAGAACCCAGCCCTTGAGCGCCTAGCTTTTATACTGTCCAACTAATTGGGGTCAGTTCAATTCGATTGAATAGCGGCTTTTTTAAATTTTTGGTTGCGGGGACAGGACTCGAACCTGTGACCTTCGGGTTATGAGCCCGACGAGCTGCCAACTGCTCCACCCCGCGACGGGTATTTGCTGCAAATGCATAACTGGTTGCGGGGATAGGACTCGAACCTATGACCTTCGGGTTATGAGCCCGACGAGCTGCCAACTGCTCCACCCCGCGACGGGTATTTGCCAGAGTGCTGCTGGTTGCGGGGACAGGACTCGAACCTGTGACCTTCGGGTTATGAGCCCGACGAGCTGCCAACTGCTCCACCCCGCGACGGGTGCGTTACTTCAAAAATAACTCTGACAATGCATTTCTGGTTGCGGGGACAGGACTCGAACCTGTGACCTTCGGGTTATGAGCCCGACGAGCTGCCAACTGCTCCACCCCGCGACAGAGGGGCGAACTATACAAGAGCTTGTCAGCTGTGTCAATACATAAGGAATACTAAAAACTAAAAACTAATAAATAAAATCTATTGAGCCCTGTAACACACAAATCACAGGGCCCTGTTAATCAATGACTTACTCAACCAAATCCTTATAGGCATACCAAGTGGCATGTCCAAGAAGAGGGAAAATCACCACCAGCCCTACTACCGTGATAAAGCCGACTGCCGTCAGCAAAACAATCAAGGCAGCCCATTGAATCATCACAACACGGTTTTCAGATGTGACCCGCAGGCTGGTCATCATTGCCGTAATGCTGTCGACTTCTCTGTCTGCCAGCATGGGGATAGAAACAGCGGTAAGACCAAATACCAAAAAAGCCAGCAGAAAACCAGCCAGAGTCCAAGCAAGTGTGAACGGTAAAAACTCACCCGTTAAAGAGCTGATATAGCTGACCAGGCTCACATCCTGTCCGCCGTAAAACACGGCAAATAAAATGGCCGAGAAGCGCTCCCAAGCAATAGCCACCATGGCCAGAGCCAGGCCAAGAAAGCCAAGCTGCCCCAAATTAGCCAGCAAATCGCGAATTGACTGCACAAAAGAAGTTGGCCTGCCCTCCTCACGCTCAGAGGTAAGCTCGTAAATGCCCGCCGCACCTAATGGGGCCAGCAATAAAAAGCCCGTAATCGAGGTAGTAAACAAATAAGGATGATTTACAGCAAGAGAGAGAACCAAAGCGCCAACAAGAGTAACAAGCACGCCATACATCAGGCTTGGCCCAGGATGGGCCCATAAATCCTGCCAGCCTTTTTGCAACCAGACTACCGGGCTGTTTGCTGCAACTTCGCGGGTTTTAGGGAGCGTGAAATGCTGATCCAGCACGTCCATATGAATACTCATGGTCTTCCTCCTGGGATGGTACAGATCTATTGTTAGGAGGAGGTTCGTATATTCGAACTTTGCTCCGTCCCTGTGGTGGCAAAAAAGCCGCTGATCACAAAAACCTGTGATCAGTCTGATTTTTAGTACACATACCAAAAGACACAGCAACGTCCAGACAGACGGCAAAAAATCAGGCGCATGTAAGAATTTAAATCTCGAAGCTGACTTGCATATATCAAAACACCTGCTAGCTTGTATTGATAAAGATTAAATTTGCGACCATCCCTGTCAGTCAAGAGGAAGGCGCTACACCCCGGGAGGTGAGTAATGCGAATACTTGCATTGGCTTTAGTGCTGCCTGCTGCCGCACAAGCAGGAAGCATGAACTTCCAGCCAGCTCAATCTGCAATCGCCCACGACATCACAAATCTGCATACCTTGCTTATGTGGGTCATTCTGGTGATTTTTGTGCTGGTGTTTGGAGTGATGTTTTACTCAATATTAAAACACCGCAAATCTCTGGGCCACGCTGCCAAACCCTTCCATGAAAACACCACGGTTGAGATTCTCTGGACCATTATTCCGGCACTTATTCTGGTTGCAATGGCTTGGCCTGCTGCACGGGTAGTTATTGCACAAAAAGACACACGGGATTCAGAAATCACCATTAAAGCCACGGGCTATCAATGGTTCTGGGGTTACAAATACCTGGATCATGGCGTGGATTTTAAAAGCCGCCTCACCACAGACCGTAAGCAAATTGATGAATACCAAGGCAAAGGCAGTGCAAAAGGCGAGCATTACCTTTTAGAAGTAGACGAGCCGCTGGTTGTGCCTGTAGGTAAAAAAGTACGCATCCTGACCACCAGCAACGATGTGATCCACTCCTGGGCGATGCCTGCATTTGGCGTAAAACAAGACGCTATTCCCGGCTTTATTCGCGACACATGGTTTAAAGCAGAGAACACCGGCACCTTTCGTGGCCAATGCTCCGAGCTTTGCGGCAAAGACCATGGTTTTATGCCCATCGTTGTAAAAGTAGTTACCGATAAAGAATTTCAGGATTGGGTAGGCAAGAAGCAAGCCGAAGCCAAAGCCGCTGCCGACGATCCTAATAAAAAATGGACCAAAGACGAGCTGATCGCGCGTGGCCGGACAGTTTATGAAGGCAATTGCGTGGCCTGTCATAAAGCAGACGGTAAAGGTGCAGGCCCTTACCCATCGCTGGCCGGATCCAAAATCGCCACTGGCCCGATTGCAGGTCACTTGGCCATTGTATTGGCTGGCAAAAACGCCATGCCTGCCTGGAATGCGCTTTCAAACACCGAAATTGCGGCAGTCATCACTTACGAGCGCAATAGTTTTGGCAACACCGCAGGCGATGCTCTCTTCCCCGCCGACGTTAAAGCCGCCAGAAAGTGAGGATAAACCCATGACTACTGCACACGACGCGCTCCATACCCCAGCCCACGATCACGCCCATGAGGAACATCATGTTTCCTTTGTGCAGCGCTGGTTTTACGCCACCAATCACAAAGACATCGGTACGCTTTATTTGTGGTTTGCCTTCAGCATGTTTATTACCGGCGGCATTATGGCGCTGTGTATCCGTGCCGAGCTTTTTCAGCCTGGACTGCAATTCTGGCAACCGGAGTTCTTTAATCAGCTGACCACCCTGCATGGCGTGATTATGGTGTTTGGCGCGATTATGCCTGCCTTTACCGGCCTTGCTAACTGGATGCTGCCGCTGATGATAGGCGCGCCGGATATGGCATTTGCCCGGATGAATAACTGGAGTTTCTGGCTATTGCCACCAGCGGCAGCGCTGCTCCTGATTTCATTCTTTGTGCCTGGTGGCGCAGCAGCGGGCGGCTGGACGCTTTATCCGCCGTTGTCGATTCAGGCGGGCATGGGGATGGATCTGGCGATTTTTGCCATCCACCTTTTAGGGCTGTCATCCATTATGGGTTCGATCAATATTGTCACCACGGTGCTGAATATGCGCGCGCCGGGAATGACGATGCTGAAAATGCCCCTGTTTGGCTGGACCATGCTAATCACGGCCTATCTATTGATTGCCGTGGCTCCGGTGCTGGCGGGTGCAGTCACCATGCTGCTCACTGACCGCCACTTTGATACGCACTTTTTCAAGGCAATTGGTGGTGGCGACCCGGTATTGTTCCAGCATATTTTCTGGTTCTTTGGCCACCCTGAGGTTTACATTATGGCGCTGCCAGCCTTTGGTATCGTCAGCCAGATCATCCCCACCTTTGCGCGTAAGCCACTATTTGGCTACGTATCCATGGTGTACGCCACCTGCTCGATCGCGATTCTGTCGTTTATGGTATGGGGCCACCACATGTTTGCCGTGGGTATGCCAGCAAGCACCCAGCTGTTTTTTATGTTTCTGACCATGCTGATTGCCGTGCCAACCGGGGTAAAAGTGTTTAACTGGATCGCCACCATGTGGCAGGGCAGCATGACTTTTGAAACGCCGATGTTGTTTTCCATTGGCTTTGTTTGCCTCTTTACCGTCGGCGGCTTTTCTGGGCTGATCCTTGCGATTGCTCCGGTCGATACGCAAATGCAAGACACCTATTATGTGGTGGCGCATTTCCACTATGTACTGGTGGCGGGCGCGTTATTCAGCCTGTTTGGTGCTACCTATTACTGGCTGCCTAAATGGACCGGCAATATGTATCACGAGGGCCGGGGCCAGTTTCACTTCTGGTGGTCTATGGTCTGGTTCAATGTGACCTTTTTCCCCATGCACTTTTTAGGCCTTGCCGGTATGCCACGCCGTATTCCGGATTACGCCCTGCAATTTACCGACTTTAATGCCATGGCTACGGTAGGCGCATTCTGCTTTGGTCTGGGGCAGATTTTCTTCTTATTTAATGTGATTCACACCATTCGTGGTGGCGTGGGCAAAGCCCCTGCCAAACCATGGGAAGGCGCTAACACACTAGAGTGGGAAGTGCCCTCACCAGCACCACACCACACATGGGAAACCCCGCCTTCTTTAGAGATTGTCGAAAAAGGCCTGAAAGCCCAGGGCCTGCTGGAGGATCATCATGAGTAAAAACCTGCGCACCGCACTGATCACCGCCAGCATCGCCTTCGCCTTTTTTGTGGGGATTATTATCCGGCGCTGGCTGATGGACGTGTAACTTTGTAAAGCGTCCGCAAGAAGCCCTTGCTGACTTTGAAACGGAACTAAATCTTGAACCACAGAGAAAAATGAGGACACAGAGGCCACAGAGAAAACATTAAATCTACGCTATGTTTTCTCAGTAAAACTCTGTGCTTTCTGTGGTTTAAGGTTTAAGGCTCATACAGATTTTCCAGCGCTCCCAAGGTAAACAATGCAAACCACCATCCAGCAAGCCAATCGCAAACTCGCTATACGGATGCTGGTGATTGCCTGCCTGATGTTTGGCTTTGGCTATGCGATGGTGCCGTTTTACGGCGCGCTTTGTAAGGCAATGGGGATAGACCGGGCGAACAGCAATTTTGCCGATGTAAATGCCGCAGTGATCCGGGTGGAATTTGATACCAATGTGGCCGATCAGTTGCCTGCCACGCTGATGGCGCTTGATCCGGTGATGGCAGCTAAGCCCGGTGGCTTAATCAAGGCCAGGTTTCGCTTAAGCAATTTATCAAATCAGCCGCTCAAAGTGCGCGCCATTCCCAGCTTTGCCCCTGCCAGAGCAGCGGGCTTGCTGCAAAAACTGGAATGCTTTTGCTTTGATGCGCTGACTTTAGCGCCCAATGAGCAGCGGGATGTCACCGTAGTGTTATTGGTCGCTAATGAATTACCCGCAGAGCTGGGTGCAGCCACGCTCTCTTACACGCTGCACCCGGAATTGAAATCATGATTGCAGCACTTAAAACGGTACTGGCCGCCTTTTTTGGCGTACGCAGCCGCAAAAATGCCGAGAGCGCCAAGCTGAAACCACAGCAGATCATTGCAGCGGGTTTGTTTTTAGCGCTGTGCCTGGCGCTGGGCGTATTTCTATTGGTGCGGGTATTGATTGCCAATACTTAGGGTGGGTTACGGCAAGAAACCGCCTCACCCACCCTACAATTGATGGAGCTGAAAATGAATGTAGAAAACGGAATTCACGACGCACACTACTATGTGCCAGCCCCGTCGCGCTGGCCCATCGTCGGCTCTGTCGCCTTATTCTGCATGGGGTTGGGCGCTGCTTTTGCCATGAATAGTGTGGCAGCCGGAGCCTGGATTTTGCTGCTGGGCTTTGCCATCTTAATCTGGATGATTTTTGGCTGGTTTGGTGATGTGGTTAAAGAATCGCAAAGCGGCAGCTATGGCCAGCAGGTCGATTACTCATTCCGCTGGGGAATGAGCTGGTTTATTTTCTCTGAAGTCATGTTCTTCGCCGCCTTTTTTGGCGCACTCTTTTACACCCGCACCATTTCTGTTCCTGAGCTGGGCTTTTTTTCTGATACCAATACCCTGCTTTGGTCAGGATTTCATGAAAGCTGGCCCGCCCTGACCGGCCCTAAAGCCGCTCCTTATACCCCCATGGCGGCAATTGGCCTGCCCGCCATCAATACCGCACTGCTCCTTACCTCGGGTGCAACCCTCACCTGGGCGCATTGGGGATTAATGGAAAACAAACGCGGCCAGCTCAAACTTGGCCTACTCTTTACCGTCCTGCTTGGCAGCTTATTTTTAACGCTACAAGCCATCGAATACCACCACGGCTGGACCGAGCTAGGCCTGAAAATGAGCTCCGGCGCTTACGGCGCCACCTTTTACATGCTCACCGGCTTTCACGGCATGCACGTACTGGTTGGCACCATCATGCTCTCTACCATGCTGGTGCGCTCCACAAAAGGCCACTTCAGCCCCGAACACCACTTCGGCTTCGAAGCCGCCGCCTGGTACTGGCACTTTGTGGACGTGGTGTGGCTGATTCTTTTTGTGTTTGTGTATTGGCTGTAAACAACACACTAGAAAACCCAAATCTTGAACCACGGAGAACACGGAGTTTCACGGAGGAAATCCTTAGTCTTTGAGTTTTGAGTTTTATCTAACTCAACAATCTCTGGTTCTTCTCGACTCGTAGCACGGGGCTTTTACCATCCCCTGAGTCCAGCCGAGCGAGGAACAAGCGGCATGGGGAAGTCGTCAATTCGTGTTTGAGCGAAGCGAGTTGAATTGACGCCATGCCGATTGTCCGCAGAGAGGGAACCACGCGAAGCGGGGCGCAGACGTTGGGGTCGCCTTCTTTTGGTTCTTTTCTTGGCGACGCAAGAAAAGAACGCCCCCACGGAGGCTACCGTTCCAAAATCAACGTGCCGAAGGCACTTAAATAAGATCTTTTTAGTTAGCACACAAAAACGGCAGGTTTCACCCGCCCTACAAAAGCAGTCCAAAAGAAAAACAAAAACACTCATGCATTGGGATGTATCCACCCCATCCCATAAGCAATCAATAACAAAACAAATAAAGCAATCGACAAGCCCACCCTCAGTGTCAGAGCACGCACTACCTGCGTGGATCGCCCGCCGCGAACCAGCTGTAAGAGTGCCCGCCCGAGGGCGATGATGATAACCAGGAGCAGGATGATGGCAACAATTTTCATGGAAAACCCTCCGTCTACTCCCATCTTAGCGCAACGTCGCCGATATGCGCTCGTCTGTTTGGCAACCCTCATCCTGATTACTTTTTGCATGGGCCTGTGGCAGCTCAGCCGCGCAAACAATAAACAATTATTGATTGAGCAACAGGCAAAACAAGAAGCACTTCCCCCTCTGCTGTGGGCCAGGGGCACTCCCCCCTTATTCCGCCCACTCAGACTGACCGGCCAATGGCTGCCACAAGCCCAGATTCTGCTTGATCACCGGATTGAAGCCGGGCAGATCGGCTATCACGTCATCACCCCTTTTCAGCTGAGTGATCACAGCATCGTACTGGTCAACCGTGGCTGGTGGCCGGATACACAGCCCCCCCAAGCCAGCCCCAGCCCCATCGTCAGCACTCAGGCATGGCCGCGTTATATCGAGCTGGCCCAAACCCTGCCAGCAGACCACATTTTTCAGAATATCAACCCGGAGCGCTTTGCCGCATGGAGCAAGCTGCCCCAGCCCATTGCCTATGCGCTGATGCAAGAAAGTAAAGATGGTTTGATTGTGCAACACAGCCAGCCCGCTATCCCGCCAGAACGGCACCTTGCCTATACCGCCACATGGTGGGGAATGTGCTTAGCAGGCATTTTTCTTTGGAGACGTTTTAAAAGGGAGACAGAACTATGAAAGGACGCACCGTACTCATCGCTTGCTTTATGTTATCCCTGCTACCTGTATTAGCTGCACAAGCCGTTTGGCAGTGGTGGAGACCAGTTGGCGGCAATAGCTTTGGCGAGCTGCTCGCCACGCCCATCGCAGCACCCGGCCCCTGGCGATTAGCCGCTGCCGATGCCGCTTGCAGCGAGGTGCACAGCAAGCTGCTCTTTGCCGCCGGGCAACTGCGGCTGGCTCAGGGCGAAGCCAGCCAGCGAATTGTGCGCGCCAGCTTTTGCCCCTCTGATAACGCCGATATCGCCTACCTGCCCAGCCACGCCCCCGATAACGGCCTTTACCTGATCGACCCCCACGGCAACGCCGTACTGCGCTACTCCAAAGAGCAACTATCTAACGACGACGGCAGACGCAAGGCACTGAAAGAAATTGGGCAGGTTTTGAAAAATAATAAAGCGATGGGTTAAAGCTGGAGGATAGATGTAGCTACAAAGGAGCAAAGAAAATAACTTTATTTATTTGCAAACAGCAAAAAAATCGAAATGACCGCGCTCTCTGCACGGGGCTTTAGAGTCCCCTTGAAACACGCCGAAGCGAGGAACAAGCGGGCGGGGTTTCGGCGAGGACTGTCTGAGCGAGCGAAGCGAGTGAGTTCCGCAGCCGCCGCTCGATTGTCCGCAGATGAGGGGCCTTCGTGTTTCGTGGGGCGGCCTTCTTTTGGTTCTTTTCTTGGCCGTTCAAGAAAAGAACGCCCCCGCGGTGGCTACCGCTCCTAAACCAACGTGCCGAAGGCACTGACTAGGAACCACTCAATGAAACCACTGCTCTGCCTTACCCTGATCTGGACTTTTTGTCTGGTGATGCTGGGTGCTTATGTGCGGCTTTCTGATGCGGGTTTGGGCTGCCCGGACTGGCCGGGCTGCTACGGGCAACTTGGCGCACCAGATGAAGCACATGAGATTGCCCGGGCCAGTGCAGACTTTGGCCGAGATATGAGTGGCGAAATAGAGCCTGCCAAAGGCTGGAAAGAAATGATCCACCGCTATTTTGCAGGTGGATTAGGGATATTGGTCTTAGCGGTTTGCTACTTGCTCTGGCAAAAACGCCCACAGCTCAGCCGCATCAGTATTCTTTTGCCACTGGCCGTGATTATTTTTCAGGCTCTGCTGGGAATGTGGACCGTTACCATGAAGCTGATGCCCGTCGTGGTCACGGCACACTTGCTGGGTGGCATGGCGCTGCTGGGCCTGCTGACCTGGCTTGCCTCTCGTGCCACTTTAGCGCCTCAGCTGCCCGGCCAGCTGCGCCCGCTCTTGATCATCAGCCTGATCACCATCGTGCTGCAAATTGCCCTCGGCGGCTGGGTATCAACTAATTATGCGGCGCTGGCCTGCAATGGTTTCCCCTTATGCCAGGGCAGCTTTGCCGCACCTCAAGGTTTAAGCGAAGCCATGCAGCCGATACGCCAGCTGGGGCAGACAGCAGCGGGTGAATCACTAACGATTCATCACTTAGCCGCTATCCACTGGCTGCACCGGCTGGGTGCTTTACTGCTGCTTATCTGTATCAGTGCGCTGATCTGGCAGCTGCGCAAAGCCAGCCCCAAGTGGGCAGGGCTGATTGCTGCGGCGCTGCTGCTGCAAATCTCGCTGGGCATCAGCAATGTCTGGCTGGATTTACCGCTGCCACTGGCTGTGGCGCATAACGGCGGAGCGGCGATTTTGCTGATGCTGGTGGTGGCTGCATTAGCACAGGTTTTTCCCGTTCATCAGCAAGCAACAAGCAGCGTCTTTAACACCGCTTCCCCTAAACACTCAGGAGCCTGACCATGCGTACTCTCGTCCTTACCCGCTCCCATGCCCAGCTGGCTGAGCTGCTGAAACTTGGCAAGCCGCGCGTCATTGCCTTGATTGTGTTCTGTGCCGTGGTTGGCATGTTGCTGGCCACGCCACAGCTGCCATCCATCACCCTGCTGCTTGCTGCCACAGCGGGAATTGGGCTGGTAGCCAGTGGCGCTGCTGCTTTTAACTGCCTGATCGAAGTAGAGCGCGATGGAAATATGCGCCGTACCCAGCAGCGCCCGCTGGTCAAAGGCTCGCTAAAACACAGCGACGCCCTGCTCTATGCCCTGATCACCACCGCAGTGGGGCTGTGGCTGTTGGCTGCGTTTGTAAATATGCTGACGATGTGGCTGACGCTGGCTACCTTCTTTGGCTATGCAGTGATTTACACCCGCTTACTGAAAGCCGCCACGCCGCAAAACATTGTGATTGGTGGTGCATCAGGCGCTATGCCACCAATCTTGGGCTGGGCCGCCGTCACCGGCAGCGTGCCGCCCGAAGCGATGATTTTATTTTTGATTATTTACACATGGACGCCGCCGCATTTCTGGGCGCTGGCGCTCTACCGCCGCGATGAATATGCAAAGGCAGGCCTGCCGATGTTGCCCATCACCCATGGGCTGGCCTTTACCAGATTATCTATTCTGCTCTACGCCGCCATCCTGGCCGCAGTCACCGCCCTGCCTGTGGCATTAGGCATGAGCAGCTGGTTGTATGGAATCAGCGTGGCCGTGCTGAATACAGGGTTTTTATCGCGGGCTTTTAAACTATGGCAGGAAGAGGATGAAGCGAAAGGTGATGTGATTGCGCGGGAATTATTCAGATATTCGATTAAATATCTGGCGTATTTATTTGCGGCTTTGTTACTGGATCATTGGGTGATTTAAGAATGGGGAGTGGGGAATTTGAAGTGCTACTCCCTACTCCCTACTCCCTACTCCCCAAAAATTAAACCGTCCAGCTCACCAGGCCACTGTAAGCCGTTGCCAGTACGATCAGGCCAAAGGCAATCCGGTAATAGGCAAAGCCTACAAAGGTATGGGTAGAAACAAACTTAATCAGCGCGCGAATAGCAATAAAAGCAAAGATAAACGAGGCAATAAAGCCCACTGCAAAGACGCCGCTGTCGCCAATATCTAATTCATGGCGGTGTTTAAGCAGGCTGTAAATCGAAGCCGCACCCAGCGTTGGAATCCCTAAAAAGAAAGAGAACTCAGTTGCGGCCTTGCGGGAAATGCCGAGGAACATGCCGCCAATAATGGTAGCGCCAGAACGGCTGGTGCCGGGAATCAGGGCTAAACACTGGCAAAGCCCCACTTTTAAGGCATCTTTCAGGCTGAGATCATCCACCGTTTCAATGACCGGGGTTTTATTAACCTGGCGTTTTTCCGCCCAAAGAATAATCAAACCACCCACAATAAACGCCATCGCCACCGGCACTGGCTGGAATAAATGCGCCTTAATCGCTTTGCTGAACAGCAGGCCTAAAATAGCCGCAGGAATAAACGCAATCACAACCGCCAGCAATAAATTACGCTCGCCACCTGGCTTAACCGCGCCGGTTAAGGTGCTCACCAGCTTGGCACGGTATTCCCACACAACCGCCAGCATAGCGCCCAGCTGAATAAAGATTTCATAAACGTCGCGCTTTTCCTTGCTCATAAAATTGAGCAAATCACCGGTTAAAATCAAATGACCCGTGCTGGAAATCGGCAAAAACTCAGTAATACCCTCAACCATGCCCATAATGAGCGACTTAAACAGCAATACGATATCCATTGATAATCTGCCAATAGCCTGAAAAGAGAAGCGCATTATATCTGCGCAATCTTATTCACTGATTAAGATCTGATGTTTATTGCAAGGATTTACATTGGAGCCTGTTGGCTTATTTTTTGCAGGGCGGGTAAAACCAATCGTGCTCTATGTGTGCCCGCTGTCTGCAAACCTTTTAAAACACCAAATCAAACCGGTAAATGCGCACGCAATCTGCTGGGCAGCCATGCCAGCAGAGGCTCAAAATCAGTCGCATCCATCAGGTTTTTTAGCGTAAGGCCCAGCTCGGTATCGCCCTCAATGCTTAAACGCCGCTGAAAAAACAGCGTGTCCGGGTCTTCCAGGCGGCGGGCCAGTACCAGGTAATCAGCAAGGCTGGCGCTGAAAGTGACATCCGCTGCACCGGTCCCTCGCTTAAAGCAGCCATTCTGAAAAGAAAGCGTCAGGCCACGGCCAATATCCAGCACTTCTAAGCGGATATTTCGCCCGGCCAGCCATGCAAAATCTTCCTCCGGCCACAGCTTGTTTTTAACCAGATTTAAACTGCTGGCCAGGGCGATAGCCACTGGGGCATCGGGAAGTTTTAATAAAACAAATTGACGTAAGTGCTTCATACACATTCCTTTATGCCCGCTTCGCCATGCCAATAACCATTCACAAGCCCCTGTGGATAAGCTGTTGAAAAGTCGTGGATAGCGTCGGGATAAGTACTTTTTTCAGCATACGCAGCAACCAGCTCAGCCGTGCAGGCGGATTGCGGACTAATGCGCAGATAATCAATGCCCATCTGCGCCATTTGTGGCAATTCGCTGTAGAGCGACTGGCAGGCGGAAGACTGAGTCTGAATGCCGTTCAGGCGCAAAAATCCTTGGCCTTCACGGGTAGAAACCAACTGCCCGTCGGCATGGTCCAGGCAGCGAAACTCACAGGCATCTTTGCTCAGGCCGTAATAACGCGCGGTAAAGCAGCGGGCCGAAAACGCCAGTGGTAAATGGCCGTGCACAAAGACTTCGGTTTCGATAGCGCTGGTTTTTTCGGCCAGAATAGCGGCGATATCGGCCTGGCTGCTTTCCAAAGAAGGCACCCAGCGCATCGCGCCCTGAGCCGCAAACCAATCCAAAGCCGCGCCGTTATAAATATTAAGATGCGGCCCGGCCACAAAGCGCATTCCCAAATCCCGCGCCACTTTAACCGCGCCTAAATCATTGGCCTCAATACAGCCCCCCGCCTCGGCCAACCTTTTTAAGCTGGAAAGATCACTGGCGGATTCCAACAACGCCTGCGATGAAATCACCACCTCTTTACCCGCAGCACGCAGCTGCTCCGCCACTTCCAGCCAATCCGCACTGCGCAACTCGTGGCGGCGCGAGCAAACCACCTCGCCCAGATAGATCACATCCACCGGCCAAGTTGCTGCCCCGGCATAAAAATCCAGCACCTGCTGCTTAGGCCAGTAATAAAGAATGGGGCCAAGAGAGAGTTTCATTGTTATTCCTGTATAAAGCGTCGGGGCTCACCCCATATGCGCTAACTGCCTTGATTTTAAAATTCAAATGAAGCAAAAACTAAGCTATGGCTACGTTATCTGCATAGGGCTTTTACCTCCCCTGAAAACGCGCCGAGCGAGGAACAAGCGGGGCGGGGTTTCGGCGAGGATGTTTGAGTGAGCCTGCGAGCGAGTCCCGCAGCCGCCGACTCGATTGTCCGCAGCGAAGGAGTTTCGCGTTTGTGGGGTCGCCTTCTTTGCTTACTTTCTTGGCGAAGCAAGAAAGTGAGTCCCACGCGGGGGACTCCCGCACCCAAATACCGTGCCGAAGGCACTTAAAAACGTATCAAAACCCCATGGGCAAAACCTATCCTCATCGCCACGGCCTGCTATAAGCCCCCAGCGTTTGCTGATGCCCTTCGGACACTTTATCCAGCGTGGCTTGCCATGCAGGTTTAACTGAATAACGCGGGTCGGCGCAGGCATCGATCGCCATGCGTAAAGTTTTAGTCACCTCGGCCACATAAGAAGGGCTGCGCTGGCGGCCTTCTACCTTGATGGCAGCCACGCCGATGCGCATCAGCTCGGGCAAAATCGACAGCGTATTCAGGCTAGTCGGCTCTTCCATGGCGTAATAGGTATCGCCATCGACTTCAAAACGGCCCTTGCACAGCGTGGGATAACCAGCAGGCTCGCCTGCCTCAAAACGATCGATCAGTACGCCATTTAGGCGCGCATCCATACGCTCGCCCTGTTTATCCCAGCGTACAAACTGCGCTGGGGAACATACGCCGTGGGTATTGGGCGACTGGCCAGTTACATAGCTGGATAAAATGCAGCGCCCTTCCGCCATCACACAGAGGCTGCCGAAACCGAATACCTCGATTTCTACCTTGGTGTTTTTAATCACGTACTCCACCTGCGGCAGAGTCAGCACGCGCGGCAATACGGCCCGGCGCACGCCAAAGCTCTCAAAGGCTAAATTGATGGCTTCAAAATTAGTCGCCGAGCCTTGCACCGATAAATGCAGATGCAAATGGGGATGAGTGCGATGGGCATAATCCAGCAGACCAAGATCAGCCAGAATCACCGCATCCGCGCCCAGATCGGCCGCTTTGTCCACCGAAGCACGCCAGTCGGCAATGCGCCCCGGCTGGGCGTAGGTATTAATCGCGATTAATATTTCACGGTTTTTAGCATGAGCGTAGCGCACGCCCTCGCTGAGCTGCGCATCGCTAAAATTGAGGCCAGCAAAATTTCTGGCATTGGTGGCATTTTTAAAACCGAGGTAAACCGCGTCGGCGCCTTGGTCAACGGCGGTTTTTAAGGCAGGCAGGCTGCCCGCTGGGCAAACAAGTTGGGGCAGGGCCATAAGCACCCCCGAAGTATAAACAGAGGCAGCTTACAGGCAGGTGACAACATGCTTTTTAAGCTAAATCAAACTAAGCCTAGAATAGCGCGCAGAAAAAAGCGTGCGTCTGCAAAAATGCAGCTACGCACGCCCCAAACACCCACACACAGAGAGTCTTTTCACAAAGCCCACACGCTTTGCGACGACTTTTTAATCATAGTGCACTGCAATATATTTTGCCTTAATCGAGATCAATTTTGCTGAAATAAGCAAAAAATTCTTAGAAAACAACGAAAAACACCGTTTACTGCGTTTTGTAGGCATTTGCTTCGCACTACGCACCGAGCATAGTGCCATAATTCCCAATTGGCAGACACTGGACTAAGGTTCATGCTGCACGCTATTCCCGCCGGGGCACAACCCCGGCAACGAAAACCAACAAACAAGGATGCTCAAAATGCAAATTGCAATGATTGGCCTCGGTAAAATGGGCAGTAATATGGCACGCCGTTTGGCTGCTGGCGGAGCCACCGTATTTGGCTTTGACGTAAGCGCCGAAACACGTAACCAACTTGCCGCAGACCACGCCAATATCCGCAGTTTTGACTCCGTAGCCAGCCTGATTGCAGAATTACCAAGCCCGCGCGTGGTATGGATGATGCTGCCAGCCGGTGAAATAAGCGAAACCATGTTTGGTGAGCTGACAGCACTGATGGCACCAGGTGATTTAATTATTGATGGCGCAAACGCCATGTATAAAGACTCACAACGCCATGCAACAGAACTGAACGCCAAAGGCTTTAAGTTTATGGATGCGGGCGTATCTGGCGGCGTATGGGGCTTAGCTAACGGCTACACCATCATGATTGGCGGCGAAAAAGACGCATTCGCGATGGCAGAGCCATTCGTTAAAATCCTGGCTCCGGCATCGGATCGCGGCTGGATTCACGCTGGCCCGGCAGGCAGCGGCCACTACGTGAAGATGGTTCACAACGGTATTGAATACGGCATGATGCAAGCTTTTGCCGAAGGCTTTGCCCTCTTGGAAGCCAAAAAAGAGCTGAATCTTGATCTGGCTGAAGTGGCTGAAACATGGCGTCATGGCTCGGTCATCCGCTCATGGCTGCTCGACTTAACTGCCGACACGCTGAAAAACGATACCAAGCTCGATGATATCAAGCCATTTGTTCCAGATTCTGGCGAAGGCCGCTGGACAGTACTGGAAGCCGTTGAGCTGGGCGTTCCTGCTCCGGTTATCGCAGCGTCGTTATTCCAGCGCTACACCACCCAGGGTAAAGGCGATTACGTCGCTAAATTGCTTTCCATGATGCGCAATGCCTTTGGCGGCCATCATGTGGCAAAGAAGTAAGTGACTTACTCAAAAAAAACCCGTCTTTTTTAAGACGGGTTTTTTTATAGATCGAGCAGCATAAAGATTTCACAAGAGTGATGACCCGTTGCCCCCATGGGCTCTGCAATTTGCCTGAAACCCATTTTTTTATAGAGCGCCAGTGCAGCAGGAAGGCAGGCTGTTGTTTCTAAATAGCACTGCCGGTATCCCGCCTGCCGCGCAAAATCACACGCCATGATCAGCAAACGCTTTCCCAGCCCCAAGCCCCTGCAATCATCCAATAGATACATCTTTTGCAATTCACACACCGATGCATCTGCCCCGGCCAGCGGCGCAATTCCTGCCCCGCCTGATAAAGCCCCCGACTCTTTTTGAATCACCCAATAAGCCGCCCCAGCCTCTTGATAACATGGGTAAAGCTGATCCAGATGGGGATCTGCCACACCATAGCCACGCTCTTCACTCAGGCCATGCTCGGCAGAAACCTGCCTGATCACCGCAGCAACTGCAGCATTATCCGTTTCTGCCATCAGCCGAATTTCATAGCCCTTTTGCGAACGGGCTGCGTTTAAAGCCTGCCGGTATAAATCCAAGCCCGCCTGCAGGCGCTGCTGCTCAGCCGAATCCAGTTGCTGTAAAACGCATTCAATTTCTGCATCATATTCAGCATGCACAGCACGTAAAACGTCCCGCCCGGCCAAGGATAAAACAGCCTGCTTGCTGCGCTTATCGCTGGCATGAGCCTGCCATTGAATCAGCCCCTCTTCTGCTAATTTTTGCAGTGTGCGGCTGATATTGGATTTATCGATACGCAAACGCTCAGCTAACTGTAAATTAGTCTGCATGGCCTGCTCCAGCTCGATCAGAATATGCGCCTCAACAGGGCTGAGATCGACCTTGCCGCATTTTTTTGAAAACACGCCCAGCTCGCGGACAATATCCCGTGATACGGCTCTTAATGATCTGGCATTCATAGCGGCTCAAATATAGTTGCGATTTACAACTATATTTCATTCTTTCAAAAAACACCACAAGCAGCTGATATTTTGCATCTCGCTTACCCCAATATATTTAAACAGCATAGCCACGTAAATTCATCACTCACCTCTCAATCAATAAGACCTCCGCCCAATGCCTAATTCAATTCGCACCGCCATTGCTGCGCTATTTATTGCAGGCTCGGCATTCAGCCATGCCAATAATCTGGTTTTAGAAGCCGGTGCGATGGACAGATCGGCCGATCCTTGCAGTAATTTTTATCAATATGCCAATGGCAACTGGCTGGCGAATCATCCTGTGCCTGCGGATCGTGCCCGCTATGGGGCTTATGATGAAGTTTTTGAGCGCAATCTCACGGCGCTTAAAAATATTATTGAAACTGCAGCTAAATCAAACAGTGCCAACCCTTCCGTACAAAAAGTAGGCGCATTTTATTTAAGCGGGATGGATGAGGCGCGTTTAGAGGCAGAAGGCGCTAAACCACTGGCAGAGCAATTAGCCCGGATCAGCGCAATTAAAACGCAGGCAGACCTTATTCAGGTATTAGCACAGCTGCATAAAGAAGGCATTAATTCGCTGTTTGATTTTAATGTAAGCCAGGATGCAAAAAATTCACTGCGCTATATTATGGATTTATCTCAGGGCGGCTTAGGTTTGCCCGATAGAGATTACTATTTAAAAACCGACAGCAAGCACCAAAAACTACGCCGGCAATATAAGGCACATTTGGTGCAAATATTTGGCCTGCTAGGCGATAGCCCGCAGGCCGCAGAAAAAAATGCCATTCGTGTGATTCGTTTAGAAACAGGCCTTGCCCGTGCATCAATGACAAAAGTTGAGCAACGTAATCCTGAAGCCACTTACCATTTGCTTAATTTAAATGGCCTGCAAAAAATCAGCCCGCACTTTGCATGGCAAGCTTATTTTGAAGCGATTGGTGTCAGCAAGCCCTCTGATATCAATGTTTCACAGCCAAAATTTTTTAGCCATATCAGTCAGGCAATGGGCTCAGTACCATCAGATGATTTAAAAACCTATTTGCGCTGGCACTTGGCGCATGCGCAGGCCAAATATCTTTCTTCTGATTTTGTAAACGCCGATTTTGCTTTTTACAGCCAGACACTGACTGGCGCAAAAGAATTAAGGCCTCGCTGGAAGCGGGTATTAAAAAGCCTGGACCAAAATCTGGGCGAAGCACTGGGTGAGCTCTATGTTGCAGAATACTTTAGCCCCGCAGCCAAAACCGAAGCGCTGGAAATGGTGGCAAACATTAAGCTGGCCATGGCAGAGCGTATTAAAAGTTCAGATTGGATGAGTGCAGTAACTAAAGAGCAGGCATTAAAAAAACTGGATAAGGTTGTGGTCAAAATTGGCTACCCGGATATCTGGCGCGATTACAGCAACCTGCAAATTACTAAAGAATCGTATGCGGCGAATATCCGCCGTGGCCATGAGTTTGAATTTAAACGGCAGCTGGCTAAACTGGGCAAAGAAATTGACAGAAATGAATGGGGAATGACACCTTCTACAGTGAATGCCTATTACAACCCAGGCATGAATGAAATGGTTTTCCCTGCGGGTATATTGCAAGCGCCACTATTTCACGTTAATGCCGACAGTGCCAGTAATTATGGCAATACCGGCGCCACTATCGGCCACGAACTCATTCATGCTTTTGACGATGAAGGCAGCCAGTTTGATGGTGATGGCAATTTAAAAAGCTGGTGGACTAAGGAAGACAGAAAGAACTTTACCCGGCGGGTTACACGAATAGAAAAATAATTTGATGAATTTAATCCGCTTGATAAGCTGCATATCAATGGCAAGCTCACTGCGGGTGAAAATATTGCCGATCTGGGTGGATTAACCATTGCCTTTCAGGCCTTAAAGAAATCTTTGGCCACCAAGCCACAGGCAGAGAAAATAGATGGCCTTAGCCAGGAGCAACGCTTCTTTATTGCCAATGCACAAAGCTTCAGAAGTAATACCCGGCCGGAAGAATTACGCCTGCAAATACTCACCGACCCGCATGCGCCAGAAAAATACCGGGTGATTGCGCCAATTGCCAATATGCCAGAATTTGCGGCGGCTTTTTCATGCGATAAATCAGCATTAAGAAGTGAAGATAAGCGGGTTAATATTTGGTAGATTAATTTCAGGATGGGCATAAAATGTGCCCATCCTGAGAAGATCCTCTAAGCTTTTAAGTTTTGCGCTACAAATCCATTCAGGCTGTTTAATTCACTTTTATTTAAAGATGGCAATTGAGAAATAATATGCGCCAGTGCAGAGTGATCATTCAGGCCAAATTCTGAAGATTGAATCAGCACCGTGCCCTGCCCACTGAAATCAATCTGCTTTTCTTCTCCTGATAAAGTAATGCTGGTCATGGCACCCACCGCCGACAATACATTAGTTACATGCTCGTAATCATAGCGATATGAAGGGCTGGGGCAATCTGCCCAGCCTAAAATGGCCTGCTCATCCACGCGGCATGGCAAATCTAAAAAATGTACCGGGCCATTACTTGAGGCGATTAACTTACCATTGCCCATCAAGGTCAGAAAACCTGGCATGGTGGATTCCTGGCAAATAATATTTTTGCTGAAACCCAGCAAATGGCTGGCTTTAATGGTCATATTGGCGTCTTCAAGATCATAGCAGGCAATATCATTGCCATTATCTCCAAGAATCAATTGCCCCTGCCCTTTTGCAACGACAAAATGATTAATATAAAGCGGGGAATTAAATGATTGCTTAACCAGGATATCCAGCAGGCTTGAGCCCAGCGCATTAAATTGCAGCTGCCCATAAAATGCAATCATTTTACCCTTACGGATAAATATCTCATCGGCCACATCCACCACAAAGGCAAAGCGATTCAGATTATCGTTTTTGGGTAAATTACCGGGATTATAAATAGTCATTATCTTTCACTCGCCTGAATATAAACCGTGCCCTGCCCCATAAACTTCACCTGATAGGATTCGCCCGAAGCCTGCCCGACAAAAGTTTTCCAATTTAAATCGGTCACAATGGCAGAAGTCAGATTTCCTTTGTGGCCGATATAGGCATTAGGATCAACAAACACCGGCTGCTCGGCAGTAACTGGCAAGGCAATCGCATTACCATCCGATAAAATCGCCATTTCGCCTGTGCCTTGCAAGGTGGTGGTAAACAACCCCTGCCCGCTCACAGCGCCACGCACCATGCTCTGCACGCCGCCCTGATTGCCCAAAAACATCGTGCCAACGGTAAGCCGTGCATCGTAGGCGAGCAGTGTTTCGCTCTCTACATACACCATCTCATTATTGACCTGAATAATGCTGACAAATAATCCATTGTGCCCGTAATAAACTTTTCCCGATCCTTTTGCCACCATCACAGCATTGCTTTCGCTCGTTACCGTGCGCATCGCCAGGTCTTGCACTCCGCCACCGGCCAGAAAAGAGCGGGCGAAATTCACCTTACCCTGATAGGCAATCATTGAGCCTTTTTTGGCAAAGACTTCTTCGTTACTCAGGGTGATTTCAATCAGTTTTTCATTGATTTGCGTGTAAGAAGGCATGGCTTAATCCTTAAATGGCAGGCTAGTTTTAACGCTCAGCAGGCTGGATATACACCACGCCCTGGCCGGTAAACTTAAATTGATAAGATTCACCCGATGCCTCGCCCACCATCGTCCGCCAGTTCACATCAAACACAAACTCTTGCGAGATATTACCCTTGTAGCCAATAAAGGCATCCGGATCCACAAACAAGGGGTAATTTGGCCCTACTTCCAGCGTAATCAGATTGCCACGCGAAATCACCGCGATATTGCCGCTGCCTTCTACCGTGGTAGTAAATAAGCCCTGGCCCGATGCTGCCCCGCGCAGGCCAGCAAATGTGGTATTGGTTTTAAGGCCCATGTCGTAAGCCAGCAGGCTGCTGCTTTCAATAAACAGCTTTTCATTTGCCAAAGGAATCACGGCAATTTCGGCCGCATTATGGGCAAAAAACACTTTGCCCGTGCCACTGGTTTGCATCAGCGACATACCTTCGTTAGTGACCTTGCGCTTAAGTGCACCAAACAAACCTTCACCGCCCAGAATGGCTTTTTCAAACTTAACCGAGCCGGTGTAAGCCACCATTGCACCGGCAATCGCCAGTACTTTTTCATTCTGCAAATCCACCTCTAACAGGCGATCCGAATTGATTCTGAAACTGCTCACTACGCCTCTCCTCATAATGCAGATGACTGGCAGATGGATACCAGCGGCTATTTATCTGACATAATACTGGATAAAAGCAGTGAATTTAGCAAGGATAATGCAGGCAGATAAACATAATATATTTTGTGTTTCTTACATAACATCCCTGCATAACCAGGCTTACAGTGTTCTCTAATTATTTGAGGCAAAAAAAAACCTGCCTGAGCAGGTTTCAATACAATCATCATTAATTTAAACCAAACTCTGCTTCGTTCAGCGCCAGCTCATGGCAAATGGCAATCACCATTTTCTTCTCGCTTGCATCAAAATCACCATCGGCAATACCAATAGCACAACAAACTCGAACCATTAATTTGCCTGCATCAGTATTGCTTTTAATTTTAGCGATTGTTTTAAGCGCTTCTGCCTTGCCAATTTCATAATCAAAATCAAATTTCAGCGCTACTTTATTAAATGAATCGATCACATCAGCCTGATCAAATACTTTTAATTCATCCGAATTATTAATATAGCCCAGTATTTTCTGCTTTTCATCTGCACTAATCTTACCGTCACTACTTGCAACTAAAGCACAGCCTGCAATCACTGCATTTAAAAAATCTTTATTTTTAAATTTAGTTACTTCATTAGCCAGCATTGTGCTGGCATCCTGACCCATCTTTTTGATCGAATCTAATAAAGCCATGGTCTGTCTCCTGCTGAGTTTAAGCAAACGATGAGGATCTAAAATAGATGATACTCATGTTTAGGTCTGCGGCAGAAGAAATAGTTCATTTATACCCAATAATGATACAAATCTGATTGGGTATAAATAATTATTCAGAAATTTAAATCAATTCAATAAAGTTGCAATGCAACAAATACATTGGCATTCTTTTATTGATTTTCTTGTTCTGCGCGTGCAGCCGCAGCACGTAATTTATCTTTTTTACTCATGCGCACACCCTTCACCCCGCCTGTATTTACTACAGCAGGCATGCTGGTCAGCCTGGCTTCAAAACCAGCCAGCACTTCGCGGTTCAGGCGGATATTCAGGCGATTTTCAATCAGACGAAAATGCGCTTCGGTGGCGGCACTGATCAGGCTGATCGCCGTGCCACTCGCGCCATTTCGGCCGGTGCGGCCAATACGGTGGGTGTAATCAACCGGTGAGCGCGGCAAATCATAATTCACTACAAACGGCAGACCATCGATATCGATACCACGGCCAGCCAGATCGGTCGCTACCACCACTTGCAGGCTGCCCGATTTAAATTCCGCCAGGACCTGATTGCGGCGGCCCTGGCTAAATTCGCCATGAAAAGGCGCAGCGTTAATACCCTTGGCGTACAGCGTATTGGCAAGCTGCTCGCTGCCATGCTTGCTGGCCACAAACACCAGCATCCGCTGGCCTGCATTTTCTTTGATCAGATGCGCGAGTACATCAGCACGGCGCCCGGCATCCACAAAAACAGCCCGCTGCAGGATATCCGGCTGCGTGGTTTCGGTGGAAGCAATCATCACCCGTGTTGGATTATTTAATATGCCTGTCGCCAGCGCGTTCACATCGTCTGGAAAAGTAGCCGAGAAAAACAGGCTTTGGCGCTTAGCCGGCAGCAGCGCCAGGATGCGGTTAATTTCGGCAGCAAAGCCCATATCCAGCAAGCGATCGGCTTCGTCCAGCACGAGAGTATTAAAAAACTCCGGCCGAACCGCGTTCTTGTCGATTAAATCCAGCAAACGGCCAGGCGTTGCCACCAGCACATCAGCACCACCGCGCAGCTGCATCATCTGCGGGTTAATCGCCACGCCACCAAATACCGTCCCCAGCTTGATAGGCCGAGTCATTTTGCCTAAAGCCGCCAGCAAGCCCTTGATCTCGTTCCCCACCTGCACTGCCAGCTCACGCGTTGGCACCAAAATCAGCGCCTTGCTGCTGTCCGTCGTCATCAGATGCAGCAGTGGCAAAACATAAGCAGCCGTTTTGCCCGAGCCGGTCTGAGCCTGCGCCAGAATATCCTCCCCCCACAGCACAGCAGGAATCACCTCCGCCTGAACCGGCGTAGGAGTGATATAGGATTTTTTGCTGGCAGCAAGTAAAACGGCGGGTGACAGACCCAGAGCGGAAAAGGACATGATGGGCCTTAGATAATATTTCTGACGGGAGCGAAGTATAAGCGAGAAGGAGGGTGCTGTCCCTGTACATGGGACTGGATGGCATATTAGCGCCAACCGCGCACAGCGTACAAGGGCCAGGGTTTGCATCCGCTTCAGTGCCTTTTATAGCACTTGCCCAAGCAGTACCAGCCTGCCTCAGCTAAAACAAAGTGAACACACTACTGGAGATTGCAGGGTGAAAATGCAAAATCTGCTGGCGATGCTTTTTGTCAGCTGGCTACTGCCTGCCACCGCAGCGGATCTAAAACTATGCCACCAGGATGTTGATGTTTATCCGTGGACATACGGTAAGAACCAAGGTTTAGATCGCTATGTTATCCAAACCGTCGCCAGCCGGCTGAAAATCACCATTGAATATCGCGCTCGTCCTTGGAAGCGCTGCCAGTATGAAGTCCGTAATGGCACTAGCGACGGCATGTTTCCAGCTTCGTTTACTCCCGAACGGCAACAATACGCGGTGTATCCTAGCCTCGCCACTGGAGAGCCAGACCCAAACTACCGCCTATCCCGTGATGAGTACCGCATTTACCGGCGCATGGGCTCAAGCCTCAACACGCAAAATCTCCGCTCAAACCTTAGCAGGTTGATCGGTATCCAAGCCGGTTTTAGCATCTATGCAGAGCTACATAATGCAGGTTATGCATTGGAAGACAGCTCAAAAGATGTGGGTGATCTGATGCGCAAACTAGATACGGGGCTTGTTGATAGTGTCATCACAGTGCAAGGCCAAGTTCAATACGCTCTGAAAAATTTGCCTGACTTGGCTAGCCGCATCGAAGTCGATCCCGTTCCCTACAAAGTGATCAATCTGTATCTCCCCTTCAGCAAAGCTTACTGCCAGAAACAAGCAGAACGCTGTCAGGCTATCTGGCAGGAAATCCGCAATGTCCGCGAAACGACGGAATACCAGAATATGCTGAAGGCTCATGGCTTCTGAGCTGAAGACATGGGGGGATATGATTCGGTACTTCAAAAACAATACGCCGCCATTAAGGCGGCGTATATCCAAGCGTCAGGCTTTTATTAAATCTGAATCTCTTCCACACGGTGGCAGGCCACCAAACGCCCTTCTACTGGCCGTAGTTGCGGTACTTCCTTGCGGCAATGGTCGGTAGCAAAGGGGCAGCGGGTGTTGAAGGCGCAGCCAGTTGGTGGATTGAGCGGAGACGGCAGCTCACCCAGCAGCTTCACTTTTGCACCACGATCTTCGGCGCGGATGGCGGGCGTGGCCGACATCAGTGCGCGGGTATAGGGGTGCAGAGGGCGATCAAACAGAACGTCTTTGCTGCCGTGCTCTACCGCGCGGCCAAAGTACATCACCATCACATCGTCGGCTACATGCTCAACCACCGACAGATTGTGGCTGATGAATACGTAGGCGATGCCCAGCTCGTCCTGCAGATCCATAAACAGATTCAGAATCTGCGCTTGGATCGATACATCCAGCGCCGAAGTCGGCTCGTCTGCCACCACCACGCTTGGGTTCAGCATCATGGCGCGCGCTACGGCAATACGCTGGCGCTGACCGCCGGAAAACATATGCGGATAGCGGTGATAATGCTCAGGCCGCAGGCCCACACGCGCCATCATGGCGCGTACTTTTTCTTCGCGCTCTGCGGCGCTTAAAGACGTATTCAGCAGCAGTGGCTCGGCCAGCATGGTGCCGATTTGTTTACGCGGGTTTAATGAGGCGTAGGGGTTCTGAAACACCATCTGCACTTTAGGGCGCAGCGCTTTCAGATCCGCCACGCTCGCGCCTACCGTATCGATACCGGCAATCTGCAGCTGCCCGCTGCTCAGATCTTCGATCAGAGTCAGCTGTCGGGCCAGGGTTGATTTACCACAGCCCGATTCACCCACCACCGCCAGCGTTTTCTTCGCTTCAAGGCTAAAGCTCACGCCATTCAAAGCTTTTACTGTGGCAGCAGGCTTCATAAAACCGCGTGAAACATGGTAGTGCCGTGCTATTTCGCTGGCGACCAGAATTGGATTATTGCTCATGCTTGTGGTCTCCCGGCTTCATCCAGTGGTGTAATGCAGCGCACCGTGCTTGTGCCAATATTCATCAGTACCGGACGATTTGTTTTACAGGATTCTTGTACATAGGGGCAGCGTGGGGAAAGCAAACATCCCACCGGCCTGTCGTACTGGCCTGGCACCACGCCAGGTAAAGTGGCCAGACGGTGCGCGCCCTTGCTGTGCTCGGGAATCGAGCTCAGCAGTGCCTGGGTATAAGGGTGGCGCGGGGTATCAAAAATAGCCGGCACAGGGCTGGTTTCAGCCACTTGCCCTGCATACATCACCACCACACGCTGCGCCACTTCGGCAATCACGGCCAGATCGTGAGTAATCAGGATCAGCGCCATATCATGCTGTTTTTGCAGGCTGACCAAGAGCTCCATAATCTGCGCCTGCACGGTAACATCAAGCGCAGTGGTTGGCTCGTCGGCAATCAGCAAGCGTGGCTTGCAGGCAATGGCCATGGCAATCATCACCCGCTGGCTCATCCCGCCGGATAATTGATGCGGATAGGCATCCAGGCGTGATTTGGCGTCAGGAATCTCTACCATTTCCAGCAGCGCAATCGCCCGCGCTTTTGCCGCAGCACCACGCAAGCCTTCATGCTCGCGCAGTGTTTCCATCAGCTGATAGCCCACGGTATAGGCCGGGTTCAGGCTGGAGAGTGCGTCCTGGAAAATCATGGCGATATCTTTGCCGATAATCTTACGTTTCTCGCCATCTTTCATATTCAGCAGGTCTTTGCCTTCAAAAGACAATTCATCTGCAGTAACGCGGCCAGGGGCGTCGATCAGGCCCATCAGGGCCAGCATGGTCACGCTTTTACCCGAGCCCGATTCGCCCACAATGCCAACGATCTCGCCACGGTTAATCGAAAAATCGACGCTTTCTACCGCCCGAAATGGCTTATCAACCGAACCAAACGCTACGGAGAGGTTTTTTATATCTAATAAACTCATCGTTTTCTCTTTATTAGAATCATTACACAAGCCAGCTGCCTGCAATCCCAGGCACACCCAAATCTTGAACCCCGGAGGACACTGAGAACACGGAGTTTCACTGAGAAAACCAAGGGAGATTTTCTCCGTGTTCTCGGTTTTGTCCTTCTCCGTGTACTCTGTGCCGAAGATTTATGGTTTTTTTTAAGCCAGCTTTTTCAGTTTTGGATCCAGCGCGTCGCGCAGGCCGTCGCCCATCAGGTTGAGTGCCAGTACGGTGATCAGAATCGTTACCCCCGGCATGGTCACTACCCACCATGCGCGCTCGATATAGTCGCGGGCGGAAGCCAGCATGGTGCCCCATTCAGGCAAAGGTGGCTGAGCACCAAGGCCCAAGAAGCCCAGTGCCGCTGCGTCCAGAATAGCGGCAGAAAAACCCATTGTGGCTTGTACGATCAGCGGGGCCATGCAATTTGGCAGCACTGTGTTAAACATCAGACGCAGCTGGCCTGCACCGGATAATCTGGAGGCGATCACATAGTCTTTAGATAATTCGCCCATGGCGGACGCCCGTGCAAGGCGCACATAAGAGGGCAGGCTCACCACGGCAATCGCCAGAATGGTATTGAGTAAGCCAGGCCCCAGTACCGCAACAATGGCTACAGCCAGCAGCAATGAAGGCAGCGCCATCATTACATCCATCGCCCGCATAATCGAAGTGCCGATAAAGTTGGGGTAAAACGCAGCGATCATGCCCAGCACAATACCCGGCAGCAGCGACATCAGCACCGAGATCAGGCCAATCATCAGGCTTAAGCGTGCGCCATGCAGGAGGCGGCTTAAGATATCCCGGCCTACCTCATCGGTGCCCAAAATAAACTGCATCGATCCGCCAGTTTGCCAGGAAGGAGGCGCCAGGAAAAACTCGCGAAACTGCTCGGTTGGCGAATGCGGTGCCAGCCATGGGGCAAGCAGTGCAGCAAGCACCAGAAGCAAAAAGAAAATAAATGAAACCAGAGCCCCTCGATTGCTGCTAAAACTTTGCCAGAATTCTTTAAGAGGGGATGGATAGCTGTAAAGCGGCTCTGCAGCGGCCAGGGTTGTAGCGTTTGTCATACTTACCTCGCGTGGCGAATACGTGGATTGATAACGCCGTACAGCACATCAACCAGCAGGTTCACAATAATAATCAGTGTGGCGATCAATAAAATACCGCCCTGCACCACCGGATAATCACGACGCGAAATCGAATCGATCAGCCATTTACCAATACCTGGCCATGAAAAAATACTCTCGGTCAGCACGGCACCGGCCAGCATGGTGCCTACTTGCAAGCCAATTACGGTCACCACGGTCATCAAGGCATTACGCAGGGCATGCACCAGCACGATGCGGGTTTTAGACAGGCCTTTGGCGCGGGCAGTACGGATATATTCTTCACGCAGTACTTCCAGCATGGATGAGCGCGTCATCCGTGCAATCACCGCCATCGGGATGGTACCCAGCACAATGGTCGGTAAAATCAGGTGCATAAAGGCCGATTTAAACGCGCCTGCTTCGCCAGAAATTAGCGTATCAATCAGCATCAGCCCTGTAACACGGGTGATGTCGAATTCCAGATCAATCCGGCCAGAAACAGGTGTCCAGCCCAGCTGCACTGAAAACAGCATAATCAGCTGCAAACCCAGCCAGAAAACCGGCATGGAATAACCGGTAAGGGCCGCGCCCATCAAGGTGTGATCAATCCAGCTGCCACGGCGGATTGCGGCAATCATGCCGATAATCAATCCAAACACCGAGGCCAGCAGCATGGCACAGATCGAAAGCTCTAATGTGGCTGGAAACAAGGCCCAAAAGTCTTTAATCACCGGCTCATGCGAGACCAGCGACTGCCCCAAATCACCTTGCAATACCTTCAGCAGATAATTCCAGTACTGCATATAAAGCGGCTGATCCAGCCCCAGACGAACGAGCGCCTGGCGATAAAATTCAGGGTCTAAACGGCGCTCACCCACCATCACCAGTACCGGGTCGCCCGGAATCATATGGATCAGGGCGAACGCTAAAACAGTGATGCCTAAGAATGTAGGAATCGTGACGCTTAAGCGGCGCAAAATAAAACTAAACATGGATATTTCCCCATACGGCTACTGCCGTTTGCATATCAACACCGCACAGAGCAAGAAACACACCCTGCAAATGCAATTTTCATAAGTTCACTACAAAACGCTTACGCAAAAACGGCCGCCCGAATCGCAGCGGCCGCTCTTCTCAGACCAGGAAAATTACTTCAGGCTCACACCCACAAAAGAGTTCAGACCAAACGGGCTGATCTTGTAGCCCAGAACTTCTTTACGCATCGGCTGATACACAGTCGAGTGAGCAATCGTTGTCCATGGCAGCTCACGCTTAAAAATATCCTGTGCTTTTTCGTACAGCTTGGTGCGCTCGCCCTGATTATTTAATGAACGTGCTTTTACAACCAGGCCATCAAACTCTTTATCGCACCACTTAGCGTAGTTATTCCCTTCAACAGAGCCGCAAGCCAGATTCACACCCAGCCAGTTATCAGGATCACCATTGTCGCCTGTCCAGCCCACCAGCATGGCATCGTGCTCACCTGCTTTACCACGCTTCAGGTATTCGCCCCACTCGTAAGTGGTGATCTTGCCCTTGATGCCGATTTTTTCCCAATCAGACTGAATCATTTCAGCCATCAGTTTTGCATTCGGGTTGTACGGGCGTTGTACTGGCATCGCCCACAGGGTGATCTCTGTACCTTCGGCAATACCGGCTTTTTTCAGCAGAGCCTTGGCTTTAACCGGATCGTATGTTTGGTCTTTCAGCTTTTTATTGTAAGACCACTGCGTTGGTGGCATTGGGTTAGTGGCAGACTGGCCGGCACCCTGGTAAACCGCTTCGATAATGGCTTTTTTGTTAATCGCCATATCCAGAGCCTGACGCACTTCCCGCTTATCCAGTGGCTTATGCTGTACGTTGTAAGCCAGATAGCCCAAGTTGAAACCGGCTTGCGATGGCACAGTCAGCTCGGCATTTGCACTCATCGCTTTCAAATCAGCCGGACGCGGGTAAACCATCACATGGCATTCACCCTTTTGCAGTTTCTGGTAACGCACAGAAGCATCTGGCGTAATTGCAAAAATCAGCTTGCTCAGTTTTACATCGCCTTTCTTCCAATATTGCTCATTGGCATCAAAGCGGATATTGCTGTCTTTTTGATAGCTTTTGAAAATAAACGGGCCAGTACCAATTGGCATGGTATTCAATTGCGAAGTCTTGCCGCTCTTTAGCAGGCTGTCGGCGTATTCAGCCGAATAGATCGAGGCAAAAGACATGGCGATATTTTGCAGGAAGGCTGCATCAACCGTTTTAAGCTTTAAACGGATGGTATAAGCATCTACTTTTTCGATACCCACGATATTGGTATCAAGGCCCATATCGGCAACGTATGGGAAATCAGATGGTGCGGCCTTATTAAATGGCAGGTTTTTATCTGTCATACGCTGAAAAGTGAATGCCACATCATCGGCATTAAAATCACGCGTTGGCTTAAAAAATGGAGTGGTGTGGAATTTAACGCCTTTACGCAGATTAAAAGTGTAAGTCAGGCCGTCTGCTGACACTTCCCATTTTTCTGCAAGACCAGGCTCAATCTGGGTAGAGCCTTGTTTGAATTGAACCAAACGATTAAAAACAGTTTCGGCAGAAGCATCGAAATCAGTACCAGAGGTATAGCGTACCGGGTCAAAACCGGCGGGGCTGCCTTCAGAGCAGAAAATCAGAGTTTTGCCTGCGGCCATCGCCGTACCAGCATTCAGTGCACACGCCGTAGCGAGAATATATCCGAGCTGTTTTAATCGCATTAGTGATTCCCCACCTTACTAAGTTAATAGAGAAAACTCATAAGAGCCTTAAAAGTGCTGTGTATCAGTAAACCTCACGTTAGGGCCAAGTCCTACTAGAGATATCCCCAACACTTTGCCGGCCTGCTTCTTTATTTTTGCGCCCACTCCGGCAGCCCTGACAGCCTGTGCCTTAGCAAAAAAACGATATAAATCATACATCAAAGCAATTAAACCCCGACCTCACCTTCAACAGGGCGATTCACATACACCATAAGCTCAGGAGAAATAATTATTTAGCATAAAATGCTTAAATTTTTAAAAACAGCGCATTTACCGCAAAGCTTGTCAGTTTAGCCGAAAGAATAAATAAGCATTTATTCTTAAAATTGAAGACAAAATAAGTGCTTCATACTGAGTTAACACAATATTTACTTACAAAAACATACAAAATATCAAAAATATTCATTTCATTTTTACAACACGCACGTAAACAATCGGCTTCACAAGCAAAAAAAAGCGATCCCGGCAGGGATCGCTTTAGATCAGGCTAATTTATTTAAACAGCATATACACGTTTACGACGCAAAGCCAAACCTAATACCCCCAGCCCCATCAATGCATAGGTTTCTGGCTCCGGCACTGGTGTAACCGTTGCCAGGACAGTATTCCTTGTAAAATTTAGCGCAGCCCCAGGGATAAAATCAGCTTGAGCAACAACGCCATACGGATCATTGCCCAAGATGCCAGCGTAGTTTTTATCCAGCACAGCAAAAGTAAAGCTGGTACCTGAGCCCAACTCATCCCGGCTATCCGTAAACTCCACATCAAACTGCAGCTGTTTGCCAAAAATCAGCCCCTGAGTAAACTGATTTAGCGAGCGGTTATCAAACTTGAGCGATGTATTTAAATCGCCCTGCACATTAAAAGTATTATCCGCATCAATCAGCCCTAGGCTGCTGCCGCGATACTGGCTGAGCAAAGCACCCACAAATGGAGAATCGCTCAGGCCATTTAAGCCAAATGCAATAAAACCATCTTTCCCGTCAATGCTGCTGGTATCCAGATTAATGTGGTACGCAGCGGCTGACGCCATACTGCTGCAAGCAAGGAAAAGCCCGGCCAGAGCCAATTTAAGAGTGTTTTTCATTATTTGAAGTCCTTAGTCGCCAGAATCTGTGCGTTAAAACGAATCGCCACGCGTGCGGGATTATTGAATTTAAGCGGCAAGACCAGTGCCGCGCCTGTGGTGATATTGGCCGTGATGACGCCATCTTCAGCACCTGCCAGGCTCACACCAGGAGGCAGGTCTTTGATTTGCACCCGAACAGGGCCACTCACCACGTTTTGCGCGGCCAGAGTCAGGCTGCCATTAAAGGTTTTGCTGGCAGCGCTATACACCAAACCCGATTTTTGCTGGGTAAAGCGATCGCTCACATCAAACCATGGCTGTGGCAGTTTGATTCTTGCGACTTCCGGCTCATGATCAGAAGCCTGATCTGCAAACTCGGCATTCACATGCACCACGTCATATTCTGTGCGGGCGGCCAAAGCCGGGGACGCCAAAATATGATCCAGCACCTGGCTGTTGCCTTCAAACACATAGGTATAACGCTCGTTTTCTGGCAGGGCCTCTACCAGATCAACCAAACCAACAGCCTTCAACCTGGCCACCGTGGTGGAGAACTGGTAATCATTGATATCACCCAGCACCACGACATTGGCATTACGATCCAGCGCATTAATCTGCCCTACAAAATCAGCCACGATTTGCGCCTGCTTATTGCGCTGAACTTCTGAAGTACGGTTTGCAGGCTGGAAGCGGCCACTTAATGGCTGATCGCCCCCTTTAGAATTAAAGTGGTTTGCAATCACAAACAGCTTCTGGCCATTAAAGGAAAACTCACCGGCCAGTGGTTTACGGCTGGCATTAAAAGCCGGATCAAGCGGCAGAATGCGGCCCGGGCTGGCTGTCAGGCATGCTTGTTCCGGGCATGCCACCACATCAACGGCCTTGGTGGATGTGCCGCCAGCGCGGTCAATAAAGCTGACGCGGGCGGGGTTAAATAAGAACACCTGACGAATATTGCCGCCTGGCTCGCCACCATCCTGGCCATCAACCGGATTAATCTGGCGATACTGATAAGCCGGGCCGCCCGCACTTTGGATGGCCGCGATCAGCTTTGCCAGTGTCTGGGATGGATCAACCGTGCCATCACTGCTTGCACCGTTATTGTCCTGAATTTCCATCAGGCCAAGAATATCGGGCGATTGCAGGTTTTGCACAATCTGAGCCGCAAGACGGGCAAACTTGGCATCCCCCTCTTTGGCATCCAGGTTTTCTACATTGAACGATGCAATGGCCAGCTCGTCGGCAGCCTGTTTGCGCGTTACTTCTGGCTGCAGATTACTGCTTACCACGGCAGCTAACTCACTAAGCACGACCGTGTAATTGGCGAAGTTATAATCAACCACGCCCACAGCCTTAGAGAACCAATCACCCACATTGACCGCAGGCACAGTTGCCGATCCCGGCACCAGTTTGATACGCTCCGGGTTGAAGTCTGTTTCTGTAACGACCACTCCGCCACGCGGCGTCCGGCCACTTGCATCTCGCCCATAGTTTGCGACTACAAATACCTCGCCACGATTAGTTGGCCCGGTAGCAATTGCACCATCAATCTGTACGCGCATCCCTTCCAGGCTTTCATAAAAATCAAGGCCATTGGCCAAATCCAGCGAAGCCGCCAGCTCTGCATCGCTGACATTCCCCTGCCACAAGCGCTGATTAGGTACATTTGCCGCTAAGATCACCGGCTCTGGCAAAGCATTGCCCGATGACACTTTGCTCACGCCACCTGCGGCCACTTTGATTTGCGTGGTTGTCAGATTATTCGTGCCACCCGTACCGCCAGGACGGAACTCACTGACCACACCCGAAACCAGTACCGCGTCGCCCACTACAACACTGGGCGCGCTGCCAACAAATACAAAGATACCTTCAGACGTCAAAGGATCATTATCAGGCTGGGTATCCTGGATATAAAAACCATTACTACGCACAAGAGTGACCACGCCTGGCACACTGCTTACCTGACGGTTTTCCATCGCAGAGCGATGAGCACGGCCTTGAATATCATGGATGCGCTGTGCGCTTGGTGTTGGTGTTGGTGTTGGTGTTGGCGTTGGCGTTGGTGAAACACCACCGCAAGTCTTAATCAGCGTTGCCGTATTGCGCGGCGCAGGCGTTGTAACAATAAAGTCAGCGCTATTATTATTGCTGTCAGTACAACCATCTTGTTTACGTAATGCTGCCGTTGTGTTGCTTAATACCGCGGTCGGGCTGGTTTCTGCATTGTTTGCCGCACCAAAGCCCACATAATCAACCACATCGGCAAAACTGCTGCACTCCGTACCACAACCCAATAAGGAATTATTTTTAACCAGAGCCACTTTGCCTGAGCTGCCACTCATGGCGAGTGTGCCAATCGCATCAGGCGTTGGTAAACTTACGCTGCCCCCCGTACCTGCAGCTTGCTGAATCAGATAGTACTGACCTGCAAGCAATACGCCATTGATGGGCGTTTTTTGCCATGTGCCGCCCGCGGCAGAAGTGTATTGCACACTCCATCCGGACAAATCTGCAGGCTGATCGCCTGCATTAAAAAGCTCAATAAAATCATTTTTTAAAGTGGCTCCACTATTACCGCCACCGCCGTACACTTGGCTAATCACCACCGCAGAATGGGCGGGAGCAGCCATGCCCCAGGCCATCAGGCACAGTGCCATCAATTTTTTCAGCTTGCAGCTTTCTTTAAGCTTATTGTTCATTGCAACCCCTGCTTATAAATATGGTTTAGCCGGTGTTTCCGGCGTGGGATCAGACCATATAGATAAACAGTGAATGCATAGTGTCAGTTAAATGACAGATTTAATACAGTAGATAACGCTAATACTCGAAAGAAAACAACGAATCCTGTTCGTTTTCCCCGCTAAACATTTCATACATGCAAAAAAAAAGCGCAAGCCATGGCCTGCGCTGATCCGAACAGACGCTATTCATCAATTACGCCTCATCCGTTACCGTCCCGGCATTAAACCGCGGGCATCGCAAAACCAAATGCAGCTTCAAAACGAGCGGCCAGCTCTTCACGACTGATGGCATGATTCTGCCCGCCCTTAGTGGCGATCTTAATAGTGCCTAATAATGAAGCAAGCCGCCCCGTAGCGGGCCAATCCCAGCCCTGGCTGATTCCATACAAAAGCCCTGCGCGATAAGCATCACCGCACCCTGTTGGATCTAAGACTTCTTTGGTGGCAACGGCAGGAATATCATGGCAAACGCCATCGGCGTAGATTCTGGAGCCATCCCCTCCCAGCGTAACAATCAAAACTTTCACTGCCATTTGCAGAGCCTCCAGGCTCAGCCCCGTGGTGTTGAGTACCATTTCCAGCTCGTAATCATTCAGCGTCAGAAAGTCTGCCAGCGAAATCATGCGTAATAGCTCATCCCTGCTAAACATCGGCAGGCCCTGGCCCGGGTCAAAAATAAAGGGGATGCCCGCCTCTGCCAATTGCTCGCAATGCTCCTGCATACCCTGCTTGCCATCAGGCGAGATAATGGCCAGGCTGACCGGCACTTGCGCATCGCTCACCCGGTTTAAGTGTGAAAAACTCATTGCACCAGGATGAAATGCATTGATCTGATTATCATCCAGATCCGTGGTTAAAAAACACTGGCCGGTAAAGGTGTTTTCAACTTCGCGAATATTGCTGCGGCGAATGCCCAGCGTATCGAGGCGCTCCGCATAGGGTGCAAAATCGCAGCCAGCGGTGGCCATAATCTGCGGGTCGCCCCCAAGCATTTTCAGGCTATAGGCGATATTGCCCGCGCACCCGCCGAATTCACGGCGCATGTCCGGCACCATAAAGGACACCGAAAGCATATGAATTTTTTCTGGAAGGATATGATTTTTAAAACGATCAGGAAAAACCATGATGGTGTCGTAAGCCATAGAACCGCAGATCAATACAGACATCGTTTCATACCTCGCCCAAGGTTAAGCTGGCAATTATAGATTGAAGAAAGTCATTAAAAAGACCATGCATTATGAATACAACATATTTATATAAAAAAATGAATATATTGAGCATAGGAAATATCCGGCCTGCAGAAACAACACCATGATATGACTGGCAGCAGGCTTATATTGTTATGACAGGCGTCTACACCCTTACAACAAAAGATGTAAGGCATTTTCATACACAAATAATCTATATTTATTCACACTGTAAAAATGGGCCAAAGTTTCACAATATCAGCATTGGTCAGCCGTCCAGACCCTTATTTGGAGAAATAGCGATGAAAAAGAAACTGATTGCCAGTGCAATGATGGTAGCTGGAGTATTAAGCGCTTCGCCCGTTTTTGCTGCAGAGAAAGTAAAACTGGAATTTTGGACGATGAATATGGCTCCAAAATTCAACCGCTATTTTACGGACCTTACCACTCAATTTAATCAGAAGAATCCAAATCTGGAGGCGGTCTGGGTTGATATGAACTGGGATCAGATCCAGCCCAAACTGATCGCGGCCATTGCAGCAGGCAACCCGCCCGCCTTAGTTAATTTTAATGTGCCATGGGTACACGATTTTGCCCGCCAGGGTAATATCCTTGCGCTGGATGAATATCTGGGCGCAGATAAAAATCTATATCAGGCCAATGCACTGAATGATGTCACTTATAAAGGGAAAATCTACGCTTTCCCTTGGTATAACTCTGTTTCTGTAATTGCATACAATAAAGAGTTATTCAGCAAAGCGGGCATTAAAGCACCACCAAAAAACTTTGATGAATTGCTGGCCCAGGCAAAAACAATTAGTGAAAAAACAAAAACACCTGCTTTTGCACCAAAATTATCAGCAGAAAGTGGCGGCAGTTTTATTAACTGGTTTTACTATGCGGGCCTGCCTGTGATTGAAAATGGCAAAGCTGTTTTCAATTCGCCAAAACACATTGCTTTATTACAAAAATTTGCTGATTTATATAAAGCAGGCGCAATGCCTAAAGATGTGTTCAAAATGGAATTCGAGCAGGAAATTGCTTCGTATAATACGCAAAGAATTGCCATGATGACCACGGCGCCGCAGGCATTAAAACGCACCCAAACCGATAGCAAGGCCATATACGCCAAAACGGACATTGCGCCCTTCCCGATTGCCGAAGGCAAAATGGCTTTTGGCGGCTGGATGATGGATTACGTGATTCCAACAGGAACAAAATCACCAGCCGACGCAGCCAAATTGGGTAAATTTGTAACCAGCGATGCAGCACAGCTGGCTTTCTCTAAAGAAACCGGCACAACATTCCCATCCACTAAGCTAGCAGCAACAGATGGCTATTTTATGTCGGGAGCGAAGAGTAGCGACCCCGTAGAAAAATCACGCGCTATTGCAGCACAATCCATCGGCAACGCTAAAACGCTAACGCTGGAACCCGGCATTTTGCCAGATGAAACCACCATGCAGCGTACATTGCAAAATGAAATACAAGCCGCTATTACCGGCCGCAAATCAGCCAAAGACGCGCTGGATACTGCGGTTAAAAAATGGAATGAGCGGCTGACAAAATAAGCACCTTAAGGCAGCGCTTTATCTGAGGCGGGATTGGGTTTACGCCCCGCTAAGGCTTCTAAAATCGCCAGTTCGTCATCACTATGATTACGAAGTGGCGATTTTTCTACGCCGCCTTTAGCATCCAGCGTCTGCGCTTTATGGTGGCTGGCCTTTACCCGAAAGCGTTTGGCCTGCTGGTGCATCGGGCTTAAATCAACTTCGCCATAGCAGAGGCAAAAGTAGGTGCTCTGCTCGCTGGCCTCAGCATAAAGCCCCGTACCACGTATCCCCGCCGTTACCGTTGGGGTAATAATCTGCTTATGCCCTTTAGAAAACACGGCCAGTAAAGCGCCGCTCAACAGGCGTAATCCACTCAGCACCGTCCCTTTTTGCTCCAGCTGCAAGGTAGTATTAGCGCGCAGCAAATACACATCGCCCTCTGCCCTCACCACCAGCTTTGAATCTGCACCGGTACGTAAATGATCCCCTGCGGCAATCGGGTCGCCCACTTTCAATGGCTGATCATTTCGCCACGCCTGCCCTTCAAGCAGCTTCACTTCTCCTAGAGCCCCCGCAGCCCACGCAGGTATAGCCGCTGTGGCAAGTAAGCTGCTCACCAACATTAAAAACTGCCTGCGCTGTATACAGATATGTTTCATTCACTTACCCCTTGAGTATGGCTTTAACCATAGTCAACCAGCCTGAATGTGATAACGTGTTTTTTTGCGCGCAAGAAAAAAGCCGCAGCTTCTTCCTGATTCAGGAAAAAGACTGCGGCCTGATGCATTACGGCTTAGCGCCGTAAGCCATGACTTAATTCAATACACTGATCCGCTCTGCATTAGGCACGGCAAGCAAAGGATTTTTCTTCAGGTAGTTTTCCAGGGCATCCACATCTTGCGGGCCGCCCAGCACGTTTTTACCATTTACAAATTCCAGGTAGCCATCACCGCCCGTAGCCATAAAGTTATTCACAGTCACGCGGTAGCTGGCTTTAGGATCGATAACCACGCCATTGAGCTTAATGCTGGCAATGTCAATCTTGCTACCATCAGGCTTGCTCTTATCCCATGTGTAGCTAAAGCCTGCTGACACCTGCATGATTTTGACTGCAGCACCATTCCATTGCTGCTCCAGCACTTTATCTATTTGCTCACCCGTCAGCGTCATCGTTACCAAGGTATTACCAAAGGGCTGCACGGTAAACAGCTGGCCGTAAGTCACCTTGCCAGCCACGTCTGGTGTTAAATCGGCACGCACGCCACCCGGGTTCATAAAGGAGATTTGCGAAGCGCCATTACTCTTATCTGCCGTTGCATCAAGCTGGGCATCGGCAATCACACGGCCCAGTGACATCTCGCCAGCTTTTGTCGCCGTTTTAGTCAGCGCACCGGCGATGGTTCCGGCAACACGATCTTTAAGCGGGGAAACCAGCTTCTGGAATTTTTCGATCAGAGAGGTTTGGGTTGCGTCTTTTGGCACATCGCGCGTTACCGCCAGATTATTGGCGCTCATCTTCGTGACATTGCGGGTTTTTGGATCAATCGTCAGATCGATATCTGTCACCATGCCGCCGTATTGGTAGGCGCTGGTCACCAGCTTATCGTTGATTTTGCAATTGTAGGGCTGATGGGTGTGGCCAGAAATCACCACATCGATGGCTTTATCCAGCTTGTTCACGATATCGACAATCGGGCCGGAAATGCCATTACATTCATTGTATTTTTTATCAGTGGTAATACCACCTTCGTGCAGCAAGACCACGATGGTTTCAACGCCCTGTTTTTGCAGCTCAGGCACCAGCTTATTGGCGGTTTCTACTTCGTCTTTAAAATCTAAACCCGCAATGCCAGACGGCGTAACAATGCCTGGCGTGCCTTTTAAAGTCATGCCGATAAAACCAACTTTTACGCCATTAAATTCTTTGATTTGGTAAGCGGGGAAGAGTGTTTTACCTGTTTTACTGTCTTGCACATTGGCGGCCAGAAACTTAAATTTAGCACCTTCAAACTTACCACCAGCACAGCTGGTGCTTGCATCTGCATGGCAGCCACCATTTTGCATGCGCAGTAATTCTGCGCTGCCATCGTCAAATTCGTGATTTCCTACCGCATTGAATTCCAGACCCAGCGCATTCATCGATTCAATGGTTGGCTCGTCGTGGTAGAGAGCAGAAATCATCGGGCTGGCACCGATCAAATCACCGGCAGAAACCACCACATTATTTGGATTTTTAGCCTTAAGGTTTTTAACCCAGGTTGCCAGATATTCAGCCCCCCCCACCGGCACCTTAGTGGTTTTGCTTGGGTCGGTGGCATCGGGAACTGTCAGGGTGATCGCTCCTGCTTCGATATTGCCGTGAAAATCGTTAATCGCAATCAGCTTAACGTCAACCGGAGCAGCTACGGCTTCAGGAGCCGCCACATCAGAGTCATTACATGCAGTAAGCGCCAGCGCAATGCTGGCCACAAGCAGGCCATTACGTAAATTCATGGGAATACCCTTAGGCAGGAAGCAAAAAGTCAGCAAGGCTAAAGATGTTTAGTGACAAAGCCATAACAGATATATGACTAAGCCATGACACAAGCAGCCTTACTATACTCTTTCTCCAAGGGTTTTACTGCGCAGGCACCAACAGCGCCATTTGCGCCTCAGTTAGATAACACCACTCGCCTTCTGGCAAATCCATTTCAGCCAGTTTTAAGCCGCCAATCTCAGAGCGTCTTAGTCCCGCGCAATGATTGCCTGCTGCGGCCAGCATGCGTTTTACTTGGTGATATTTGCCCTGCTCCAGCACGATTTCTAGCTCATTCTCACCTAGCTTTTTGCAATGCACGGCAGCCAAAGGCGCTGGCTCATCGTTAAGCTGCACACCGGCGATTAACAGCGCGACCAATTCATCGCTCACCGGCTCGGCGGTAATGGCGACATAAACCTTAGGTACATGGCGCTTAGGGGATGATTGCGCATGGATAAACGAGCCATCGTCCGACATCAGCAATAGGCCAGTGGTATCGTGATCTAAACGCCCAACGGGCTGCACTTCACGCCAATTAAATTGCTCTGGCAGAAGCGTCAGCACACCGGGGTGGTGGCTAGGTTTACGTGAGCATTCAAAATTGGCCGGTTTATTCAGCGCAATATACACATGCTCACGATAGGGCCAGCTTTCACCAAAGATGGCGAGCTCTAGCCCTGTAGTTTCAAAAGCGAGCTTAAAGTTGCTAACGATTTCACCGTTTACGGCTACTTCACCGTCGGTAATCATCTCGCGACAACCCTTGCGCGTACCAAAACCCTGCGATTGCAGGATGCGATCTAATGTTAATTTGCTCATGGGCGAATTTTACCGGATACCTCGGCGAGGACCAATAAAAAAACCGCGTTAAGCTCGAGGCTGAACGCGGCTTTTAAATCAAAGACGATTACTTAACGAAGCCAGACGCCATCGCCGTAGCCGCTGCAGTCTTACCCCAAATCCCATGAACTGTAATTGTTGGATGAATTCCATCTGCAAACAGGTAATTACCATCGGCCCCCACTGCAGCTAGCGTTTTACCGGTACATATTAGTGCCGAGACTTTTTTAGGATCTGTAGTAGGCGGCAAAGGTGTGGCAGAAGGGGTGGTATCGTTAGTGCACGCCATATTATTTACATTAACCAAGCCATAACTTACAGGACTTGTGGTCACTTTAGTAAACAGACCCGCCAAGTCAAAAAGAACTACTTTCTTGGCCGCTATTTCACCAGCCAAACCCGCCGCAACCGCCTTGTTGTATTCAGTAGAAAGCGTTGTAGCCAAACCTTTAAATGAGTCTGGGGCGGCAGCAAATAAAGGAGTCTTACCCAAATCAGGTAGATTGGCGTACACCACCTTAGTAGCCCCCATTGCAATCAGTGTTTTTACTTGAGTAACCATCGCAGTTGCATTTTTGCCAATTTCATTAGGCGCTGTAGCCGGATCAATTATTTTTTCCCCTACCCCTGTTAAGAAAGCAAGGAAGTCATTGCCGCCACCTTCAATCAAGACCAATTGATCGGCATTAAAACTTGTACGTGCCGCTTGATACTTAGCAATCTGCCCTTTCACTGAAAGTGAGGTTAAATACTGATAACTTGCCCCATTCGGCAGAGTGACCAAGCCATCTTTAACTGGCAAACCCTTGTCATTTATAGTTAGTTCTGTCGCAATTCTTGCGCCACCTTCTGCGTAAGAACCTCCACCAAGATTATAAATTTTGCCCATCGTGGCAGGTGTGCCAACAGGAGCACCGGTGGCAGGATTAAGACCACTAAAATTTACCAAACGATTTGGAGTGATATTTAAGCCATATTCGGCAGCAAGAATTTCTGTCCACACCGCACCAGTTGGGGCTGTAGCAGGCTTGGTAGTAAAACGTAAACCAACCGGAATATCATTCGTTAAATCAGCATCCGCCGTGGTCGGGTTATACGTGCCCACATCGCTCAGGCTATCACCAAAAGAAACAACTTCTTTGATATTGCGGGTATCCGCCGGGGTGCTTGCATCTCCGCCACCGCCGCACGCGGCGAGCAAGGAGGTCAGTAGCAGAACAGCAAAGGGGCGGCTTGCCCGTGGCAGTGAAGAATTCATGTAAATCTCCCGTCTTGTTTTGATTAGCACAAGCCAAAGCCCGATGCTTTTTGTAGTAAACCCACTTGATGCTACGAATCAAACATGTGTTTGACAAGCCAAACTAGCCTAGGACTATCCCTAAGTCAGACCAAGCCTGTTCAAATTACTGCATAACCAGGGGCAATTGTAAGAAAATAGCAATATCATTGTGCATCAGCACAATATTCACAGAATGGGCTCCGGCAGCCACTTTATGCTGAATAAAAAGACTTATTCTTCTCCTTGATTATTTACTGACCCGGCTTAAAAACTTGCGTATCCTGACAAAAATCTACAAAAAGATTCAGCTCTCCTCTGTCCCTGCCTGGCGGTATTGATGTTTTTAAACGACAAACAAGCAAAACTCGTCTACTCAAAGTAGCCGCAGATTAAATAAATACAATTTTTATGCTGATATAAATCGATATACGCCCACCAGCCTAAGTAAACGCCAATGATTGAATTGCTCGCCTTATTTATTGTTTCTTTAATCGCCAATACGCTTTCTGCGCTGGCAGGTGGTGGCGCGGGGCTGCTGCAACTGCCTATTCTGTTGTTCTTAGGCCTGGCGTTTCCTGTGGCACTGGCAACGCATAAAGTAGCTAGTGTGGCGCTGGGGCTGGGGGCCACTTTCAAACATTTAAAAGCAGGCACACTAAACTGGCGTTTTTCTTCCTTAGTGCTAGCCAGTGGCTTACCTGGCGTGCTTGTTGGCACCCTGCTGGTCTTGCATATTCCCGAACAATTAACGCTATTTATCCTGGCTATTCTGACCAGTGGCTTAGGCCTGTATTCACTGTTTTCTCCGGCTCTTGGCCAGCAGCAGCAAAGCCGCCATCGCAGCGGCTCAAAGCTCTGGCTGGGTGTGGCAGGTTTATTTTTTATTGGCGTACTGAATGGCTCTTTTACCTCAGGCACCGGCCTGTTTGTCACGCTGTGGTTGGTGCACTGGTTTGGTATGGATTACAAACAGGCAGTGGCTTACACCATGGTTTTGGTAGGGCTGTTCTGGAACAGCGCCGGAGCTATTTCGCTGGCACTGCAAGCTGGCGTTTACTGGCCGTGGATTCCCGTCTTGCTGCTGGCCTCTGCCATGGGCGGCTATCTGGGCGCACACTGGGGATTAAAGCAGGGTAATCAGATGATTAAACGCTGCTTTGAAAGTGTCACTATTCTGACAGGAATATCACTACTGATTAAAGCTCTGCATTAAGATACTGGCATTGCACAACCGCCTGACTCACTTTAAAGAATTGGCCATGCTTCCCACCGCGTTTATTCCTGAATACAAACATCTGCCAGCCAGCGCAAACAGTCTTTGCCTGGCTTTTATCGGCGATCAGCTTCTGGTGTTTCCCGACGGCCGCCTGCCAGAGCACCACAATTTGCCTGCCCACGATGGCGCTGAAATTTCAGTACAAATTGGCAGTGTGGCGGGCCAGTCATGTGTGCTGATGGCCTGGCATAAAGACACACCCTATGCAACAGATCTGCAAGCCATTGGCCTGCGAGCGGCTTGGGGCTTAATTGAAGACAGCCATTATTGGATTGCGGCAAGGGCACAGCAATTGCTAACCTTCGACAGGCAGCATCGCTTTTGTGGCTGCTGCGGCACAGCAACCACCAGGATGAATAAAGAAACCGCCAGAGAGTGTCCGGCCTGCCTGCACCGTGCTTATCCCAGAGTCTCACCTGCAATTATGGTACTGATTAAGAAAGACCGGCAGCTGCTGCTGGCCCGCTCTCCCCATTTTCGCCCAGGCGTTTACAGCGCGCTGGCCGGCTTTGTAGAGGCCGGTGAAAGCTGCGAAGAGGCTGTTTTTCGCGAAATTTATGAAGAGGTAGGGGTAAAAGTCTCCAACCTGAGCTGGTTTGGCAGCCAAAGTCATCCTTTTCCGCACTCTTTAATGCTGGCTTTTATCGCAGATTACGTTTCGGGGGAGATCACACCGCAGGAAGGAGAGATCGAAGATGCGCAGTGGTTTGGCCTAGAAAACCTGCCCGAGCTGCCTGGAAAATCCAGTATTGCTTATCACCTGATCCAGGCGGGTTTAGCAAAAATAGCCCATGAATAACAAGCCAGGCTCAGGCAGATTCAAATCTTAAACCACAGCACAGGATAAAGTGTTTCAAGGCAGAAAGCTGTTTTCATAAGCACAAACAGGCAGAAGGCAATCTCAGAATGCATAGTAGCGCAAGCAGCTCCTCATTTCGCCTTGGCGTTATTCTGGCCATTTTTGCCGCGACTGGCTTTTCGTGCAAAGCCATTTTTGCCAAGCTGGCTTACCGCCACGGCACAGACGCCATTACGCTTGTCTGCTTACGTATGTTGTTTGTGCTGCTGATTTTGGCCAGCTACAGCCTGTGGCGCAGCAAAGCACGCCTCGCCGGGCGCGATTATCTGGCGCTGATTGGTTTAGGGCTTTTAGGCTATTACCTCTCCAGCGTGCTCGATTTTATTGGCTTAATGACAGTCAGTGCCAGCTTAGAGCGGCTGATTCTCGGCCTTTATCCCACACTCACCGTATTGTTTTCGGTTGTACTCACCGGCACGGTGATGACCCGGCGGATGAAGCAAGCATTGCCACTCACCTACCTAGGCATCGCGCTTGTGATTGCGCCTGGCTTAGCTCAGGCCAATGCAGACTGGGTGGGCATCGGTTTTATTATGGCCAGCACCACCTGCTATGCCTTATATATGAGCCTGAGCCCGGCGATGATTTCCCGGATAGGCGCAATGCGTTTTACCGAGCTGGGGCTTACCGTTTCAAGCATTGCCGTGCTCTGCCATTTTTTAATCACTCATCCGCTTAATGCGCTTATTCAGCCCCTGCCGGTTTATGGCCTTGCTGCCGCAATGGCCGTTTTTGCAACCGTACTGCCGATTTATGCCACAGCCGCTGCCATGAGCCGCATCGGGGCCAGCCGCACCGCCATCATCGGCAGCCTTGGCCCCATGCTGTCTATTTTAATGAGTATTGGTATTCTGGATGAGCGCCTCACGGCCATTCAATGGCTGGGTGCAGCCCTTGTCATGCTGGGGGTGTGGGTTGTAAGCAAAAAGTCTTAAACACAAACAAGCGAGGGGAAGCCTGCTATGCCTGAAACGATTTACTATCATTTTAGCGACTTAGAAAACACCGACCCGGCCCCATTTATTGCTGAACAAATACATCTTAAGCAATTTAACAACAGCACGCCTGATGAGCGCCGTGAGCTGATCCCGGCGCTTTTTGCAAAAGCAAAAGATGTGAATATATATCCGCCGCTGTATTTATCACGCGGCTGGGAAGTTGAACTAGGCCGCAAAGTAATGATCAATCTGGGGGTCAGTATTTTAGGTGGCGCCCCCATTACGATAGGGGAGCACAGCTTAATCGGCCCTCATGTTCAGATTATCAGCGTTAACCACCCAGTCGATCCCACCGAACGCCAAAGATATGCCTTTACAGCAAAGCCCGTCAGCATTGGCGCTAATGTCTGGATAGGCGCAGGGGCTATTATTTGCCCCGGTGTCAGCATTGGTGATCACAGCGTGGTGGGGGCAGGAGCCGTAGTAACTCGTGATGTGCCACGCTGCACTTTTGTAGCCGGGAACCCTGCCCGTGAAATCCGCAAGCTGGAAGAGCCCGACCTCAGTACACTTTATTTGGATAGCCCATGAAACTCTGGAATGCGCTCCGCGCTGTTTTTACCCGTGAACCCGCTGCGCCTGCCTGTGATCCGGCCCTGCTGACGGCATTAGCAGACAGCGCCAATCCGCGCATTAAACTCGCCAGCCGTTATCTGGCACGCCTGCAAAATGCCTATGCAATTGCCCACTCATGGAGCGGGCGCATCGTGATGCAATTGCCCGCGCCGGTAGAGCTGTCCAGCCACAGCTGGAACCAGGAAGCGCATACCCATGCGGCTTTTGGTACAGCAGAAAGCGTGCAGGAAACCATCAGCCATTCCGAAGAAGTCAGAAACTGGTTTGCGCAAAACCCGCTGGCCGATCACGCTTACGCTGTTCTGATTATGCAAAGCCAGTTACAGCAACGCTATGGCATGGAAGTCTGCGGCGACAACATCAGGCAGGATGTGGCCCAGCAAGTACTTGTTTGCCGTGGCCAGCAAATCAGCCAGGTAGCGGGCAGCATGACGGATTTACAAGAAAAACTCATCAGCCGCCTGCTCAGGCTGCTGGCCAGCCACGCAGCATGGCATATCGAAGCCAGAGAGCAATTTAAACGCCAGCTGGAAACCGAGCTGAATGAAGTACGCATGAGCTGGCGTTATTGCAAACCCACCGAGCCGCGCTATGCCGCACTCACACAAGAAGTAGAAAAACTATCTGCAGAATTTAACGCCTGCCGCAGCGCACTGGAGCCAGATGCCCTGCTCGCCCTGCTGGAAACTTCGCTGACCGATGCCAGCAGCCATCTTAAGCTGGAAATCCAGTCCTTAAAGCTCGATAAAATGGGCGTACAAAGCCAGGCAGAAGATGCCGCAGAAATCACACTCTGCCATGTATTGGCAGAGCGCGGCCAGTGGCTGGACCGCTGCATCCTGCCGGTTAAAATCTTACGCAGCGATGTAATCCAGCCCAAAGACTTCAGCCAGCGGCTGGATGAGGTGCTGTTTTAAGCAGCAGCCTCTAAAGCCAAATCTGAACACAGAGCAAAACAACAGACCTTGCGCTTTGCCGCTCAATGCGTTGCCTGCTTATTGTTTGCAAACCAATCAGTGAGAAAATCGATCAGCACCCGCAGCTTGGCGGGCTGGGGCAGGCGTTGTGGGTAAACCAGATACAGTGATTGGGTGGGCAGGCTAAATTCGGGCAGCAACTGCTGCAACTGCCCGCTGGCTAAATCACCGGCGATTAAGTAATAAGGCAAGCACACTGCCCCCGCGCCATCTAAAGCCAGATTTCTGAGCAAGCCATAATCGCTGATTCTTAACTCCGCCCTGATATCCACCGCGTGTAATTCCTTGCCCCGGTTAAATACCCAGTGGCAAGGATCGCGAAAATGGCAGTTAGCAAGGCAGGGCCAGGCCAGCAAATCAGCCGGTGACGCCAGCGCTGGCGAGCGGGCAATACAAGCCGGGGAGGCAACAAGGCAAAGCTGCGCCGATACCAGGGGCTTAGACACCAGCCGCTCATGGCCCAAATAGCCGGATCGCACCGCCAGATCATAGCCATCGGCCTCTAAATCCCGCGGCTCGCGGCTGACATCCAGCTCGACTTCCAGCATCGGATATTGCTCGCGCAGCGCCATTAAAATCTGCGACATAAACACCCCGCCAAAACTGGTTGGCACGGTGATACGCAATAAGCCTGCCACCTCTTCACGTAAAACCTGCACGGCCTGCTGAGCGGCCGAAACCTGCGCTTGCCACGATTGGCAATGTGCCAGATAAACCTTGCCCGCCTCGGTGAGATTGAGTTTGCGGGTAGTGCGAAAGAATAGCGCTACTTTCAGCAGATTTTCCAGTTGCGATACCTGCTTGCTGGCATAGGATTTAGAACAGCCCAAAATTTCTGCCGCCAGCGTAAAGCTGCCTTGCTCTGCCACACAGGCAAAGGTATTGGCCCAAATGACTTGCTGACTGATTGTTTCCATCATGGCAACACTCGTTTGATTATTGGGCTAATTATCATCGAAAAAAGATTGTTTATGCTAGTCGTTGTACACAATCAACGCTAATCAAAGGCACAGGGCCTGTTTAGCAAACCCAACTTCAGAGAGAGAAAACTATGAAAATCCTCGTTATCGGTGCCAATGGCACAATCGGCAAAGCTGTTGTTGCAGAACTGGCAGCACGCCATGAAATCATCACCGCCGGCAGAAGCAGCGGCGAATACAGAGTTGATCTGAAAGACGCAGCCAGCATTACGGCTCTGTTTAAAGAAGTTGGTAAGGTAGATGCGGTGATCTCCGCAGCAGGGAATGTACATTTTGCCCCGCTGGCCGAATTTAGCGCCGACCATTACGCAATCGGCATCAACGATAAACTGATGGGGCAAGTGAACTTGGCGCTGGCCGCGCAAAGCGCATTAAATGACGGTGGCTCGATCACCTTAACCAGCGGTATTTTAAGCAGCGATCCGATTCGCTTTGGCAGCAGCGCCAGCATGGTCAACGCCGCCATCGACGGCTTTGTCCGCGCCGCCGCCATCGAATTACCACGCGGCCTGCGCATCAACAGCATCAGCCCAACAGTATTACAAGAAGCCCTTGAAAGCTACGGGCCCTACTTCCGCGGCTTTGACGCCGTACCCGCCGCAAAAGTAGCGCTGGCCTACAGCAAAAGCGTAGAAGGCGCACAGACCGGGCAGGTTTATTCGGTGAATAACTGACAAAAGTTGTAGGGTGGGCACACCGCTGTGCCCACACCACCAATTGCGTATGGCGGGTGAAGTATGGTCTTTATTAGTTTTTGAGGCATCAATCTGGCGTGGTTCACCCCATGTTCGCTAACTAAAATACAAAAAGATCTTTTTAGTGCCTTCGGCACGTTGATTTAGGTGCGGGCGTCCCGCTGGACCTTCCTTTCTTGTGTGGCCAAGAAAGGAAGCGAAGCCACAACCCCAAAAGCACGAAGGCCCCTGCTGCGGTCCAATCGAGTCGGCGGCGGGCGGGATTGGCTCGCTGCCTCGCTGCCTCGCTCCCAAGCGATCCCCCGCCCCGCTTGTTCCTCACTCCGGCGTGTTTCAAGGGGAGATTTAAGCCCCGTGCTACCAGCTGCGATACGAACTCTGATTGTTGGGTTTTGAAATACTAAAAACCTACAAAACAACTAAATACAAACCTTGTTTTTCTCCGTGAAACTCCGTGTTCTCTGCGTCCTCCGTGGTCCAAGATTTGGGTTTCCGTTCCCATTCACACCTCTTCCACACTATATCGCTCGCCGCCCTGAATCTCAGAAGCCACCAGCCTTGCAACAGCCGCGGCCACATCTTCTGGCTGGCGTAATAAGCCCTGCTCTTTGCGGGCAATAAAGCGGTCTACATCGGGAAATTCCTCTGTGGTGCGCGAGCGTATTTCGGCTTGCATGGCGGTATCCATCACGCCGGGGTCAAAATTAATACAGAGCACCGGGTGCGCCGCCGTGCTCTGCTCTGCCGCCAGCGCACGGATAAAGTGCTCTAGCCCTGCTTTGCTGGCGCAATATAAAGACCAGCTGCCATAGCCACGAATCGCTGCACCAGATGAAACCTGCAGCACGGTTTTACGTGCAGGCAGATCGCCAAAATGGCGGATAAACGCAGCAATAATGCGGATCGCTGCATTGAAATTCACACTCAGATTAGTGGCAATCGCCTCATCACTGAGCGTGGCAACCGGGGCCAACGGGCTGAGCATGCCGGCATTATTGATCAGCAGCACTTCTTCCCAATCCTGGCTGGCCAGCTGAGCAAAATGCCCGTCAACCAGACTGGCCGCATTGCCTGCCGCCAGATCAACACTGATATGCCCTGCCAGCTGGCCACTGCGCGAAAACTCACACACCTGCCAGCCCTTAGCCTGATACAAGCGGACCAGCGCAGCGCCCAAGCCAGCAGATCCGCCGGTGATACAGAGTAATTTCATGTTTGTCCTTTGGGTCTGTTGAAAATAATGCAGCCCCGCACTTCATGCAGTACGGGTGAAACCCGCGTATTTATTGAATATTGCTGGAGGGTTTCTCCCGCCAGTCAGGGCGGGATGTTTGAAATAATTCATCACTTACCCTTCTGCATTCAAGCGGGCCAATTTCCTGCCCGGCCTGAACAATCAGCGGTGCTTTTACACTGACTGCCGTATAGATTCCTTTGGCGGCTTGTCTGGCTTCAATCACCGTTTCACCTGCTTTTAGCATCGTAACCCAGCCGGTTTTTTCATCCACAGAGGCAACATCTGGCGTGCTGCTGTAATAGCTAATCACCCCTTTGCTATTGCTGGCAGGCGCTGGGATATAAAACGGCTCGTCATCCAGGGTTTTGTTTGTCATCGTCAGCGCAGCCAGATCTGGCATAGGCAAAACGGCCTGTTGCTGAGGGCTGAACACAACATCATCTGCATTTAAAGCATCAAGCTGGGGCCGTGACAGCGAGCCCAGCTGCTCAGGGCTCATGGCGATCAGGCGCTGGGGTGGCAGAGCGGCCAGTTGTGGCGGGCTCAATACCGGCAGTAATTTTAATGCCGCCAGCTGGGCTTCTGTCATTGCCGCAATCACTGCAGGGGGTAAAGAGAGCAGTTGCTCCGCATTAAACAGCGCCAGCTCGGCCACGGGCATACGGGCAAACTGTGCTGGCGATACATTCTGCAGGCCTAAAAGCGTAGGGAAATTTAAACGTTTCACCGAAACCAGCTTAGCATCCCCTCCCAGCTCGGCGGCGGCTTTGCTTATTTCCACCTCAATTTGCAGTATCGCGCCATCACTTTGCTGCACATCCAGAATATAGCTGCCTGCTTGCTGAAAGCGTGTCAGCATCGCCCTGATTGTGCCTGCCTCGAGCACAAATAACTCCGCGCCACGCTCGCGAATCACGGCTTTGTCTGCGCTTTGCAGTGCAATAATCGCCTTTACGGGCTGCAGCAGCAAAATAGTCTGGCGGTTGCTGATATCAATGCTCACCCCACCGTTATCCGCGTTTTTCTCAGGCACAACGCCGCTCAGGCCACTGTAAACCAGTGCCGATTTGGGGGATGGCCGCTGAATGGCCTCGCTTAAAACAGGAGTATAGGATTTGGAAGCAAGCAGATACTGCGCGCAACTCCGGCTTTTCATACCGCCCCCATACAGGGGAATCGCGTAGCGCAGCACAACATTGCCCTGGGCGTAATCCTGCTCCAGAGTACGGGTAGCCGTCAGGCTCCATTCATCCTTGGCAATCCCCAAGTTATACAGACGGCTGGATTCGCTGCCGTTATAGCCCCCGCTGAGGCGCATGCAGTTGGCAAAATACTGGCTGTATTGCACTAATGATTGCCGCTCTTTTTCCCCCCACTGCGCCCCTGCTACATCCTGAGCACGCTGATAGCCCAGGCCAAAATCAAGCTTGGAAAAATAACTGGGTGCAAGGCTGATATTGTAAACAGCACCCTGACGCCGGGTGCTGGACATACGCGGATCAAAATACAGCTCGCTGCTGCTCTCCTGTGCAAGGCCTTTGTTTTTCAGGCTTGGGTCGGCGGCATAAACCGTGACCCCCAGCTCCGATAAAACACGGCCCCTGTCCCAGCTCTTTTTTAGATTTAACAGATAATTATTCTGCCGCATCTCCAGCTCATCACTGCCATATGTAAACTGAAATTGCTTCTGTGCCTGCTGCTGCCCTGCAGAAAGCCTTAAACGCAAATGATCCGGCGTGCTGAAAACACCGGTGAGCAGTGCCTCCTGAAAGCCCTCACTCACCGCCAGATTAGCGCCCAAAGCAAAATAATCGCTCAGCGCAAATCCCGCATCCAGATTCAAAGCCGTTTGATTCGATTCCGAATAAGCAATGCTTGCAGTAAGACGCTCAGTTGCCGTCTTAAATCCCAGGCTTGCCCCATCCGTTCCCCAATTAATTTTGCCCAAGCCACTATCCTGAGCGTCGGGTAAATCAGGCAAATTTGCGGCGTGCAAAGCCGTACAGCTTAGAAAATTAAGGAGAATTATTTTTTTATACGATAAGAACGAAGTCACATGCTTCCAGAATCAGTCTGCAGAAAGACAATCTATGAATCTAATGAAAGCCTTCCTCAATGTCTTGGTAAAAATACGGTCATCTTGCCCCTCTTCAATAAAAAAGCCCCCGTAAAATGAACTGACCCCAATTAGTTGGACAGTATAAAAGCTAGGCGCTCAAGGGCTGGGTTCTGTATTGCACAGGACTCAGCCCTTTTAACTTCAGTTTGATTCGGTCGTGGTTATAGTAATGGATGTAA